>NC_012491.1:3619166-4340000 GCF_000010165.1 Brevibacillus brevis NBRC 100599
CCAGCATTGCAATTGCTCCGGTCAAAAGACCAAGAATGATCGCAACGGCAGGAACGAGAAACGATTCTTTCGTGAAGACCGCAATAACTTTATTCATCGTTTCCCCCTCCTTGCATTACTTTTCCGCCGGACATCATCAAGCCGAGCTCTTGCTCCGTTGTTGATTTTGCATCGACAATCCCCACAATAGCTCCCTCATATATAACTGCAATCCGGTCGGACACATTGATAACCTCATCCAGCTCCAAGGAAAGCAAGAGAACCGCTTTTCCTTGATCGCGTTGATCAATTAACCTGCGATGAATAAATTCGATAGCCCCTACATCCAAGCCACGAGTAGGTTGAGCCGCAATCAGCAAATCCGGGTTCTTGTCCACTTCGCGGGCAATAATCGCCTTCTGTTGGTTTCCTCCGGAAAGCGCTCGTGCTGGCGTGTAAATACTCGGAGTCCGAACGTCGAATTCTTCGATAAGCTTAGCCGCATGCTTGTCAATAGCGCCATAATCAAGAAAACCGTTTTTGCAAAACGTTGGATGGAAGTACGTTTCCAATACCATATTTTCACTCATGGTGAAATCAAGAACCAATCCTCGTTTATGTCGGTCTTCAGGAATGTGCGACAATCCTGATTCTGAGATGTTGCGCGGATTTTGATTCGTAATTTCTTTGCCATTAAGAAGGACACGCCCACTTGTTGCCTTACGCAAGCCAGTTAATACTTCAATCAGTTCACTTTGGCCATTGCCGTCGACTCCAGCAATTCCGAGGATTTCTCCAGCGCGAACCTCTAGGCTGAGATTGTTCAGCGCATTCACACCACGGTTACCCATTGCAGTCACATTCTCTACGGCCAAGATGGTTTCTTTTGGTTTTGCTTCCGTTTTATCGACGCGGAAGTTCACTTCACGACCAACCATTTTCGCAGCCAAATCGTCTGGATTCGTATTTTTTACCAATACGGAGTCAATGACCTTTCCTCGACGAATAATCGTAACCGCGTCACATACAGCCATAATTTCTTTCAGCTTGTGTGTGATCAGAATAATCGTCTTACCTTCTTTTACCAAGTTATGCATGATCTCGATAAGTTCATGGATTTCCTGCGGCGTCAATACAGCCGTAGGCTCATCAAAAATCAAGATGTCGGCACCGCGATAAAGCGTTTTCAAAATCTCTACACGCTGCTGCATCCCAACTGAGATATCCTGAATTTTTGCTCTCGGATCAACTTTGAGCCCGTATTGATTCGACAGTTTTTCTACCGCTTTCTCAGCGCTTTGAATATCTATCTTCAACCCGTTTTTCGGTTCATTTCCTAGCACAATGTTTTCCGTGACTGTAAATGTTTCTACGAGCATAAAATGTTGGTGAACCATTCCGATACCAAGTTCGTTTGCAATCCTTGGACTTGTGATCTGTACAACTTTCTCGTTAATCAGAATTTCGCCTTCATCCGGCTGATATAGACCAAACAAGATATTCATGAGTGTGGACTTGCCCGCGCCATTCTCTCCGAGCAGCGCATGAATTTCACCTTTACCTACAGACAGCGTGATACTGTCATTCGCAACAATGCCTGGGAACCGTTTTGTGATCCCCCTCATTTCAACCACTTTTTTTACCGAGTTCATGCATGCTCACCCCATTTTTCGGGTCTAGTGTGAAGGTAAAGGACAAGGCCAGTAGCTCAAACCAGCCTTGTCCATTTGCAGCTTCCTTGGTTTTTACTTATCAGGAACTGTGATTTCGCCTTTAACGATTTTTTGCTTGTATTCTTCAACCAGCTTCAGTACGTCTTCAGGAACATTCTTCGTAGAAGTGTCAGCCAGACCTACACCGTTTTCAGCCAGTCCGAGCCATTGTACTCCGCCTTTGAATTTACCCTCAGAAAGCTCTTTCGATACACGAATAACTGCTTCGTCAACACGTTTTACCATGGAAGTCAATGTAACTTCGTCGCCGAAAGTCAGGGATTGGTCTTTGTCAACACCGATTACCCATACGTTCTCGCCTTTAGCTTTACGGTCTTTTGCTTCGTTGAACACACCGTCGCCTGTACCGCCGGAAGCGTGGAAGATGATGTCCACACCTTGACCGTACATGGAGGAAGCAGTAGATTTACCCATGTCTGGTTTGTCAAAAGCACCCGTGTAAACTTTCACTACTTGAATGCTTGGATCTACAGCTTTTACGCCCGCTTCGAAACCAAGGTCAAAACGTTTGATTACCGGGATGTCAACGCCACCCACGAATCCAACCTTTTTCGTTTTGGTCATCTTCGCTGCAACTACCCCAGCAAGGAAGGAGCCTTCATGCTCTTTAAAGAGTACAGATGCTACGTTAGGAGCATCTACTTCAGCGTCGATAATCGCCAATTTTGCGTTTTTGTTTTCATTTGCTACTTTTTTCAGGTGGTCACCCATCAAGAAGCCGATACCCCAAGTCAGATCCCAACCGTCTTTTACGAATTGAGTCAGGTTTGGTACATAGTCAGCATCTGATTTTGATTGCAGATAGTTTACGTTTTCTTTCGGGAGATTCATTTCGGTTTGGAGTTTTTGCAGCCCTTCCCAAGCACTCTGGTTAAAGGAGTTGTCGTTTACACCGCCAACGTCTGTAACCATACCTACTTTGATAGCACTAGCGGCTGGAGCGCCTCCATTGCTACCAGTTTGGCCTTGAGGCTGTGCTTCTTGTTTGCTTCCGCAGCCAGCGAGAACAAGCGACAGGCTGAGTGTTGCCACAGAAAGCACGGATAGAACTTTCTTCATCTGAGATTACCCCCTGTTTTTAGTTGATGAAATTGTTGAGTGAGGTTGCCCCCACAGTTACAACCGTCTCCGTACGACATGAAAGTGAATTTTGTCAGCTCTGAAGTAATTATGGGAGTATAGCACTGGCTTTTCACTTTCGTCGTAATGAATCTGTTTGAGCAAGAGCATGGGAGCAGATTTATCGCAATGCAGCAGGTTGGAAACCTTTTCATTGTAGCCCACGGGTTCAATATCAGCTACTGCGTATGCGATCCTTACCCCTGTTACGCTCTCCAGCCATTTGAAGATAGACTCTCCACTTGCCGCATAGCCCTCGGGCACCAGATGTGCAGGAATGCGGTCCACACAATAAACCACAGGCTCACCGTCAGCCGTTCGAATTCGTTCTACTATGAGAACGCCTTCACCCGGATTTAAGGCCAGCCGCTTCCTCTCTTCTTCAGCAGATTCGCCAAAGGATGTTTTCAGGATCAAGGTTCCTGCCGTATATCCTTGACGCTCGATTGCATCCGTCACACTAAAGAGTTCCCCAATCCCACCTGAAAAAACAGGCTTTGAATTAATAAAGGTACCTACACCGTGTCTACGAATGACAATCTTCTCTTCCTCAAGAAGTCGGAGTGCCTCGCGAAGCGTCGCCCTGCTTACACCAAGCTGTTTGGATAGTTCGGCTTCAGAAGGGAGGCGTTCACCAGGACGAAGAAGTCCGGTTTCGATATCACTCTTGATCTTGTCCATTACCAAGAGAAACAGTGATCGAACATTCCCTTTGATGCTCATCATCATTCACTCCTGCTGTCCTTCAGCCATCCCAACAGGTAGGACGTCAGACCTCTGATTCGTATGAGACTTAATAACAACAATTTCCGTCAATCTCTTAGAAATTTTACATGAGGGGCGAGTATCATGCAAGCCAAATATTTATGAATAATAATGCAAAATGATTAATTTAGACAGGGATTTTTCTACTAAAATAGGAAAAAAGACCCTGCCAGTACAAATGTTGGCAAGGTCTCTCTTTATGAAATATTACTTTCAATGGACGGGCGTGGAAGACGAACCTCACGAGGCTTGCTTCCCTCATAAGGACCGACTACTCCTTGGGCTTCCATCATATCAATCAATCGTGCCGCCCGCGTATAACCGACACGGAGACGACGCTGCAACAAGGATGCCGATGCCGTTTGGGCTTCTGAAACGATTTGGACGGCTTGATCGTACAGTTCATCATCCACAACTGGCTGTTGCTCCTCCTGCACGTCACCCGGGATCATCTCTTCATTGTAGCGAACCTCTTGCTGTTCTTTTACAAAACGAACGACCTCTTCTACTTCCTTGTCAGATACAAAAGCTCCTTGAACACGGGTCGGCTTGGATGCCCCCATCGGCAGTGATAGCATGTCCCCTCTACCGAGAAGCTTTTCTGCTCCACCCATATCGAGAATCGTTCTAGAGTCAGCCATGGAAGATACGCCAAAGGCAATGCGGGATGGGATATTTGCCTTGATCACACCCGTAATGACATCTACGGAAGGACGCTGGGTCGCGATGATGAGATGAATTCCGGAAGCACGAGCCATTTGCGCGAGTCGACAAATCGCATCCTCCACTTCTCCCGGAGCTACCATCATCAAGTCCGCAAGCTCATCGACGATGACGACGATATAGGGAAGTGGGGTGCCTTCCACTTGTGCATTGTACATTTCAATATTGCGGCTACCTGTTTTGGCAAACAAATTATAGCGCCGTTCCATCTCTGCCACGACTTTTTTCAATGCAACAGAAGCCCTTCTCGGGTCAGTCACAACTGGAGCCAACAAATGCGGAATTCCGTTGTACACATTCAGTTCCACCATTTTCGGGTCAACCATCATCAGCTTGACTTCTTCTGGTTTGGCCTTGAACAAAATACTCATGATTAATCCGTTAATACAGACTGATTTACCGCTTCCAGTCGCACCCGCTACGAGCAAATGGGGCATTTTGGTCAAATCGGCTACAATCGGCTCTCCGGAAATATCCCGGCCAAGAGCAACGGTAAGCTTTCCTGCTGCATCTTGATACTCGGGAGCTTCCAACACTTCTCGTAGTGATACGACCGCTACCTCCGAGTTCGGAACCTCGATACCGATAGCTGATTTCCCTGGGATTGGTGCCTCAATACGGATATCTTTTGCTGCCAGTGCCAATGCAAGATCATCCGTCAAGCTGACAATCCTGCTTACTTTTACCCCTGTAGCAGGCTGAACTTCGTAACGTGTAACAGCCGGTCCTCGATGTACCTCGGAAACAGTTGCATTGACGCCAAAGCTCTTCAGTGTCTGCACTAATTTTGCCGCATTTGAGGTATGATCAACGTCTTTACCTGTTGCACTCGCTTTGGGCCTTGCGAGCATTTGCAGACTTGGCAGCTCATACGGTATGGTATTCTTTTCTTCTCCGGTATCTATTGTACCGAAGATTTCTGCTTCTCCTTCAAGTGCAAACGTAATCTCCTGATTCGGTTTCGGTTGTGCAGCTCTCGCTTGATGACCAGGATTACTCGGTTCTTCATCCTCTTCCAGCGCAATGCGATCCGTAAAATCACGAATTAATGGGGCATTCAGTTGCTGGACTGCTTCCTCCTGATTAGCAGGTTGTGAATGAGGTTTTTGCTCTTTCAACGCCGTGACAGCAATGGCCTCGTTCTCTTCCGCCGATTGCTTTTGCTTGCGAGCCTCTTCGGCTTCCTTTGCTTCTTTCTTTCTCTTCTCGCTCTCTTCCTGCAAAAGCTGTACAGAGTCCTTCACTGTATGCTTGGCCTTTCCGTAAAACAAAGCGAGCTTGTCCTTGGCAAACATCAAAATGTTTACATAAGAAAGATTGAACAGAAACATCAGTCCCACGAGGAAAAGAAACACAATCACCAGACCAGTACCAATTGTTCCAACAAGACCGTTTGTCACCGCAAAAAACAGAGCACCGATCATTCCTCCACCTACCCCGGTGGTGGACACTTTCTGACCATGATCGAGCCAAATCCTGTCCCATGTAACCTTAATAATGCTTTGCTCTGCAAATTTTCCATCTGCGGTAATTTGTTTGTACAAAATCATGTGATCCCAGGTCAAAATCGCCACACCAATGAGCGCTATCCCTAAGACGCGGTAAGTAAGCTTCGGTGACTTTCTCGTAAACATCATATGTATGGCCATACCGATTAGCAGAACAGGAATGATAAAATCCCATGAGCCCGCAATAAACCGAAATAGAAGTGCCAGTACATTTTTGCCCAGCCATCCACTCTCCAATAGCCCGATCAAGGACAGCACAATGATGAGAAGTCCCAGCAGCTCTATTTTGACAACTGAGGCCAATGCCGCTTGTGAACGCTCTTTTTTTCTCCTACTCAATGGCATGCCTCCTCCTCGTTATGTACCTAATGGAAAAAAGGCAGCCGTCGCGTGTTCGGCTGCTGTTCGTACTTCTCTAGTATAACACAGGAAATTCATAGAAATACAGGACTTCTTAGGCGAGCCACTCAGGTTGAAACTGAATTTTTTGTCCGGGTGCGTATTGCTCCTTCAGGTAGTCTTGCGGATCTGGACTAATCAGCCTGACGATTTTTCCTTCAAACGGTCCGGTTAGCTCAATGAGCATCGTGGCATGACCCATCGTTATCTCTTTCAGCTCTTGCTTCTCCACTTGCTCCATGTTCTCAAAAACCGTTTCCATCGGAATGATGGAGTATAAGATCATTGGAGTACACTCTCCTCACCTTTTTGCGCTTTGATCAGTTCGTTCAGTTTTTTCAGCGCGCTACCAAGACCGCCAACTTCATCTATCAATCCATATTTCACCGCATCTACGCCAATCACATTGGTTCCAATATCTCGTGTCAATTCACCTGTTCGGGTCATTAGCTCACGGAACTTTTCTTCTGAAACTTTGGAGTGACGGGCAATAAAGCTTACTACACGATCCTGCATTTTGTCCAAGTACTCAAACGTTTGGGGCACACCAATTACAAGACCAGTCAAACGGATCGGGTGAATCGTCATCGTTGCTGTTTCTGCAATAAACGAGTACGAACCAGCAACGGCAATTGGCACACCAATGCTATGGCCACCGCCGAGTACAAGTGTGACTACCGGTTTGGACAAGGACGCTACCATCTCCGCAATTGCCAAGCCCGCTTCTACGTCCCCGCCAACTGTGTTCAAAATAACGAGAACGCCCTCTATTTTATTGTTTTGTTCTGCCGCAACCAATTGAGGAATGAGGTGCTCGTATTTTGTCGTCTTATTTTGTGGGGGCAACTGAATATGCCCTTCTACTTGTCCGATGATGGTCATACAATAAATATTGCTTTCGAGTTGTGGGACGTTTGTCTGACCCAGTTGCGTAATCGAATCGAGCAGTTTTTTCTTCGGATCTTCTTGCCCAGGTGCTTCTGATGGCGGCGAGGCAGCAGGCTCCTGATCATCAGTTGGTGATTGTGGCTGGGATTCCTTACTCGTTACCGCTGTGCTCGCAAACGGCGGCTTATTTAAAAAATCGCTAAAATGTTGATTCGACATGGATGATCCTCCCTCACTTTCCTCTGTAGTATGGATAAGGGGAGGAAAAATCATGCGCCCACAAAGGCAAAAAAAGCCAGAAACCCTTTTTCCAAAGGATTTCCAGCTCTTTATCGTGATCCTACACTTCCATGATAATCGGCAAGATCATCGGACGTCTGCGCGTTTGCTCGTACAGATAACGGCCTAATGACTCTTTTACGTTATTTTTCAGTGAAGACCATTCATTCACATTTTCTTCCATGCATTTGACAAGTGTTTGGGTCACTATGCGATTTGCCTCATCCAGCAGCTCTTCGGATTCACGCACGTAGACGAAACCGCGAGAAATGATGTCTGGACCTGACAAAATCGTGCCATTTTGTTTGCTGAGTGTAACGACAACTACCAGTATGCCATCTTGTGACAGTAATTTGCGATCTCTAAGGACGATATTTCCTACATCACCAACACCCAAGCCGTCAATCAAAACGTTGCCAGCATGGACTTTTCCACCGTAACGGGCCTTGCCCCCTGAGAATTCAACTGTATCGCCGTTATCCAGCAAGAACGTGTTTTCTTCAGGAATGCCAACCTGGTCAGCAAGTAAGGCATGTGTTTTCAGCATGCGATATTCACCGTGAACGGGAATAAAGTACTTCGGCTTCATTAGGTTAAGCATCAGGCGCAATTCCTCTTGGCTACCATGACCGGAGACGTGGACGGTTCCGTTAGGTCCATGGCCGCCATAGATGACATCTGCACCAATCCGCGATAATTGATCGATCGTACGAGCCACATATTTTTCATTCCCTGGAATGGGAGTGGCTGCAATGATAACGGTATCCCCTGGAAGGATGTCAATTTTCCGATGGGCGGATCGGGCCATCCGAGTGAGCGCGGACATAGGCTCTCCTTGGCTTCCAGTTGATAAAATAACGACTTGTTCAGCAGGCAATTTGTTGATTTCATCGATCTCAACAATCAAACCCTCTGGGACCAATAAGTACCCTAAGTCTCTGCTGATATTAATAACATTTTGCATGCTCCGGCCGACAACCGTCAATTTACGGTTGAACTGTGCTGCAGCGTCCACCACTTGTTGAATGCGGTGAACATTTGATGCAAACGTAGAAACAACAATACGTCCAGATGCTTTGCTGAACACATCCATGAGTGCTTTTCCCACTGAGCGTTCCGATCCGGTAAATCCAGGCCGTTCTGCATTCGTACTGTCAGAGAGCAAGCACAAAACGCCTCTGTCACCGATCATCGCCATTTTTGCCAGATCAGCTACCTGATTGTTAACAGGTGTTTGATCGAACTTGAAGTCTCCTGTATGAACGATGTAACCTTCCGGCGTATCCAAGCATACCCCTACACAATCCGGGATGCTGTGGTTTACACGGAAAAAGGTCGCCTTCATCTTTCCGAGAATGACTTCCGAGTCGCTGTTGATCAATACGCGTTTTGTTTCGTTTAGGATGCCCGCTTCTTTTAACTTTGCATCAATTAAACCAAGGGTAAGTTTTGTCGCATAAACCGGGACTTTCAAATGCTTCAGCACATAGCTGAGGCCGCCGATGTGGTCTTCATGTCCATGCGTAATAATAATACCCCGAACCTTGTCGCGATGTTCCTCCAAGTAGGTGATATCCGGAATAACCATATCAATCCCCAGCATTTCTTCTTCTGGGAACTTCAATCCGGCATCAATCACCACGATGTCGTCACCGCTTTGTACCACGTACATATTCTTCCCAATTTCGCCGACTCCGCCCAGGGCGAAAACGAGAACAGAGTGATTCGACTTTGCCAAAACGTGTAACCTCCTATATTTAGTTGTCATGTCCACTCAAAAAAACCGCCCCAAATCACTTGTTCTTATTATACCCGAAGTGAAATCATGAACACAAGGAAAAAGAGCCATCCCCGGAAGGAATGGCTCTTGAACTTCTATGGAGTTAAACAAGCAGAGAATGCACAAAATCTTTTTCCTGTTCGTTCAGCTCGACTAAAGGCAGCCGAACACCTCCAACTTGAACGCCGAGCTTTTCTAAAGCGACCTTGGTCGGTCCAGGGCTCGGGTACGCAAAGAGGCCTTCAAAAATCGGCAACAGCTTGCGATGGAGTCTTCCTGCCTCTGTATAGTTACCGGCAAAATAAGCGTCCATCATATCTGTCATTGGGCGGCCGACTACGTGACTCGCCACACTGACAATGCCCACTCCTCCGATTGACAAGATCGGCAAAGTTAAGCCATCATCGCCACTGTACAGCTCAAAGCCTTCCGGGGCATGCTCAATAATTTGCGCCATTTGTGACAAATTCCCGGAGGCTTCCTTGATGCATACCACATTAGGCAGCTCTGCCAAACGAAGTGTCGTTTCGGCAGTCATATTGACCACGGATCTTCCTGGCACATTATATAGCATCACGGGCAACTCCGTCGCTTCCGATAATGCCTTGAAATGTGCGTAAAGCCCCTCCTGCGATGGCTTGCTGTAATAAGGAGCAACGACCATGACAGCGTCTACGCCAATCGATTGTACAGCTTGGGTGAACTCAATACTTGAGGCTGTATCATTGCTGCCTGTTCCTGCAATGATGTGGCATCTTCCTTTTGCGTAGGAAACAACATGGCGGAAAAGATCGAGTTTCTCCGTACGGGATAAAGTCGGTGATTCACCCGTGGTACCACTCAATACGATTCCAGTTGTTCCATTTGCAATCAAATGGTCAATCAGTCGCTCTGTTTTATCGTAATCGACCTGTAGCTGCTCATTAAAAGGCGTTACCATTGCGGTAACCAGTCGACCAAAACGTGCCACTACCTCTCCAACTCCTCTTTATCGTGATCAGTAGGTATTTAAAGTCAGAATATGCTCTTACTTATGTTGAACATGCAGGTTGAACTGCTGATGAAGTGCGCGAACCGCCTTCACCATATCCATTTCATGCACGAGTACCCAGATGGTTGTATGAGAGTCTGCCGATTGAAGAATTTGAATATCTTCTTGTGTAAGTGCCTCCACGATTCTTGCCATCACGCCGGGCACTCCCGTCATCCCTGCACCAATCACGGACACTTTCGCGCAATGCGGCAAAAGCTGCGGCTCGTATCCCATTTCTGTTAACAAACGAGCAGCTTTTTCTCCCATTTCATCATGGACCGTGTAAGCGACACCCATTGGGTTCACATTGATGAAATCTACACTGATGTTATTGGTTGCCATCGTTTTGAAGACTTGCAGCTGTGTATCGTAAGACCCTTCTTTGTTCGCGACCTTAATTTGAGTAATGTTCGGTACATGAGCAATTCCCATAACGACTCTGTCGTTTACTGTGTAGCCCATTTTCCCAATCTCCAGCATAGTCGTAACAAGTGTACCGGGGTCGTCCGAAAACGTAGAGCGAACACGAATCGGCACGTTTGCGTGCATCGCGATCTCCACCGCTCTAGGATGAATAACTTTTGCACCCAGGTGAGCCATGTTGCAAATTTCCGTGTAGGTCACCATACCGAGCCGCTGCGCTTCCTCAACGATCCGCGGGTCTGCGGTCATGATGCCTTCCACGTCGGTGAAAATATCCACCGTTTCAGCCTTCAAGGCGACACCGAGAGCGGTTGCAGTCGTATCGCTTCCGCCCCGTCCCAGTGTCGTAATTTCCCACTCGGCTGTACGTCCCTGAAATCCTGGGACGATCACAACTTGACTTTCCTGCAAGTCCTGCAAAATGCGAGCTGGATCGATCGACATAATTTGTGCATTCGTAAAGTCGTCGCTCGTCACTATATTTGCCTGACCGCCTGTCAAAATTGTTGCTTTTATTCCCCGTGCATTTAGCATGCTGCACATGACTGTAGCAGAGATGATTTCTCCGGTATGCATCAGCATATCCATTTCTCTACTCGGCAGTTGGTTCCCATTCGCACGAACCAACTGCAAAAGTGTATCGGTCGCATATGGATCGCCCTTGCGCCCCATCGCCGATACGACAACGACGAGGGCATAACCCTCATCAATTGCTTTTTCCATATGGTAGATTGCCCGCATCCGGCAATCCTCCGTCGTCAAGGAAGAACCACCGAACTTCTGGACGAGAATCTTCACTAACCTCTCCCCTATACTCTTGCTTTTATGAGTTCTTCAGCGATTTGTACTGTATTCCATGCTGCACCCTTGAGAAGATTGTCAGAAACGATCCACATATGCAGTCCACGAGGATGATGGAGATCACGACGCACCCGGCCCACGAATACTTCCAGTTTGCCTGTTGCATCAGTAGCGAGTGGATACTGCTGTTCCTCCGGCGCATCTACTAACGCGATACCCGGAGCGTCTTTCAGCAGGGCCTTTACTTCTGCCAGATCGTAATCCTGTTTCAGCTCTACATATACCGACTCGCTGTGGCCGTAGACCACTGGAATACGTACGCAAGTAGCTGAAACAAGTACAGTGTCATCACCGAAGATTTTTTTGGTTTCATTAACCATTTTCATTTCTTCATAAGTAAAACCATTGTCGGTGAACACATCAATCTGCGGAATCGCGTTGTACGCAATCTGATGATGTACAGGCAATTTGCCTACGGGAAGTACGTTACACTGCGGTTCTTTACCATCCAAAATGTCTCGACTCTGGTCGAGCAATTCATTGATCGCAGATTGACCTGCACCAGATACTGCCTGGTAAGTAGAAACGATAATTCTGTCTATACCAAAACGATCATACAGGGGTTTTAGAGCGGCAACCATCTGAATCGTAGAGCAATTCGGATTCGCAATGATTCCATTATGAGCGAGCGCAGCATCCATGTTTACTTCTGGCACAACGAGAGGAACATCTGGGTCCATCCGGAATGCGCTGGTATTGTCAATGACAACTGCACCATGACGCACTGCGTGATGAGCCAGTTCCTTGCTGACCGATCCACCAGCACTAAACAGGGCAAAATCAACCCCTGCAAAACTGTCTGGAGTCGCCTCTTCCAGTACAATTTCTTGCCCCTTGAAGGTGACTGTTTTTCCTGCAGAACGTCCAGAAGCAAGCAGCTTAAGCTGTTTGATTGGGAAGTTGCGCTTTTCTAATAGTTGAATCATCTGCTGTCCGACTGCACCAGTCGCACCGACTACAGCAACATTGAAAGTCAGTTGGTTTGCCATCTCTTACTCTCCTCCTAATCGCGAAAAAGCAGGTTTATTGGTTTTTCTGTAGTCTTATTAGTAGTTAAATCTCTCGATGAGCAAGGGTTGCAATTGTCGACCTTCCAAAGCTGCTTCGCATGTTTCCAATAGGAGATCCATACGAGCTACAAGCGAATTCGGTTTTTTATCCGGGGCATCCTGCCCGAATGGCACGAAATACATATTCTTCGCAGCCAACAGCTTGGCAATATTGGCTGCATTTAATCCCAGACCATCATTGGTGGATATGGCAATCACAATGGGTCGCAAATTACGCATGGTCGCTTTAGCTGCCATCAGTACGGCACTATCTGTAATGGCATTCGCCAGTCGACTCGTCGTACTGCCTGTGCAAGGCGCAATCAGCATGACATCCAACAACTTGGAAGGTCCCAACGGCTCAGCCTGAGGAATCGTCGAAATAAGTTCCTCCCCTGTCAGTTCCTTGATTTGTTGCTGCCAGCTTTGCGAAGTACCGAAGCGTGTATCCGTGGTCATAATCGTATTCGATACAATCGGAACCACCCTTGCTCCAGCATCCACAAATCGCTTAATTTGCGGCATCGTTTCCTCAAAGGTACAATGCGATCCAGACAAACCAAATCCAATGGTCTTTCCCTGAAGCTTACTCATGTTGCATCCCCTCCTGGCGCTTTCCTTTGATCCGCAATCAGACGAGACAATGTTTGGGCCAAAATTTGTCCAGCGGTTTTAGGTGCAACGATTCCAGGTAAGCCGGGAGCAAGAAGAGCTTTGATCCCTCGTCTTTCAGCGTAACGAAAATCTGTTCCTCCTGGTTTGGAGGCAAGATCAAGAATAAACGCCGATTGAGGCATTTGAGCAATCACTTCTGCCGTGAGTAATAATTGCGGGATGGTATTAAAAATGAAATCAGCATTCGTAACCTGTTGCCTTACTTCGCTTATATGGAAGGGAGTCAATCCCATCTCATAAATGCGTGCCAAGTGTTCTTGACGTCTGGCCCCAACTCTTACGCGGGCCCCTAACGCATGCAATGCTCGAGCCATGGACAAACCTGTTCGGCCCAATCCCAAAACAATTGACTGTGATCCATGAATCGTAATATCCGTATGCTGAATCGCCATCATTAACGCTCCCTCTACAGTAGGGATAGAGTTATAGATAGCTACGTCATCACGATCCAAGAGCTCCACGAGAGGAAGCCGTGTGGAAGCCAATAGTTTTTTCAAATAAGGCTTTGCCATTCCCGTGTAAACCACGCAATGACTCGGCAGACTTGCCACATGTTCATCTAGCAACTGCAGTTGTTTGGAGCAGAAAATACTTTCCACGTATCCTTGATCATCGGTCCCTACGATGGGTAGGATGAGGGCGTCCACGTCTTTCAACACATCGCATGTTAATGGTTTCTTCGTTGCCCCTGTAAAATTACTTTCCAGGTTGTCGAAGCCAACTAACGTGACGCTAGCATCCAGTTGTATGCATCGCTTAATGACTTCCAACTGGCGAGCGTCTCCGCCGATGAAGGCAACATGTATGCCCGTTAGCATGCTGCGTTCCCCTTTCCACACATTTTACTGCATTAAATGATCGGAACGCAAAGGTTTTCCTTTTGGAAAAGTTGACGGAAATCCATGCGGTCTACCCCCATCCTATTCCGCTCCTGCTACTTCGGTGACAGTAGCGCCTACTTTTGAGAGGCTTGTGCCTCAGGCGCTTTAAGCTGGATGATGACCATATCTGGCCCAATTTTTACGATGGAGCTCCACGGGATCACGAGGTCCTCTCGTTTCTTTCCGAACCCAAAGAAACTACCTCCTGGCAAGATGATGGATTGAATCGTACCGTTTTCGGGATGGATGACTAAATCGGAATCACTGATAACCCCCATTTTCTCTCCGTTGTCCAGTCCGATAATCTCCTTCCCACCCAACTCGCTCAAGCGCATGGAGAAGCCCCCTTTGTCCTTTCATTTACTGTTGATATACGCAAAAAAATCCGGGCTATGCCGGATTTTTCCCTACAACAGAATATCGTTCTTCACATTTTCAGGGAAGCCATCGAGTGGACTCACCATCGCCATAGACATCTTGGAACGAAACAGCTGCTGCGCCACAGCCAGAACAGATTCATGGGAAACGCGGTCAATTTTGGCGATGATCTCATCTAGACTAAGGTGACGGCCCAGTAAGAGTTCATTTTTGCCAAGGCGACTCATACGGCTATTCGTGCTTTCCAAGCTGAGCATCAGGCTGCCTTTCAGCTGCTCTTTTCCTTTGTTCAGCTCTTTGTCCGTAATTCCATGATCAGCGACATCGCGCAGGACGCGCGAGACAATGTCAAATACCTGTCCTACTTGCTCTGGTGCCGTTCCTGTATACACGTGGAACGTACCCGCTTCTTTATAGGAAGAGTGATAAGAATAAACAGAGTATGCCAAGCCGCGTTCTTCTCGAATTTCTTGGAATAGACGCGAGCTCATGCTACCACCCAGCACGTTGTTCAGCAAAATCAAGGAGTATACTTCAGGATGTCCTACCTTAAACCCAGGTAAAGACAGGCACAAATGCGCTTGCTCTGTTGCCTTATGATGCGCGATCACATTTCCAGCAAAATCTGGGGTAGACAAGGTCGGCATAATGCCTGAACGCGAGAAAGCTTGAAAACGCTTTTGGATATCTTCAATCAAACTGTCTTCAAAATTACCCGCTACCGTAATCACCGTATTCGTCGGCAGATAGTGCTGATCAATATAAGCGAGCAAATCGTCACGCTTCAAGCTGCGCAGGACATCTTCCGTACCTAAAATCGAATAGCCTAGCGGGTGTGTGCTGTATGAAGCGCGTGCAATCAAATCATGCACCAAATCATCTGGCGTGTCTTCATACATGCTAATCTCTTCAATGACGACGTTCTTTTCCTTTTCCAACTCATCTGCATCAAATACCGAGTTGAAATACATATCGGAAAGAACATCGAGAGCAATAGGAGCATGTTGGTCGAGCACCCTTGCGTAATAGCAGGTATACTCCTTCGAAGTAAAGGCGTTCACGTTCCCGCCAATCTCATCAAAGGTTTCCGCAATTTCCTTTGCAGAACGAGTTTTTGTACCTTTAAAAAACATATGCTCGAGAAAATGGGAGATCCCGTTGTTTTTCTCATTTTCATATTTCGAACCAGTCCCTACCCAGATGCCTAAGGCAACGGAGCGAACGGACGGAATCCGTTCCGTCACGATTCGAAGACCGTTATCACACGTATGACGTTGTATCACGTAAATCCTCCTCGGTTGTTCATCTGTCTCTACCCGAAACCTCGGGGAATTTCTTGTAAACACGTCTAACTATAGCAAACTTCCTTTGTCTCCACAATAAATGAACATGTAATTACGGTGACGGGAGTCTACGACTCGATATAACCTCCGAAACAGTCGTCGGCTGTAGCCCCTTCTTTTTGGCGATCGTCAGAAGTTGATCTAAACTCGCCTCGGAGGTAGACGTAGGGTGCATGAGCACGAGGACACCGTTCTCCATTTTCCGGCTTATTTTATTGATCACATAAGCAGGTGATGGTTTCTGCCAGTCAATTGTATCTGCCGTCCATAGAATCGTCTTCATTTGAAAAGACGAGTCCGCGATTTGTACAACGCGTTGGTTAAAAGCACCAGATGGCGGAGCAAAAAGGGTAGGCTTCACTTCCAGCGTTTTAAAAATAACATCTTGCGTACGACTTATCTCTTGATGAATCCTCTGTGTTCCCAGTGTGTTCATATCGGGATGGGAATACGCATGATTACCAATCTCATGGCCACGTGCCATGATCTTTTTTGCTTCTTCGGGGTAACGTTTTACCCAAGAGCCATCCAGAAAGAACGTCGTCTTTACCTTATGTTTATCGAGTGTATTGAGCATCGAGTCGAGATACTCATTTCCCCAAGCCACGTTGATCATGAAAGAAATCGCTGGTTTATTTGGATTTCCTCGATAGATGGGTTGTGCTCCCAATTGCTCAAGCGAAATCGCTGGGGGTACTTCCTTGTATACGAGCAAATCCGGGCTGGATACACCCGCAGCCAGCATTTTATTGAGCGATTCTTCTACATCGACTACACGTCCATTATAACCGGGAATCGCCTTCCACGTCTGATCAACGACGGCATCGATCGGCTCTTCCTCTCGGCCCTCTCGCCACTTTTCAATCTGCGCCCGTAAACGCGCTTTTTCATTTTCGTTTCGATCCCCAGTCACTACGTGGACATTTTTGATCGTGCTAATGTAATGATGAATAGGCTGATAATTCAAGAGAACAATCAGCGCTGCTCCATATATAAATATGAACAAAAGTCTCCTGGTCCTATTCGTCATTAGGGCGTCGCCCTCCTCTATCGATCGTACGAGTCTCTCTTGTCCAATGTATGAGAGGATGGGACGACTTAGACATACGAAACGGGAGCATTCTGGCATAGAAAAGAAAAAAGCTTCCGTACACGAATTTCTTCGAGTGACGAAGCCTTTTGTTTTTCTTTATTCTGCTTTTGTTGGTGTTTCAGCAGCTTGTTCCGCAGCAGCTTGTTCTTTCAAAACTGCTTTGCGAGAGAGATTCACACGACCTTGGTCGTCGATCTCGGTCACTTTCACTTGTACTTTATCACCAACTGCGACAACATCTTCTGTTTTGGCTACACGCTCTTCAGCCAGTTGAGAGATGTGGCACAAGCCCTCTTTACCTGCGAACAACTCGATGAACGCACCGTACTTCTCTACGCGTTTTACTGTTCCCAGGTACACCTGACCAACAGCTACTTCACGAACCAGATCTTCAATGATTTGTTTCGCGCGCAGATTTGCTTCGTGGTTGATGGATGCGATGAAGACACGTCCATCTTGTTCGATGTCGATTTTTACGCCGGTTTCTTCGATAATCTTATTAATGACACGACCTTGTGGACCGATTACATCGCGAATTTTCTCCGGATTGATCGTCATGGTCATGATTTTTGGTGCATAAGGAGACAGTTCTTTACGCGGTTCGGAAATCGTGCTCATCATATGGTTCAGAATGTGCAAACGACCTACACGCGCTTGTTCCAAGGCCAACTCTAAAATCTCACGGTTGATACCGGAAATTTTGATGTCCATTTGGATAGCTGTTACACCAGCCTCTGTACCCGCTACTTTGAAATCCATATCTCCCAAATGATCTTCCATACCTTGAATATCAGTCAGGATCGAGAAAGATTTCTCATCTTTGCTCATGATCAAGCCCATCGCAATACCTGCTACCGGTGCTTTGATCGGTACACCTGCATCCATCAAGGCAAGTACGCTCGCGCAAATCGACGCTTGGGATGTGGAACCGTTGGATTCAATTACTTCTGAAACGAGACGAATGGTGTATGGGAACTCAACCTCAGATGGAATGATCGGCTCGATTGCACGCTCACCCAACGCACCGTGTCCGATTTCACGACGACCCGGAGGACGCAACGGACGTGCTTCACCCACGCTATACGGCGGGAAGTTGTAGTGGTGCATAAAGCGCTTCGATTCTTCCAGACCGAGTCCATCGAGAATTTGAACATCTCCCAGCGCGCCCAATGTACAAACGCTCAGTGCTTGCGTCTGACCGCGGGTAAACATAGCAGAACCATGTGTACGGGAAAGAATGGTTGTCTCACTGGACAGCGGACGGATTTCGTTCAGAGCTCGTCCATCAGGGCGAACTTTCTCGTCAGTAATCAGACGGCGAACCTCGTCCTTGACAATATTGCCAAGTACTTCGCTAATCATCTTTTCCTGCTCTGGATATGCCTCAGCATCCTTGGCTGCAAAATGCTCTTTGGTTTCTGCCTTGATATCGTCAATGGCATCGTAGCGTGCTTGTTTTTCTTCGATGCGAACAGCTTCTTTCAAGCGAGCTTCCGCATATGCACGTACAGCTTGATCGATTTCAGGATCAACCTCATGCAAGATGACTTCCATCTTTTGCTTGCCAATTTCGGACACGATCATGTTCTGGAATTCTACCAGTTGCTTAATCACGTCATGACCAGCCATGATCGCTTCGAGCATGATTGCTTCCGGTACTTGGTTCGCAGCTGCTTCCACCATGTTAATCGCTTTATGCGTACCTGCGACAGTCAGGTGAATATCGCTTTTCTCTGCTTGAGCTACTGTAGGGTTAATGACGAACTCTCCGTCAATTCGTCCTACGATTACTCCTGCAATCGGGCCTTCAAAAGGAATCTCCGAGACGCATAGCGCTGCGGAAGTACCGATCATCGCAGCGATTTCAGGTGAGCAGTCTTGATCCACAGACAGAACAGTATTTACGATTTGTACATCGTTACGGAATCCTTCTGCAAAAAGAGGGCGGACAGGGCGGTCAATCAAGCGGCTGGCCAAAATCGCCTTCTCGCTTGGGCGTCCTTCTCTTTTAATAAAGCCGCCAGGAATTTTCCCAACCGCGTAGAGACGCTCCTCATAGTTGACAGTCAATGGAAAGAAATCAAGTGGTTTTGGTTCCTTCGAGACTGTAACTGCGGACAGGATTGCTGTATCGCCGTAACGAACCAAGACCGAACCATGCGCCTGTTTAGCCATTTTGCCAAATTCCAGGGTCAGTTTTCGGCCTGCCAGTTCGAAGTCATATGTACGGTATTGTTGCTCCATGATGCTAGCAGTCCTCCTTCACAACAATGTGCGTTTACACACTTTGTTTTCTACCTATATGTATTATTTCCTGCCAAGATAAAAATTAAATGGCTACCTTTGGCAGTCTTTCTAGATAATAAAAAAAGCTTCTTTTGAAGCTAATTGAAACTAACAGATACGGCACAAGCCTTTTACTCGTTTCGGATGGGCTTAGCGTATTTCTACGCTAAGCCCTCCTACACGATAGAAAAAGCGGGTAGAACCCGCTTTTTACAAGACGCTGATTAACGGCGCAGACCCAGGCGGTCTACAACCGAACGATAGCGTTGAACATCTGCTTCACGCAGGTATGTCAACAGGTTACGACGTTGACCAACCATTTTCAAGAGACCACGACGGCTGTGGTGATCTTTCTTGTGCGTACGCAAGTGTCCGTTCAGATTGTTAATGTTTTCGGTCAAGATAGCGATTTGCACTTCCGGTGAACCGGTGTCGTTCTCATGAGTACGGAACTCTTGAATCAGTTGAGTTTTACGTTCTTGAGTCAATGCCATCATGACTCACCTCCTCATTTTTTATACCGTTCGCCGAGTCTGCCGTCGGTGAGAATCGGACAGCCAAGCTACGGTTATCTGTACAACGTTATGAATTATAGCATACCATTTTGTGAAAAGCAAAGAGAATCCTTTACGAGATTCCCTCCGCGAATTTTTGCTTCGCCGTTTGAACATCGCGTCCTATTTGCGCGATGAGTGCATCGACTCCAGCAAATTTCTGTTCTTCCCGGATGTAGAACAAGAACTCTACCTCTACTTCTTTGTCATAGATTTCACCAGAGAACTCAAAAATGTGCACTTCTAGTGACTTTTCTTTTTTCTCCAGTTCGAATGTTGGCTTGATCCCAACGTTCATCACGCCATAGTAGCTTTGTTCATCCACGGTAAAGCGAACGCCGTAGACCCCATTCTTTCCGATCAAGTACGGCTGATTCACTTGGACGTTCGCTGTAGGAAAGCCAATGGTTCGACCGCGTTTGTCACCATGCACGACTGTTCCGCGCACTTTGTAGGAGCGACCTAGCAAATGGCGAACCTGCTCGACATCCCCATGATGGAGGTATTCACGGATGATTGTACTGCTCACTTTTTCACCCAAGCGATTTACCGGACCCACGATGTCGAGCCCATAGCGACCTTTGCTCATTTCTTGCAAGGTATGGGCAGTCCCCATCCCACGATAACCAAAGGTGTAGTCGAAACCAACGACAATATGGCGGCATTCCAATGGAAGAAGGCACTCTGTGATGAAATCTTCTGGATAAATAGCCGCAAAGCTAATGTCGAACTTCATCACATATGTAGTGTCTACGCCCATCTTTTCGAACTGCTCGAGCTTGTCTGCAAGTGGTGTCAAATAGCGGGTATAACCGCTTTGCCCCAATACTTCTCGTGGATGCGGATCAAAGGTCACTACCGTACTTTGCCATCCGTTTGCTTTCGCTGTATCAATCGCCTTTTGGATTACACGGCGATGCCCAATATGTACACCATCAAAGTACCCCAGTGCAATCGCACAAGGATTCGCTTGCAGGTCAGACGGAAACGGGTATGTTAGGTAGATCGTTTTCACGGATTACACCTCGGCTGGAAAGACTTTTTCTGGTTTGGCGAAAAGTCCTTTGTCTCCGCGGCATACACGATGAATGCCAAGTAAATCTTCCCCCGCAAACAAACAAATCAAACTTCCTTCCTCCGCAGTGACGCCCGGAAGTGCAGTCGCAAGTCCATTACGTACTGCTTTGATCCGTTCTGGCTTGACCTGAAACGATGGTAAGAATGAGATTGCCTGGGGGATGGAGACCAAGTGACGGGAAATATCTTCCCCGCTTGCTGCCTGTTCCTCGATTTGCTGGAGGGGGATTGCCTCTTGCTCCTGGAACGGGCCACTTTTAATTCGCCGCAACAGCTTCATATGGGCAGGATAACCCAGAGCGCGTCCGAGGTCAACACATAAGGTGCGCATGTATGTGCCTTTGGAACACGTGCACGTAAATGCCACATCGACAGTGTCCCCATCCACGCTAATCTTATGAAGCGTCAGCTCATAGAGCGTCACTTTCCGTGCCTGCCGTTCGATTACCGTGCCTTCACGAGCTAGGTCATACAGCCGCTTGCCGTTTACCTTTACCGCAGAGAACATCGGAGGTACCTGCTCCATTTCACCCAAAAAGGATTCGAACAGCGCTTGAATACGCTCCGTCGTAATCCATGCTGCATCTACTCCAGCTTGCTCCACCACTTCTCCAGAAGCATCTTCCGTTGTGGTCGTAGAGCCTAGGCGCATGACTACATCATAACGCTTAGGCAGCTCTTGCAAATATTCAACCAGCCTGGTTGCGTGTCCCACACAAATGGGGAGTACACCTGTCACATCTGGATCAAGTGTACCCGTATGCCCCACTTTTTTCGTTCCATACAATCGACGAATACGTGCTACACAATCATGGGAAGTCATTCCAGCTGGTTTGTCGATAACCAGCACGCCGTTCACGTTACTCATCGAATTTCACTCCTACTGCATCGTCCAGCACAGTCCATACTTTTTTCTGTACTTCTGAAAGTAGTCCTTTGATCGTGCATCCTGCTGCTTTTGCGTGTCCACCGCCACCGAGTTGCTTCGCAATGACAGCTACGTCAACCCGATCGCGAGCGCGCATGCTCACCTTGACCACTCCTGGTTCCGCTTCCACAAAAGAAACGCCTACCTCGACTCCCTCAATGTTGCGGCAGTAATTCACCAATCCACCGGCATCTTCCCGCTCTGCACCCACTTCGGCAAAATCTGCGGCTGAAACAGTGATAGAGGCGACCAGATTTTGATGGGACAGTTGCAAGGTTTGCAGAGCGCGTCGCAGTACTTTCACATGGGCAAAAGTAATTTCCTCCAGACACCGTTCTGCTACGTCTCCTGGCTTCACACCGTAACCAAGTAATTGGGCAGCGATTTCCATGACGCGCGGTGATGTATTGGAATAGCGGAAACCACCTGTATCTGTCAGAAGGCCGGTATAGATGCACAGCGCAAGCTCTTCGTCGAAAGAAACCCCTGCTGCTTCTGCAACATCAAACAAAATTTCTGCTGTTGCGGCTGCATCCGGACGAATCAGATTGACCGTTCCAAAATGATCGTTGGTCGGGTGGTGATCGATATTTAGCAAAGCAGCGCCAGACGCAAATAAAGACCGTACATCGCCCATCCGCGACTCATCCGCGCAGTCTACAGCGATTACGGCCCCGAACGTCTCGTTCAGTGGTTGTTTGCGCAGGTTATAAAGACGGTCAAACCGCGGCAAGAAGTTAAACTTGATCGGTGTTTCCCCTTCGTTTACAACCACATACTCTTTTCCCAATTGCTCCAGCATGAGCACGACTCCCAAAGCAGATCCAGTAGCATCTCCATCAGGACTTACATGAGAAAGAACCAGGAAGCGGTCGTGCTCCTGCATAAACCGCGCCGCTTCCTGTACTGCTACTTGATTAGGATTCATCCTGTTTCTCTCCCTCTGTGGAGATTTCCCGCAGGATTGATTCAATTTTGCTGCCGTAGTCAATGGACTCGTCCAGCTTGAATACAAAATCAGGAATGTGACGCAGCTTTACGCGTTTCCCGATCTCCGTACGCAAATAACCTTTTGCTTTTGTCAAACCAGCAAGAGAAGCTTTACGCTCTTCCTCACTGCCAAAAATGCTGACAAAAACCTTCGCCAATTGCAGGTCACTGCTTACCTCTACATCCGTTACTGTTACAAAACCGACACGAGGATCTTTGAGTCCACGCTGCAATACGAGGCTCAGCTCTTTTTTGATTTCTTCGCCTACGCGGCTAATCCGTGTTTTATTCATCGATTTTTCACCTCCGCTGACTGTTCATTAATCGTAGTATTCCGTATCCACACGAATCAACTCTACATCTGGATGGTTCTCTACAAATCGAACGACAGTCTGCATTTCTTGTTGTAAAAAAGAGATCTCATTAGCAACGGCAGCGATACCCAACACGGTACGCTGCCATTGCTCGAGATAAGCCACCTCTGCTGCGGAGACGTTAAATCGGCTCCGCAGCTTGCCGATCAGACTTTTGACGATGGCTCGTTTTTCTTTCAGGTTTTGGCTAGCGGGCAGAAACAGTTCAATCTGCACACCTGCTATCATTATTGTTTCACTTCAACCATGACGAATGCTTCGATTACGTCGCCGATTTTGAGGTCATTGAAGCGTTCCAAAGTCAGACCACACTCATAGCCTGCTGCAACGTCTTTCGCATCATCTTTGAAGCGCTTGAGGGTATCGAGCTTACCTTCATAAATCACAATACCTTCACGGATCAAACGCGCACCAGCATCGCGGCTCAATTTACCTTCAGTCACATAGCAACCAGCAATGTTTCCGACTTTGGATACTTTGAACACTTCACGAATCTCAGCTTGGCCGATAATGTTTTCTTTGAAGACTGGATCAAGCATCCCTTTGAGAGCAGACTCGATCTCTTCGATTACAGTGTAGATGACACGGTGCAGGCGAATGTCGATCTTCTCTTGTTCAGCCATGCTGCGTGCATTCGGTTCAGGACGTACGTTGAAGCCAATGATGATCGCATTCGATGCATTTGCCAACGTAACATCAGATTCCGTAATCGCACCAGCACCTGTATGAATGATTTTCACACGTGTACCGTTGACATCGATTTTTTCCAAAGAACCGCGCAGAGCTTCTACAGAACCTTGTACGTCACCTTTTACAATCAGGTTCAGCTCTTTGATGTCGCCTTCTTGGATGTGCTGGAACAAGTCATCCAAAGAAACGCGGGAGCTTTCACGACGCTCGGATTCACGCTGCTTGGATGCACGTGCTTCCCCAATTGCGCGCGCCTTTTTCTCGTCTTCAAAGACACGGAATTGGTCACCAGCTTGTGGTACATCATTCAGACCAGTGATTTCTACTGGCGTAGATGGACCCGCTTCCTTCAGCCGACGTCCTTTGTCGTTCACCATTGCACGTACACGTCCGAATGCGGAACCTACTACAATCGGGTCACCAACGCGCAGGGTACCTTGTTGAACCAGAATGGTTGCAACCGGACCGCGTCCCTTGTCAAGCTCAGCCTCTACAACAGTACCGCGAGCGCGCTTGTCTGGGTTTGCTTTCAGTTCTTGAACCTCGGATACGAGCAAGATGTACTCGAGCAGTTCTTCGATACCTGTACGCTGTTTAGCGGACAATGGGGAGAAAATCGTCTCGCCGCCCCACTCTTCGGCAACCAGTTCGTACTCGGTCAGTTCTTGCTTGATACGATCCATATTGGCTTCTGGTTTATCAATCTTGTTTACCGCTACGATGATAGGAACATTTGCTGCTTTTGCATGGCTGATTGCCTCTACGGTTTGCGGCATAACACCATCATCTGCTGCAACTACCAGAATGGTAATGTCTGTAATTTGAGCACCACGAGCACGCATAGTTGTGAAGGCCGCGTGACCTGGAGTATCCAGGAAAGTAATTTTCTTTCCTTTGATCTCGACTTGGTAGGCACCAATGTGCTGGGTAATTCCACCTGCTTCTCCTGCTACCACGTTAGTAGAGCGGATCGCATCGAGCAATGTTGTTTTCCCGTGGTCAACGTGACCCATGATCGTAACAACTGGCGGGCGCTCCATCAGGCTTTCTGGTGCATCTACTTCTTCCAATGTTTCGAAGTTGGTTTCATCAATGATGATTTTTTCTTCGACTTCAATGCCATAATCTGCGCAAATGAGTTCGATGGCTTCACGGTCAAGGTACTGGTTAATCGTTGCCATGATTCCCAAATTAAACAGCTTTTTGATGACTTCTGCTGGTTCTTTGCGTAGTTTTACAGCCAATTCGTTTACGGTCAAAGACTCCGTAAAGGTAATTTTTGTAGGTGGGTCAAAAACTGGACGTGGAGCTTTTTGACCACCACGATTGTTATTGCCACGGCGATTATTTTGGTTATAGCGGTTATTACCACCGCCACGGAAAGGCTGACTCTTCTTGTTATCTTCAAAAGTCTTTTGAGTCTGTGGACCTTTTTTGATTTTCTCACGTTTTTCTGTACCAACATTGGATGGAAGAGTTACTTTATCTTCAAATTCTTGTCCCTCTGTTTGATTAGCAACAGGTTGTTGTGCAGGACGCTGTTGGTTTTGTGGTCGTTGCTGATTGTTCTGTGGTCTTTGTTGTCCTTGACCCTGTGGTCTTTGTTGTCCTTGACCCTGTGGTCTTTGTTGTCCTTGGCCTTGTGGTCTTTGTTGTCCTTGGCCTTGTGGTCGTTGCTGGTTACCTTGTGGCTTGCGGTCATTCGGCTTTGCGGGTTGACTTCTCATATTGTTTGGTTTTCTCTCCTGATTCTTCCCCTGATTTTTTCCATGCTGAGGACTTTGCTGATCGGAATTGGCACTCGCACTGTTGGTAGCTGGACGATTGATGTTTGATGTGCTTCCTCCACGATCGCTGTTTGGTCTGTCATTTCTAACCGTTTGAGTTTGCCCCGCTTGTTGCTGGGGCTTGTTCAGTTGTCCTCTGGAGTCGTTGGGGCGTTGTTGATCTTCCGTTTGCTTGGGTCTTGCATCACTTGGCGTATTATGCTGCTCCGGTTTGGCACCAGAACGCAATTTGGCCATGTGATCCTCGATCCGCTTGATCGTCCCTTCTTCCATGATACTCATATGATTTGCTACTTCTATATTCAATCGTTTTAGCAAATTGAGGATTTCCTTACTGCTCATGTTGTGCTGTTTGGCATACTCATACACACGTGTCTTCAAATATACTTCACCCTTTCTAAGTTAGGTGAGCAGACGCTGAATGCTTTCGGCCAATTTCCCATCGGTTACCGCCACGGTAACGCGCCCATCTTTTCCGATTGCGTGTCCCAATGAATGTCGGTCGCCAGTGGTTACACATGAGACACCGTAATAGGAACATTTATCCTTTACTTTCTTGGCGGTATTGTCTGATGCATCTGATGCGAGCAATACCAGGCGAGCCTGCCCATTACGAACAGCAGTAATGACCAGCCCCTCCCCACTAACGATCTTTCTCGCACGCATCGCTAATCCGAGTAATTGTGCTGCTTTTGGGGTCATTTTCCCACCATCTCCAGCCATTTCTCACGGAAAGCATCATACTTTTCTTGGGAGATGGACATATTGAGGGCACGTTCCAGCACTTTTTTCCATTTTCCCGATGCGAACGCATCCGGCTTCAGACAGCTTTCCTGCCGACACACATAGGTACCGCGTCCCGCCGCCCTTCCAGTAAGATCAATGACGATCTCTTCTTCTGGCGTCCGGACAACGCGGATTAATTCCTTTTTCGGAAACATTCCTTGGCAAACAATGCACTTACGCAACGGGATCTTTTTTTGCTTCATGATTATTCGTTGTCCGTCCCTTCATCGCTCTCTACTTCTTTTGGATAAGCGATGCCTTCTTGGTCGGCTTGGGACTCGCTCTTGATATCGATCTTCCAGCCAGTCAGCTTGGCTGCCAGGCGTGCGTTTTGACCGCGCTTACCAATCGCCAGAGACAATTGATAATCAGGAACGATCACACGTGTAACCTTCTCCGCTACGTTAACCTCTACATGCAGCACTTTTGCTGGGCTGAGTGCATTGGCTACGTACTCGGCCGGATCTTCAGACCAACGAACAATGTCGATCTTTTCGCCTTTCAGCTCTGTAACGATCGTTTGGACGCGCATGCCCTTTGGACCGACACAAGCCCCTACTGGATCAACATCTGCGTTGATGGAATGCACAGCGATCTTTGAGCGATCACCCGCTTCACGTGCAACAGATTTGATTTCAACCACACCGTCATATATTTCTGGCACTTCTAATTCAAAGAGGCGCTTCAAAAGCCCCGGGTGAGTACGGGAAACAACGATTTGCGGTCCTTTAGTGGTTTTCTCTACTTTGATGATGTATGCCTTCACGCGATCTTGTGATTTAAAATCTTCGGATGGCATTTTTTCGGTGATCGGCATAACGGCTTCCGCCTTACCCAGATCAATGTAATAATTGCGAGCGTCCATACGCTGAACGACACCTGTTACGATATCGTCTTCACGCTCGATAAACTCGCTGTAGATCAAACCGCGCTCCGCTTCGCGAATGCGCTGTGTAACCACTTGCTTCGCTGTCTGAGCAGCAATACGACCGAAATCACGAGGCGTTACCTCGATTTCGACGATGTCCTCCAGACGGAAGTTAGGATCGATTTCTTGTGCTGCTTCTTGAGAGATCTCTAGGCGCGGATCTAAAACCTCTTCGACTACGCTCTTCCGCGCATATACACGCACCATACCTGAATGACGATTTACATCCACCCGCACATTTTGGGCCGAGTTGAAGTTACGTTTGTATCCAGAGATAAGAGCCGCTTCGATGGCCTCAATCAGTACGTCTTTGGTGATGCCTTTCTCTCTCTCAATGGCTTCTAAAGCCTCGATAAAATCGCCGTTCATGACTTTCGTTGCCTCCTCCTTTACTAACCACGGGCTAACACAGACCGCAACAACTAAAAAATAATTGCCATTCTAGCCGTGTCAATTTGCTCTTGGGAAATTACATACGTTTTCTTTGCTTCTTTTACTGTCAGCTTGCCATCCTCATAGGATACCAGTTCGCCTTCGAACGTGGTTGCACCTTCTATTGGCTCTTTTGTTGTGATATGCACATTTCTGCCGACAGCTTTCGTGAAATCCTTATCCTTGCGTAATGGGCGCTCAGCACCCGGCGAAGATACTTCTAAAAAGTATGCCGTAGGGATGGGATCTACTTCGTCAAGTTTTTCGCTCAGCTTCTCGCTGACAAGGCGGCAGTCATCAATGTCGATGTTGCCAGTTTCATTGTCGATAAACACGCGCAGAAACCAGTTGCTGCCTTCCTTTTTGTACTCGATGTCAACTAGCTCCAGGCCCACTTCTTCAACAATGGGCGTGATGAGTTCAGTGACGATGCCTGTTACCTTGCTCAAGCAAGTACCTCCTTCTCATTTGAACCATGAGGTGTAGCCAGAAAGAAAGAGTGGGTTTCCCCACTCTCGATCAGCCATGCGTATAAAACCAGTATTTCCAAAAAAATTATAGCATAACAGCCCTTCGCTGACAACCTTTGGATGACTGTAAGCCTTGACTGCACGCCTTAGAACAAGGATAGCTGGTTGGATTCTGGCAATCCTTGCAACGCACCTTGCTCGTCCAAGAACTCCAAAATAGTCTTGGAGATGCGGGATCGGGATAGGAGGTCCTCCTTGGACAAAAACTCCCCTTGCTCTCTCGCTTGCACGATACTGATCGCTGCGTTCGTCCCTAAACCAGGCAGGGCGTTGAATGGAGCGATGAGGGAATCACCTTCGATCAAGAAGCGAGTAGCGTCCGATTTGTACAAATCAACATTGACAAAGCGGAAGCCCCGCTCTATCATTTCCAACGCCATCTCCAAAACAGTTAGCAATGCCTTTTCTTTTGGCTGTGCATCATGTCCCTTGCCCTCGATCTCTTCAATCTTTTGCTTGATCGCCGCTGAGCCTTTGACCATCAGTGGGATGTCAAAGTCATCCGCACGAACGGTGAAGTACGTCGCGTAAAACTCCAGTGGTCGATGAACCTTGAAATAGGCGATCCGTACAGCCATCATGACGTAGGCAGTCGCATGCGCCTTCGGGAACATGTACTTGATCCGCTGGCATGACTGTATATACCATTCCGGCACATTGTTATTACGCATTTCTTCCTGATCGTCCTCAGGAACCCCTTTACCTTTACGCACGGACTCCATGATCTTAAAGGCACGAGATGGCTCTAGCCCTTTATAGATCAAATACACCATGATATCGTCACGACAACCAATTACGTCTGGCAGCTTGCAAGTACCATTGCGGATCAAGTCCTGCGCATTGTTCAACCAAACGTCCGTACCGTGAGAGAGTCCAGAAATCTGAACGAGCTCGGCAAACGTAGTCGGTTTAGTGTCCTCTAGCATCTGTCGTACGAATTTGGTTCCGAACTCTGGAATTCCCAATGTTCCCATGTTCGTACCGATTTGCTCCGGTGAGACCCCCAAGGCTTCCGTCGAACTGAAGATGGACATTGTCTTTTTATCATCCAGTGGAATCGTCTTCGGGTCCATTCCTGTCAAGTCTTGCAGCATACGAATGACGGTTGGATCGTCGTGTCCCAGAATATCGAGTTTTAGCAAGTTGTCATGGATGGAGTGGAAGTCAAAATGGGTTGTGCGCCATTCAGACTCATTATCATCAGCCGGGAACTGAATCGGACAAAAGTCTTCGATTTCCATGTAGTCAGGAACTACGATAATACCGCCTGGATGCTGCCCTGTCGTCCTTTTTACACCTGTGCAGCCGTTTACGATTCGGGATATCTCCGCATTGCGCAACGTCATGCCTCGTTCGTCGGCATACTTGCGCACGTAGCCATACGCTGTTTTTTCCGCAACCGTACCAATCGTTCCTGCACGATATACGTAGTCTGCTCCGAACAGCTCTTGTGTGTACTTGTGTGCACGCGGCTGATAATCACCAGAGAAGTTCAAGTCAATATCTGGTACCTTGTCTCCTTTAAAGCCGAGGAACGTCTCGAACGGGATGTCCTGTCCATCCTTGGCATACATGGTTCCACATTGTGTACATGCTTTATCCTCCAAGTCAAAGCCAGAGGCGATTGAACCATCTGTAATAAACTCGCTGTGCTTGCAATTTGGGCAGCGGTAATGAGGAGGCAATGGGTTTACCTCTGTAATCTCAGACATCGTTGCAACAAAAGACGAGCCTACAGATCCACGTGAACCTACCAGATAACCATCATTCAACGATTTCGTTACCAAACGCTGTGAAATCAAATAAATCACACCGAAACCGTGCTTGATGATACTGTTCAATTCTTTTTCCAAGCGATGCTCGACCAGTTCGGGCAAGGGGTCACCATACAACAACCTTGCTTTGTCATAACACATTTGACGCAGCTCATCGTCTGCCCCTTCAATGATCGGCGTGTACAGCTTGTCTGGAATCGGACTGATATCCTCAATCATATCCGCGATGGCATTTGTGTTTGTCACGACAATTTCTTTTGCGATCTCTTCTCCCAAAAAGGAGAACGCCTCCAGCATCTCATCCGTTGTATGAAAGTACAGCGGCGGCTGATTGCCAGCGGTTGGATCCCCTTTTGATAGTAAGAAAACATCGCGGAAGATCTCATCCTGGGGATTCAGGAAGTGCACATCCCCTGTAGCTACGACCAGCTTACCGAGCTCTTTCCCCATTTGGACGATCTTTTCATGGTAGCCTTTCATCGTCTCCAGCGAAGGAATTTCTTCATTACGCAACAGTGGTGAGTAATGGGAGATCGGCTGTACTTCTATAAAGTCGTAAAAAGCCGCAACTTCCTTCAATTCTTCAGGTGACTTACCACGGAGAATCGATTGCATGAGTTCTCCGTCTTTGCACGCCGTACCAATTAACAAGCCTTCGCGGTATTTGGACAGCTGGCTTCGCTGAATTCGTGGCCAACGGAAGAATGTCTCCACATGGGAGCGACTTACGAGCTTGTACAGGTTTTTGAGACCTTCTTTATTTTGCACGAGAATGGTCGCATGGAATGGGCGTCCGCTTTTATAGTCGGCCTCTTCGTTACTTTTTTCATTCAGCTCTGCTAGCGATTTGATTTCCGCTTCTTTTATGTCCTTCAACATTTGCTGAAACACGTGAGCCAAGGCTACGGTATCGTCCAACGCACGGTGGGCATTGATGAGCTCGACGTTGAACTTTTTCGCTAATGATCCCAATCGATAATTGCGCATCCCTTTGTACATCAAGCGCGCCAAAGGTAGCGTATCTAAAAATGGATTGGTCCATGGCTCCATGCCAATCCGTTTGGCGCAGGCGTTAATAAACGCTTTGTCAAACTCTGCATTATGTGCAACCAGAATGGCGTCACCAGTAAAATCCTTGAACTTGCGAAGTACCACATCAAGTGTCTCTTGCCCGCGGAGCATTTCGTTGGTAATCCCCGTAATCTCGGTTGTCTTTGGCCCAATTTGCAATTGCGGGTCAATCAGCTCCGTCCATTGGTCGATAATTTCTGCGCCTTTCATTTTGACAGCAGCGATCTCGATGATGGTATGCTCTGACGCGTTTAAACCCGTCGTCTCCGTATCAAACACGACGTATTCCGTATTTTCATCAATGGAAATATTATTGTCTGCTTGCAGGTTGTAAACGATGTCGATACCATCCTCGACTACGTACGCTTCCATACCGAGAATGCATTTGATGTTGTTCTTTTTGGCGATGGAATACGCCTCTGGAAAAGCCTGTACGACACCATGGTCTGTGACAGCAATGGCTTTATGACCCCACTTGGCTGCCGTCGAGATCAATGATTTTACAGATGCAACAGCATCTAGCGCACTCATCGGCGTATGGCAATGAAGCTCGACACGTTTTTCTTCCGCTTGATCTTTCCGAATAACCTGCTCAATCTGATTCAAATCATTGGCATTCAGAACGAGATCGCGTACAAATGTGTCATGCTGTACACTTCCCCGCACTTTCACCCACATGCCGTCTTTCAGCAATTCGAGCATTTTCACATCTTCTTTATCGCGAGAGAACATCTTCACCGTGAGAGAATCCGTATAGTCAGAAATGTTGAACGTGAGCAAATGACGCCCACTACGGAGCTCTTTTACCTCTACGTTAAACACGGTTCCTTGGATGACAATACGGCGTTCCTCATCTTGAATCTCGCAAATCGGGATCGGCGCATCTTTGATTTCATAACCCATCATGAGCGTAGTGACAGCCTCAGCTTTATCAGACGATTTGCTCTCTTGTTGGGCAGCCGTCATCACAACTTCGACGAGAGCACGTTCTTCTTCTTTACGTTGCTCCTCGAAGGCTTTATACGCGTCATCGCTTTCTTCCCCATGGAAAGAAAAACGCATCGAACAATCGGTAGCTTTCTGGAAAGCAGCCAAAAGCTCATTATCCGCTCGTTTTCGCTTGGCAACCTCAACGGACATCTCCGTTGGCAAGTACACCTTGACTTCCTGTTGGTCGACTTGTTTACGCGCTTGACGCATCGTAACTGCCAAGGAGTTCAGCGTAGGCTCCAGCCCAGCCAGCAAGACATCCCAATACTCTTCAACTACGTGATCGAGAGAGGGCTTTTGGTGATAGCGAAATCGAGTATCTACTTTGGCCAGATGTGAAAATGTATGCGTTAATCGCTTGGTAAAAACAGCATAAACATCCGCTGGTATCATTCTCGGGAGGGCAAAGTGAAAAACCCATTCTTTGTTTTGCTTATACAGCTCTAGCTTTTCAATCTGAGCATCAAGAAAAAATCGCTCCACCCATTCGTCAGGAACTTCCATTTGCTTGACCAATAGGGAGAAGCGATGTTTTTGCTCTTGTAAACGGTCCACGGTTTTCCCACCTTCCCCATAAGTGAGCGTTCAAACAAGAAAAAGAGGCACTCCCCTTTAATCTAGGGGAGTACCCCGTAAAAATTCGACAAAATCCTTCTTATTCCTGCATGCAACTAGTTCCCGAACAACGCAGCTCCGGTTTGGTCAACACGAGATAGGATACCTTTCACTTCATCGACCAATTGATCCAGCTTCACATCATGTGTTTCACCGTTTTTGCGGATACGCACTTCCACTGTTCCTTCTTGTGCCGCTTTATCGGAAACCGTAATACGCAGAGGCAATCCGATCAAATCGGCGTCTTTAAACTTCACACCAGCGCGCTCAGGACGATCGTCAAACAATACTTCGATGCCAGCCTTACGCAGTGCTTCTGTAATTTGTTCACTAGCTTGACGTTGCTCTTCTACTTTAACATTGACCGGGATCACATGCACATGGAAAGGTGCAACAGACACTGGCCAAATGATACCATTTTCATCATTGTTCTGCTCGATCACTGCCGCAATTGTACGAGATACACCGATTCCGTAGCAACCCATGATCATCGGTTGACTGCGTCCGTTTTCATCCAAGTACGTAGCACCCATCGCTGTAGAGTATTTCGTACCCAGCTTGAATACGTGACCGACTTCAACACCACGTGCAAACTTGATAACACCACCTGTACGAGGGCACTCGTCACCTTCAGTAATGTTGCGCAAGTCAGCGTACTTCGAAACCGTGAAATCACGGCCAGCAACTACGTGAGTCAGATGATAGTCTGTTTCATTGGCACCGACAACACCATCATAAACATCTTGAACAAAATTGTCCGCGATGATATCCACTTTTTCAGGATCAATACCAACTGGGCCAACAAATCCTGCAGGCGCTCCTGTTACTGAAACGATATCCGCTTCAGAAGCCAGTCCAACGATCGTCGCATCATACAAGTTTTTCAGCTTCACTTCATTGATCTCATGATCACCGCGCACCAGTACCATAACCAGCTTGTCGTCTACGCGATAAATGAGACTCTTGATGATTTGCTTTGCTTCGATTTGCAGTGCTTGTACCAATTGATCGATCGTTTTAATGCCAGGTGTATGCAATTTTTCTCGAGCTGGCGCTTCTGTTGCTGGCTTCGCAGATGGCTTGTACACGACTTCTGCCTTTTCCAAGTTGGCCGCAAAATCGCCTTCTTCAGAATAAGCAATCGTGTCTTCCCCAATGTCGCACAACGCCATGAATTCGTAAGTGCCTTTTCCGCCGATTGCACCTGCATCCGCTTCTACTGCACGGAAGTTCAAGCCTACTCGGGTAAAGATGTTTGTGTACGCATCGTACATCGCCTGGAAGTTGCGATCCAGACCATCTTGTGACGTATCAAAAGAGTAAGCATCCTTCATAATAAACTCGCGGCAACGAATCAAACCGAAGCGTGGACGCACTTCATCACGGAACTTGGTTTGAATTTGATAAAGGTTGATCGGGAGTTTTTTGTAAGAGTTAATCTCATCGCGCACGAGACTCGTAATGACTTCTTCATGGGTTGGACCCAAGGCAAAAGGACGATCATGACGATCACGCAGGCGAACGAGCTCGGGACCGTATACATCCCAGCGACCAGTTTGATGCCACAGCTCAGCTGGTTGCATCGCTGGCATCAACAGCTCTTGTCCCCCAGCATTATTCATTTCTTCACGCACAATTGCTTGGATTTTGTGCAGGGAACGGAGCGCCAGGGGCAGGTACGTATAAATACCGGAAGCCAGTTGGCGGGCCATACCTGCGCGAAGCAGCAGCTTGTGGCTGGCAATCTCCGCGTCGGATGGCACTTCCCGCAGGGTAGGGATCAACATTTGACTTTGCTTCAACACGTGCGTGTCCTCCTTATGCCTTATCAGCAATCAACGTGCATTATCCTACAGTCGTAGGTTTTTGCTCGTTTACAATTTCGTTAATTTCTTTCATCAGTTCTTCAAACAACTCGGTTTCTTTTACTTTCCGAACAATTTCACCATTACGGAAAATCAAGCCCTCGCCATTTCCGCCGGCAACGCCGACATCTGCTTCACGCGCTTCACCAGGGCCATTTACCGCGCAGCCCATTACCGCCACTTTTAACGGTACTTTCAGCGTGGAAACGGCATCCTCGACTTTGGTTGCCAAGCCGATCAGGTCAATTGCGCATCGACCGCAAGATGGGCATGCAATCACCACTGGATCGTTGTTCACGATATCCAAGCTGCGAAGGATTTGTTTCGCTACTTTAATTTCTTCAACAGGATCAGCTGTCAAGGATACGCGAATCGTGTCACCGATGCCCATCGACAATACCGTTCCGATTCCAACTGAAGATTTAATGCTACCAGAGAACTGTGTACCTGCTTCTGTTACACCAACGTGCAGCGGATAGTTGCGTTTCTGTGCCATCAACGAATAAGTTTGAATCATCGTTGGAACATCGGAAGACTTCAAGGAAATGACAATGTTGTCGTAGTTCAGGTCTTCCAAAATTTGCACGTGGTCCATCGCGCTTTCTACGATTGCTTCCGGAGAAGGATAACCGTATTTATCCAAAAGCCTTTTCTCGACAGAACCGGAGTTGACCCCGATACGAATCGGAACATTGCGCTCACGGCACGCTTCCACTACGCGTTGCGTTTTTTCTTTCGAACCGATGTTTCCTGGGTTGATCCGAATTTTATCAATCCCGCTCTCCAGTGCAATCAATGCCAGCTTGTGGTCGAAATGAATGTCGGCAACAAGCGGCAATGGGGAGCGTTCTTTAATTTTTTTGATGGCACGTGCTGCATCTTCATTGATGACGGCCAAGCGAACAATTTGGCAACCGACATCGTGCAGTCTCTGAATCTCGGCCAGAGTTTTTTCTACATCACGCGTGTCTGCTGTCGTCATCGACTGGATGACTACGCTTTTTTGGCCCCCGATTTGCACTCCACCTACAAAAACCGGTTTCGTCTCCTCGCGCTTGAACATTTTGCACCATCCTTTAACGTATGTCTGTTTTTCTTTCTATCGTGTTAGTACGTGATTAGGAGAACAATCGTTGCAGATCATTCCAAGTCACTACCAAAATCAGCAACATCAAAAAGGCAAAGCCCAAGAAATGAACCATTCCTTCTTTATGCGGGTCAACAGGTCGACCGCGCAGCGCCTCTACTCCCAAGAATGCGAGACGACCGCCATCCAAGGCTGGCAGTGGCAACAGATTGAACAACCCAAGGTTAATGCTCAATACAGCAGCCCATTTCAACAGAATCGCCATACCTTGTTGCGCAACCTCTCCAGTCATCTTGAAAATACCGACTGGACCACTCAAGTCCTTCAATCCGTATTCCCCAGTTACGAGCATTCCCAAGCTTTTCAGGATCATCACCGTAAAATCGTACGTGGAGGTTGCACCGTATTTGAGAACTTCTCCTGGGGCAAACGTGGTTGCATTAGTTACCATGATCTTACCCACGTTGTTCTCGTCTTTCCCTACTTTAACTGGCACAGTCATACGCTGGCCATTGCGCTCGTACTCAAATGTTAATTGTTGGTCCGGCGCTTTGCTAATCTTCTCTACAACGTCTTTCCATGAGGATACAGGCTGACCTTGAATCGCGATCACCTTATCACCTGGCAATAATCCAGCTTGAGCAGCAGGTCCATCCGGGATCACATTCCCCAGATAGCTGCCATTCGGCACGCCGTACAAGAAGCCGATCACGATAAACAAGACAAATGCCAGCAAAAAGTTGGCTGCAGGTCCTGCAAAAATCGCCCAAAAACGTTGTGAAACTGTCTTGCCTTTGAACTGTCTGTTTAGAGGGGCAATCTGTACTTCTTGTCCATCCTTGACCAGCTGAGCCTGTGGATGAACAGCAAACGTCTTCTGCTCTCCGTCCAGTTCCAGTACGATATTTAAATTTTGCTCCAAATCGAATTGTACCACCGTACCAGTAATCGCACGAGCAGAACCAGAACTTGGCCCATCGAGCAAAATATGTGTGACCTTTCCTAACGCATCCCGCTCCACGGTAACTTCCATGTGCGGTTTTAACATATCCATCTCCGGGTCTTCTCCCGCCATACGAACGAGACCACCGATGGGTAACAGGCGTAAGGTGTATTCCGTTTCTCCCCGCTTCACGCGAAAAATTTTTGGCCCCATTCCCAGTGCAAATTCACGACATAAGATTCCTGCCTTCTTGGCCAGAAGGAAGTGTCCTAGTTCGTGCACAAAGACAAGTACCCCAAATACAACGACAATCGCGAGAATTGATTCAACGGAATCCAGGTTGGGCAAAGGCAAGTGAACAGCCACCTTTCTGTCAAGTATCTAACACTCATATTCCTTAGATGGAGACGAGCGCATAAGAGCGTGCCCATTCATCAGCTGCAAAAATATCTGCAAGCTCCGGACTCGCTACACCAGAATGAGCTTCGCATGTTTTTCGGACTACCTTTTCGATGTCTAAAAAACGGATCGCTCCCTTCAAGAACATATCAACTGCGACCTCATTGGCTGCATTCAGTACTGCAGTATGCGTACCTCCTGCCATGCCGCACTCATACGCTAATTTTAACAGAGGATAACGCTCATAATCCATGGCTGCAAAATGAAGCGTGGCGATCTTGACCAAATCAAGTGGTTCCGTCGGCAGTTTTTTTCTGATGGGATAGCTCATGGCGTACTGAATCGGAACCTTCATATCCGGTGTACCCAGTTGGGCCATGACCGCTCTGTCTTTGTATTCTACCATAGAGTGTATGATACTTTCATAATGCAATACGCATTCGATTTGCTCATAAGGTAGATCAAACAGCCAATGAGCCTCGATCACTTCGAAACCTTTGTTCATCATGGTCGCAGAATCGATGGTAATTTTTGCACCCATGCTCCAATTCGGATGAGCCAATGCCTGCTCTACCGTCACTTGCTCTAGATCCTCGCGTGAGAGGTGACGGAAGGAACCGCCTGATGCGGTCAAAATAATCTTTGCCACATCTTCCATACGTTCGCCTTGCAGACATTGGTAGACAGCTGAATGCTCGCTGTCTACTGGAATAATGGATACGCCTTTTTCTTTCGCTCGTTTCATGACGACAGGGCCAGCGCTCACCAGTGTCTCTTTGTTGGCCAGTCCAATTGTTTTTCCCGCCTCAATCGCGGCGAGTGTAGGTGCGACCCCTACACTGCCGACAACAGCGGTCATAACGAAATTGGCAGCTTCATGACGGGCAACCAGTTCCAATCCTTCCGCCCCGTAAACGATTTCTGGTTGAGACTTGCCCGCCAATCTATCGCGCAGTTCAACGGCAGCCTTCTCATTTCCTACAGAAACGAGCTCGGGCTTGAATGTTTCCACCTGGAGTGTCAATAGATCGATGTTTGTTCCAGCAGCCATAGCCACCACTGAAAAATCCTCAGGATGCTGGCCTACGACTTCAAGTGTGCTCGTTCCAACTGACCCCGTTGAACCTAAGAGCGCTATTTTTTTCACGGATTTCACCCTCTATATCTCTTTCTATATGCAAAAGGTTTTAGACAATACCTAATAGATGTAGAACCGGAAAGACGAGCAAAAAACTATCAAAGCGATCCAAAACGCCCCCATGACCTGGGATCAGCTGCCCTGAATCTTTTACATGGAAATGTCTCTTGAAAGCCGACTCAACCAAATCACCCAATTGCCCGATGATCCCCGCAACAAGTGCGATGGTCAAAGCCTGATCAATTGCAAAATGTCCAAAGCTTGCATTGATGGAAAGAACAATCAAGACAGAAGCGGCGAGACCGCCTAAGGCCCCTTCCACCGTCTTGTTTGGACTTATTTCTGGCCACAGTTTACGTTTACCTATTGCTTTTCCGACAAAATAGGCGCCCGAATCAGTCGACCAGATTCCCATAATGACCATGACCGTAAGCATGAATCCCTCAGGTAGGTTTCGGGTAGCGGCCATATAAGTAAAACCGTAGCCTATGTATAACGCCCCCACCAACGTAAGGGCGACGTGTTCAATGTGAAACTGATTTTTCCGTAAAACGGAGTAAATCAACAAGAGCAGGATGACGGGCAGCATCAGATCCGGCATGCTGATACTGAGCCAATCCGAAAATAATAGAGACGGCCACAAAATGCTTAACATCAATACATATCCGAGCAATCCTGCCAAATAAAATGACTGAATCCCAGCCATTCTCATAAATTCAAAATAGCCAATGACAGCCAGTAAAAACACCAATAGTGAGTACCAAACTCCACCAGCATACATTAATAATAGAAATGCAGCCCCACCAATCAGGCCTGTAATTATACGTTGCTTCAACTGATTCCACCTCTCGGCTATACCGCCCCGTAGCGACGAGCTCGGCCTTGGTATTCCACGATTGCTTGATAAAAATGTTCACGGGTAAAATCAGGCCATAGCACGTCCGTAAACCATAATTCTGTATATGCTAATTGCCACAGCATAAAGTTACTCAAGCGAATCTCTCCACTTGTACGAATCAAGAGGTCTGGATCGGGAATTTCGCTTGTGTACAGGTAACTCGATATCAATTCCTCAGTCAGTTGTTCTGGTTGAAGCTCGCCTGCTTTTACTTGTTCTGCCATCACTGAAAATGCTTTTGCAAGTTCATCTCGCCCGCCGTAATTCAGGGCAAAATTCAATTGCAAACCACTATTGTCCTTCGTTCTCTCTTCTGCTTCCAGTAGCGCTTTCAACGTATGAGAAGGCAGCTCGTTTTTACTGCCCAGCATGCGTATGCGGACACCTCGTTCAATTAATTCATCCAATTCTGTCGACAAAAATTCCTGCGGAAGTTTCATGAGAAAATCCACTTCATCGCGTGGACGCTTCCAGTTTTCGGTAGAGAATGCGTACATCGTCATATAACGCACGCCAATCTCGTCAGCAGCCTTGACGACCTCTTTTACTGCTTTCATTCCTGCACGGTGCCCGGCAACCCGGGGTAAACTGCGCTTATTGGCCCAACGACCGTTACCATCCATAATAATCGCCACATGTTCCGGAATCTTACCGGAACGATCCAACTCGGCTGGCTCCGATTGCTTTTCTTTGCGGCCCCATTTGCGCGCCAGATGTTCTAACATAAGTGTTCCCCCGTAATGAGAGATATAGACGTACATCCCCCTCAAACGAGGGGGATTACCATTACCTATACTTCCAAAATGTCTTTCTCTTTGTCCTTAACGATCTTGTCAACTTCGGCGATGAATTTATCCGTCGTTTTTTGAATGGTTTCTTGATGACGACGGGAATCGTCCTCAGAAATGGTAGCAGCTTTTTCCAGCTTTTTGATTTCATCGTTTGCATCACGACGGATGTTTCGAATCGCTACTTTTGCTTCTTCTCCACCTTTTCCTGCCAGCTTCACGAGCTCTTTCCGACGCTCTTCTGTGAGGGGAGGAATGATCAGGCGGATAATCACACCATCGTTGGATGGAGAAATTCCCAAATCCGATTGTTGCAGCGCACGGTCAATTTCTTTAAGCGCCGTTTTATCCCAAGGCTGGATTGTCAGCATACGTGGTTCTGGTACACTGATGTTTGCCAATTGGCTAATCGGCGTTGGAGTGCCGTAGTAGTCTACTGTAACACGATCCAGCATCGCTGGGTTCGCACGACCTGCACGCAGGCTGGACAGATCTCTTTTCAAAGCATTGATCGCTTTATTCATGCGATCTTCCATGTCATTTAGCACAGTTTGTGGCATAATTATTCCCCTTTCACTAGAGTACCGATTTTGTCGCCCATTACTGCCCGACGAATATTGCCTTCTTCAGAAATGTTAAAGACGATCAACGGAATACTGTTATCCATGCACAAGCTGGACGCTGTTGAATCCATGACACCTAAACCTTTATTCAGCACTTCCAGGAATGTCAGCTGGTCGTACTTCTTAGCGTTCGGGTCAAGGCTTGGGTCTGCAGAGTATACACCGTCTACCTTGTTTTTCGCCATCAGGATCACTTCAGCTTCAATCTCAGCTGCACGCAGAGCAGCAGTCGTATCCGTTGAAAAGTAAGGGTTACCAGTACCGGCAGCGAAGATGACCACACGCATTTTTTCCAAATGACGAATGGCACGGCGGCGTATGTATGGTTCTGCTACCTGTCTCATCTCAATCGAGGTTTGAACACGAGTCGGGACGTTCACTTTTTCTAACCCATCCTGCAAGGCGAGTGAGTTCATAATTGTGGCCAGCATCCCCATGTAATCGGCTGTTGCCCGATCCATTCCTTTTGAGCTGCCGGAAAGTCCGCGCCAGATGTTACCTCCTCCGACGACTACTGCGACTTGTACACCCAATTCTACGATTTCCTTGATCTGGTTAGCGACGGAGAAGATTACCTTTGGGTCAATTCCATACCCTAAGTCCCCCGCCAAAGCTTCCCCACTCAACTTTAACACAACCCGTTTATAGGCAGGAAGTGGCATGTGAAACGGCCTCCATTCATGAATCATTCTCTGTGCCCAGTCTTCATTCCTTCTAATTGGGAACAGGTACACACTTGCTATTTACATGCAGAAAGTTTCACACAAAGTGAAACTTTCGCTTTGAAAATAGGGAACACGAAGGTGTTCCCTATAACCTTTATTATTGCTTATTAACTTGAGCCATTACTTCAGCTGCGAAGTCTTCTTGTTTCTTCTCGATACCTTCGCCAACTTGGAAGCGAGCGAATCCTTTCAAGGTAGCACCTGCTTCTTTCAGAAGTACAGCTACTTTCTTGTCAGTATCTTTTACGAATGGTTGTTCAACCAGTACGTATTCTTCGAAGAATTTGGAGAGGCGGCCTTCTACCATTTTCTCAACGATGTTAGCAGGTTTACCTTCAGCCAGTGCTTGGTTTTTCAGAACCTCACGCTCACGCTCGATCTCATCAGCGGAAACTTCTTCACGGTTAGCAAAACGAGGGTTAGACGCTGCTGCGTGCATGCCCAGGTCGCGAGCGAGTGTTTCGTCTTGTGTACCTTCCAAAGTAACCAGAACGCCGATGCGGCCACCCATGTGCAGGTAAGCACCGAAAACGCCGTTGTCTGTTTTCTCGGAGAGTGCAAAACGACGGAAGGAGATGTTTTCTCCGATAGTCGCGATTTTCTCGTTGATTACATGACCCAAAGTCTCGCCAGCACCTTTGAAAGGTTGCTCCAGAGCTTCTTCAACAGATGCAGGACGTTGGGATACAACGTGCTCAGCGATGTCTTTCACGAGTGTTTGGAACTCAGGGTTTTTACCAACGAAGTCAGTTTCGCAGTTTACTTCTACAACTGCTGCTACGTTTCCAGCTACCGCTGTCGCAGTCAAACCTTCAGCTGCAATACGTCCGGATTTTTTCGCTGCTTTCGCTACACCGCGCTCACGGAGCAAGTCAATTGCTTTTTCCATGTCGCCTGCTGTTTCTTCCAGCGCGCGTTTGCAATCCATCATACCTGCGCCTGTACGCTCGCGCAGTTCTTTAACCGCTTGTGCACTAATTGCCATTGAGTGAAACCTCCTCGAAAAGTTACGATCCTATTATAATCGAAAAGCCAGTCACCTGTTAACCTCGGCGACGCTATTCAGCAAAAAAGGATGGACGGGGGTTCTGACACCCTCAGTCCACCCTTTAACACACATGCTTACGCAGTTGTTGTTGCTTGTTGCTCTGTACCTTGGTTTCCTTCCAGGAGAGCGTCTGCCATTTTAGCAGTGAGCAATTTCACAGCGCGAATTGCGTCATCGTTACCTGGGATCACATAATCGATTTCATCTGGATCGCAGTTAGTATCTACGATCGCTACGATTGGGATACCCAATTTACGAGCTTCTGCTACAGCGATGCGCTCTTTACGAGGATCGATGACAAACAGAGCGTCAGGCAGTTTATCCATGTGAGCGATACCGCCCAAGAATTTTTCCAGACGATCCATTTCTTTGCGCAGTACGATAACTTCTTTCTTAGGCAATACTGCGAAAGTACCATCGTTTTCCATACGCTTCAGCTCAGCCAAGCGAGCAGTACGTTTTTTGATGGTTGTGAAGTTTGTCAGAGTACCACCCAACCAACGTTGGTTGATGAAGTAGTGACCTGTGCGTTCTGCTTCTTCTTTAACGGATTCTTGTGCTTGTTTCTTCGTACCAACGAAGAGAATTTTTCCGCCGTCTTGAGCGAGTTCACGTACGAAGTTGTACGCTTCCTCTACTTTTTTAACGGTTTTTTGCAGGTCGATAATGTAGATTCCGTTACGTTCGGTGAAGATATAGCGAGCCATTTTCGGGTTCCAACGACGAGTTTGGTGACCGAAGTGTACACCAGCCTCGAGCAATTGTTTCATCGAAATTACTGCCATATTTCACACCTCCTTCAAAGATGGTTTTTGTGATGCGTACCTCCGCCTCACCGCATGTTCCAAGCAATTCTGCCATTGGCAGCACCGTTGCTGGAATTGGTGGACGTGCGATTTCAACACCGTAAATGAATATATCATATGGGAGTTTCAATTGCAACAAACGAATTCCATTTATTTCGTAAAAAAAGTTTTGTTCCTTCTTGGCTGACGACAAATGGACACATTTGGTTACATTGAAAAAAACCGCCTATTTTTTAGGCGGCGTTGTTATCAACTTGACGATATCTGCTTCCTTAGCTGCGGTCGACACTTCATAGGTACCAACACGAATACGATTTAGCTTGTCGCTCGCTCGTAGCTGGGACACAAATTGATTTTCGGCAGGAAGGATTCCTTCCTTTACGAGAATCTGCGCTACATCCTCTGCAGTTGCTTTGTAAGGAACGGTGAAAGATACCTTTTTATCTGCTACAGGTGCTTCCACTGTCGGAGGTTTAGGTGCCACCGTATTGGGAGACGTTGGTGTCTGCGTATTCGGTACGGTTGGAATAGCCTGGCCGTCCTTACTCACTGGATTTGTTGGCGGATTCACCTTTTGTTCCGATGTAGCTCCAGGAGTCGTTGGCTGTACAGTTGGCGTTTGTGGCTGCTTTGTCACGGGCGTCACTGTTTGGCCTACCTTTGGCGTAACTGGCGCCTTAGGCACTCCAGGAGCTGGCTGTACGTTTACTTTCTTTTCTTCCTGCCACTGTTTGTATTCTTCTGCTGTAAGTACGACCATTTTCAACTCTTGTGCAGCTACCTTCATTTGATCTACAGACATGGCTGGGGCTTGCGCAGTCTGCTTAGGCGCTATCAGTCCGATAATGGAGGTAGCCACAATTAGTCCTGCTCCAAATCCAAATAATAGCTCTTGTTTACGCATCGGCAAGACCTCGCTCATGCCTGTCAGCCAAGGAAAAGATCAAATCGATTTCCCCTCTGCCGGCACCGAGTCGTTTTGCGATCTCATCCCGAGACAAACCTTCCTTACTCAGTTCAAAGGCACGGCGATAACGTTCTCGCAAGGCCAGCATATCCACCTCTTGAACTTGAGGTGCTGGTTCTATCCTATTCGTATCCTTTGGAGCTTCTGGTTTGTGACTCGAACTCTTTTGCCATTGTTCTTCCATATTGTCTAAGCGTGTGCGCAAACCAGCGATATCCTCAAGAAGATCCGCTCTCATTTCCTGCCATTCTGCCGCAAGAAGATTGGTTTCTTGCTTTACCTGTTTTTGAAGACGCTGCACGCTTTTTTCGAGCTCGTCCTTGTCCGTCGTGCGTTGTGTCGGTAATGAGGAAAAGGAGTCAACAGGCTGCTTCTTATTAATAACAAAAGCAAGAAGCATGCTGATCATTCCTGCTCCAATCAGGATGGGATACACTACGTCCATGTTGTCCACCTTTATTTCTGGCTTGACTTCATTTATAAAGAAATATCTATAATCCGTCCACGCAACGGATCTCTCATGAGGTCAGCATTCGTAGATACACCTTCGCTCGATTCGGACAATTGGCTCCCAGTGGATTCTTTTTTGTCCTGATGTTCTTGCTGCCCCTGTTTTTTTTCTCGTTCGCGTATCTGGTTTTTTTGTGATTGCTCAAGATCGCTCGGACGCTGGCGCATATGTTCATCCAGGTCTCTTCGCTGATCAATCATTGATTGTTGTTCATGCATGGTTCGTTGTTGCTGATGCTCCTGAATTCGGCTGACTTCTAACGTGCGTGGTATTGCCACCTGCAATTCAACCGCTTTCAAACTCATATGGCCACAACTCCCTTGTTGTCACACTAAGTATGTACGCATCCTGGATTAGATAAGAGTTGCTGTGCTAATTTCACCGTCCAGCACGATAAATCGGGTTCTCGCATACTCGTGCTTGATAAAGTGCACCAGCTTTCCGAACGTCATTTTAATTCCTGGATACATCACATGATATGCCTCAATAGCTGCTGGGCCTTCCCCTTTTAGCTCGAGTTCAATATCATTTCTGCGCGCTTCCAATTCCTTGCTTTCTTTTTCCAGGACCAAACGAGTGTTGGTTAGCTTAATTTGCATGAGACGTTTGTCTGCTGGAAGCTCTTTGCTGACTTGAAGGATCTGATTCATAACACCAAGGCCTTGATCTGTTTTGCGTAAATTTTCATACACATTTTGTAGTTCTTTTTGAATGCTCGCCAGTTCTTGTCTTAATTCCGGTTTTACTCCTACTTCGAGTATCGTAGGAGTGGCGCTGCTGTTCCCGAATACTCTTGCCACAATCTTTTCCCCAGCCTGTAGCACGCCGCCAATAATAAAGCCTTTTGACCCTTTGCAAATGATTTGCTTTCCGGCTCGTACAGTTGAGAACATGATGCTTTGTGAAACAATCACTTGATTGCCAGCTGTTACATTGGCGTTTTGGATAAACGATGTCCGGACATCTTTCCCTGCAACAATGCAGCCTTTGTCCTGGGCAACAATTCCGCTTTTGATCTCGATGGAGCCTTCCGCGTACAACTCGGCGCCTTCTACACTGCCAAGTACGCGAATATCTCCTGATGACTTTACGCGAAAGCCATTCAATACGTTCCCGCGAATGACCACCGTTCCCACAAAATCAATATTGCCAACACCAAAATCAACATCGCCGTTTACTTCAAATACGGGAAACACGTTCATTTTTGACTGTTCCGTAAAGGAGACTTGTCCGTCAATAGCAGCGTATAGCATCGTCCGCTCTTGATTGAGCACAACATTTTTCCCAGGCTTCATGTTTATTTCCTTGCCGGCTTTGGGAGCGATGGGCTCTCCGGTAACTGCTGTGCCTGGTTCACCCTGGCTTGCTGGTATTTTACGTGCCAAGAGTTGTCCTTTTGCTACATTAGGGATTGTCGTCACATTATAAAAATCAACTCGGCCATCCTCTAGCTCTTTAGGACCTTCCCCTTCATTAATAGATGCTAAATAAGGGTACTCGATAGTCCCATCGGTTCCGGCCACAGGCGCAACCCCTTGAGCAACCTTTACTCTCGCGTTGGCATACTTCGCGGGTAAGGTGCATATGTCCCGAACTACATCATCAAGAATTCCATACTTCACATTGCTTGCTTGCAATGCTTTATATACATCTGTTTCCAAGATGACGATTTCATCGATATCTTGTTCGTCTACACGTAGAAGTACTTCAGCCTCCAATTTATCAGCGGAAACTTTTACGTCTATTTTATATTTCCCGATCCCTTCCATCATTCTACCCCTCTCAAGCTTGGGTAATGGCCCCTCACATCAATTGCGATTTCCATCTGGACAACGCAGAGCGAAGTCGGAAAAGAGCTTTGGAGTGCAACTGGGATATTCTTGAAGGTGACAAGCTCATGATTTCCGCAATTTCTGATAAGGTCATTTCTTCAAAATAAAACAAGGAGATAACCAGTCGTTCCTTTTCAGGCAACTTATCGATGACCGTTACAAGAACCTCTTTTAAGCTGGATACTTCCGCCACGTTATCAGGGCGAGGTGTGAGCTCGTCGATGATATACGAATGTCTTGCTGTTTTTTGTTCATCTTCATCCCCTACTGCCTCATCGATAGAAACCATGCTGGCAAGAGAGGTTTCCAAGAAAACCTGTTGAAGCTCCTTTTTGCTTATTCCCAGATAATCAGACACTTCTTGATCGGTTGGCATTCGCAGCATTTGCTGTTCCAAGGTGGTGTATGCTTCTTCGATTTTTTTGGCCTTGTCCCGAACAGTACGAGGGATCCAGTCGTTCTCGCGTAGTCCATCGATCATTGCACCACGAATCCTCCACATGGCGTACGTCTCAAATTGGAGACCCCGGGTATGATCGAATTTAGCCAAAGCGTCCAATAGCCCAAAGCGCCCATAACTAATCAAGTCATCCTTGTCCACATTGGCTGGCAGATTAATTGCCAACCGATTTGCCACCTTATCTACCAGTGGCAAAAAACGCGTGATCAAGTCAACCTCGGCCTCCCGACTTCCCTCTTGCTTCCACATGACCCATTTATCGAACTCTTTTGCTTTTTCTTGACTGGTTAGCCGTGCCACGAATAGTCACCAACCTTTACTCATCTGATAAGCGCCTAACGACCTCTGCAACGGTGGCTGGATCCTCAGTAGGATGAATCCTTTCCATCTTGTCGATTGAGGTTGGTGCAAATGTTTCATCTTCCTGTTCCAATTGTTGTCCAATTTCCAGAACAACCCCACCTTCTGCTAGAGGAGAGCTTGTCCCCTCTAGCGAATCCGTAACCATTGGTGGAGTAGATGCCTGTATGAACGTTGCGAGCAGCCAACGAATTGGAAATGCAGCGAGGAAAAATAGGACAAATGCAATACCTGCCCTCTCCAGAGATACGAGCCAGACATTACTAGCCACAGCCGTACCCAGCGTTACAAGAAATGCGAGCATCCCTAATCCAAAATTAATCCAAATGGTTCCTAACATTTGTTATACTTCCTTCACACCTTGATTTACGGTCCTGATTTGAAGAATGCCGTTTGTGGCATCTAACTCTATTGTCCGACCGCAGTTTCCCCCTGTATCTTCTGCCACGATCTTTATATGAGCATCCTTCAATGCAAGTTTGCACGCCTCTACATTCCGAGGCCCAATCCGCATGGTGTCATTATTCCCTAAAAATGCGAACATTTGTGCGCCACCAGCCAATTTCGCAACTGTGTGTCTGGTCTCCGCACCAGCCTTCACCATCAACTGAATCAGATGAGGGATTGCTGTATCCGCATATTTGCCTATCGTTAACTCCCCGCCTTTAGCCAAAGACGATTCAGGGAGCATAACATGTGCCATCCCTGCAATTTTATGGATATGATCGTAGAGCACTACCCCTACGCAAGAACCTAAACCGGTAGTACGTAGCTTGCTCGGCGGCTTTGCCACACCGAGATCAGCCATCCCTATCTTAATAATCTCCATCGAACGGAACCCCTAATGAACGAAATAGTATTGGGAGCGATTCAGGATCAGGAATTAAGAAAAAGTTCCCTTTTACTTGATCATTGCCTTCGAAAAAAGCGGTGTCAATCGTGAGGGCAAAGTCACCCGCTTGACCCAACGCTATTAATCCGTAACTTAGAATAGCTCCAGCCATATCCACAGCGAGTGCAGGTACGGACGGCTGTAAATTTAAGCGTGTAAAATCAGCTAACGATGATAAATAAGAACCTGTTAAGATGTTGCCAATCTCATGCAGCGCCGAGATCTCCAACTCTTCCCACTCGTACACATCTTTATTAATTCCTGTAATTTGTTCGAGCAGGTGCTTGGCAGACTCCAGATCAAGGATAAAAAACATGTTACCTGGACAATCGCCTTCAACCCGGAGGAAGACGGTCACTACTACAGTTTCCGCTCCTCCTACAAAATCTGCCACTTCGTCGAAGGAGATAATCTTGACTTGTGGAACTTTCATATCGATTTCTTTTTGTATGAGCTTGGAGAGAGCAGTGGCAGCGTGACCAGCACCGATGTTCCCGATTTCCCGTAAAACGTCAAATTGGAAATCCCCAAACTTCGTAAAATCGCCCATTTTACTTACCCCTCAATTGCGTCCAACTGCTTGATTTCCTCAGTACTCAATACTTTATCGAGGTTTAAGAGGATTAACAGTCGTTTATCCAGCTTAGCGACGCCTCGCAAATAAGCAGCTTCCACACCACCAACAACCTCTGGAGGCGGTTCAATCGCATCAACTGGTATATCGATAACATCGTTTGCAGCATCTACAATGAGACCCACTTCCAATTCACCTACAGCCACGATAATGATTCGCGTGGTTTCGGAATAGACGCTTTCTTCGAGACTAAAACGATTGCGCAGGTCAATAATCGGTGTCACAACGCCACGCAGATTAATAACCCCTTTGACGAAACTAGGCGTTCGAGGAACTCTTGTAATGTGCTCCAGCTTTTCAATAGATTTGACTTGATGAACCTCTACGCCATACTCTTCGTCCTTCAACCGAAAGACAATCACTTTGACTTCGCTAATGACTTCTTTTTGATCGAGCATGTGGCTGCCCCTCCTTCTACTTAATCAGCGAGTTACAATCTATGATGAGCGCGACCTGACCGTCTCCCAGAATCGTTGCACCTGAAATGGCAAATACATTAACCAGATATTTGCCGAGAGATTTTAGAACAATCTCTTGTTGACCGATGAACGAATCGACGACAAGGCCTGCCATTTTCTCACCTTTACGTACGATGACGACTGCCACTTCATCTTCCGTCGTTTCCCCATTATCAGGCACTTGGAAAATGTCCTGCAGCGAAACGAGCGGAACTACACGTCCCCGGAAGTCGATCACTTTTTGGCGGTGAGCCATCATGATTTGATCTTTTTTAAATACAGCCGTCTCAATGATGGAGCTGAGTGGGACAGCGTACTTCTCATCTTTCACTTGTACCAGCATCGCGGAAATGATAGAGAGAGTAAGTGGCAATTGAATGAGGAAAGTCGTGCCCTGACCGCGCACAGAATCTACGCCGACACTACCGCCCAACGATTCAATTTTGGACTTCACGACATCCAGTCCAACACCACGACCGGAAATATCAGAGACAACTTCCGCTGTACTAAAGCCTGCTGCAAAAAGCAATTCGTGGATTTGCTTGTCGCTCATGCTATCTGCAATAGCAGGATTGACAATGCCTCTCTCAAGCGCTTTTTTGAGGACTTTATCTTTATTGATTCCAGCACCGTCATCTTTAACTTCAATAAATACGTGGTTCCCACTGTGGAAAGCGCGAAGCTCGATTTTTCCTTCTTCTGGCTTACCCGCCTTTTTCCGATCTGCTGGAGACTCAATTCCGTGGTCAAGCGAGTTACGCAGCAAGTGATTGAGTGGGTCCCCGATTTCGTCGATGACGGTACGGTCCAATTCTGTCTCCGCACCGATGATCTCCAGATTCACTTTTTTATTCAGATCTTTTTGCAGATCACGAATCATACGTGGGAAACGATTGAATACTTGCTCCACCGGTACCATGCGCATGGTCAGAATGATGTTTTGCAAATCGCCACTAATCCGGCTCATGTGCTCCACGGTTTCCTGTAGTTCGTTCTTTCCGATCTCCCGCGCCAACTGCTCCAGACGACCGCGGTCAATAACTAATTCGCTAAACAGATTCATCAAGATATCCAAGCGTTCGATATCCACACGAATGGTTTTACCACCAGCCGTCGCCTTCTTCACGGGTGCTTGAGGAGCATCTGCTGCTCCTTTTTCAGCTGGTGCTGGTGTCTGTTGTACTACAGGAGCAGGTGGAGCTTCACTCTTCATTTGAATCGTTTCGATTGTCACATCTTGGATTTCCGAAATGTTAAGAATCGTAGTGCGAACTTTTTCAATCGATTGCTCCGTCACATAGGCGATTTCAAACGATTGTTCAAATCTCTCATTCTCGATATCTTCAACAGCTGGCTTCGTTTTGATCACTTCACCCATGGATTCCAATTGATCAAAAACCATGTAAGAGCGAGCGGCTTTAAGCAAGCAGTTTTCATTCAATGTCACTTTGATCCACAAAACATTGTTACCGAGCTCCTGAGACTGCTTCAAGACCATCATGGCATAGTCATCCAGCTCATGATCTTCAGCTGGTGTACTTTCCTCTTGCGGTGCTTCCACAGCCATCGTAGCAGCTGCTACTTCCTGCTCGGCTGAAAAGTCTCCCGCTACAATCGCTCGCAGCTTCTTTACAATAGCGGTTACATCCGCGGAACCGTCTCCGCCTTCTGTGATATCGATGACCATGCCTTCAATCAAATCTACACTCTGGAAAATAGCGTCCATAATGTCGCTGGTAATCGTTAACTTCTGATTGCGAATCAGGTCCAACACATTTTCCGCTTCGTGAGTCAAACTCGCCATGTCTTCATAGCCCATAGTTGCCGACATACCTTTCAATGTATGTGCGGAACGAAAAATCTCTTTGACGTGGCCAATGTTACCCGGATCACTTTCCAAGAGTAACAAGTTGGCGTTGATCGCCTGTAGGTGTTCCTTTGACTCCTCAATAAACATGTCCAAATACTGATTCATATCCATAGGTGATCCACCTCCCAAAAATCAGTGCAAGAGCTTGCACAACAGCTCTGGAATCTTTTCCAATGGGGCCACGTTGTCTGCCAAGCCTGCTTGAATGGCAGCTCGTGGCATTCCGTATACGACACAGCTCGACTCTTCTTCGATAATACTTGTGACATGGCCAAGCTCCTTCATGAGCTTTAGCCCTTTAGTCCCATCATTTCCCATACCTGTCATGATGATTGCCCATTTGTCTACATTTGTCAATTGACTGACTGATTCAAACAGGATATCGACAGATGGTCTGTGTCCGCCTCGTGGCTCCTCTTGATGCAAATAGGCCTGTAGTCTCCCATTCACTTGACGAACTTCGAAATGGAAGCCTCCTGGAGCGATGTACGCTGTCCCATTTTCCAAATACTCGCCATCGACAACTTCGGTTACTCGAATTTGGCATAACGAGTCTAGTCGATTTGCTAACGATTTTGTGAAACCTGCCGGCATATGCTGAACGATGGCAATTGGTGCCGGAAAATTCGCCGGAATTGCAGTTAGTACACTTTGCAATGCTTTAGGACCACCTGTTGAAGTACCTAATACCACCAGTCTTGCCTTTCCACCCACTTGTGACCGCATCACAGCAGGCGGGCTCGGTATTTTCGTACGTATTACTGGAGTTACCGGTGTAACAGGTGCTGCTTTTGATTCAGAAGATACCGGTTTGGCTACCCGAGTCATCTGCTGTTTCAAACGTACTTTCGATGCCGCCGCCGCCTTCACGCGCTCGATGAGACGATCGCCCACTTTGTGGATGTCGAGAGAAATTGGTCCAGAGGGCTTCGTTACAAAGTCAAACGCACCTAGTTCCAACGCATGAATCGTAGCTTCTGCCCCTTCTTTCGTCAGGCTGCTCAACATGACGATCGGAACTGGGCACTCATTCATCAGCTTTTCCAGAGCGTCCAAACCGTTCATGACTGGCATTTCAATGTCGAGTGTGAGAACATCCGGCGCCAGTTGCTTACATTTTTCTATACATTCGAGTCCATTTTTGGCTCGATCGATCACTTCAATCTCAGGATCCGTAGATAAAATGTCCGAAATCACTTTACGCATGAATGCAGAATCGTCCGTTACGAGAACGCGGATTTTGCTCATTCGAATGTCGCTCCCTTCCTACTTTTGTGTCTCATCGTATGAAGTGCCTCAACCTCGCAAGAAAACCTTTGAGACCACTGATAGAATCATCTGTAGTAACCGGACGATCCAAGTACCGCTCTACCAGATTTCGTATGCTTCTCGCAGCTTGCGATTGTGGATATGTAAGTAGAAAAGGACGCTGCAGTTTAACAGCTTTAGAAACATAAGGATCATCCGAAACATATCCAAGCGACTGAATATCCATATTCAAAAAACGTTTGGAAACCATCGCAAGCTTGTCTGCCGTCATTTTCCCTTCTCTCTCCGACGACGCCCTGTTTATCACCAATCGAATGGAAACAGCGGGGTTACGTGAGTGAAGCATCTTGATGACTGCATATGCATCCGTTATCGCTGGTGGTTCGGGAGTGGTAACAAGGATGACCTCGTCTGAGGAGAGCATGAATCTCATGGATTCTTTTGAAAAACCTGCTCCCGTATCAAAAATGATAGTGTCAGCATAGCCCTGCAATGGGTCTAGATGTGAGAATAAGCGATCAAGCTTCTCATCATCTAACTGCATGATCTGCGTAAAGCCAGAACCACCCGCGATGAATTCTAAGCCTCCAGGCCCGTGCTCGATAATGTCCCAAACAGTCGTATCTGGCTCTAACAAATGAAATAGATGCTTTTTTGGGGTAATTCCCATTAATACATCCAGATTTGCCAGACCCAGGTCCAAGTCAAACAAAACCGCCTTATGACCCTTCTCAATCAAACCAAGTCCAAAATTCAGGCTGAAATTGGACTTGCCGACACCACCTTTTCCACTCGTCACTGTCACCAGTCTAGTCGGCCGTGTCTTCTTGTTTTGTAGCATCCTCTCACGGAGTTGCTCTGCTTGGTCACGCATCTGTTTACTCTCCCATAATCATCGTTGAAACCAGCTCGGGTGTAGCTACAACGATATCATCTGGTACATTTTGACCTGTCGTTACATAGGAGAGCTGTAGATTCATCTCCTGACAAACATTCAACATCGTGCCAAAGCTGTTCGTTTCATCTGCTTTTGTAAAAATGACTTGCTTCACTTGAACTTCCGCAAAATTTTGGACGATTGCTTTCATATCGTTGAATTTGGAGCTCAAGCTAAGTACTAGGTAGTTCACGCTGTCTTTTCCATGCTCGAGCAATTCACGAATGCCTTCGACGTACTCATCGTTGCGAAAATTTCGTCCAGCCGTATCTACAAAAATGAGGTCACAATCACTTAAGCGCTCCATCGCCGCCGCCATTTCTCTCGGAGAAAAGACAACCTCCAGCGGGACATTCAGGATGTTTGCATACGTCTTCAGCTGTTCTACAGCCGCCATTCGATACGTATCCGCCGTGATAAAGCCGATTTTTCGCTTTTCCTTCAACATGCTGTTCGCCGCAAGCTTGGCAATCGTCGTTGTTTTTCCTACCCCTGTCGGACCGAAAAAGAAAGCATACCGTACGTTCTTACCCAGCCTTGGCGAAGATGCTGTATACGGCTCGATCATGGAAGTGATGATTGTTCGGCATACCGTAAACGCTTCTTCCTCCGTCCACTTTTCACCCGGTTGCGACTTTTCCATTATTTGGCGAATGATTTCCGCTGTCAGCTCTTCAGTCACTTCCTGCTTCAATAACTGTGCACGAATAGACTGTACCGCTGGAGGAAGTTGTTCACTTAAGTCATGCACCAGCAGCTTTTGAAACATTTGACGCATATCTCGCATTTCCGTAGCAATCGCGTCATGATTGCTTGCGGGTAAAGCTCTTTCTTGGGAGGTCGTGACAGGAGCATGCTGCTCAGTTGGCTCGCCTTGCTTTGGCATAGCTCTCGTATCTGTGATCTCTTCCTTTGGAAGCGTCGCAACCGCGGTTTGTGTCATCGCGGCTACGACCTGCTCCCTACCTGTTGATTCAGTTTGTTGATTCTCTGATGTTTTGGTCACAGTCGGTCTTCGATACGCTTGAGCAGCCGTGTACGTACCCGTCTGCGATTTGGGCAAAACGTTGTTGGTTCGATGTTCAGCTGCTACTGTGGAATTTTCTCGATCGGATGCCTTTTCATCGACAGCAGCGATTACTTCGATTCGTTGTTTGCCAAACATCCCGAACAATCCACCTGTTTTGATCGGCTTAGAATTCAGAATCACTGCATCCATTCCTAAGTCCGTCCTGATTTTTTCCATTGCTTCTGGCATCGAATCGACAATGTAACGTTTTACCCTCACGAAATGTTCACCATCCCTACGCTTTGCACTTCAACATGTGGTTCGAGCTCGCTGTACGACAAAACGGGAACGTCTGGCATCATGCGATCTACTAATTGACGCAAGTACATTCGAACTGCTGGTGATGATAGAATGATCGGCTGTTGACCCGAGTTGATCATTTTGCTCACTTCAGTCGACATGATTTGGAAAATTCGCTGAGACGTTTCCGGATCCATCGCCAGATAGCTTCCTTGCTCAGACTGTTCCACACGTTCGGAGATTGCTTTTTCCAATCCTGCTCCAGCTGTAAGCACGCGAAGTGGTTGTCCTGGCTCCGTAAATTGGAGTGTGATCTGTCTCGCCATCGCTTGTCTCACATATTCTGTCAGTACATCCGGATCTTTTGTATACAAGGCATGATCCGCAAGTGCCTCGAGAATGACGTGGAGATTTCGAACAGAGACTTTTTCACGCAACAGCTTTTGCAATACTTTTTGTACGTCCCCTATGGCGAGCATACTTGGAATCAGCTCGTCTACGAGAACTGGTGCTGTCTCCCGAACATTGTCGATCAGGGCCCTTGTCTCTTGGCGACCTAACAATTCGTGGGCATGTCGCTTGATGACCTCTGTCAGATGTGTAGCCACAACAGATGGCGGATCGACAACTGTATAGCCAGACAGCTCAGCAATCTCCTTATTCTCTTCTGTTACCCATAATGCGGGCAATCCAAACGCAGGTTCTACGGTTTCTATCCCAACAATGGAATCATCTTCAATCCCCGGGCTCATCGCTAGATAGTGATCCAGCATGATTTCCCCTTTAGCGACCTGGTTGCCTTTTATTTTGATCATGTATTCATTCGGTCGAAGCTGGATGTTGTCACGTATACGAATAACCGGTACAACGATCCCCATCTCGAGAGCGATTTGTCTTCGAATCATAATGACTCGATCTAGCAAATCTCCACCCTGCTTCACATCAGCAAGCGGGATTAAGCCATAACCGAATTCGAATTCGATCGGATCGACCTGCAGCAGGTTCACGACGCTTTCGGGACTGCGTACTTCTTCCATTTGCTGCTCTTCCACCTTGTCGGCGGATTCCTGTATTTGCATCTTTTGGTTCTTCTCCATTTTCCAAGCAGCAAATGCCATGATCCCGGAAACCGGAAGCACAGGCAGAATTCCAATCGGTGTAAAGAGTCCCAGTAATAGCATACATCCGGATACGATATAGAGAAGACGCGGAAAGCTGAACATTTGCTTGACAATGTCTTCTCCCAAACCTTCACCAGAAGTGGAACGCGTTACAATAATACCCGCAGCAGTCGAGATTAAGAGCGCTGGAATCTGACTCACCAATGCGTCACCGACAGACATGGTAGTGAAACGAGAGGCAGACTCAGCAAAGCTCATATCGTGAATGAGCATCCCGATGATAAAACCACCAATAATATTTACGATAAAAATGATAATACCCGCGATGGCGTCCCCTTTTACGAATTTGCTGGCACCATCCATTGCTCCATAAAAGTCTGCTTCGTTTTCAATCTTTTTTCTTCGGACACGTGCTTCAGCTTCTGTGATCATTCCTGCATTCAGATCCGCATCGATACTCATCTGCTTACCAGGCATCGCATCGAGCGTAAAGCGTGCTGCTACCTCAGCGACGCGCTCAGAACCTTTGGTGATTACGATAAATTGAATGATGATCAAGATCAGAAACACGACGAAACCGACGACTTGATTACCACCGACTACAAAGCTACCGAACGTTTCAATAACTTTACCGCCTTCACCGTGCGAGAGAATATTTCTAGTCGTCGACACGTTTAGGGCTAGTCGAAAAAGTGTTGTAATAAGCAAAACCGTCGGAAAGATCGAGAATTCCAAAGTCTCTTTTGTATACATCGACACAAGCAAGATGGTCAATGCAAGGGAGATATTCAAAATCAACAGCAAATCAAGAAGCGCTGAAGGAAGTGGGATTACCATCATGACAACAATGCTTATGACAAAAAGGATCGTACCAACTTCTTTAAATTTGAATCCCACTGGTTATCCTCCTTCCATTTATTTCACTTTCCCTTGCAGCTTGTAGACGTACGCGAGAACTTCCGCGACCGCTTTAAACATCTCTTCGGGAATTTGTTGCCCAACTTCAACTTGACTATAGAGAGCCCGGGCCAAGGGCTTGTTTTCCATGGTAACGATACGATGCTTTTTCGCTACTTCCCTTATTTTTAATGCCAGATAGTCTTGCCCTTTGGCGATTACCGTTGGTGCACTCATCGCACTTGCGTCATAGCGAACGGCAACGGCAAAGTGGGTCGGGTTCGTAATAATGACATCCGCTTTGGGAAGCTCCTGCATCATACGGCGAATGGCCATACTTCTTTGCCGTTCACGAATCTTCCCTTTGATGAGCGGATCACCTTCCGCTTGCTTATGCTCGTCCTTGAGATCCTGTTTGGACATCCGCAGATTCTTTTCATGCTCATAACGTTGATAGGCATAGTCCAGAACCGCGAGAATGAAAAGCAATAACCCGAGATAGATTCCCAGCTTTGTCACCTCTTCGGCAGTAAACGATAGGACTGCTCCGAGAGACAATAAGGAAAGTTGTACAACTTGTTCCTTTGCATTCCACAAAATGACGTACGCGACGTATATGCCTGCGCTTATTTTTAATAAAGACTTCAGTAGCTCTACGAGTGAGCGTAAGGAAAAAATTCTTTTTGCCCCTTTAATCGGATCAATCTTTTCCAACTTCATTTGAAGGGGCTCTGTACTAAAATGCCAGCCTACTTGCATGTAGTTCACCGCAAACGCGACAAGAAAACTCAAGCCTAAGATAGGTCCTACAATTTTTATCGCTTCAAATACGAGTTGCATCACCATGACTTTTAAATTTTCTTCATTTAATTGCCACGTGGTGTATGTAATCAATGACTCCCGCATCAAATCTTGAAAGGTGCCTAGCATGGTAGAGCCAAGCATCATTAACAGAAAGAAAAATGCTGTCAAAGATAGGGCTGGGGAAAGATCCTGACTTTTTGCAACTTGCCCTTTTTTTCGTGCGTCTTGTTTTTTCTTGGGCGTAGCTTTTTCCGTCTTTTCCCCATTAAAAAATTGAAGATCTACTTGATAAGAAAGCCTCAATTGATTCATGGTGATCCTCCGAGCGATTTCATCATTTCTGCAAGTGCCCGGAACATATTCCCAAACAATCCGTTCAGGGTCAGCAAGAACGCAGGCATCACTACGATAAGTAGTAAAAAGCCGGCAAGCAGTTTAATGGGCAAACCCACCACAAAGATATTAAACTGCGGGACAGATTTGGCGATAATACCAAGAGAGAGATCAACCAGAAACAATGCAACGACGATCGGTGCCGCAATCATAAACGCACTCGTAAACATCGTTAGAAATGTCTTTACTGCTGTCATCATGACGTTTTCGCTTCCGAAAGCCGCCCACATGATGTCCACCGGTATAACCTGGTAACTGCTTATCACACCTCGTATCAGCATGTGATGCCCGTCGATACTGAAAAAGTACAAGACAGCGAGAATGTTTTTGAAGTTACCTGTCACTGGGATATACGCACCCGTTTTCGGGTCAATCACGTTTGCCATGGCAAGACCCATCTGCATGTCCATCAGTCCGCCGGCAACCTGAATGGCAATAAACATCATTTCACATATGTAACCAAGAATGACACCAACAAGCGCTTCTTTTATGACATACATAACAAATGTCAAATCCATTGGAATCTCGCCTTGTACGGGCAAGGATTGAAAGCTGATGACGGCAATGATAAACGCGAGCGCGATTTTAAACTGATTCGGTACTCCACGAATGGAAAAGAACGGAGCCGTTACAAAAAAAGCACTCATTCGGACAAAAACAAGCATGAATATGGGTAAATACATCAGAAAAAGATTCATATGCTACCCAACAAAACGATGAAGGTTACCGAAGATCCCCATCGTAAAATCAAGCAGTACCCGAAGCATCCATGGACCAGCAGCCAAGATCACAACAAATACGGCCACGATCTTCGGAATGAAAGCGAGTGTCTGCTCCTGAATTTGTGTCGTTGCCTGAAAGACACTGACCATCAAACCGACCAGCAAGGCGACCCCAAGTGCGGGTGCCGAAATCAGCAGGATGGTATAAACAGAGCTTTGGGCAATCTGCATAAGTAATTCTTGTGTCATGCTCTACCTCCTGAGGCATTCGGAATGTCGCTAAAAACTGGTCAAAAGTGATTTCACAATGAGATACCAGCCGTCCACCATGATGAACAATAAAATCTTAAACGGCAATGAAATCATCACCGGCGGTAACATCATCATCCCCATCCCCATCAAAATACTGGAGATGATCATATCAATTACGAGAAAAGGAATGAATATCATAAAGCCGATCTGAAAAGCCGTCTTCAATTCGCTGATGGCATAAGCAGGTACCAGCGCATTCAAAGGAATATCTTGGATCGTTTTTGGTCGTTCGGCTTTTGTGTATTCCAGAAAAAGTGCTAAATCTTTTTCACGCGTCTGTTTTGCCATAAATTGCTTAAAGGGTATGACCGCCGCGTCAAATGCCTGCTGTTGCGTTAGCTTTCCTTGCATAAATGGCTGCACGGCTGTTTCGTTTACTTGTCCGAGTGTTGGGGCCATTATGAAAAATGTCATAAATAACGCAAGAGCAATCAATACCTGATTCGGTGGCATTTGCTGAGTTGCCAACGCATTTCTTACAAAAGACAAGACAATGATAATTCGCGCAAAACTAGTCATTAAAAGCAAAATCGCTGGAGCTACAGATAATACTGTCAAAATCAGTAACAGCTGAATGGCCGTTGATGTCTCCTGCGGTGTTCCTGTTCCGCCGCCTATCTTCAAATCAATGCTTGGAACAAGCGGTGTCCCCACTGGCGCCGCCATGGCCATATCAGGTACGGATAGCAACACTGCGACAAGCATCAGCACCTGCAAAAAATATTTCATTTTTGGTCCCCTCTGTCCTGAGCTTGCTCGTTCTTCCAATGTTCTGTTTGGTTTGGACGATTCTTCAAGTCGTTCCATTGACCTTGCAACAGATCTTGAAAGCTTTTCCCGTCCATTTCAGAAGAAAACAAGATTTCTTCTTCTGCCTGCTTTTTCTTACCGAACGGAAGCCATTCTAGCGAGAATGGGCTTTTCATCGGTTTGATCTCAGCGTCAGCCAAAATCAAATCTACCTCTTCACCCGGTTCGATTCTACGAAGCAATTGAACGTTTTCTCCTACTCCCACGATGTACAATGACTCACCGATCATAACAACCTGCAGTGTTTTGCCATTACCTAGCGCAGTTGCGCTAATCACTTTAATCGGTCCATGACTTTGAGCCCCTTGACGTCGACCAAGAAAACGGAGCAATAAAAAGATCAATACAGCAATAAAGCCAAGCGAAAAGATGACTTGAACCAGATACCCGATCATACTTCCTGTTCCGCTGCCCGGAATGGCCGCCGGCTGTTCACTGCCGGCGGGCGCATTGCTAGTTGGCACTTTTCCCTTGTTGTACGCATCCGCTACTGAACCTTCCGCAAAAGCGGTACTCGGCAGGGAGGAGACGAAAAGCAACAGGATCAGACTGAAGACTAAAATGAGTCTTGCCCCTGCATTCCGGATCATCATCATTAGCTCATTGTCTTTTTGATCGCTTCCAAAACGCGATCCGCTTGGAATGGTTTTACGATGAAGTCTTTTGCGCCCGCCTGGATCGCATCGATTACCATCGCTTGTTGTCCCATCGCAGAGCACATGATAACGCGCGCGTTAGGATCCAACTTTTTAATTTCTTTCAGTGCAGAAATTCCATCCATCTCTGGCATGGTAATATCCATGGTTACGAGATCAGGTCCCAATTCTTTGTATTTTTCAACTGCTTGTGCACCGTCACTTGCTTCCCCTACGACGCTGTACCCGTTTTTCGAAAGAATTTCCTTGATCATCATACGCATGAACGCTGCATCGTCGACGATTAAAACTTTGTTAGACATGAATAGCTCCTCCCTAATGCTTCCCACTTGATTGGTTTATTGTAATTTTTGAACACGATCTATCTGACTGATGATGTCTGTAACACGAACCCCAAAGTTCTCATCAATGACGACAACCTCGCCCTTGGCAATTAATTTGTTGTTCACCAATATGTCTACATGCTCACCTGCCAGCTTGTCCAACTGTATAATCGATCCAGCGGACAAGTCAAGGATTTCTCTAATGAGCTTTTTCGTACGTCCTAACTCAACTGTTACCTGTAATGGAATATCGTGAAGCAAGTTCAAATTCTGTATGTCTCCTGTATACATAGGAGCACCTCCAAGTGGAGCAAATTGTGCTGGTACTACATTCGCCTGATTAGCGGCAGGACCTCCGAAATGCTGTGGTGTTGGCGGAGCCATTGGAGGCTGCTGATACATTCCTGGGTACGGAGCGTAGCCAGGTGGCATCATTTGTTGTCCATACGCGTCAGGATACATCGGCGGCTGTCCTGGGTAGCCCATTGGCGGTGCGTAACCCGGCGGTTGCTGATACATTGGCTGTTGCTGTGCCTGTGACGGCTGCGCTACAGGCGGTACGTGGCTCTGTGGCTGCTCTTGCATACTTTGCTGGACAGAAGGAGCCGACAGACCCATAGCTGGCAGAGAAGGCATCTCTATCTCATCTATGAGGGCCGCTGCTGCTTCTTCATCCCCTGCACCTCCAACTAGTCGATCAATCATCTTTTTCGCAAAGGAAAGAGGGAGAAGCTGCATAATATTTGAATCGATAAGTTCACCATGTTCTCCTACCTTTAAGCGGAAAGATACCTTCACCAGAGGACTGTCATCATCAGAGAAGCTGTCTCCACCCTTGCCTTGCGCCAGATCCATTACATCGATGCCTGGTGGCGTAATATTAATGAACTGGTTGAAAATCGTCGACATGGACGTAGCAGCTGAGCCCATCATCTGATTCATTGCTTCCTGAACCGCGCTGATATGAAGCTCAGACATTTCAGTGCTCGCTGGTCTACCATCTCCGCCCATCATCAGATCCGCAATAACAGCAGCATCTTCCATGCGAATGACGAGCAGGTTTATTCCTTTGAATCCATCTGTATATTCCACATGGACAGCCACGTGAGGAATCGGAAATTCGCTTTCCAATTCATCAACATTGACTACGGAAACAGTAGGGGTTGTAATATCTACCTTTTGACTTAACAAAGTAGATAACGCAGTAGCTGCGCTCCCAAAGGAGATATTACCAATTTCTCCGAGTGCATCCTGTTCAAACGGGGACAGAAATTCGGCAACATCCTGGGTTACTGCCGATACAGCTTCCTCTTCGTCCTCAACCAAGTTGTTCGCACGTAACAGCGCGTCAATCTCGTCTTGAGAAAGCATATCTCTACTCATTTTGTTCCTCCCCCTCCTCTATGACTTCATCAATCTGTACGGCGACTCTTCCTTTATGCGTTCCTGGCTGACCCAAAAACTTTAAGTGGTTGCCAACTTTAATTTTCAACTTGTTGTCGATCGATTGATCTAATTGAATGACGTCGCCTTTTTGTAGCTGCAAGAAATCTCCTACTGTAATCGTAGCTGTTCCCATCTCAGCAACAATCGGTAATTTTGCAACTTTTACTCGCTCTTCTACACGCAGGCGCTCTTCTTCATCCCGCGTTTTCTTCTGTTTGGAGAACCAGTATTGTCCAGACAGCTTTGTCATGATTGGCTCCAGTACCACGTGAGGCAAACAGAGATTGATCATTCCTGTTGTATCGCCGATTTTGGTACTAAAAGAGATTACCACGACAATCTCATTAGGTGAGACGATCTGCATGAACTGTGGATTCATTTCCAAGCCTTCCTGATACGGGTCCAGTTCAATGATTTGCTTCCATGCCTCGTGGAAAGTATCCAGCGCTTTGCCGAATACGCGTTCCATCACCGTTGTTTCAATTTCCGTAAGGGCGCCCATTTTTTCCGGAATCGCCCCCTGTCCTCCCAGAAGTCGATCCAACATGGTATAGGCGATGTTTGGATTTACTTCCAAAACCATTCGTCCTTCCAGCGGAGGAGCTTCAAAGATGTTCAAGATGGTCATCTTGGGAATAGAACGTATAAATTCGTCATACGGCAATTGATCGACGGAGGCAACCGTAATTTGCACGAAGGTACGGAGCTGAGCTGAAAAATACGTAGTCAACAGCCTCGCGTAGTTTTCATGGATTCGCGTTAAACCACGGATCTGATCTTTCGAGAATCGCAGGGCGCGTTTGAAATCATATACTTTGACTTTACGCTCAGTTTCTTCCTTTTTCAGCTCGTTGGCATCCATTTCGCCCGAAGATAGGGCGGCCAACAGCGCATCAATCTCACTCTGTGAGAGAACCTCGGCCATATGTCGTCACCTCCTTGCTATGTATACCATAATCGCTTCCTATGACAAGACGCGTTTGGTTGTCACTACTTGAACAATCTTACCCTCTTGCATCAGGGAGCTGATTTCATTCATGATTTTTGCTTCCAGCTTGTTCACACCTTCAGTTCCTTTTATGTCTTCTGGTGTCAACCCCGCCAATGTTTTAATAATCACCTGATTGACTTGCGGCAAACGCTGTTCCAACTCTGTTTTGGCAGCAGAACTGTCAGCCGTAATGCTAAAGCGTACAATCATGTAATTATTCGTTAGCAAGTTCGTAGTAATTTCGCCAGTGTCAACGGAGAACTCTTTTATTTCCCCTGCCGTGAGCGGCTTCACTTCTTGCTCTTCCGTCGAAGCTGTTTGCGCAGCTGGAGAGAGATAGGTTTGCCAGAGAACAAACGAGATCACTCCCAGTAGCGATATCGCGATGATAATAATTAGAGCCATGTTAAACAATCGATTTTGAAACATCGCTAATGCCTCCCGCTATTCATTTGAATCACCCGGCATTTTCGGTACAGAAGTTGCCGGAGGAACATTATGATAAAAAGCCTGAACACGTTCAGCGATGGATTCCACCGAATCCTTCACGATGTACTTTCTGTCGTTGAACAGCGTAATTACGCTATCCGGAGTTCCTTCAACAGTTTCAATGTGAGTGATGTTCAGATAAAAAGTAGAACCGTTAAACCGCGTTAACTTAATCATTGGCTGCTCCTTTCCGGATCAAGCTGGGGAAGGCTTAGAACACTTCCCCGGCTTTTCCGTTAAACGAAATTATCGTTTCAGGTTCACCAGTTCTTCCAATACTGTGTCAGATGTCGTGATGATCCGTGAGTTTGCTTGGAAACCGCGTTGTGCCACGATCATTTCTGTAAATTCTTCAGAAAGGTCAACGTTGGACATTTCCAGTTGGCCTGCGATGATGCTTACTTTTGCATCAGCTGGCGTCACTGGTGTCATCGGGTCACCATCATTCGCACCAGCGTTTACTGTATTTTCGTAAAGATTGTTCCCAATTTTCTTCAAACCACCTGGGTTATTGAAAGTCATTACCCCAATGGTATTCGTAGAGTCTAGGGCACCAGTTTCATCCACTGTTGTGATAACCCCATCTTTTCCGATGGAGTAAGAAACAACCCCATCATTTTGGCTGATCTGAATCGCAGCTGGATCGGTGTTCATGAGCTTCATCCCTTGGGAGTTCACCAGGTATCCCTCTGCATCACGTGTAAAGTTACCTGCACGCGTATAATAGATCGTTGCCCCTTCATCCGGGCTTACCATAAAGAATCCGTCGCCCTCGATAGAAAGGTCTGTTGGCAGGTTGGTTGTCATCGGACTACCAGCAGAGAAGACGGTATCAATGGATGCGATTGAAGCTCCTAGTCCAATCTGAGTTGGGTTAGTTCCGCCCTTCCCACCTGCTGTAGGTGCCCCAGCCCCTTGAACGTTTTGGCTCAAAATATCTTGGAACATCACGCGTCCCTTTTTGAAACCAACGGTGTTTACGTTTGCGATATTATTACCAATAACGTCCAACTTAGTTTGAAATCCACGCAAGCCTGAAATACCTGAATACATAGATCGAAGCATACTAACTTCCTCCTTTACCTTCTCGTTTACAGCGGCTACCTCTGTCAGTCGGTAGCCGAATGGGCTTCCTCAAGAGGAGGTCCAGCCCAGTGAACAGCCACCTACACGAAAATGGCACTGTCAATGTTAGTAAATACGTTGTCCTTCATGCTGCCATCGTCTACGGCGGTAATAATTTTCCGATTTACGATGCTCACGACGTAGGCCACATTATCCATCATAACGAGAGACTCTCTGGCGCCTTTGGCGGCTGCTTTTTGCACAGCGGATTCCAAACGCTCCATCTGTTGTCGCTCTAGCGTAATGCCCCGCTCCTGCAAGCGATTGACGGCATGCTGGCTAAAACTGAGTGGTTCTGTCTTGGTTGCAGCGCCAATCGATTCCGTCAAATACTGCTGAAATAACGCGTTGTTTCCCGGAGCGGTTTGGGTAGTAGCTTTTGCGGCGTGATTCGTTTTCGGAGGAAAATAGGGTTGCCCCACACGAAAATGATTCATGGCGCTTCCTCCTTATAGCCAATCCTAGACGATGTCGTCAATGCCGCGAGCCGTGTCCCGCAATCGATTCCATAGCACTTCTGTTGATTCATTGCTGTCTACCAGGGCATCGAGAGCAAATTCTTGCTCGTCTTTATCTTGCTGTTGTCGATTCTCTTGTTGCTGTCGTGCTTGTTCACGCTGCTGTTGGAAGTTAAAAGCGGTATCCTGCTGCTGGTTTACCTCCAAACGATCAACCTGTAAGCCTTGTTGTGTCAAAGCAGCTCGAAGCTGTGGAAGCTGATTATCCAGCATATCCTTTCCAGCCTGTGTTTCAGCATGGAACTGTGCTGTAATCACGCCATTTTGGGAAGTAATCGTTACGTCTACTTGGCCCAAAGATTGTGGATTCAGAATCAGCTTTGCCTCATGTACGCCATTATGTTGGGTCAACTGCATCTTGGACACGAAAAGCTGTGTGACTTGCTGTGTCAGTTGATTGGCGTTTACATGGTGTGTTGGAACAGACTGTTGTTGAAAGGTCTGTACAGATTGTGTCTGTGTATTAGATGAAGCAATAATTGGTGTCTGACCATTTCCATTCAACATGCCGTCTTCTTGATTGCCCTCTTGATTCAAAAGGCCGCTTTGAAGGGTTGACTGTACTGTCTGGGACTGAATCCCTGCTTCTAGCTTGTAAGCCGAGAGACCTTGATTCAACCGCAATGGAGAAATTGTCTTAAACGTATCCTGTTGGGTTGTGTTCATGTTTGTCATCACATCGGATCGCAAGTTCAGTCCACTTCGTTTTGACTCCTCAGCATTTCCTTTTTGATTCTTCAGGGATTCGAGAAGAGCTGCCAGCTTGTCCAGTTCGTTTGGAGTTGCTTCCCCTTTTTTCAGGTTAGCTAGAATCTGCTTTAAATCCTCACTCACTTGACCAGCATTTCCTTGTGCTTTGCCCAAGAGTTGTTCCATTGCAGTTGCAAATTTTTCTTGGGAGTCAGACGGTAATTCGTCTTGCGTCGTTTGACCAGTGCCAAGCAGTTGGGCAAATAATGCCATGAGATCAGCTAATGCTAGCATATCCTCTTCGCTTAAATCCTCTGGAGCCACTGTTGTCTCTTCTGGGTTCTGATCCAACACCTGCATCAATTGCATAGAAAACATTTGACCTAAACCAGTTCCTTCTGCATTCGCTACAGGTGTCGCTGTAACAGATCCTGCTGATCCTACGGCAGGAGTCAAATTGGCTACATTCATCTCGTTCACCTCCTCTTTTTGATTTGTTGCTTATAGGAACGAAAACAGATGATTATTTCCATCTATTTTCGAAGCAACTCTGTCGTGATGCGAGCCGCCAGATTATCTGGTTCTTTCTGTTTCTTATCATCATTGGCTATCGCTGAGAGAGTTTGTGCCCGTTTATCCGCAGGCAAATCTTTCATTAAGGCAATGGCTTGACCACTGTTGGTAACCATGAGTGAGCGAATGATAGCTGCAGCATCCGCAGGAGGCAATTGAGTAAATGTTTTCATTAGATCCTCTGCAGATTCTGAACCTTCACGCGTATCGCTTAACGCCTTTGTCAGAACGTCAACACGTTGTTGCAGAGCAGCAATGTCATCATCTTTGTTCACTACTGAATCTTTTAACAAGATGGAAATATCAGCAGCTTTCTTTGGTTCCATCTTGGCCAAAATATCTGCCTGTTGTGCAGGCTTCATTTTTGTCATGACGGCAACTGACTCTTGCAGTTTTAGATTTTCAATGATGGCCGCCGCATTCTTTGGAGACATGGTTGTATACACTTTCGCCAAATCTGCAAACTGCTTCTGACGCTCTTCCTCAGTCGCACGTTTGTCCTCCATTGCCTTGTTTACATCATCGATTTGCTTTTCCAGTGCCGCAATGGTGGCATCTTTCTTTGCTGACTCTTCTTTTAAAGCGGTAATCTGCTGCTGGTTTTTTGCTTGATCTTGCTGTAGGGTTGCCACTTGTTTGTCCATGTCAGGTTTTTCTTCTGAGCCGGGAGTTGCTGCATAGTCGTCCGGGACTAATTTTTCCACGTACGGTATGGAGTTAGCCCAGTGGAGAACAGTCCCTAACACGTTTACTCCGAGCAAGCTCAGGAGCACACCGCCAAGGAGGCTGGCAAACAGTGCAGGAATGACAATCATATAAAAGAACCATTCCCACCTGCCGTATTCCCGTTCTTCTTGGATTTCTTCCATTTGGAACCTCCCTCAGTAGCTTCGGCGAAGATAGAGCTGCGTACCGATCTCATCCAACTCTTTTTGCTCTCTTTGCTTCTGGTCGTCCAGAAATTGGTGGAGCGACTTTTCCCGAAGGCGTTGCCATAGTTGGGACTCTTTCATACGTTCCGTCAATCGTGACTGACAGCGTTCCACATCCTGTTCGCAACCATGCAAGGTACGTTGCTGATTCTGAATGGATCTCGCAACAGATTGCTGATATTGCGTGATGGAAATGAGCTGCGAAGCACTGCATGTCTGCATCTGTACTTCCTGGAGCCTCATCGTCATCTCGTCATGATGCTCGGTTAGTTGAGAAAGCTTCCACTCTTCTTCGTTTTTACGCTGGATCGACTTTCCGAAAGCCCACTCTGCTTGTTCTTTTTCTTTTTCCTTTAAATCAAGAACCTTTTGGAGATGAAACTGAAACACACGCACATTAGTTCACTCCTCCGAAATGAGCTGTCAATGCTTGGATAGCGCCCTGCAAAGTAGACGGTTCATGCGTTCCTTGTGCCGTAAAACCAGAAATGATATCACGATAGCGGATGGCTGCATCGATTTCCCGATTGCTGCCTGGCTTATACGCCCCAATATTTATGAGGTCCTCCGCTTCACGAAACGTAGCCAAATGTTTTTTCAACTGACGAGCAGCATCCAAATGGTTACTATCGACGATTTCATTCATGACACGACTCACACTCGCCATCACATCAATGGCAGGAAAGTGACCTTTGTGAGCAATTTTCCGGTCAAGAACAATGTGACCATCCAAAATCCCCCGCACTGCATCCGCAATCGGATCGTTCATGTCATCAGAATCAACTAATACGGTATAAAAGGCCGTAATACTTCCCTTATCCGCTGTTCCTGCGCGCTCCATCAGCTTTGGTAGCATCGCAAACACCGATGGCGTATAACCACGCGTAGCCGGCGGTTCACCGATCGCCAAACCTACCTCACGTTGTGCCATGGCAAAGCGCGTGACAGAATCCATCATGAGCATGACATTCATTCCTCGGTCGCGGAAATATTCCGCTATGGAAGTCGCAATCATCGCGCCCTTGATTCGAATCATGGCAGGTTGATCGGAAGTAGCTACGACAACAACAGACCGCTTTAGTCCTTCTTCCCCAAGATCCCGCTCGATAAACTCCATGACTTCACGGCCGCGTTCTCCAATGAGACCAATCACATTGATATCTGCCGTAGTATTTCGGGCAATCATTCCCATCAATGTACTTTTTCCTACCCCTGATCCAGCGAAAATGCCGACCCGCTGACCTTTCCCGATGGTAAGAAGACCGTCTATCGCCCTCACTCCCACACTCAATGGTTCTTGAATGCGCGGTCGGAGGATAGGATTTGGTGGCATATTGTTGGTAGGATAGGACGTCAGCCCAAATGGCAGTGAGCCTTGATAGGGCCGCCCCAATCCATCGAGGATCGAACCCAATATTTCAGGTCCAACTTTTACATCTAGCGAACGTCCTGTCGCGACCACGTCACAACCTGGACCGATTTCGGTCAATTCGCCTAATGGCATTAGCAGCACTTTGTTTTCGCGAAAGCCAACCACTTCTGCGATGATCGGTTCCTTTGTGTTAGCCGGATATAGATGGCATATCTCGCCTAATTTCACTTCTGGGCCTTGCGACTCGATAGTGAGCCCAACAACCTGTGTCACTTTGCCATTCACGCGCATCGGATCTAATCCATGCAGCATGTGCTTGTACTTCGAGAGATCTAGGATGCTCATGGAGCCTCACTTCCTCTGGCAATCGTAAGCAGCGCCTGCTTAATCTCCTCCATTTGTGTATCGATGCGGGCATCTACACTCCCCAAAGCAGTACGGATGACACATCCACCATCTTGTACGGTATAGTCAGGATAAATGGATAGCTCTGCTTGTCCATCTAACAATTCCAGAAAACCAGCCCGATGCTCAAGCACATAATCGAAGTACTTATGGTTGACGCACACCGTAATCTCACCATGAACACGTGAGCGGCGAAGTGCTTTTTTCGTCATTTCCAGGACCTGCTCGGGATGCTGTTGCACTTCCTGTCCAATGATTTTTTTCGCAATTTCTATGCTGAGTTCCACTACAAAAGGCTCCGCCTCAGCGATAATTTGTTTTTTCTCTGCAAATGCTTGTTCCAAAATGGTTTTTGCTTGGACGAGTGAAGCTGTTTGCTCCTCGTATGCCTCACGTTTACCCGTTTCGAAACCTGCCTCTTGCCCTTCCGTCATAGCCTGCTCTTGCACTTGCTGAAACAGTTGCGCAGCTTCCTGACGTTTTTGTTCCCACCATTCTTCCATCTGAGCAAGCGTCTCTTGTCTTAGTTGCTCTGCTTGCTCCGCAGCTTGCTGCAAGATGTTTTGCGCGGTTTCTTCTGCATCTGAGATGATCGCTTTCGCCTCAATCTCAGCTTGATTAAAAATTTCTTGATTTTCTTGCAACCTTTCGGCAACTTCTTCCGTCTTAAGTGGTACAGGCGTTACCGAGAGGAGAAAAGATTCCTCAGAAGGCCGATAATTGGCGCTTTTGATGATCCTAGACAATGATATCATCTCCTCCACCGCGGGCGATGATGATCTCACCAGCCTCCTCTAAGCGACGGATAATTGCAACGATGCGAGATTGTGCCTCTTCGACGTCGCGAAGGCGAACTGGGCCCATAAACTCCATTTCTTCTTTGAAGGTATCCGCCATCCGTTTTGACATGTTCCGGAAAATAACTTCCCGAACTTCTTCGCTGGATACTTTGAGAGAAAGTTGCAGATCGGCATTTTCCACATCGCGGATAACACGCTGAATCGAACGGTTGTCGAGTGTAGCAATATCTTCGAAGACGAACATACGCTTCTTGATTTCTTCTGCCAGCTCTGGATCTTGAATTTCGAGGGAATCCAGAATCGTGCGTTCGGTTCCACGATCGACCCCGTTGAGTACAGCCACGATCGCTTCGATCCCGCCTGCCTGTGTGTAATCCTGGGTAACAGTGGCAGAGAGCTTTTGCTCCAATACTTGTTCTACTTGAGCGATTACTTCCGGTGAAGTACTATCCATAGTCGCAATTCGTTTCGCAACCTCTGCTTGACGTTCTTGCGGAAGAGCCGACAGGATCATGGCTGCTTGTTGAGCCTCCAGATAAGAAAGCACCAAGGCAATCGTTTGCGGATGCTCATTTTGGATAAAGTTCAGGATTTGACCTGGGTCAGCTTTTCTAGCAAAGTCAAACGGTCGAACTTGAAGGTTTGCCGTCAAGCGATTGATAATATCCATCGCTTTGGTCTCACCCAAAGCTTTTTGCAAGATTTCTTTGGCGTAAGTAATCCCGCCTTGTGCAATTACCTCTTTGGCAACCGCAATCTGGTGAAATTCAGATAAAATTTTATCTTTTTCATCCGTATCCACTTTTCGCACATTGGCGATTTCTAATGTCAGTTGCTCGATCTCATCCTCACGCAAATGCTTGAACACCTGGGCAGAAACTTCCGGCCCGAGTGAGATGAGGAGGATAGCTGCTTTTTGTCGTCCTGACAACTCTTTAGCGCCGCGAGCCATACCATTCACTCCTTAATCTTCTGCTAACCATGTACGAAGCAGAACAACAAACTCATCTGGTTTGCTTCGCGCCAATTTTTCAAGTTGCTTTCTGACCACTACCTGATCTCCATCTTCTTGGTAAATCAAGTCTGGTATTTCGCCCGCGTTTAACGGTGGCAGCAAATCTGGCAATTCCTCTTCTTCTTGTTGCTGCTTCGCTTGACTGCGTCTGCGATAAACGAGGAAGGCAACAGCAGCAAGTGCCAAGACTGCTATACCACCAACTGTCCAAAGAACAGCAGGACTTAGCGCACTGGAATCCTCAATCTCAGCTTTACCTGAGAACTGACGAGGGAGCACAGAAATATGCTTGTCCAACTCAGTATCCGATAAATCAGTAACCTGATCACTTAAAGTGACACGAACAACATTGCGCAACACTTGTTTAATGCTCTCGAGCGTAGCAGCATCCAACGTTCCACCAGCTGGCGGTTCTACGCCAACGTTGATTGTGATGTCTTCGATCTTGTAAGGACTTGATGTAACATTTCGTGTGATGCGATTTACTTCACGGTTAATTGTATCATTCAACTCTTCGTACTGACTGTTACTTCCTTGTGGGGTAGCTCCCGGGTAGTTCGTAACTGCATTGTTATTGGTTCCTGCAATTCCCCCTGGAGGTTGACCTTGTCCAGAGAAGGCTTTTGATAATTTTTGAGAAGAAATGATAAGTCCTTCGTTATTCTCTTTGTCAGGGGCCTCAACGATGTTCTCTACGCGATTTTCTTTGTCAAAGTTCATTTTGAGGAACGTATGGACGATGACTTTATCGCGTCCCATGATTGTACCCAACAAGTTGTACAGGTTTTGTTGAATTTTCTTTTCAACATCTGCTTTGATTGTTTCCTGTTGTTTAAAGCTACTCAATGTTCCTTCGCTTTCATTACCTTCGGAACGTTAGAGTGGATTGGAATACTGGTCTGTAATCGCGATCGCTTCCATTGGCAATTTCGGAACGCTTCGGGAGACAAGCAGATAAAGCGAGTTAATTTGCTTTTGATCAAGCGTTGTTCCAGGTTCAACATCCACGATAACAGAAGCTGTTGCTGTATCTGGAGTCTCCGTTACCCAAACGCTTTCCTGCGGCAAGGTAATCATCACTTGTGCTGATCGTACACCTTTTACGCGTTCCAGCATCTTGCGTAGCTCTTGTTGCAATGCCTCTTTCTTCATGACATCAAATTGGCGATCCGTCACTCCAAGGGTACTGGAGAAAATTTCTGCATTAATTCCTGCTTGACTCGGAATACCTTGTGCAGCCAAATCGACAATGACATCCTGTGCCATTTTTTCTGGAACCTCGATACTTGTACCATTCCCTGTGATCTGGTATGGGATTTGTGAAGCTTCCAGCTCTTGCTTGATCGTCCCGATTTCTTGTTCACTCAATTTTTGATTGTAAAGTGGTTTGTACACCGGCTGAGAAGCGATGTATATGTATAGGCCTAGAGAGATCAAGAGGAAAAGCGAAATACCGAGAATCATCCATTTTTGTTTCTTGGAGAATTGGTTCCATTTTGACGTAAACCGGTCTTTGTATACTGCTAAACGTTCGTTCATGTTTCACCTCTCAAAGGATACCAACAACGATCAAATCGACATGCGCATGATTTCTTGATAAGACTCAATCATCTTGTTCCTGACCTGCATAGTCATTTGTAACATCACGGAAGCTTTTTGACCTGCAACAGTCAATTGGTGCACGTCGGTAATTTCTCCCGCTGCAAACTTGTCGGCAAGATTCGACGATTCTACTTGCGCCTGATTCACCTTATCCATGGCATCCGATAGAAACGATGAGAATTCTTGGGAAACTTCAGCTGGGGTTGGCTTGTTCACGCTCGGTGTACGAATTGGCGTTAGTTGGGAGATTGCACTCATTTCCATTCCTTACTGTCACCCGCTTTACTTAATTTCCAATGCTTTTAGCATCATCGCTTTGGAAGCGTTCAGTGCTGTCACATTGGCTTCGTATGATCTTGATGCGGAGATCATGTCCACCATCTCTTTCATCGGGTCGACATTCGGCATCAAGAGATATCCGTCTTGATCTGCATCTGGATGAGATGGATCATATACTCGCTTAAACGGAGTATTGTCTTCTTGAATCGCTGTGACCTTCACACCTTGTCCACCCTGACTTCCTGAGACCGTCCCTACGGCTGCTTGCAGGAAGTTATCAAATGTTCCATTTGTTTGAGGTGACAACTCCACCATTTTCCTGCGATATGGCTGCCAGGCGCCATCTACGAAGTTTGCTCGAGTGACTTCCGCATTCGCAATATTGGAAGAAATCGTATCCAATCGCAAGCGGTTAGCTGTTAAGGCAGAAGCACTTGTGTTAATTCCCTGAAACAAGCTCATCTTTATTTACCTCCACCCTCAATTACACTGCGCAGTTTTTGAAAATGTCCTGCTGTTAATTGCGTTAAACCACTGTACCAAATTTGGTTTTTGGCCAATTCTGTTGTTTCTGCTTCCAAGTCAACATCATTGCCACTGTTCTGAATGAAGTTATTCGGATTGGACACTACCTGTGGTACTGCAACGCCTGCATTACCAAACGGAAGGTGTCTTTGATTGGTCCGATACGCTTCTAACTTGCCATTTCCCGCTCTTGCGTTCAACTCATCTTGCAAAAAGCTCTCGAAGATGACTTGCTGACTTTTGAATTGAGGGGTGTCTATGTTGGCAAGATTGTTTGCGATTGTTCTATGTCGCAATGTTGCAGCGTCGAGTGATCTCTCCAGGACCTGCAGATGGTAACTATCCAGCATTTTTCCTTCTCCCCCAATATGAGTCAATTCTTTTCCCTAAAACCACCTATATTTCCTGTATTTTCGACACCCTAATACGATTCAATCATAGCAAAATCAATTTGGACAAAAAAGCCCCTTTTCATGACGTTTTTCAAAATGATTCAATGGGACTAAATCCCTTATCCTTCCTGTTTTTTTACTGCATTTTACAAGGAAACCATATTCAAACCATTGCAGTTGTCGAAGCATGCATTAAAAATCAATATATATTTTATGGTAATAATGTGTCGTTTTTTACTTTTGTTAGGACTATAGTCCCATGAGAAAAGGTGCAGCAACCTGAGTTGCTACACCTTTTGTTTACTTTCTTGTAACTTTTCGCAAGGTATATTACGAGGTTTTGAGCTTCTCAAGCTCAGGCAACAGCTTTTCATTCAGCACCTTAATGAAGGTACCTTTCATTCCCAAAGAACGGGATTCGATAACACCCGCACTCTCCAGCTTGCGCAGTGCGTTTACAATGACGGAGCGGGTAATTCCTACGCGATCCGCGATTTTGGAGGCAACAAGCAAGCCTTCTTTGCCTTCGAGCTCTTCAAAAATATGTTCAACTGCTTCCAACTCACTATAAGAGAGGGAACCAATCGCCATTTGTACAACTGCTTTGCTACGCGCTTCTTCTTCGATTGCTTCAGAACGCTCACGCAAGATTTCCATGCCTACTACCGTTGCCCCTACTTCTGCAAGAATCAGGTCGTCATCGACAAATTGATCGTTAATACGACCCAAAATCAGCGTACCAAGACGATCTCCTCCACCCATGATTGGAACAAGCGTGGTCCAACCTGTGCGGAATACTTCTTTCATTTCAACAGGGAAAATCGTGTATGGGCTATCTACATCCAGATTCGCAGATGTTTCATCTACTTTCAGTAACCCCATGCTGTACTCTTCTGGAAAACGGCGATCTTCCAGCATTTTGCGCATACGGCTGTTATCCATCTCTTGGTGAATCGCAAAGCCGAGAAGTTTTCCTTTGCGGCTTACAACATAAGTATTTGCTTCAATAACGTCACTCAAAACTTGAGACATTTCATTGAAGTTCACGGCATGACCCGCGGATTTTTGCAACATGCGGTTAATTCTTCTTGTTTTTGACAGTAGATCCATCTGTATTTCCTCCTAATTATATGTGCTGCCTATCCAATTTTATAAAATATATTGACTCAAGTCTTTGTTCCCCACGATTGTTCCTAATTTCTGTTTAACATAATCGGGGGTAATCTGTACAACTTCCAGGTGGATTTCTGGGGCTTCAAAAGAGAGATCCTCCAGCAGCTTCTCCAATATAGTGTGCAATCGTCTAGCACCAATGTTATCTGTGCTTTGATTGACCTCAGCAGCGAGACGAGCGAGTTCCTGAATGGCTTCCGGTGTAAATTCAACTTGCACACCTTCCGTTTCCAAGAGGGCTACGTACTGCTTAAGCAACGCGTTTTTAGGCTCTGTCAAAATTCGGACAAAATCTTCAACGCGCAAGCTAGTCAGCTCCACCCGAATCGGAAAGCGACCTTGCAATTCCGGAATCAAATCTGATGGTTTTGCCATGTGAAAAGCACCAGCTGCAATAAACAGAACATAATCTGTTTTGACTGGACCATACTTGGTCATGACAGTTGAGCCTTCCACAATGGGTAAAATATCACGCTGGACTCCTTCACGGGATACATCCGGGCCACGCCCATCCTTACCCGCAATCTTGTCAATTTCGTCAATGAAGATAATCCCGTGTTGTTCAGCTCGACGAATTGACTCCTGCGTAACTTCGTCCATATCCACCAGTTTTTGCGCTTCCTGCTGAATTAATACCTTTCGCGCATCTTTTATTCGCAATTTTCGTTTCTTCATCCGCTTAGGCATCAGGCTACCGAGCATATCTTGCATTTGCATCCCCATTTGTTCTGTACCCGGAACCTGGAACATGTCAAACATCGAAGGTGATTGATCTTCGACTTCAATCTCAATCATTTGCTCTTCTAACTGGCCATTCGTCAATTGCCACATGACTTGTCTGCGTTGCTGCTCAATCGATACTTCTTCTTGATCAGTGGTATCCTGTTGCTGTTGCTGCTGTCCACCGAAGAACATCTCCAACGGATTTTTGAATGAGTTCGACTGCTTGCGAGATGGAACAAGTACGTTCACAATCGCTTCATTCGCAAGCTTTTCGGCTTTCTCTTTCACCGACTCTACTTTTTCCTGTTTGACCGTACGGATAGAAGCTTCCACCAGATCACGGACCATCGATTCCACATCTCGTCCTACATAACCGACTTCCGTAAACTTCGTTGCTTCTACCTTAATAAAAGGAGCACCTGTCAGTTTTGCAATCCGACGTGCAATTTCCGTTTTTCCAACACCAGTAGGTCCGATCATCAAGATGTTTTTTGGAACAACCTCGTCAATCATTTGCTCTGGCAAGCGACTGCGGCGGTAGCGGTTGCGAAGCGCAACAGCAATGGCTTTCTTGGCTTGTGCCTGCCCGACAATGTATTTATCCAAATGCTCTACGATCGTACGCGGGGTTAATTGCTCAAGATTCAGCACAGTAGGTTCCTCCCTTTCGCTCAATTCAACTCATCCACAACAAGATTGTTATTTGTGAACACGCAAATTTCAGCAGCGGTACGAAGCGATGCTTCCGCAATTTCACGTGCGCCGAGATGAGGCGCATATGTTTTCAGTGCACGACCTGCTGCAAGGGCAAAGCTACCGCCAGAACCAATTGCAAGAATCCCATCATCAGGCTCAATGATTTCGCCATTTCCGGAAATAAGCAGCAAATGCTCCTTATTGGCAACAATCATCATAGCTTCCAAACGACGCAAAATTTTATCCATGCGCCACTCTTTCGCCAGCTCTACAGCAGCTCGCTGCAGATTGCCGTGATACTCCTCCAGCTTTCCTTCAAACTTCTCAAAAAGCGTAATGGCATCAGCAACAGAGCCGGCGAATCCTGCTAAAACTTCGCCGCGGTATAGACGTCTTACTTTTTTGGCACCGTGCTTCATTACCATGCTGTTGCCAAAAGTAACCTGACCATCTCCGGCCATCGCTACAGACCCATTGTGCTGTACAGCAAATATGGTTGTTGCGTGAAACTGTTCCATCACTGATTCCTCCCGTTATGTCGTCCGATTGGCGGAACCTGTATTGCCCGGGTTTGCTCGTGGGTGAGCTGTGTCATATACATGCCGAAGTCGCTCTTTGGTCACATGCGTGTACACCTGTGTCGTCGAAACATTAACGTGCCCCAGTAATTCTTGCACGGTACGCAGATCCGCGCCACCATTCAACATATGGGTTGCAAACGTATGACGAAAGGTATGTGGTGAAACCCGCAATTGAAGAGCGTACGTATCTACGTATTTGTCTACAATCCGTCGAACACTACGGTCGGATAACGGTTCTCCCCGATAGTTAACCAGCAAATTGCCGTGTTCTACTTTTCCTGCCAACAGTTTTTCTCTTCCATGTTCTAGGTATTGCCGAAGAACGTCGCAGGCATAACTTCCAACCGGCACATATCGTTCTTTCGCTCCTTTTCCATAAACCAAGGCGACTCCCATGCTTGGATTCACATCACTCACAGATAAAGTGGTGAGCTCCGTAACACGCATGCCGCTTGCATACAACAGTTCAAAAATCAGCCGATCACGAATTCCTAATGGAGTGGTTGTATCAGGCAGATCGAAAAAAGCTTGAACTTCTTGCGGATATAAAAAGGAAGGAAGTTTCTTCTCCATTTTGGGAGTGGAGACTAGTTGAAATGGGTTCTGTTCCAGTTGACCTTCACGCAACAGAAATCGGTACAAGCTACGCAAACTAGATAGCTTGCGGGCAATACTTCGCCGGGAAAGCCCCCTACCAGCCAATTGCGCAAGAAAGGAGCGACCATGCAAATAAGAAACAGCAGCAAATACGGTGATTTGGTGCTGTTCCATAAAGGAGACAAATTCGCTGATATCTGCCACATACTGCTTCACCGTATGAGGAGAGGCGTTTTTTTCAACTCGCAAATAGCGGGTAAACATCTCAATATCCGCAGAATTTTGTTGCGAAAAGTCCATACGGGATGCACCCTCCTCGAAGCACCTATATAGTAACACAGACGAAAATCGGATATCAATGTTAATTGTGTCGTTCTTGTGTAAAATTCTGAATTGTATCTAGCGCCCGCTCAGCGAGCTTTTCATTTTTCAAACGCTTGTCTCGGATTCTTTCTGGCCATTCCGGTACAAGCCCGAAGTTTGCGTTCATCGGTTGAAAATGCTTTGGATCTGCCGTTGTAATATAACGAGCCATACTGCCCATAATTGTTTCTGGCGGAAGCTCGATCAATTCTTCCCCTTTTGCGAGTCGTGCTGCATTTATCCCCGCAAGCAAGCCAGATGCTGCTGACTCTACATATCCTTCTACACCAGTCATTTGACCAGCAAAGAAAAGTGTTTCCCGATCTTTATACTGATACGTAGGCTTCAAAAGCTTTGGCGAATTGATAAAGGTATTTCGGTGCATGACACCATAACGAACGATTTCACAGTTTTCCAACCCAGGAATGAGTGAAAAAACTCTTTTTTGATCCGGCCATTTCAGATGGGTCTGGAAGCCTACAATGTTATACAATGTCGCAGCACTGTTGTCCTGGCGAAGTTGAACAACCGCATAAGACTTTTTACCTGTCCGTGGATCAACCAGACCCACAGGCTTCATGGGACCAAATGTCATGGTTTTGTGCCCACGCTTTGCCAATACTTCAATCGGCATGCAGCCTTCGAAGAAGATCTCCTTTTCAAACTCCTTCAATGGAACAGTTTCCGCAGAGATCAACGCATCATAGAAGCGATTGAACTCCTCTTCTGTCATCGGGCAGTTCAGGTAGGCTGCTTCACCTTTATCATATCTGGAAGCAACGAATACCTTGTTCATATCGATCGAGTCTTTCTCGATAATGGGTGCTGCTGCATCATAGAAGTACAGATATTCTTCACCCGTCAGCTCTTTTAACTTTGTAGACAAAGCTGGAGAAGTAAGTGGCCCGGTGGCAATTACGACAATCCCATCAGGAATTTCGGTAATCTCTTCCGAAACGACCTCAACTAAGGGATGATTACGAACAGCATCTGTAACATGAGCAGCGAATTCGTGTCTGTCTACGGCAAGCGCGCCTCCAGCTGGAACCGCGCAACGATCTGCCGAATCGATAATGACAGAGTTCAGCCGACGCATTTCTTCCTTTAATACACCCACTGCATTCGTCAACGTGTTAGCACGCAATGAATTACTGCATACCAACTCTGCAAATTTATCGGTATGATGTGCAGGCGTTTGTGTCTTCGGTCTCATTTCATACAGCTTAACTTTTACACCCGCCTGCGCGATTTGCCATGCTGCCTCACTACCAGCGAGACCAGCGCCCACTACTGTAATTGTTGGTTGTGACATGCTGTTAATCCTCCAAACTACAAAATCGAATCAGGCTGCTTAGGAGTCTGCCTCTTCTTGATAATCACACTTGGTGCAAATTATGCTAACTCCTTGCTTCTTGCGCTTTTTCTCCACGAGCATGCTGGAGCATTTTGGACAAGGTCTGGCAATCGGTTTGTCCCACGATACAAAATCGCATTCCGGATATTGATTGCAACCGTAAAAAATACGGCTCTTTTTAGATTTACGTTCGATTATCTCTCCGGTTTCACACTGCGGACATTTTACGCCGATTTCTTTTACAATCGGCTTCGTATTACGGCAATCCGGGAATCCGGAACAAGCTAAAAACTTGCCAAATCGACCAAGCTTATAAACCATCACACTGCCACAAAGCTCACATGTTTCATCCGATTCTTCGACTTTCAGCTCTACTTCCTTCATTTCTTCTTCGGCAACAACTACGCGCTTCGCAAAGTCTTGATAAAAATCGTCCAGCACCTGCACCCAATTGGTGTTTCCTGCTTCGATGTTATCCAAGCCCGATTCCATATGAGCAGTGAATTCTACATTGAGAATCTCCGGGAAGAACTCCTCAACAAGTGTGATCACAATCTCGCCCAACTCGGTTGGGACGAATCGCTTCTCTTCTAATGCCACGTAGCCCCGCTTTTGAATGGTTTCTAATGTAGGCGCATAGGTAGATGGACGTCCAATCCCCATCTCTTCCATCGATTTGAGCATGCGCGCTTCGGAGAATCGTGGTGGTGGCTGTGTAAAGTGCTGACTCGGCTCGATTTCTTTCTGATCGAGGATTTGTCCTTCTTCAATGGGCGGAAGGAAGCTTTCTTCCTCTGTGCCATCATCGTTTCCTTCAATATATACCTTCATAAATCCAGGGAACTTCACTTTTGATCCCGTTGCTCTAAAGGTAACTCCACCTGCGTCAATATCTACGCTCATCGTATCAAGAACAGCAGATGACATTTGACTGGCAAGGAAACGCTCCCAGATTAATCGATACAAACGCAACTGATCTCTTGACAAGTATTCCTTTATTTCATCGGGTGTACGCATCACACCAGTTGGACGGATTGCTTCGTGAGCATCTTGAGCATTTTCGTTTTTCGCCTGATTGCGTGGCTCAGATAACACATAGTCTGGACCGTATTTCTCGAGTATGTATTCCTTTGCTTCGTTCTGTGCAGTTACAGACAGGCGAGTAGAGTCCGTACGCATATAGGTAATCAAACCAACTGCGCCTTCTTTATTGCCAACGTCGATCCCCTCATAGAGCTCTTGAGCAATTCGCATGGTCTTAGAAGTGCGGAAGTTCAGCTTACGCGCTGCCTCTTGCTGTAAAGAACTCGTGATAAAAGGAGGTGCAGGATTGCGCTTGCGCTCACGCTTGGTTACCTTTTGTACCACATATGGTTTGTTCTTCATTCGTTTCAATACCGCTGCTACATCATCTTCCGAATGAAGCTCCACCTTTTCATCGCCATAACCATAGAACTTCGCGTTAATTTCTTTTCCGTCGCTAATTAATGTACTTGCAATTGTCCAATACTCTTCAGGGATAAACTCTTGGATCTCCCGCTCACGATCCATGATAAGCTTTACCGCAACTGATTGAACACGTCCAGCACTCAAGCCTTTTCGAACCTTTTTCCATAGAATTGGACTAATATTGTAGCCAACGAGTCTGTCGAGAATACGACGTGCCTGTTGAGCATTTACCAAGTCCATGTTTATGTGTCGTGGATGCTTGAACGCTTCTTTGATGGCATCTTTGGTAATCTCATTAAATACCACACGAAGCGGCTGATTCATATCGAGACCCAAGTATTGCGCCAAATGCCAAGCAATTGCCTCCCCTTCGCGATCCGGGTCGGCTGCGAGATACACTTTTTTTACTTTTTTAGCGGCATCTTTTAAGCCCTTCAATACATCGCCTTTGCCGCGAATGGTTATGTATTTGGGTTCAAAATTATGTGTAACGTCTACACCCATTTGACTTTTCGGCAAATCGCGTACATGTCCGATAGACGCTTTCACGATATATTTACTACCCAGGTATTTTCCAATGGTTTTGGCCTTCGTAGGGGATTCTACGATTACTAGCGTATCAGCCATTTTTTTCCTCCCCTTTTAGTAAGGAATCTTCCCTATTATTAAATACCCTCATCCGGTTTGTCAAACACTTGTGCCTCTTGGCATTGCCAAAAAGCTAGCGGATATGCTATCTCCGCGCAAAATAACCACCAGGAAGTGCCAAAATGGCTCCTTTTGCTTCCAAACGAATGACCAGCTGATGTAGCATCTTGCGTTGGTCTTTTTCCAAGCAGCTCATTAACTCATCCAAATGAATCCCATCATAGGTTACAGCTTCCACAATCGCTTTTTCTTCATTAGATAAGGGAATAACATCGGTTGCATTGCTCTTTTTGACCTGCTGCATTTGCTTGGCTTCTGGAAGATGATGTTTGATTTCATCCCATATATCGTTACTGCACGTTACTAGCTTTGCACCTTGTTTGATCAAGTTATGCGGCCCGGCACTCATCAATGAAAAAATAGGACCAGGAATCGCAAAAACTTCTTTGCCCTGCTCAAGTGCACAGTCTGCCGTAATCAAGGATCCGCTTTTTTCTGCTGCTTCCACCACTAATACACCGATAGAAAGACCACTTATGATACGATTTCGCTCTGGAAACAATCCAGAAATAGGTGGAATATGAGGAGGATACTCGCTGAGGAGTAGGCCAAAAGATTCAATTTGGCGATAAAGTTCTCGATGTCGAGAAGGATAAACGTGTTTCATTCCGCAACCGAGCACGCCTATAGTCTTACCACCTACTTTCAAGGTAGCTTGGTGAGCCTCCGCATCAATTCCATACGCTACCCCTGAGACAATGACAAGACCTGCTTGTACCAGTTCTCGGACAAAAAAGCTACAGCTCGCTCTTCCATATGGTGTCGGTTTGCGCGAACCAACGACGCCAATCGACAATTTATCCAATAATGTGTGGTCGCCACGATAAAACAACGTCCATGGAAAATCGGGAATATTGCGGAGCGAAGCAGGATAAGCATCGTCAAAAGGACATAAGAAGCGTGTTCCCTCTTCTTCACGCTTTTCCAATAGTGCCATAGCAGGAGCTTCATTGCTTTGCTGGTCAACCTGCCCAGTGATCAAGGAAGTCAATCCGAGCTCACGTGCCAGTTCATGCCAGTTTTCGATGGCAATCTGAAAAGAACCTGTGATTTCAAATATCTCTCGGATTTTCTTTCTTCCCAAACCTGAGATCATCGTTAACACATACACCCAGTCTCTCTCGTCGAGTTTCGCCTTTTCCACTCCAAACTCCTCCTTCATCCCGATCACAATTGCTTCTGAAAGTTATTCTATCGAAAGAAAGAGGCTGCTTCAAAAATAAAAAAGTGGACAAGCCTAAAGCCTGTCCACTTCTGTCTTATCTGCTTACTTGCCCATTACTTTCTCGAGCATACCGCGCTCTTTCAGCAATTCAACAAGTGTTTCACCGATAACTGCAGGTGTTTTCGCTACGCGAATACCACATTCTTCGAGCTTCGCGATTTTTTCAGCAGCTGTACCTTTACCGCCAGAGATGATCGCACCAGCGTGGCCCATACGTTTTCCTTCAGGAGCAGTTTGTCCCCCGATGAAGCCTACAACTGGTTTTTTCATGTTAGCAGCGATCCACTCTGCTGCTTCTTCTTCCGCAGTACCACCGATTTCACCCAACATGATAACTGCTTCTGTGTCTGGATCTTCGTTGAACATTTTCAGTACGTCGATGAACTCCATACCTTTTACTGGGTCTCCACCGATACCTACAGCTGTGGATTGACCAAGACCGCGAGTAGAAGTTTGGTGAACTGCTTCATAAGTTAAGGTACCGGAGCGAGATACGATACCCACTTTACCTGGAACGTGGATGTAACCAGGCATGATACCGATTTTGCACTCACCTGGAGTGATTACGCCAGGGCAGTTAGGACCTACGAGAAGGGTTTTCTTGCCTTCCATGTAGCGCTTAACTTTCACCATGTCCAGAACTGGGATACCTTCAGTAATGCAGATTACCAGATCCAGCTCAGCGTCAACTGCTTCCATGATCGCATCAGCAGCGAAAGGAGGAGCAACGTAGATAACAGATGCAGTTGCACCAGTTGCTTCAACTGCTTCTTTTACTGTGTTGAAAATTGGAATACCGTCAACTTCGGTTCCACCTTTACCAGGTGTTACACCGCCCACCATTTGTGTACCGTATTCAACGGCTCCGCGAGTGTGGAACAGACCAGTTGCACCCGTAATCCCTTGCGTAATTACTTTTGTATTTTTATTAACGAGAATACTCATCGCGTAATTTTCCCACCTTTTTTAACGTATCTACTCGAAATAGCTTACTTCACCAAGGATACGATTTTCTCAGCGCCATCCGCCATAGATTCTGCAGCTACAATGTTCAAACCGGACTCATTAAGGATTTTCTTACCCAAATCTACGTTTGTACCTTCGAGACGTACAACGAGAGGTTTGTCCAATTTGATTTGTTTTGCTGCATTCACTACGCCGTTTGCGATAACGTCGCATTTCATGATGCCGCCAAAGATGTTGACGAAAATACCTTTTACTTTTTCGTCACGGAGAATAATTTTAAACGCTTCCGTTACTTTCTCTTCAGTAGCTCCGCCACCAACGTCAAGGAAGTTAGCTGGGTCTCCACCGTAGAATTTCACGATGTCCATTGTTGCCATCGCCAGACCTGCACCGTTTACCATGCAACCGATGTTACCATCAAGTGCGATGTAGGACAGATCGAACTTGGAAGCTTCGATTTCTTTCTCATCTTCTTCATCCAAATCGCGCAGAGCTACGATGTCAGGGTGACGATAGAGAGCGTTGCTGTCGAAGTTCAGTTTTGCATCCAGTGCCATTACTTCACCGTCGCCAGTTACAACCAGTGGGTTGATTTCAGCGATAGAAGCATCTTTATCAACGAAAGCTTGGTACAAGCTCATCATGAACTTGGCAGCTTTGTTAATCAATTCTTTTGGAATGTTGATTGCGTAAGCCAGGCGACGAGCTTGGAAGCCATTCAGACCTGTTACTGGATCAACTACTTCTTTGAAGATTTTTTCTGGATTGTTTGCTGCTACTTCCTCGATGTCCATGCCGCCTTCTTCGGAAGCCATCATTACAACACTTCCAGTAGCACGGTCAACAACTACACCAACGTAGTATTCTTTCTTGATGTCGCAGCCTTGCTCGATCAGAAGGCGCTTAACTTCTTTACCTTCTGGTCCTGTTTGATGAGTAACGAGTACTTTGCCAAGAATCTCGCTGGCATATGTACGAACTTCATCAAGATTTTTTGCAACCTTTACACCGCCAGCCTTACCACGGCCACCAGCGTGAATTTGCGCTTTTACTACGTTTACTTGGGTGCCCAGTTCTTTTGCTGCTTCAACAGCTTCTTCCACTGTGAAAGCTACGCGTCCTTCAGGAACTTTTACACCGTACTGCTTAAGTATCTCTTTACCTTGATACTCATGAATGTTCATTCTCCATCCTCCTATGGCAGATAAAGATCGGCAGGCTTTTAGACCGGTTCAAAGACGTCTGTCTTCTTCCGGTCATAACCTCCACTATCAGTGCAACGTAACTATTCTACGACAAAAACTGCAAAAGTGGTAGTAATATGTTCGTTTTATCGTGACCAGAAATGCGAAACTTCATGAGGAAATTCCTCATTTTCGTAGAGATTGAAACAATTTCCACACGTTTTCAGCGAGTTCATCGTGAATGTACCAAGTTTGTTCATACTTAAAATAACGTGGATATAGTTCAATTCTCTGCTCTTTATCATTCACCAAAAAATGAAGTTCATATTGTTTTTTGCCCGGTTCTTTTGGTGGAACAATGAGTGGATCTGCATTTTTTAAAAATCGGACAGATTGATGGGCAATTCCTTGCTCGATCGTTGTTTGGGTGACATCCAACTTTGTATCCTTGACGTTCATTTCGCCATTTGCAGTGATGCGAATCCGTGTAGATTTAAATAACGGGTCAATCCTGTCATCCTTACGATTGCTTGGCGGCATCCATTCCGTTAACCGCGAAAAGAGGATACCATCTACGTGAAAGAAAAACGTTTCTCTCCCAAAGGGAACTGCAATCAGCGTCGGCGTTAAAATGGCCACTTCGACCGGCTTATCAGCAAAATTCATTCTCATCCGATAGTTCGGGTAGAGTGGATACTGCTTGTTGCGACTGTCCACTTCTGGGACTGCCGATCCCATTACTTTCCTGATGTATTCTGCTTCTGATTCGTTCAACACGCGCGCCTGCCCAAGGTCCTCTGCAGCTAAACGCACGCTTTGAATTTTTTGTGAGAGCACTCCTTTGCCAGTTAACTTGTTTACCCACTGATAAAAATAGCTGGCACCCGCTCCACGATACGTGTGTCCCCCAAACTCACTTGCCGACTCACCCACCGTCACGACAAGTGGAGCCTGCTGTGTCCGATAAAGGACGAGCGTAAAACGTACATCTTCTTGCTTTAAAGGCTCGGATGATATTTGTAAATCTTGTCCCTGTCCGGACAGTTCTTGCAAAAACAAGCGCAAGTCCAATAATACTTCCTGACCATCCGTTGACATCACTGTTACTTTTTCAACCGTACCAAGCTCTGTCTCGATATGATCTTTCATGTCATCAGAAACCTTGCCAGACTGAGCACAGCCAGTGATGAACAAGCTGCTCACTATCATAACCAGTAGACACGTACGTAAAGACGATATCACGCAGTAACCCTCCTCGTGTATTCCTGTAAGATAACGCTACAGAAGTCCCAATCGACGGCTGATCTCACTGCCTAGCTTTCGTTTCACGTAAATTTCACCAATTTGGTGCGGATCTTTCACGATAACGGAGCGATTATTCGTACGAATTACCACATACTTTTCATTGTTTTTGTCCAAACCACAGATCAAATCAGATGAGGCTTCTACAAAGATAGCTACCACTGTTTTCCCATCTATTTTTTTCAATGAAATTTTTGGAAATGGGGTCACAAACGGTGACGTCTTATCTTGGATGTACTGGGTAATAGCTAGAATGTATTTGTCCGGGTCTCCGTACTGCTCGATCTCATGATCAATCCCGCACACTGTCCCTTCATCTGTAATGCCTAAAAATAAATTCCCATTGTTTGAATTCGCAAACGCCACAATAGACTTAATAATTCCCGTCTTCGAATAAAGAAAGTCGCGTTTGAATTCAATCATGTCGTTCTCACCAAGCTTTGTTGCTGTTACAGGATCATCAATTCGGCCTAAATAGCGAAAACGACTGATGGCGCCTAAGCGATAGACATACTCTTCAAATATATCAGCAGGTAGAGAAAGGTCTTCTATGCTTGCATCTGTGTTTTGCCACAATTTATATGTTTGCGGAGCAAAGCACATGTCAAACAATACGTTTCCACCGAGCGAGCGTATGTTCATACCAATGGAAGCAGGCATGGTCTTCCCCGGCTGATATGGGGCATCTGTTTCCACTTCCAATACTCCTGAATGAATTAAATAATCGAAATAATGACGCGGTAATCGTACATCATGCTTTAATATCTGACGTTCTGGCTTGCGTCGTCTGATTTCTTGGTAAAAATCAAAACGCACAGATTGTTCTTCCAGTTGGCTTACCATCGCAATCAATGAACAAATATGGCGCATGTTTCCCCTCGTTTTGTGTTAGAGTAGGTGTCATTGTTTGGTCATATTTTAACGCAACTTTTTAAGAATTGACTAGTTTTTTTGTTATTTCTGCAATTGATAGTGATGCAATATTGTTTGTAATTTAAACGAAAGTCCCATTTCTCCACTAATTTTTAGCTTGCCCATTACCAAAGCAACTGTGGGATTCAAGCGTCCCTCTACGAGCTTAATAAAATCTTTATCAGATAACTCCAGCGTGCAGCCCGCTTCCCTTGTCACCCCCATCGTATAGTCCGCTTGATTATCGGCAAATACCACCTCGTAGGTGCCCCCCTCTTCACCACTTAGGACAAAATGGTAAACCGCATGCAATCCAGCGATCCCTTGTGGCTGGGCGTTTATTCTATATGATAAATCCTGAAGAGTTTTTTGTACCTGCATGCTCATTTCTCCTTGCTTGCTATGTATAAGAATTCCTTTCGGTAAAAAAAGAAAGCCGGGTGTTTACCGGCTTACTTTACACGGACTGCTGTGCCTGTGGCAATAACCATCATCATACCTTCCCGCAATGTTTCGAAGTCGAGATCAACCCCAATCACTGCGTTTGCACCCAATGCTCGTGCTTTTTCTTTCATTTCACGCAAGGCCAGTTCACGACCTTCTGCGAGCTTACTCTCATACGAGCCACTTCTGCCTCCGATGATGTCCGTAATTCCTGCGAGAAAGTCACGGACTACGTTTGCACCCATGATTACCTCTCCGCTGACGATATCCAAATACTCTACCACTTCTTTTCCTTGGATCATGCTGGTAGTAGTTACGATCATGTCATTGCCTCCTCATGTTGCTCTATTCACCTATATATTACGTACCATAAAATAATCGGTTGCAAAGAAAGATCTAAACCTGTCCAAAAGTGTATGCGCATTACTTGCAAACTATACTTTTCCTATCCCATTGTGGAAGTAAGTGTTTTGGATAATTTGGCAGCTGAGGAGCCTAAACTTGCTTCAGCGATTAATTCCCGCCAGGACCTAGCGAAGAAGTCTGGTGTTTGGTACCCATTCACATGGCCAACAGCTGCAGATACAAAGACATCGAGAACGTTTGTTGGACGTGTAATAAGCGAAATGTATTCCTGAATCTGTTCATCCGAAATCGTAGAGATCAAAACAAACTCGTCCCCTGCATAACGACATAAGTAATCCCCCTGTTCTTCAGCCAAAGAAGAGAGAACCGATGAATAGGTGCGGATGACATCATCCCCGAATGGATGACCATGCAGCTTATTAATTCGGCCAAAGTCGTTCAAATCGATGAAAAGCAAATGGAAAGGTTTACGCTCCTTTAAAAAATTTTCCCCAATAAACTCGATGTAGGGAGCGCGATACAAACCCGATAATGGGTCTCGATACTCTGCTATTTTCATCTCTACGATTTCTTTTGTGATGAATCCGATCAGTTGATCCTCTTGCATGACCAAAGCCAGACCACCTTGTTCTTGATGAAGCGCGTGATAGGCCTCCCAAACATTGTGATTGGCAGACAGGTAGAACGGTTGACTGCTCATGGCATCGGCAACGATTCGGTTAGGATGAGCGGACAACACGTCTCTTGTCGTAACCATTCCCAGCACCTCTCCGTGATCCATGACAACTAACGAATCAACTTGAGATTCGTTCATTCGCTCCGCCGCATAAGAGACACTTTTGTCAGAGGTGATGGTACAAATCGTCGTCGTCATGATGTCGGAGATGTTCATAATAGATCCACCTCTCGTTGAACAGACAATGCTATTTTTAATTCAGATCGTAGAACCATTGAGTCGCTAATCATGCGCTCTGCCTCTTCCAAAATGATTTTCATTAATAATTTTTCATCGATCATTTGCAAAAGGGTATTTCTTAACAAGACTGCCTCAATCTTCGGATGATTCATCTTTATTAAAGTAAACTGCTCTGGGGAAAGCGCATCCGCCATTCTCCTTACAGCCTCAGGACCAATTGGTGCTTTCCGTCCGATGATCAACAGATCCTGCATCGGAGGGACTTCAAACTCGGATATTTTTAAGGAAAGCGTTGCTTTCCGGGAATATACGTTGTTATCACTAGCCATAAAAATTCCTCCAATTCTGCATTGCCCTCTTATTCGTTCGGCAAACTACCTGGTCTACCAAACAAGTATCCCTGGCCGATTGCAACGCCCAATAAAGAAGCACAAGCAAAATCCTCTTCTTCTTCAACTCCTTCGAGAATGAGTTGAGGTGCATCTTTGCAAAAATCGACAAACAATTTTACAGTCTTTTGCTTTTCTAATGAACTCGAGAGTTCTTGCGAAAAAAAGCGGTCAATCTTAATGTAATCAGGCGAGATATCTTCAATTTTACCGAATATGTTTGCGCCATCTCCTACATCATCCAACGCAATTAGGAACCCCAACTTTTTCAGTTCAGCTATACGTCGTGTAAAAATGGGTTCGCTCCAGCATTCTCCTTCCATAATCGATTCGTTGATCTCCAAAACGATTTGGGTTAAAAAGGGACGGAAGGAACGGGCAATCTTTTGAATGAAGCCAGGAAATGTGTCTTCTATTATGGTAGAAGGAAAAATATTCACGAATAAAAGCTCGTTTTTGTGTTCAATCGACGAATGAAAAAAAGTCAAGAGCGCATAATGCAGGGAATGGGCGTCGAGTTCTGGCAGCATTTTGTTTTCCTTCGCCGAAGTAAACAATGCCTCTGGATGGATCCCCGCTTTATTGCGAAGTAATACTTCATACCCTATCCTACTTTTCTCAGGAAGTTGACATATTGGCTGAAATGCGTGGTAGTACTCTTTTTTCTTAAATAATTCTGCAATGCTCTCCATCAATTTTCCTTTCCCTTTCCTAGCAAGTATGAATACAAAGAAAAAGCTTCTTCCATGCCAAGGTATTCTACGCCATGGAAGTGCTGGGAAATGTACCTACATGCACGAGCAAAAGAAATTCTACTCTCTGTGGATATTTCTAGTCATCACACCAACTAGGTAATAAAGATTACAAATATCAACAGACATTTCGACAATATATGTCTTTGTCCCTACTTATTCGCCAGCATCATGCATATTCCTTTCCAGATCATACTAATTGTTTCAAATTAATTAGGAACATTGTACGTATAATGGCTATTTTTTATCGTTATATTTTCGCAAAATGATAGATGTATCAAGTAATTCCACAACTTGTAAACGAACGGAATCACTTGAAATACATGCAAATAAATTTTTTCTGCTTGTTCCGTCGTGAGCAGCTATCGAGTCTTTTTCATATGGTATGGAAAATGGGTATCGTCTTCATTTAAAGGGAGGAAAGAAGGCCAGTGGTCAAGACCTCAACGTATACACTGCAAGTGCAGGAAGGCCACTTGTTCACGATTACGCTAGTGGCAAATCCCTCTACAGGCTACCAGTGGGACTTGTCTAATCCAGTGGATGCTCGCTTTTTATCGTTGCATGCCAATCATTTTGTTCCTCCATCATCGCCAGCTCGTATTGGGCAAGAGGGGCATCAAGTGATGTCCTTTCAGGCTTTGCGGCGAGGAATGACGTCGATTTCAGTGAAGTATTGTCGGCCTTGGGATAATGGGGAATGTGGGGAGTTTGTGTTTTATGTTGTTACGATTGTGTAGGATTAGGTTTCAAAAGTATTTACTGTTACTTTATTGGTAGTGAAGTGGTTAGTCTGTATGTGGTGTGTTCATTTACAGGCGCATGCAGACTAACCAATTTTTTACCTCGAAAACTTGACTATTTGACAATTTGGACTGGTGTTGACATCTTTGCAGATGTGACTATGCAGCTAAGAAAACAAACTTTGCATCGAAGCAGCAATAGTTGAGGAACCAAAATTGAGGGAACCAAGACTTTGTTGCTTAGGAAATGAGCAATTTTCTACTGAATGCCAATCGAATCACATCCGAATCATATCCGGATTCTACATATGGGAGCAATCGAACAGAAAGCCTATCACAAAGAAGTATTGAATCAAGATTCTTAGATGACGGAATACCTTCATTAACAACCCTCCAGGTAATTTATCAAAGACATTTCAGCAACATTTTGTCTCAAAAATGTTGTACTAGTAAATTTTATTACCACCTTGAATCTACTTTTATTCGTTTACTCTACTTGATTATTGAATACTGTCTCGCTTTATTATGTTATTAACTTTAGTTCCCTCTTTAAAGAATGGTTTACTTAACCCCCTACTTGTTTTATCCCTTTATCAGATACTGTGCTCTGCTTTGATCATGTCCCCGCTCCATTAAAAAAGTAGCCCTCGGTCCAAGGCTCTGTAACGAATTGCTTCTGCTACATGTGCAGCATCTACACGGGAAGCCCCATCTAGATCTGCAATTGTCCTCGCCACTTTCACAATTCTATCGTATGCTCTTGCACTTAAACCTAATGTCTCGAAGGCAAGCTGCAGCATCTCCTGCCCTTCTTTATCTAGTTGCGCAAATTGGCGTAGTTCTTCTCCATTCATCACACTGTTAAAAGGACATCCGGGACGATATTGGTATCTTTCGCATTGAACAGCTCTCGCTTGTTCTACTCGATGCTGAATGTCTTTTGAGGACTCCTCTGCTTTTCTGTTGTGAAGAAGTTGAACTGGTACTCTCGGCACCTCGATGTGCAGATCGATACGGTCTAACAAGGGACCTGAGAGCTTTGAGCGGTATTTGTAGATTTGTTGAGGGGAGCAAGAGCAGGTTTGCTTCTCTCGAGTACCAAAGAATCCACAAGGGCAAGGTTGAAGATAATACCCTTGGAATATCATTTAAAAAGGAAACACCCTTTTCCCCATTTATAGACATGATAGATGATAGTCCTGGTGGCCGTCTTAGAGCAGCACGTACAGCAAAGCAGATGTACTTGGTCGATCTTGCCGCTGCCACAGGTTTGTGTACAAGAACAATTGGATTAGCAGAAGCTAATAAATTGAAAGTTTCTCCTCCTAGCCTAAGACGACTTTCCAAAGTGCTTGGCGTCTCAGTTGCTTTTCTAGGTTGTTTTGAGAAACTGCCGGAATCAAGTTTAGGGGAACGTATTATTAAAGCTCGATTGTACTATGGGTACACAAAGAGAGAATTTGCTGCGCTTTTAGGAATAAGTGAACGCACTCTATACGAATGGGAACATGATCGCAAGATTCCACCCCCGACGCCCTTAAATGACCTATCGAAGTATTTGGCTATATTAATGAAGGAATAGAATAAAGCGGCCCTTCTGAAATTTTATTTTTGCCAGTAAATCTTTTTACCTTTCTGAACTAGAAAGGTACTAAACGAATAACCGGCTTAGTAATATCAACACGAGTTTCAGTAAACAATATTGCTCGAATGCGTAAACAATTTAGGAAAAATATATAGTACACTCCTACTTGGTACCCTTCGGTAATGACTTACCTAAGTTTCCATGGTAGAAATTAATTAATTGGTTATTCCTGTGCAAACGTTGGATTAAAAGTAGGAGGTTTAATTTTTGTCGGATGATTATACTAGATATCTATGCGAGTTGTACTTTAATGAATTTCCAAATCACAATGACATAAAAAAAGCAGTCATTGATGTATTGGGCGACAGCATGCCTATGTACGATGAAATAGATATGATGAAACTGAACGGGGAAAAGATTGGTTTTAAGTTGTATATAAGACTACCCCAAACTTCTTCCACTCTATTACGAGAAAAATTGAACAGTATTAACGTGATATTTGATGATATTTTTCATCGAGATTTACGACATTACCATCTGGAAATCGATCACAACGGAAAAGAGCATGTGGGAATCGCCATTGAATTGAAAGATAATTCATGGGATCTTTACTATGAGGAAGGTTCATTAGAAGAGAAGCTAAGGCAATCAGATGACTACCCTGATGTAGAGGGCTACGGATTCCTGCTTGGAAAAATTGAAGCATCCGAAATTAAGCAAGCCCCTGAAATTTTCAAAAAGATTGTACTTATGATTTCTGAATAATAAAGGTTACTTCAATAACCCGTCCCCTCAAAATAGGGACGGGTTATTTATTAGCCAGAAATAAAATAATATTGGTGATGGCATCATGCCACTCTTTGTCTAGTTCCGTATTTTGACGTTTGCTTTAATCTGTCTCTGAATGTAAACATACTCGCGACCCTCACTGGTGACAATTGATTATGATACGCCATAGAATGTCTCTCCAATGAGAAGGTTTAAATCTTACTTTTCACAAGCAACTCCGTCTTTGTCACGATCTAACTTCTCTCTGTACCCAGGCTCCCCTCTATAAAGAGGAGCTGCACCTGCTGCTTTTGCCTCACTACAGTTAGCATAATACACTTCCTGTACTGGTTGCTGAGGAGTTGGCTGGGGTTGGGGATTAGGCTGCGGCTTCGGTGAAGTTTGGGTAGCCACGGTGTTTTTACTGGGATCCGGTTCGTTCTTTTTTACAACATCCGAATGGTACCCATCCTCTTGGGCGTAGTTCTCAATTGACCAAATTCCAACTCCGGCTTTTTGTGCTTGTTCTTGAATTTTACGGTACTGTTCAACATATTTCACGTTAGGTACGTACACATACGCGACGCGTGCCAACCCCTTTTCCAGTAATTGCTCTTGAACCGATTTACCATCTACATAAATGTAATAGAGAAGTCGTCCATATTTGTCAGGACCATTATTTACATCCTGTTCAAGCTCCACAGTCTTTTCAGTAAGGAGTTGCTTCGTGAAGTCACTCGCTTCTTTACCGAATGGTTGTACCCCGTATTTAGGGTGCTTCGTTTCAGGAGTATCGACTAGAAGAAAACGTACAGTCTCTTCTTTGTCGTTTATTTTTACTTTGATAGTATCTCCATCCACCACTTCCAAGACCTTTGCTTGAATCCGTTGTGTATTCTGAGTAGTATTTACATCGGTAGCCGCCGAAACTCCCTGCTGATCTGTGGTTACAGTTCGAGAGGAACTAACGGCCTCTGTTTTCGGTGAATTTACTGCTGCAGATATTACATTGGCCGATTCAGTTGTATTACTTGGATTTGGTTTATTATTGGTATCTCTGCCAGCTATCCCAATGATTAATGCTAATATGGCCCATGTTGCCCCTACACGCTTACCAATTTTCCCCAGCCGTTTCCAATCAACAAATACCATTATGTAAGGTACAAAAATCCATCCTAATATCTTTATAAGTTTCAAAATAAGTCCCCCTAATATCCCGACGTATTAGATTTTACCGAGCTGCTTTAATATTTCTGCATTTCGGATATCCTTTACAGCCATAGAATTCACCTTTTGCCCCTTTTCTCAAGACCATCTGGCTACGACACTTGTCGCAGATATGTGTTTTCGATTGGAATTGTGCGATCACCTTTTTAGGGTCTGGTTTTGCTGTAGGGTTCATCAGGAGAATCATTTCAATGAGTGCTTCGCGATTGATCAATTTTACCCCGTTAGAGGCAGCCAGCTTATAAGCAGCATCTGTGAAGTCTCTATTAGTTACTACCCACGAACCCAATGCACCATAATGTTTCATTGCCCCAACGACTTGCTGAATTGCTTCGATCCCAACGTTTTTAGAGTAGCGCTTAGCTTGGACAACTGTTTTAGTGCCATTCTTTTGCAATATCAAATCAGCTCCGAAGTCTCCTGAAGCACGTGTTACTTCTACTTTATACCCTTGCGAACGAAAAAGCAGTCCAAGGTATTGTTCGAATTGTAGGCCATCCATTTTGTCTATTTCGCGTATTCCTGATTTCCTTAATCGCTCTTCTCTTTTTGCGCTCTGAGCAATAGAAATCCAAAGAGCAGCACCCATTACAGCAGCAAAAGCAATTCCACCGATGATAAATGAATTTGTATAGTAATACGCCCCGCCAAATGCAAATAAAGAAAGCAGTCCGACCAACTGGCTTATCGGGTCATCTCCCTTTTTCCTTCTTCGTGCCAAAAGTACAGTCCCCTTTCAAAAATAGTTCTTTCAGCATACTTAATTCCCTATTTTCTAACAAACGAAACAATTATACACAAATATACAAAATAACAAAAACCCACCCTTATTTTTGAATGGGTGGGGAGGTTCGCTGTTGTAATCCTTCGCTATTTACTATGCACGCCCATTCGCTTGCTGCTTGGCGTCGTATAAATAATTGTTAAGGCGAACTTGGCATTCAGCTTTTAAATGCGACACGTTATAGAGACATTCTTCTTGTCGGCCACGGACAGTCACAACTACAGAGTATAGAAAACTATCAGTTGTCCTTTGGATATGAATTTTCCCACCCATCCTCCCAAACTGACTTCGATATTCGTGGTGTTTCCTCTCCGCCCACATTGATATGGTATCCAACATGGGACGATATGACATTTTGAACTGGTCTTGATTAAAGCTTTCGGCATCGAGTGCGATAGCCTTAAACAGCATGCCATACAAGATCGTTTCATGAAGTATATCTCGCCATTGGTCAGGGTGAATCATTGTCTAATACACCCGCTCAACCTGCAGCATTTTTTCAATGGGCACCCACCATACACCATCAACGCGAACGAGCTTGATTTTGTTCTCAATTCGGTCGATGTCTTTAACCACGCCCCATTCCCTACGGATACAGTCCTCGTGCCAACTGACGTTGACCGCATAGTCTTTACGTACGGAGTCGTAAATAATGACATTCATTTCAGCCAAGGCTTCTGAATCAACCGGTGTTAAATGAGTCATAACTTCCTCATAGTGATGTTCATACAGTAGGGTCATTCGAAGTCTCCTCCACCAATCCAGCATCTATCAAATCTCGGAGAATGTCAGGGGCGCATCCAGGACTTGCCCCAGTACGGATTTTGCGTATTGCTTTTAGGTGTTTTTGGGTTAAAACGGGTATTGCTTGGAGTTGGCCATCAATCACTGCTTGGATTGTCTCCATGTTAATCACCCTTTTCACGAACATTTGTTCTTGCATTATATGAGGGCTTACGTTCTGTAATCAAGATAAAAATGTTCCAGCGCTCCATATTATTTACATTTCGTTAGTATTCGTTCCCGAAGTGAAACGAAGCGTGGAGGGAAAGACAAAACGGGTATTTAGTAGTTGGAAAGGTTGGACGTTTAGTGCGCTGGGAAGTCCCTGACGAATAAAAACACCCCTTCCTCTTTGAATACAAAAAAGCTCCCCCGAGTCGAGGAGCTTTTTTTGTATTTGTTTTTATACTTTATAACGGAGACCTATATCAACGGGTTTGCGTGCGTAAAATTCCCACTCTTGACTACCGGTGATTGAAACCTCAAAACCTGCTGCAGTTAGTGCTGATACGCTGAAAGCCCCCGTTGCACTTGCGGCGCTAGTGCTCTTATACGTAATTGTTGCACTTCCGCTGATTTCAACTTCTTGAGTTGGAAATTTATCAGAAGTTGAAATTGCCACTATATCTTTATCCTCTAACGTAGCAGAGTTAGAATTAGTAATCTTCATAGTTTTACTTTCAATAGAATTGATTTGTCTAAAAGAACTATTAGTGTAGATTTTCAACTTCGCGGCCAGTTCTGTAGTTACTGGGCCATCTTTTTTATTATTTTTCACAGTCACTGTAGTGTAATTTCCACTGGCAGCATTAATACCTTTCCCTTGCACAGATTTAACAGATTCGATTGTCTCCGAATATGTCTCCGTTGTTTCACCAGTTTTTCTGTCAATTAATTTAACTGTTGCGGTATCTCCGGTTTCAGTACGAACCATTTCTAGATTAGGCTTCAGTTGAATCTCAACAGAAGTTAACTTCAATTGTACTTCTTGTACACTTTTTGCTGCATGAGCAGTATTAGATAGTCCAGAAGCAGATAAAACTAACGCTCCGCAAAGCAAACTTGCAAAAAGCGACTTAAAATTAAAAAGTTTCACAAGTAACACCCTCCCATTATTTTACATTTTACATTCGTATGGTATAATATGGAAGAAGGTTACGTCAATACGAAGTATTTAAAATTTACTATAAAAGCAAAAAAAGGATGATGATTTCATTATGCAAAAGCCTGATTTTACAGAACTACACCAATATTTCAATGATTTTTCGGCAAGTATTCGAGAGGCAGGCAACAAAACAAGTAGTTCTTTACTCGAAGTTAAAGGAGAAATTGCTTCTCTTAATGCAAATCTAGCTACAACAAATTACCTGCTCATGGGATTATTAATTTTAAATGTTGTTTTACTTTTTGTTGTCTTCTTTAAAAAAAGTAAACAATAGAATTGATGGATAACACCCCCAAAGGAGGGATTACCTTTCAAACTCCAAAGAAAAGTCTCTCTCATTCCAACGTTTAATATGACCGAATGGTAAAATATAGAATGTCTAAACAAGTAATCATGAAAGGAGGAATGTCCGTGAGTACAGTCCCATGCGCAGGATGCGGTCGCCAGTTTGAATACTTGGTTGACTTGGGCTTTTGTGAAGAATGTTTCAAAGAACAACTCAACAAAGAGGAATAAAAATTAAAAAGCCCTCCCCGGATATTTCGAAGGAGGGCTGCACTCGTTAAAATAAGCTTTCAATGGCTTTCAGTATCTGCTGCTGTGCTTCTTCGCCGATCCCTGCATATGTTCCCGCGATCGCCAGCGTCCCAGCCAGAATAAGCAACATAGATTTCTTGTGCTTTTTCAGAAAGTCTTTCATGATTCTACACTCCTCCTCTCAGTCCCACCGTATTATTACTTCCATCCCACTCAACCTGTAGACAAAAGGCGGCAGCCAACTCACGAGCAGGAGCATAAGCTGATCCATCAATCACCCTTTCATTCAGATCCATCCCGTTCACGCGAACGTCCTTCGTCTGTTCAATCCACTCCACTTTTCCACCAGCGGCATTGGCAACCGCACGGACTGGTAGCATAGAAACGCCTTCCTGCAAAAAGCCCGTTGCTGCGAGTAAAGTACCATTCAGATTGATAGCAACCGGAATCTGCTTAGGCTTATCCACTTTCCCCACAGCTTTTTGCAAAAATTGTGAGTAATTTGTGCGGAACGTTCCCATCGGAAATGCAGGACAGTTTTTCCAAGCGTAGCCGGGGTACTCCTGGTGACCAAGCACCTGCTTCATTGTTGGAATCTGTACCTGCAAGTGCTGGATTAGGCGATTGGCGGCATCAAGTTGCTCAGGCGTCGGTTTCTGTGTCCGGAAGTCTCCGACAAGGCAAATGCCTAGCGCATGACGGTTACTGTTGCCAACATGGTAGGAAATTGCCTCTGGATCGTTGCACCAATAAATCACCCCATCCTTTTGAATCACAAAATGATAGGCAATGCCCGGCCAGCCGTTTGTGTTGACGTGATAGCGTGCGAACGCCTCTGGCGATCCGCTTTTTGTAGCTGAATGATGCATAGCTGCCGATCGGATGTCAGTCAGCTTACGTAGTCCATACCTTAATGTTTTGTGGCGTGGCAAAGAGGCGCGAACGTCAATCACACGCGCGCCTGGTATTGTCATATTCATTTTTATATTTGCTCCTTTCGTGCAGCACGCTCTGTCTTGGCTTTGATCTCCGAACCGACCAAATTTACGACCGACTTCGGTACAGGCCAACCTGCTCGGTGTGCATTCGCTGTGAGGCTATTCCATGTGTGATAGAGTAGACCGAATGTGACTCCATAAAACAGAAATCCGGGCGTGCCCATCACCCGATCCAGCAAATTTGCTACGGCAGGCAGTGCAAAAAGAAATAGCGACCGTGGGATTCGGGATAGGCCATAATCAGACGAGTAGGTATGGTCCTTTTTCGCCGCGGAAATACCGGTTATCCAATCGAGTGAAATCATAAGAAAAAGCACGATTAAAATATCGAACCGACCCGTTCCATAGAGGTACTGAAATATCGGGGTAAGAAACACTCCCACGGTTGCTGCTATCCCGTTTGCTGGCGTCACTACATTCTCTAAACTCTGTAAAAACTTCATTAGCTCATCTTCCTCCTCACCCCCTTGGGGCAATAAAAATAGCACCCAAACGCTGGGTGCCTTCTTCCTATTCCACTTTTCTGCTATACCATCATCTTTCTGTCGTAACGTTTGACCGATTATGCTTCTTTGCTACCTTCCGTAACCATTAAAATTTCGTTCCGTTCCTCTCGTGTGAGGATGCCTTTTTGATAGGCCGCTTCTATATCCGAAGCAGGCCGAAGCTTCCGGTCAAAAAGGTATTTCCATATATAGTGATTGAAACTCATTCTGGAGCACCCCCTATTTGAATTTGGGATATGGCAAGTGCCAACTGATCGGTCAGTGCTTGTTGTTCAGCAAGCCTCATTTGTGTATCTGTTAGAGCCAGCAATAGTAGTTCTTCTTGAGTAAGAGTTGGTGGTGTGCTGGCATTTTGGTCCAGCTCGGCAATCTCTTCTTTTGTCATGTCTAATTCTACTGTTTCACCAGTATCGCAGTCGAATGTGACCTTTTTCATGCAGACTCCCTCCTATTTAATACCATATAGTACAACTCGCGAATCCGCAGTAAATCCTCCACTTGTAGAAAACGTAATGGCCGTGACAGCATCAGTCTTATCGAAGGTTCCTCCAGTAAAGGATGAGCTTCCGGCTACAGCCTTTTGACGTTTCGAAATCTGAGACACTTGGACACTCTTTGCTATGTTTGTATTTGCGTAATCAAATACGAGTAATTCTCCTGTCGAGTAAAATCCAGCATCTGCGTTGGCAGCCGGGATCCTCGCAAAGGCAAACGAATTTTGAGGAGTCGTCGTGTTATACGCCCAATAATCACGGGATGTAACTCCATTAAATTGGATAGTAAAATACGAATCAACTTCGTTGGCCACACTTCGCGCAACGATATAAGCCTTCAGATGACAGTACGTTTGTGGGATGTTCGCAATAGTCGTTTGACCTAACATTTGGACATCAGCGATTTTTACTATGTCGGCCGATCCTTCTATAAGTTCAATTACCTCAGGCGACAGCTTCTCTTTTGTTACAGAGCCGTCTGGGTGGTCTAATGTATCTGCGAAACGATGTTTGTTCAACCCTGTATTAATGCTATCAAAAGCAGAATCTATCGCATCAAAGCTCCTATTAATTTTAGCAGCTCCCGATGACAAGCTATCTGGGAGATTCGGATCCGTCGATATTCGTGCATTTGTTACTGACATCTGAATCACCGTCCTTATGAGGTATGCACCATTAGAGCCCGCGACTTCGGCGTCAATGTTGCTACGGTTGTACTCTGTTTAATCCTGATACGTAGCTTTGTAGAAGTAGCTACCGTCCGCTCGAACTTCAATCGGGTAAACTCTTCATCGATTGGTGTTTGTTCGGTTGCTGATCCCATAGTTGCCCACGATTTACCACCATCGAGGGAATATTCAACAGTTTGTGATGTACCACTTGGTGTGCTCAGCTCTACATAAACAGTGACTTTCGTAAATGGCGCTGTTACTGAAATTTCACGACTCAAATAGATACCATTCTTTTTATACGCCATCGGAATAAGACTCACACTTGACTGGACCACTGGTGACGACCCGGTTGTCTTAAATAGAGCCCGGACATGTACTTTGTTTGTCGGCTGCGTTAACCAGGTCACATCTAGATCATCTAGTGCATACCAATTTCGCTCATCTATGGAATACTGCCATAACAATGCAGCATTTCGTGGTATAAGTTGGCTTGCAGAAAGGACAAGTTGAGTGACTTGATTGGCAGAAACAGGATTGAATTGGAGTTTTGCGTCACTCGTAAATTTGGCTCCGTAAAGCTTAAACTTCAAATCGGAGTCCTGGTGTGCTGTCCATGCCGACCCGTTGGAGCTCGAAAACAGGACACCAACGTCGTAAGGCTGGCGTGAAACGACTTTCTTAGACATCAGGTCCTTCTCACTCATTCGGGCTACATACGCTCTATACTGGCTTGAAGGTGTTAGAAGTACGATTGCATACTCAGTGTTGGCTTGGATCAGTACGGGTTCCGGGAATCTTACCCTCGTTGCTTTGCTGCCGTCGTTTGAAATATTCACTTGGGACTGGTTGATTGCCACAGAGGATAAGATTGTCATGGACGGATAGCCGTTTGCTACTGTACGGAGCTGTACCGTTAAGTCCGCTACCGGGTCTTTTGTTCCGAAGTAAAGCTCAACTGAAGTGACAAACCGTTCTTCCGTGAGCATAAAAGTTTGGGCAAGTGGGTCAGTTAGCCTCCAGGATGGGATCTGCCAGAACGTCTGCTCCACCACCTGCTTCCGACCAATCGCTGTATAAGAGGCTTTCGCTTCATTTTGTTTCGTGGCCATCATTACACCTCATTCCAGAAATAGACCTCGCGGGTTCCTGTGCGGACACCAGCTGGAATTGTAAACTTGCAGGTAAAGCGTCCTTGGGCGTTTGCCTTGATTGTGTTTGGTTGTGTACCTGAAGACGATCCGTTCAAGGGCGTAAGATCAACGGGCACTCCGTCAAATGTAGCTTTGATATTATCACTGTTCGGTTCAAAACCTTCACCGACTACTGTTACCTCCCGTTGCCGTATGAATGGAACTTGTTCATCCATTATGACCTTTGTTTCTGTCCGGGTTGTCCCCGTTGACCTCCAATCAGACCACCATCCCCAAACCGATTGTGTAACTGTAGACGTCTCCACCCAGGTATCATGAGAAGGGGTCAAACGAATTGTGGCAAGATTCCCGAATACTTGGTATGGATTCACGTTCATGGTCTCGGTTGCAAAAGGCTGATCGATCAGCACCTCTTCGGTGTAAGGCAACGTAATCAAACGCTCATGAAACCGAACAGTAGAAGCAGCTTGATTCACTTGCATTTCAATAAAACTATTCTCAACTGGCAATTGCACCGTCTTCTCACGAGGGTTAATCATTGCATTAAAGTCAGGATGGGTAACGTCGGAGCGTTCAAAATTGGTGAAGTTGTCCGTGAAAACACCTTTTTTCACTAGTGACGGATCAGAGTTTTGGGCCTGCCGGTCGAGGTCTGCCACCGCTTGGTTGTACTCTGCTCGTTCCAAACGATCCAGGAGAGAACGCAGCTCGAGCATCGTCAAACGTTTTGGCTTGCGATTGGTTACGACCACAGCATCACTGTTCGGTGGGAGATACAATTCTCCCAATTCCAATACATCCGGTGGAGATGACGGCGGGTAAGGATTCACGTCCGATTGACCGTGGATGATATGGACTTCACCTTGATAAGTGAGATAGTAGACATCTTTCCGTCCTAGATAAAACTCATAGGTCGTCTGGAAAGTTGAATTCGGCACGGGCTTATCACCACTTAGCCACTTTACTGCGTTGTTTTCCAATATCAGGTCTGTGCCAATTACCATTAGTTTTGTATAGCGGTACGTGACTGTATACGACACCCCGCCGGCAGGTTCTGCACCCGCCAATGACCAATCTACGGCATCGCCTGAGAGTTGGAAGTCTGTACCTTTGATATAAGTTGTGCCACCAGCCTGAATTGAAACAATATCGACAACAGGCGTCTTTGGTAAAAGGTCTGAGGTTCCTGCCACATTTCCACGGGTAATTGTCTCTGTCTTCTCAACTGTCGCTGTTACTGTCTGTAAAGCTTTCACAGGCTTTGAATTTAGCGGATAAAAGAATACATTAGACAGATATGTCTTCGTTTCGTTAACCACTACACGGCTATCTAATGCCTTGGGTATGGAAATTCGTAAGGGAACCAACTTATCAATTTGGTACCCAAGAACATAGGCTCTGCCAGCATCGATTACGAGTGTTACGTTTGCAGCATCCCTCGGCTCGATATAACCATCCATGCCTGAGACAAGAAATGAACCATTCGTATCATACGAACGTCTTGCGAGAATGGGCGTGAAACCTTCTAATTCAGGTGGTAGCTTGGATGTTATCAACTCGCCGTTTACCAGCCGATACATATGAGTCGCTTCAGGATCATCAACGACCCATATGGCATTCAATACTGTTCGCTGGGCGCCAGGCATGCCAAAATTAGAAAACCCAACCGCTGGATCAAACAGGGTTGGGTCGTCTTCGTATGTGATTGTTTGTGGATTGACCCGCAACCCAATACTTTCCTCTCCCGTTCCCCTTATCGTCAGTGTTGTTTCCGGTACATCGTGGATGATTCCCCCTAGATATACCCGTGCTGCTGATACGATGACGAGCGTTTTCTCCTTATTAATCAATAACTGCCCGCCCTCTAAGATGTGACCTGAGCCGAAAATTACGTCCCCTATTTGCTTATCCCGATAGAGTGACATCGCCTGCATTTCGTTTAGCTCAGCAGTTTGAACCCGGCGACCGCCGACAAAATCAACAGACTTCCATCTCTTCGATGGATCAAATCGATTGTATACTTCCTTTGCCATCGTTACCCTCCTTACAGCTCCAAGATATACTCAATGCTTTCGCGATGGGTGACTTCCCTTTGCAGAGGCGACTGATTTGTCACAGCTAACAGGAAACCCATATCCTTTACTTCATCCGGTTTGACTACCTGTTTATTAATTGGTAATCCATCTGCCAATGTCGTACCCGCATATACACCAGTTTGTCGGTACGTGCAAATGGGAAACTCATCGTATCTTAGCCAAGCTTGTACATATACCCATCTGCAATCGGCTACCCGCGCTTCGTCCTCATCAATGATACGCCACTTATGACCTTGCTGTTCGATCGTTCCATTTGTATCATCTGGCGTTACAAACCTTACTTGGTCAGCTCGCTTCAACGCCACAATCTCTGTAATCGTCTGCCCATAAGAGACATCTGGAACCTTTTCAGGGTTCTCGGTATTCCACGGAGACGTTTTCCCAACGGCAATAAAAACATTCCTGTCCTTGGCCAGATGAAATGTTTGATACGTTTTCATCCCTTTTACATCGCTTGTTTTTGAAGGCAATTCCTACACCCCCTATATTGTTTTTGTAACCTTTGATTGCTGAACATAAAATACTCCGTCAGCAAATGTTAAATCATCCGAAAAAAATACGTTTGGAGACCACCAACTCTTGCGTTCATGTTTTATGTTTTGCAATGAATGCTGTGTTATCGAAAGAGTTGTATCCTTTTCCTTTCCGCTCAGTTCATCGTCCCAATGGTCAACCGTAAGAATGGCTCCATACCTGTCCACACTAACACCTGCTGATCCTCGTTCATACTCGATCTTGTAAGATAAAGCAATTGAAAACAAGTATCGAAAGCCAGCAAGTCCCATTAACCTGACGATACCCTGTGCGATTCCAAGCGTTTCCGGCGTTGTATAGATGACGGAGGTTAATGGCGCGTATTCCCAGCCGTCAGCCATGCATCCAGATTCGGAAGCAATTAGCCCGTCTTCTGGCATCAGTCGATATGATTCTTGCAGCCCAAATCCTTGTGCAAGAATAGATTCAACCGTCAACCTGCCATTAGCTGCTCTCAGCTTTGCAAGTAGGTCCTCATCATCGGCAGCGTCTAGTTCACGCCTCCAAAGGTCTAATGATTCCTTGTGCATGAGATGAAGAAAAAACGCTTTCCATATGTCGCTATCTGCTGGCAAATAACCGGAAGCCGCACTCATAATCGCACGCATATGCCGGCTTTTTTTATAGTCACTAGATAGCTCCGCCATCAGTGCATTAACCTGATCTTCGTTCATGTAATCGTCACCACCGGATCGATTTGTGCATCTGGCCTTAGTGTAATACTGGATGTCGGCAAAAGGATTTCAGCATCTGTTGCCCCAGCTCCGACCAGCGCCGCAAAGATCTGTGCAAGAAATAAGGTACCTCCAACCCCAATCGAACTGGTATAAGCAAGTATTGCTTGACGTGCTTTTTCTTTGTCTAATCCCCTAACAGCAAACTCAATTTTCACTACTTGTTTACTAACAAGTCGAACAATTACATCCAGACCTGGTGGCTTGCGGCGGTCAATTATCTCTTGAACCTTCTCGAGTAAATCAGGGATTGTGCCACCAACAACTACGTCTACGGTGCCGATCCCTCTTATCAAGTTTAGTGCTGACGCATAGTTTACCCCTGGTATTGATCTAGCCCAGCGCTCATAGTCGGGTAACGCTCCACCGCGCTCAGGATTCCGTTTATGGCGTAATATACGATTGCGCAAATCCTCTGTTGGCTCGTCTTTATCCAGAGGCAATCCATAATCGATTGCCATCAGTTCAAGATATTTTCTCGTCGCAGTTACAGCAAAAGCTTGTTCAATGATCATGCCGCGTTCTTTATGATGTCTGAATAAGGCTAGTGCAATTGGCGCAAGTGCATCGTAAATAATTGAACCTTCACTTCTGTCCAGATCTTCTGGGACGGTAAGAAGCATTTCATATAAAATTTGCTGGAAGGTTGAGCTTTCCAGAAAGCTAAGATCAGTTTCAGACATTGATACTCATCTCCAAAACCCCTTCCTCAGTAATCATCAAAAAGGATATTTTCATGGTGTTACTTACCCACTCAAAAGAGAAACTCTCGCAACGTTCTATCCCATGCAAATATTCTAATGCCTCGCGGACTAATCGCTTAGCCTCTGCCTGCTTCCACGCTCTCGTTCCATCACTCCTAATCACTTCTTTCAGTTCATTCCCATAATCTGAGGAATAAATAGAAAACATATAGCGATCAGTTCGTAATGCTTTTGTGGCTTTTTGGAGTAGTGCCTCTTCTCCATCAATCATGATTGACTTGCCGTCAGGTCGCACGGGAAACTGTCCTGTTTCGAAATCAAACTTATAGGTTCTAAGTACATTTTTAATGGGGCGTAGTTCTTGTGCTGGACTATCATCTGTCACTGGGAAAACCGGAAAAATACTCATGGGCGTTTCACCCTATCTAGGATGTAATAGGCAGAGTCCACAGATAACACGTGTACTTTATCGTTCAATTTCAAAACGTCCTCAAATTGCAGTAACAAATAGTTATGTTTGAACGAAGTAAACGGCGCAGCCAAGTCATCCGTGTCTAAAAAATCTTCCTTTTTCATGTCACCCAGATCACGCTCTGCTTTTTCTTGATGCGTAATCGTGACAATTCGTGTATGTCTAGTCAGATGTTCTAAGACAGTAATAAACTCCTTCCCAATTGGTTCTGTCATACCATCTATCAAGATTTTCAAATCTGGTGGGGGCTTAATGACAGTTGCCAACTCTATCCGTACATCCTTTGGGGGTGGATTTGCCCCGCCAGCTCCTTGTGTTTGATTTGCACCTGAAAGAACTTGAGCAAGCTTTTGAAAGCCATTCACTTTCCATTCACCTCCATCTGCAAATCGAGTTTCATTTCATGGTAACCAGGTCGTATCGTATGGCTGTCGCCGAAAACAGTAAACACCCCTTGCAGTTTCGTGATTTCCTCGTAGACTTCTATTTTTGTCCCGGCAATGACATCATCAATTCCCAAGGATGTGACCAAAGCCTGCTCCTTGACCCGGTTTAGATTCTGTAATTCTTGCTTAGCCACCATGATTTTGTTTCCCCGGTCTTCATCTTGAATTTCTATAACCTTAACAAGATGTCCATACCGTTTAGCGTTGATAGAATCAACTTCATCATGCAGGACAGAAATATATTCACTGTCGCTCCCGACCACTCTTACAACTGTTCTCATGTCTGCAATTGATCGTTTACGTTCAGCGTTTAATAGATTGCTTCCCTGCTGGACTTTCCACTGAATCGTTTGCCCTCGCTGTGTTCCGACATAAATCTTTCCTTGGTCAACCCAGCACCAATACCGAACACCAGTAGAGCGAAATACTTGATTGAGGACGTCTACAACTGCATCCCATACACTCTTTCCACGAATGACTTGTTTTTCCACGGCAGGCATTGCTCCGATACCCCCAACGGGAATGCCATGTTGCGCGAAAATGCGCTTTAGAAGCTGATCGGCAGCTTCACCTGTTGAAACCATAACTACATCGTTATTTAGTAAATAAAAGCCGAAATCATATGCTACTGCATTGATATCTCCTTTTGCTGTCCTCCCTAAGTCAACAATCATCCCTGTGAAAAGTGAGCGAGGAGTGCCAGACAAAAAGGAAATCAACTGTATCAGGTCCCCTTCATCTACATTCACATCAGGCCAAAAGCGGTCCCGTCCATTATTGGTTTTAACAGCCAGAGTACGCTTTGCTTCCTGACGACTCCCAGACCATGTTGCTTCTGAGAAGGGAAGGCGAAGCGCTTGCTTACCCGGCTTTTGGAATCGAACCTCGTAATGAAATTTTGGCAGCATCAGTCTCCCACCTTTCCGCCCAAGATTTCATTGTGAATTATACTTGTCAACCAATGATTCTTTTTCTTCTTTTTTCTTGGTGGCTGACACCTTCGCTTTTCTTGTATCCGGCCGCTTCCCTTTACCTGTTGTTTGGAAAGGAATACTCACCTCAGTACTCTCAATGGTCACGAAACGATACTCTTTCAGTGCCAACTTGAAATCTATGTCAAACCCGTCCCATTCGTAGCTAAAATCACGTATGGTCACTGGAACATTGATAATATCTCGTTCACTTTCTGTTACTGTAAAGCGAATCGGGTAACCCGAATTTTTCCACCGTTTCAAAGTCTCCACAAATTCTTCTGGAGACGGAAAACCATCGTATTCACACAACCCCGGATCATATGTCTCAGGCCAAAACGTAGAAAAAGAATACTCTTCCAAGGTTGATTCCCCGATGATAGTAGATTCCCCAATGGCAACCAGTTCAATATCGATGTAACTATGCCCGATCTTTACTGCTATTTTAGGCGGGATGACAGGAAGACGAAGCTTTTCAACGTTATTGCTCCAGGTTAACCAGAACTCAAGATGTTTGTATTTCACTTATTTCTATATCTCTCCTCTCAACATAAAAAGCACACCCGTTTGAGTGTGCTTCTACTTTATAAATTTAGTAGCCTATTTAAGTGGAAACGTCCAATTTTGATTGACAATTGCTGTAATGGAAAAAATCCAGTAATATAAGTTATATAACTGGATTACACTAAAAATGACCGCAGGTGTTCCAGCACCTACGGCCTATACAACAGACGTTCCCTACATGGGGGCGGCTCAAGGATTAACTAGAGATAGACCTCTCCGGATTTGGACCCAAGGGAGGTCTATTTCTTTTTTGGGAAAGACAGGATCGCTACCACGAGCATTGCGAATGAAATCATCAACGTCAATGCTTGGAACACTGTCACAGGCGTCACCTCCCCCGTTTCCGACATGGGAGATGAGCCGACCACCCTTGAGGAGCCGATTCTGTTGTATATGGAAGATTATAACACGTGGAAGCTTCCGTATGAGAATACATTTCCTCTTATTCAAGTACGATAGAACCTGTACCTGCTAATACGTGTCCTATTTTTTGTGCAAGCAAATCTGCCATCTTCTCACATAGCCTCTCTAATTCTTCCTCAGAATTCTCCAGCGTTGATTGCACAGTCATTTGAAAAGTGGGACGGAAGTCAATATAAAAAGAAGTTGGCTGCTTATTTGGGCTTGTATACTGTGCCTGAGCTCCGCTTGTTATTGAAGGTGTATAACTTGGAACTTGACTAAAAGTGCTATCTAACGCTGCAGCTAATGAATCACCTGAAGCTTCAACACCGATTGCCATAGTTTCAGGAATAGCCATCCCACTAGCTGTTAAGCGAGAAAAAGGACCTAGCTCAGCATCCGAATGCGGTAGGAATTGATCAGCCCACTCAAAAACGCTTGAAAGAGCCTCAGCTACCTTGTCCTTTGCAGACAAAATACCGTCTACGATTGTGGTAATAATCTTTTGTCCACTCTCAAAAAGCCCGCTAATCCATCCGCCAAACCAACCGTCTATCGTAGTAAAAGCATTAAAGAATGTTTCTTTGATGGTATCCCATGCCCCTGACCAATCGCCAGTTAAAAACTGAATAAATGCAGTGAAAAGCCCTTTCCAAAAATCAATCACCATTCCAAAGTAAGCAGAGAGTCCTTCCCAGATTGCAATACCCGCTGATTTTACGCATTCCCACCCTGCTACCAAATAGGCGCTGACCATGTCCCAGTTTTCATAGAGCCACCAGCCAACAGCAATCAATGCAATGACTGCCGCGATTATCAGGAGAATGGGCCATAATGCAGTAATTGACGAGATACCAAAGACACTCATTGCTGCACTTGCCGCTTGTAATCCAACTGTAATTGGTGTCCAAAGTCCGGCCAGCAGTACGATTGGGCCAATTATCATGGCAAGAGCTGCAACCACCATCAAAAATGAAACAGCTACCTTCGTGATAAAAGGATGCTCTTGTGTAAAAGTCCCTATCCCTTTTGCAATCTTTGCAAGCAAGCTAACGATTGGTTTTGCGACATCTAATACGGAGCCTCCTATCGGATAAAGTGCCAACTTCATTTCATTTGCCATCGCTTGCCAGTCATTCGAAACTTGGCCAGCTATTTCTGATGTTTTTCCTGCGAAATCTTCGAGTGGCCCAGCGTTAAACATAGATTTGATAGCATCCCGTCCCGCATCTTCAAACTGTGTTCCAAAAACATTTCCTAAGACTTCGTCTTGCAACTTCTGATCTTTAATAGAAGCTATCCCAGCAGTAATAGCAAAAATTGCTTGCTCAGCCTCTTTGCCACCTGCCTTGATTTGGTCGAGCATTTTGAATAGCTTTTTCTCACCGAAAATTTCCTCAAGAGACCCCAGTGCGTTTTCATCCAGAGCCTTGTTCAATCGAATACCGAACGACTCTTTGAATGCATCACCTAGCTTATCAAAATTCAGAGCACCAGCCTCAGCTCCAGCTACAAACATGCCCATCATTTGCTCTGCACTTAACCCTGCTTCTTTAAATTGCGGCGAATATTCCCAAATGGTATCAAGCAGATCTTCAGCCTTGTCCCCTACCCGTTGATATGCTGCTGTAATCATATCCAACCCTTTAATCGGATCTGTTGCCCATTGTTCTTCCATCATATCCAGAGCTCTAGCAGTGCTTACTTGATCGAGACTACCAAAAGACGCCTTTTCAAGAGAGAGAGCTCCTTCAGCCACTTTCTCAATCTGTTCGTCCGTCCCTTCTAGTAACTGACGCAACCGTCCATAAGCCTCTGCTGCTTCCATTGGCGTCTCTACTAAACCAGTCGCGAAAAGTCCTTTTGCTGACTCGGATATGCTTATCATTTCGTCGTCAGTAGCACCTACATTCGCCTGAAGAATACCAAGAGCTTGATCCATGTCTTGTGCGGCAATAGCAGCGGCCGACAATCCCGCTGTAATTACTGCGCCGCCCGCTGTTGCCAGTCCGCCAATTTCCTCCAAATGTCCTGCCGCAGCTTCGACATGATCCAAAGACTCTGATGCCTGGTCCCCAGCTCTAGCAGCGTCACGTAAGGCGCGCTCTAATCGTGAAATGTCCTGGGTGTCAATATCATCTTCAGCTCGTTGAATACGCTCCAATTCCCGCCTGAGTCGTTCTGCCTCACGTTCAGCATCACTGATCGCATCGTCCAAATCTTCGATTGGTCCAGGGTCAAAATCGTCAAGCAGATCATCCAAGATATCTTCTACATCTTCAGCAGCATCTTCAATATCATCTAAGCCATTCAGAAGTGCTCGGATACTTCGGAGGAGATTGGCTAGCTGTCGAGTCATTTTATCTTGAAATTCTAAAGTGGTCGTCACTGCCATTCGCTATCTCCCCCTTCTCTTGCCGCGCCGTTTTGCTTCTTCCATTTTTCTCGCTTGTTCTGCCTTTTTCTCTATCTCCAAAGCTGTTGAAACAAGTACAAACTGTTTCTCTCGTTCCGGCAAGTTCAGGATTACAGATGGCACCATGCCTTTTTCCTGCCAAATATAAGAATAGAGAGCCAGATCAGGGCTCTCTTTTATGAGTTTTTTACTGCTTCCTCCGCCTCCTCATCTTCAGCGAAATCACTGATTTCAGCGATCGCCTCGAACAACGAGTCGATTTCGTTTGGACGGAAAATGCAAGGGACGACATCGATGGCGGCTATTTTTCCGAACTTCGCGAGCACCTGTTGCGAGTCGATACGGAAGTTGGTACGTTCCGTGTCAATTCCGGCAATTATGATTTCAGCCTTATAGCGAAGGTCATCAAAATCGACTTTACGTTCGGCCTTGCTCTTTTTTCCAGTAACTGATACTTTGATGGCATTCTTGCGAGTTTTGTAATACACATCGCCGGGTACAGAGCGAATCGGCAGCTTCACTTTATTGCGTTTCCAATCCCATTCCCCTTTTTCTTCGGCTTGAGTATTCATCGTCAAAAATTCTTCCATGGTCAAAAATTCACTCATTACACTGCCTCCTCTTTGGCGGTCGCCCCGCATATATTAGATGAATTCGTAATCGTCAACTGTTCCTTCGAGGGATGTATCTTCATCAAGTTCACCGTGGCTCCATTTTGCTAATGACAGTGAGTCAGGACAAAAACCAGTCACTGCAACTCGATACTTACCAGCAACTTTGTCGTCGAGTTCCCCAATGAAATTCACTTTCTTTTCGGGGTTTGCCGCGATTTCCATGATGAGTTGCTGGATATCCGATGTACGTTCAAACGTAGCTGTCATGCTAACGGATGATGCAAGCACACGATGTCTTTTACGTAGCTGCCCAGCCCTCTTACTTTCTCCCTTCTCAAATTCCTCAGAGAGCTCGAAGCCAATGCACTCGGGAAGTTCCCTTCCATTTTGGTCGTAAAAATGCCCATGGGTACCAGAATACGTTTCTTTCATGCTGTATCACCTCACTTCGCTTTGTTGTAGATATAAATTTTTTCGAGTGCATCTTGATGGCGGAAGCCAGCAATGAAATGACCAGCATTACGCGCAGGTGTGTAAATCGGGTCCTCCCCGTGATACTCCGGGTCTTCGATAAACTCATAATCATTCGCGATCACTTCCAGCGTGGCAAGGGGTCTGAAAACCTCTTGCTTCATCATCTGGCAAAAGGCAGCGCGGCGGGCAGGACTGTTGCTGTTTGGCTGCTGACGAATCCACTCCTTTCCTGCTTCCTCTTCTGCATGGAGAATCGTGTGAAAGGTGTCAGCCACCCTAATCTTGCCGTAGTCTTTTGACTGATCAGGCCCCGGAATAGTCAAGGTATTTACAGGCTCCTGGATGATAACCCGCCTATTGTCCATGTTTAGCATGAGTACACCCGCTTGCACCATTTCGATTAAGTCCGTATCCGGGTCCCACTCATGCGTTAAAGATTCGAATGGCGTAATGTACAATGCCATCGTGTAATTAAGGGGCAGCGAAGCCATCAGGGATGCAATGTAAATTGCCATTTTTGAACTCGCATAGGTGTTCCCTTTCCAACGTGCTCCACTTCCTACATTGACAACAGCCATGTGGTTCACATCGGTAGATGCCTTCATGATCGTTTGCTTGTTTTTATCCCTTGTTTCATCGCCACCGAAAACAAACTTGATGTAATTACCCACCACGTTTTGTTGTTTAGTCCAGTCTTCTGCTGCCGCATTTAGGGCAGGATCAGCAATCCCAAGAGTAAATACACTATACTTGCCTTTTTGAGTAGCCAGCGCGCTTTGATAAGCGGTGTATTTTGTCGCCTCTATGCTTGTTCCGCTGTTACCCCCAGTCAGGCTTACACCTGCCGTTGCTTCGGGAAGCGTATCAGCTATCTTTTTCAAGACCACGAACTCACTGTCTTTGAAAGCTAACACCAATTCATCCACCGTTTTCGCTGCCCGACTGTCCACCAGCTCCGCTCCCCGATAGATCAGCAACTCTGTTTTGGTAGCATCCAACAAGTTTGGCTGCACTACGACTTTCAAATTGTTGCCTGCCTCGCCTTTGTACTTGGCTTCCACAAGTAGTACGTCAGTTGCATTACTCTTCAAAGTAACACTTGCAACGGCCGCATTATCCCCTGCCACGCGGTACAGCAGTACCTCCGTTGGATAAGGGTTAGCTGCCCAAATCAAATTAAACGCTTCTGTGACTCCGAAGATTTTCTCAGCGGAGGCCTTGGTTCGGACTGTTACAAATTCCCCGATTGGGCCCCAATCCGCGACGATTGGTAATGCAAGCTTTCCGCGATTGCCGATTGTTGTTTGCTCTTTGATGAATGACTTCAAAAAGGAGTAGACACCGGATAAGACTTTGTTTTCCCCTAGTTGATATTGTCCTGCCATTTACTTCACCGTCCTTTCCTTGAATTTCTTCACGAATTCCTCTGCCTGATCAACTGTCATCTCGTCTGGGGCATCAAAAAAGGTAGCAATTGCTTCGGTTCGGTTTAACCCGAACTTTTGCTCTGCTACCTTCAAGATTTGCTCTTTTTTATAAGTTGGTTTTTCTTGCTCCTGTTTGCGAGACATGAGGTTTGCCTCCTTTCCTCAATGATTCATCGTAACGTCTATGAATCACTTCTAACGGGTCGTAAACCACCGGGGTATAAGGGATATAAACGGTGTATTTCAGCTCAAATGATCGATCTAGGTTATCGGGCTTGCTCATGGTCAAACGACATTCTCGTAAATACTCTACCTGTTGCCTGTTAGGGCCGTAGAGTGGAAGAGTCCATCGACGATCTGCAAGGTCTTGCCTGACAGCCAAAGATAACCTCGTAAGTTGCTCTATATCCTTTGCAATCAGAACAAAGTTCATCGTCCCTTTTTCTCGGTAGGCATCAGCACGCCGTGGCTCCGAAATACGAAATGGCTCTTCTACAAACCACATGGGCCGTTTAAAGTCCTTGGGTACAGACAGGTTCTCTGTTTGGATACCTGTCAGAGAAAATAGCCAGTGTCGTACAGACAGCATATCATCACCCATCAGGAAACAGCCTCCTTGCTAAATCATCTAGCTCTTCTTTTACCAACTCGTCCATGATTGACTCGACCTCTGCTACCGATCTTGCAAAATAGTGAACACCGGGAACGCGCTTCCCTTTCAATACCATGCCGTCTGGATGATCAGGGACATAGATAAATTTTTCTCGATCCCAGTATCCCGGCACAAATTGCCCTTCCCTCTGAGTAAACCCTTCTTCCACGTAGCGTGCATACGATAGGTTGGTACCTACAGTGATTTCAGCTCGTAATCCACCCAGCACCAAGTCAAAGATATTTTTCCTGTTACCAATAATCAGTGAGGCGCGAAGAATCCCGTCCCGTACAGGAACCCTATCTTGAGCTCCCCGCAACACCTGCATACCTGCCATTCGGGCAACCCGATCCATAGAAACCTGTACTTCGCGTTTGTGATGCTTTTTCAAGCGTTTATACATACGCTCCAGGTCTCTCTTATCTACCTTTGCCATCAGATTTCCGGTTCCTCTCCCGTGACAGGATCGATCATTGTAATCACTACTTCGTAATGATGCAAGCTTTCAGCGCCATAGACCGGATATGATAATCCCGTTTTATACAGGTTGCCAGCATATTCAGGCTGTTCTATTTGGATTCGCATACCCGCTTTTAAATTTGCGTACAAGGTGTGCATGAGAAAGTCCTGAGGCGTAGTCTGTCGCCCCGTAAGCTTCTGAATGCGACCGGGGGAACCGGACACCCTGCAAGGCACTTTCTGAACAACAGGAAGCCATTCTGTGCGGTCTTTTCCCCCAGTGAAAGGGTCAGGTTCCCCCCCGACATCCAGAAGGGTAAAAGAGTGGCACAGAAGCCGCTTATATTCGGTTAGATCATCCACAGCTTCTGCCCCCTGTTCTTCCGATATTTGTTGAGGATACCTTCGACTTTAGGGTCATTGCTCACATAGGAAAACGTCTCCTGATAATCCCCTTGCTTGGTACTGCTCAATCGTCGATCTTGGGCCATGTCTTTGACCACCATTGCAACGGCCAGTTTCAATTCGAGAGGAACAGGATCAGGTACCGTCACCTGTCCCTCTACATAAACATTCGCCCGTAGAATGACTGGACCAAGACGACTCGGTTCCCACGATGCAAATTCAGCATAAAAACCGATCAGCTCATTACTTGTCAGAATTGCCATCGGTATTCACCGGCGTCTCATCATCTGCAACAGGGTCATCTTCCAGCTTGTATCCCAATGGTTCGTACACTACTTCAAATGCTTTCCGCGTCACTTTAATTTTTTTCTTCTCCTTGCCACCAGTGATTGTCAGCATATCATTTGGTTTTTTCATGAACGATTGCTCCTTTCAATAATTAAGGTGTAGGTACAAATCCGGTAGGACGCAGGACAGCAAATGCCCCTTCTTTGATTACAAGGAACGCAACTTGGAACGTAGCTTTCAATGCAACCATGTCTTGCTCAGCAAGAGAAAGAGGCTTCCCATCTGCTCCAGTAATGGAGTGAAGAGTCGCCTCACGTAAGATTTCATACTCGATATTTTTCAGAATGCCTGTCTTGGCCTTTTTGAAGTCACCAGCAATCAGGTCAGCTTTTGTTTTGTCCCAAGCACCGTTTCTGCAGTACTCAATCGGCAGCGAATACAGTGAATCCTCAGCTACTCCTTCACGTACAGAAGAAAGGTAAAGAGGATCACCTTGGCTATTTTTCAATCCGCGCAAGGATGTCTTCAATCCGGTATGCCCAGTAAACGCTCGTGGCTCTTGGTCATCAGCTTCAATCAGTGCCATGACATTGTTTACATCATCGGCCAGATTTTGACCCGCGACAGAACCGCGAGTAAAGCTGTTCCCTACATTGATAGCTGCCCCCAAGATGTTAGAGGTAAACGGTGACTCCGTCCCCATGATCGTAGCTGCATCCAATTTAGTATGGAATGCTTCAACAATATACGGCTTTAGTTCTTCAAACACATCGATTCGTGAGCGATCCAGCGCTTCCTTTGTCATTGGAATGATGACAGCCAGCTTCTTAGCGGTCAATGTAACCTGTGTCCAGGAAGCTGTCGAGGTTTTGATACGTTCTCCCTCCCCTACCCAGTAAGCTCCAGGCTTATCCAGAAATACTGGAATCTTTTTTGTTGCTGTTGTCATTGGTTCCAGTTCAGAAAGCTTCAAAATAGCCGAACCGCGGACTACATCCTTGATGATCTCTTGTGATGTCTCTTCCGGAATCAATCCGCTAAGACTGCTGCTGAACGTTACTCCCTCATTGAATCTTTGCAAATCGAAATGAAGTGGTGCTTGCTTTACCAGTACCATGCTCTTCATGAATGATTGCCCCCTTTTAGATGCGCTGTAATTTGCGTAGGTCTGAGATATTTGGAATGGTAGACTTTTGATTGGCTGGTGGCTTTGCTCCAGGAGTAGTTCCCCGCGGTGTTTCATCTGCCTTCAACCATGGTTTAGAAGTGATTAACTCAGTAACATGTTTGTCGAGGTTTTTAACCTTGCCTGCATCCGTCACCTCGACCTTAGAAAGATCAGCCAGACGAATGGCATCGGTCAGTTTATCCGGGTCGACCCCTTGTTTGATTGCCTCCAAGGTGAAGGCATTTTCAATGCGGAGAGATTGGATGGTGCCATTGGCGTTTTTCAGGTCGGTTTCCCGCTCAGCCAGCTTTTGTTCCGCAGTTTTTTCAGCCTCTTGCTTTTGCTTATGGGAATCAACAATCCCTTTCAGATCGTCAGCTTTCTCAATGCCCAAGCCTTTGAGGAAATCACTGACTGCTCCTTGTATGGCGGAATCGTATTCCTCTTTTGAGGAGAAAGCTACTGCAGGTTTACTTTCCCCGCCCTTATCGCCTCCTGCAGGTGCTTGACCACCTCCCCCATTTGCACCTGAAGCTGCTCCGGTACCACCACCGTTATCCCCTGCCTGTCCACCTTGGCCACCTCCATTCCCTCCATCACCAGCAACACCGCCTCCGTCGTTAAATCGTTGCATCCTAAAGGTCCAGTTTGATTGGAGCTTTTTCATTTGGTTCCTTCCCCTTCCTCGTTTTGAATTTTAAGTGAAACATGTTCAGGATATTGCTGTGCTATTGCTTGAATCCCCAGCAACGCGGTTTGCATGATGGTAGAAACCCCGGCGCAAACAATGTCCTTTCCATGCTCGGCATAATTCGCATGACCAACGGCATGGATTTTCATTTCACCGTTGTCCAGAAATGCTTGAATCTTGATCACATCGATCTCGCCTCCTTTCAGGCAATAAAAAAACAACACGGTTTATCGTGCTGTTACGCTGCCAATCCTTTTTTGTCAGCCCACTCTTTAAAAGTGCGCGCAGAGGTGTATCCTCTCTCCTGATCAATACGATAAGCACGCTGTCGTTCCAATTTCTCCAAGACCTTAGATTTGAGTACAGGCCGCCAATACGATCGGCAATTTGGATGATTAGGTATGCGTTCACCCTCACGCCCTGGATTGTCGGCTGTATCATAATCAAGCGGATATCTTTTGCCGTCCAGCTTGCGGCACTCAGAAGAAGTCCGCTTGTCCAGCGTGGCACAAAATTCCTTTTCACTTACAATATCTGAATTGGCTTGATAAGCCATCGTTTGCCCTTGAGCAGCAGCCCGGTTTAGTTCTGTACGAGCAAGGCGTTGGGCGCTTGACCAACTCTCTGATGTCCTTTTCGTAATCTCCTTAGCTGTTCGGGTCACACCCCATCCCTGAGTTGCACCCTGAGTAATTACATCTTCCATGGCTGCCGCCAACAGGTCAGTACGCATGCGAATCCGTTTGGAAAAATGCCTGCCTTTCCATGGTCGCTCCAATGCAGCAATTACCATCCCGGTATTGATCTGTGGAAGTCGAACCTCGACTTGTGCATCCTGTTCAAGAAAATAGAGATGATGGAACAGGCTGAGCTTGTACTCTTCCGCCCATGTAATTCTTAGCTGCTGCTCTTCTTCCATGCGGAGAGTGTGCAAGATGGTCTTTATGCTTGTCATGATAAGGTCGAGGCGTGCAGCATTATAAATCAAGGACACTAGCTCTTCTCCGCTTTCAGCAAATCGGGCGTAGAGGTCAGTGATTTCTTGTACAATGCTTTTATTAGCTTTGGAGAACAGCTTTTTTAATTTAACTCCATGCTTTTCGATTCTCGTTTCAAGTTCCTCGTGGTAACGTTCCTCTCTGCTCATGCAGCGTCACCTTCTGAATTCTTTTCATCGCCTGGGGGCGTGTCATCATCTACCGGCTCCTTATCTTCCAATGCATCCGGGTCAAGTATCTTCATTCTGTGTTCGGCCTCTTCGTCTTGTTCTTTCAGCAGTTTTTCACGAGATGCCCGCGGATCATCCACAAACGGTAGCAGCGCCAGCCTTTCCTCATGGGACAACTGACCAACCAGTTTCGTCACGATCTCCACCATTTCCACCACATTCACTGGCATGTTCTTACTGAATTTCACATCGACAGCTTGGTAATCCCACTGCTTTCTATATTTCTGATTCAGCATCCCAGTAAGAATACGAATTCGATTACGAAACCCTTTTCCGTACTGGCGCATCTTTATACCCGCCTTAATGTCGGCATGATAAAATATGATCTTCAATGCAATTCCGGACGGAGCTGTCCCCACTTGGTCAGGTCGCAGGTGAGGTGTTCCGGTTTGATCAAGCAGCGTTTCAATCAACCGATTTATGGTATTTTCCTCATGAGTGTCCTGAAGATCCCAAGTAACTGGAACAGCTTTTTTCCCTACAAGAATTTGAGAAGTAGACCACATCTTAGCGAGATACTGTTTTTTCTTCTCTACATCTGTGATGAGTTCTCCCTCTGCGTCATACAGGAGTAGATCATCAAGGTCCAAATCTTCAAAAATGACTTTTGGATTCTTGAAATATTCCTGCACATCTACTTTACCAGTGACAGCCTTGTTAATCGCGTCCATAAGCTGCTTCAGGTCTGAAAGATCGCCCATCCCCTCAACCATCCCATCATCGCGGTTTTGCTGATGTTTTCGACGCCGATTGACGTAGTGCGTCCAAGGGACAACGGGCTTCTGCTGAAACTTACCATCTTGGTCCTTTACACGGACAGTGATGTTATGCGAGACGGGATTCTGTTCCCTGCTCATATCCAGAACAAAGTTAGTCCCTTCTTGTCGGAGGTAAGTAATCTCGCTTTCATCGTATACTTCAACCAACATAGTCTTGGTGTTTCTGCTAACATCCGTCATCGTATAGTACCGAATAACCGCAATCAGCTTGGCTTTAACTGTCGTGTCATATACAGCGATACACTCATCTGCTTTGAACTCAGTAATGCAAATCTGTCCATCCTCGTCAAAGTAGTAGTATTCGAATACCTCACCATCGATCGAACCGTCCTCGATAATATCGTAAGACAAGCTCTCTTCATCGTTATCCATCAGGACAGCCTGCAGCTTTTTAACGTAATCTTCCACGTCTGCTCCTGCCTCATTGGAAGAATAGCGAATTGGGTTACTAGCAATGTATGAAGTACCGAAGTCGATAATTTTCCGAGCAAAATTTAAGACGATTTTGTTATTCGGCTTGCCCTTTTCCTCTTGTTTGTGGAGAATGTCCTGGTCTCCATCGACATACCTTCGTATGAGCGAGTAGTCCTTCGTCTGATGCTTTTTTATCAGGTCTGATACCCACCGCCACGAATTGTTTGCTTTGTTCTCTTCATAAAACTGCTCCAAGAGCATTGTTTGCATGATTTTTCACCCCCTTCATTTTTCTCATGAGTCTTTTTCAGGTATTTTCCAAGGGATAACTTTGAAACGACTGATAAGAAACTGGCGGAACACTTTGCTGTTCCAAACCAGATATCGCAATGAATCCATTGCATGGTCATTTTCTTTTAATGGCACCTCAGCACTATCACCAGTAGTACCCTCTGGATAACGATAGTTGGTCAACTCTTGGATGACTTCCTTCAAGTGATCAGAAATGAAAATGTTTGGCCTGCCGTTGTCACTCTTCACTTTGAACAGAATGGAGACAGCCCGTATCCCTTCTTTCAAGTGCTTCTGTGCTGCCCTGGCTGGCAAACCATTGGTCAGGTACGTCTTTATGTTGCTGGCGTTCTCTGAGTCGCACCAAAACAACTTGATCTTCCATTTCTTCATGAGTTCCTTGTCTTGAGCCACCCAGCAATCTGAGCTGCCGGGAACAAGAATCTCCATCTGAGCCTTGTAGATGGCATCAACAATCCATAGCTCTCCGTTGGCTGTCATTGCCCCGACGAGAGTAACACCAGGGTTCGTAAAGCCCCAATCCTTGCCCGCCTCAATGTGAACAAAATGTCCGTCTTTGAACTTCTGCTCGCAAAGCGCGCGCGGTACAACATGTATCGAACGGTCAAATTCCTCATAGACCTGCCCAAAAAACACATCGAACCGGGCGAATATCTCCCGGTCAACATATCGTTTGGGCATGGTTTCAATCATACGCTGAATATTCTTTTGCAACTCTGGTAATGGATTGTCCTTACTCGTCCAGTAAAAATTGCACCATTCAGGGTCATTACGATATTCGTCCAGTTGACCGCCTGCCTGCGTGTGCTGCCCGTTCAATACGATGTCATGATAAAACCAGTTCATTCCCTCTGGCGTAGTCGTCCAAACGCTCCAGCCGCCTTTATCAGCGAGAGCATAAGAGAGATATCCGCTCCAAGTCTGCTCCTTCATCTTGGAAGCCTCATCAAGCCACACGCCGTCCAGTCCTTTACCGACTAACGTCTTCGGGTTGTCGGCAGATTTAAACTGAATGAGAATGTACCCTTTCAGCCACACCCGATTCTTGGATAAATCCCAACTCTCGATCATTTCCTCTGGAATGACCGCTCCCAGCTCTTCCTGCTGAATCTCTGACATGGAATAGGTCGGAGACACACACCAGTATTCAAGCCTTGGCTTAGGCTTCTTCATCACTTTCAGATTGCGAGGGGGCTTGTATGGCAAACCTTTGTCTGCCTCAATATCTGATAGGATTTTATCGAAAAACTTCCGCGCTCCCACGTTCGTTTTCCCACCGCGACGCCCGCAGTTCATGACTACGTTTCGGGCATCACATTCCATAACTTCAATTTGTTTTTCATGAGGTGTCCAATCCTCGAATGGATCGAGGTCAAGTTCCAGACTTGTCACGGGACCACCTCCGGACGGTGATCTGTTTCTCAGGACCGCCGCCATTGCTCAACAACTGAGCTTTGAGCTGTATTGCCTTCAATTTTTTGTCTTGGACTCTTGTCAGTGCTTCTTCAACCGCAAGGATATCTTCAATCGCTCGATACTCTGTCTCTTCAATTTCCGTTGTGACCAATTCGTTTCGAGAAAGCACTACCGTCTTCGATTGTCCAGATTTATCGTCATGAACCTGCACTGGTTCTTTTGTGGCGACTCTTTGTTGAAGGACACGCCGCTGCTTTTCTGTTAGCCCATCCTTCAGGTTACGAATGCTTAGCATCATTTCTCGCTCACGCCATGTAAACAAACGGATTTCTTCATCCGCCTGCTGCACTGGATCAAGGTTGATCCTATCAAGCACCTCTGCTTGCTCTGGAGTCAAGGCATCCATCCAAATCGACTGGAATTCGCCTGTCTTGACTGCATTGGTATTACGCTTGGGTGCGCCGCCTCCAGCACCGTGGAAACGGCACACATCCCAGCCGGGCTTTGCCCAGTTATTGCACTGTTGGTCCCTTTGCTTGCTCTTTGCCTTGCATCTTTGCTTTGCGGGATTTCTCGCCATCTACATGACCACCACCTCACCGCTTCATGGGGTTGTTTTTAAGGATAGAAAAAAGCACTCTTTATGAGTGCCCATTGTTTATCAGTCTGTAATATTTAACATTTCACTTACTACTCTTAAAAAATGACTACTTAAAAAAATAAAAGTCCAAATTGAAGCTAAAAATGGGATTATATTTACCCATGACAATACATATGAAAACGACCCCATATAAAGCCACAGACTCATTACAATAAAGTAGATGAACGCTGTTATCATGCCAAAAAGGTCCTTCTTATGTTGAGCAAACTTTCCGGCATGTTTAAGGGTTGCCGCTATTGCTGCAACAAAAGCAGCATACCCCAAGGCAATTGTGACATATATCTGAGACAGGCTTTTAGTTAGATCACTCCATTTACTTAATGTATATACGTCTTCACTTATAGCGTAAATCATGCCAGTTATCATTACTACGACCAATATAATCATTATAGATGTTGATAAGAACCTGTTCATTAATGTCCCCCTCCTGATATTCAGAAATTCTACATCAGAAGATTAACTCCTTTTGATTCTGCCTCAAAAGCAATCATGCTATCTACCTAACGAGTTTTTTCAAAAAGGAAAAGACACCCTATTCAGCGTCCCCTGAATTAACCACTACTCCTTCAGCTCTTAGCGCTGTGGAGCCTCTTAATTCAGCACTACCTTCTACAGTCATACTGAGGTGCTTTTGAATACCGGATAACTTATCTGGAAGATTGTAGACGTAGTCAAGAATAACATGTGTAAATTTGATCATCGAGCTGATTAAGTCGTCCGAGAATTCTCTTTCATCCCCGTGGGCCGCCTCATTTCCTAGTTCTCTAAGAACAGACGCCATTTCATTTACAATAGGTGGAAGAACCCCTTTATCTGACAAATCCTTTAATTTATGATAAAGGTCCTTACCACTTGCCTGTTTTTCTTTACACATCATTTCAAGGGTCCGACGAATACCAATTGCACATAATGTTGCCTCAACATTCTTAATTCGTAAAGCAGCTTCGAATGACTTCCTTACTTTTTCAGGTATTCCACTGTCATCAATAGACACGTTAGGATAAAGTATTGATTCTCTTGGAATTACACTATAATCTTGTGGATCCCGTTCTTCAGTATTTTTTGAAGTTTTAAGGAGCGTTACATTGTCACATACTGGACAGAGATATAAGTCCCAATCCGTATAAAATGTAATAGAATATAGCTCTTCAAACCCCAAAAAGTTTTCTGTCTCGTGTCTATCAAAATGGGCAATCTGCCTCATTTGTGTTTTGTTGCCACAATGGTAACAGACAAGAACATGGTAAACTTCTTCTTCGTTCACGTTCAACACATCCTCTCTGTTACATTTTTCGCTATTTATTTCATTTTTCCTACCTCTACCATTGTTATAATTCATCTTTCTGCAATTCGATATCAAGCTCTATCAGCTTCTTCAAATCATCAACCGTTTTAATTTCTATATCACCTGACTGAAAGTCTTTCACCCACTTTCCGATTGCTGCTTTTACGACTTTTCTATATTGGACTTTTGTATCCAGAATTCCCTCCATCACTTCGATCTCGTGCTGAAGAAGTAGGTTTTCCGAATCGGAATCAGAACATTTGTTTCTGTTTTTCATTGTGACACCCTCGGCTTTCCTGTAAAATGGAAGACGAGATAGCGAGTGATGATGACTACTGCGGCCGCAGGTATCGCTATCTCAGCCGGGGTGACTCGGGTGCTTAGGGGGACGTTGACGCGTCTCCCTTTTGCTATTTTAAGCAGCTTCTCCAAGTCTTCTTATGAGTACAGGTTCAATGCCTGTTGCTTCTAAGAACCTCCTCTTGATGACATCACAGAATTTTGGATCAAGTTCCATGGTTCTACAGATACGCCCCATTTGTTCGCAAGTCATGAGTGTTGAGCCGCTACCGCCGAAGAGATCTACAACGATGTCATTCTTCTGACTACTGTTACTTATCGGTATTGCCAACAATTCGAGTGGCTTTTGGGTAGGATGAACGTACTTGCTGACGTCACCACGTGAGACCTCCCAGACTGAATTTGGCTCTTGTTGCTCACCTAGTAGACCACCAGACCGCCACACAGTAGTCTGCTTGCGATCGCCGTACCATGCCGGAGCTTGTCCTTTCAAATGCGCATAGAATACTGGTTCATGTTTGAACTTGTACTGAGCAAATCCAAAGGTAGCTGCGTTCTTTACCCATACACATTGCGTACGTACCACAATGCCTGCTTCGTTCATTTTCGTTTCAAACTCACGTTGATAGCTGGACGGATGGAATACGTAAATAGCCGCTTTGTCATCCATTAGGTCCGAATAGTTTTGAAATGTGTACCCTAGAAACTCCTCAAATTGCTCCATTGGCATATCATCGTTCATGATGCTCGCCCTACCATCTGCAGCAAGCTCTGAAGAATCACTCTTGAATGCAACGTTATAGGGCGGGTCAGTTACAACGAGGGCTGCCTTTACTCCATCCATGAGAACTTGGACATCATGTCGACTGGTAGAATCTCCACACATCAGTAGATGCCTTCCTAGTCGCCATATATCTCCCTGCTTTGTCTCGGGCTCCTGGATCTCATCTAAAGCCTGCTGAACGTCGAAATCATCGTCAACGACCGGTTCCTCTACATGGATATCTAGGTATTCACTAAGTAGTTCCGTGACTTCTTCATTTTCAAAACCAGACAGTGAGATATCCAAATCACTTTCCTGTAGCTCAGCAAGTACATAGGCCAGTTTTTCCTCATCCCAGTCCCCCCTGATTTTGTTCAGCGCCAGATTGAGTGCTTTTTCCCGAGTATGATCCAGATCAACGACTGAGACCTCAACCTCTTTGGCCTGCTGTTCGTTTATAAGAATTTTAAAACGCTGATGGCCACCAACGAGGTTTCCTGTTCGTTCATTCCAGACAAGCGGCTCAACATAGCCAAATTCCTCGATGGACCGTTTCAGCTTTTCGTACTCAGGTTCACCCGGCTTCAGGTCGATCCGTGGATTATACTCTGCAGCTCTTATCATAGAGACTGGAATTTTCCGTATGTCCATGCTATTCAGTCCTTTCCTAAGACACAGTAAGAATGAAAAAACCAGCCTTAGCGAGTGACAGCTTTCTGAGCCGTCGCTTTGCCTTTTGGCTGGATTTGATCTTCACGAATTTTGAGCTGCAACCTATTGGACGAAATACTTTTTCAATCTCGTCCGACCGGCGAAGCACTTCCTCCGTGTAGTATATTTCTCCTGTCGCTGAGTCAACAAACTGGCGCACTACATTTCACCCACCTCCAAGAAAAAACCGCTTAGATCGTATTGATTTTGAACTTTTTTGATTTTGCAATTACTTCAGTAATAACAGTCTCTGGGGGAATAGTGCCAAAGGCTTCAAGACAATGTTTTCTTAGTATTTCTCTAAGTTCTTTAGTATTAATGAGTGGATCTTCTGAAAAATAAAGCTTAGCTATATTTAACAATTCACTCCTAATTAAATACATCCTACTTTCTTCGGCCCACTGAATAATAGGCGTATCGGTAATGATCTCTTGAATTTTTTCTTTTGATATAGGCCCATCTTGTTTTGATATCTGATTAATAACTTCTTCTCGCCACTTTTCATTTTTATCTATCATTTCCCTTAGACTTACTGACATCTCCGTTATATTTTTTATTTCAGTTTGATATTGCTGTATTACCGACTTTACTTCAGCAACAGAACTTTGAAGATCGTCAGCAGTTTCATTTAATTCAACTATATTTTTTCTTTGTCCAGCAACGTCAATTAAAGTAATAACAATTGCAACCACTGCTAAAACGATCGACACCATTGTAGAAGCGAAGCTTAAATTCTCTCCTGCTCTTTGTGAATCTCCTAATACCAAAGTAATGATAAAAACAACAAGCGCGATAAACATCGCGATTATCCAAAGCAAATTTGTTTTCACGAGACTCTTGAAGTATTTTAATTCTTTTTGACTGTCGTTCGATTCCATCGTATCTCCTCCTATTTCTACAGATTTCGTCAAAATGAAGTTTTTTCCTGTTACTTTTTAACTAAAAACCCACTTTCTCCGGCAGGGATCTCCGCCGCGAGTCAATCCTTACGCCTATTGCGGTCACAGACTTTCGGAGGCGGTGCAGAACAATCAGTAAGCATTTGCCCCTGCTTACCGGAAAAAAGCCTCTACAACTCTTGGGGCAGGATCGGCGTATTCGAATATGAGACATACTGGACAAGGTACTAGGCACTAAACCGTCGCTAATTGAGTTTGTTTTGCAAAAGAAAAAGCTACCCAGCCGAAGCCAAGTAGCTCATTCACAATTTTTCATGCTCTCATAATAACAGGGATTAAGCCTAGTTTTGGTATAAGAAAGGTTCAGATTTTGTACGAAAAATGCCCAATAGAATCTTACTTCGATAATTCTATACTTCCATTTCTCTTGTTAATGTGTTATAAGTATTTTCTCTTTCTTGATCTATTATCTCAAATTCAATTACATCGTAAAGACTAATCACAGGGTGGGTTTCAAAAAACTTTTTAATTTTTGCAAAACTCGTTTTTATTGGTCTCGAAAATACGACTAATATTGCTATCCACTCTTGTCGTTCACTTATTTTATGAACCTCAATAAACTGATTTGGATAAACATCACTTAAGTTATCTTTAAAGTCCTTCAAAGCAATATTGGTAAAAGTCTTGGATTTTAATTTAATTACTGCCCCATATTCCTTGGAATATTCAACTAATGAGGTTTGTTTTATTTCTCTCGGTTTAAAAGACCGTGAGTATTTATTTCTAATTTTCTCTACACTATCTTCTTCTAAAGCAATTATTTTCGATTTCTTAATGTCTTCAACTACTTGTTCAATATTTGTTTCACTCTTATCAATTTCAAGGTACTGATTAGCGAATTTTACGAATTGCTCACTGTTATACATGTAGAATTTCAATCCATTAGTTTTTCTTTTGAACTCATGGATTAATTCAGGTTGTGGACCAATAGTCTCTCCTTTGTGTTCTTGCCACCAGTCAATTTTATTGTCATCAGTTATTAAAATTACTGGTTTATTTATCTCTTTTGCCTTATCGATAATTTGATACCAAAATACTAAATCACCATATTGATCCTGATATAGAATTCCATCATGATATTTTGTATGATCCTTTTTCTTTTTAGCATCTTCATATCCAGGAGGAACCTTTAGATCGTACCTTTTTTCCCCATCCTTATAAATTTCCTCCAACTTTTCGCTATCGTATGCCTCACCAATTTTCCCTTCAAAAAGTGTTAATAATGCATTACTTAATTCTACTAAGTCAGGATGAGTTTCTTTTTGTTCTACCAAATCTTGGGATACCTCGTTGATACCCTTCTTTAATTTGTCTACCAATACTTCAACTTTTAAATTTGTATGTCTTGAATATTGATTCAATTTGTTTTCTATTTCACCCAATTTACTTCTTAATGATACTTGTAAATCTTCATATGCTCTATTTTGTTTTGAAATTTCCTCGTTAAGTCTGAAATGATATTCGAGCCCAATCTGGTGAGGAATCCAAGTCCGATCACTAACATGTTTAAAAATATTCATAAGGGCTTCTCTAGCTTGTTGTGGGTATCGATATACGTGCAACAGAACGTTTGTATCAAATACGAAGATACACTCTTTCCAAAGTTGATTAAACTCTTCATTAGTCGGTCGATAGAAACCAGAAAATCTACTTCTCATAATATCCACCTTTTTCAATTATCTTACTTGTATAATATACCAGTTGATAACAAAATTAAAGACGGCTCAGATAATTGCAGCCGCCTTTAGGATGAATGTCACTCTATCAATTGCTCTGTTCTTGTGAAAGTCATAGGTGCTCTTCGGCAAGCGTAACTCGAACTCATAGATATGCTTGTCCCGTTTTTGTTCGAAGAAGCATTTCTGGATGATCTCCCGTCCCTCTACCTGGAGTGCTCCAACTGCTCTTTCAATAGCCATACACTTTTGCTCATAGTTGCGGATCATCAACGGACGTTCTTCCCTGAGAATGATTGTGTTGCCAACAATATCACGTCGAGTACCACGCCCTTCAATATCCCCTCTCGTACCGTTCCCTTCGATATTTGCCATTTCTATTTCCGTGAAGTCATACTGCTCAGAGAAATACTTTTCAACAGTGAATATCTCCACGGCGGCTTTCATCGATGGGTAGGCTTTTAATAGCTCACGTGCTTTCTCTTTGTCTTCAGCATTAACGAACAAATCCAATTGTGCGCTCATCTTTCCAATTCCCCCTCGTGGCAGCCCGTGCTATAATGTTTTTGTCGAACATATATTCTGGCTCCCTATTGGGGGCTTTTCTTTTGGAAATCACTTGGATAAAATTAGAAAAAAACTAAAAGGTGATACGAATGAAAACGCTCTTCCTCTTGTTATCTTTAATTTTCACAAGTCTTTCTTCAGTCCAGCCCGACCAATCCACGAGTGTCTTTGTATCTGAGGGTGAGAGTATGGCCCCTACTTTGAACAGCAACGATCGATTTCTTGCTGATAAAACCTACTATGACTCCCATCCTATCCAACGTGGAGATATCGTTATTTTCCAAGCCGAGAAAGATCGACAATACGTTAAAAGGGTTATTGCGTTGCCGGGAGAAACGCTTGAATATAAAAGTGATATTCTCTACATCAATAACAAAGTGGTCGACGAACCATACTTGGCTTCAGCTAAAAATGTAGCCCAAAAAGAAAATCACTATCTGACTGAGGACTTCGGGCCTATAACTATCCCCGAAGATACAATATTTGTTTTAGGAGATAATCGTTTAAATAGTCTAGATAGCAGAGTGATCGGTCCAGTTCATGTCAGTAAAATATTAGGCAAGATGACAAACAAGTTACCCCCAAATTAATTATTCTTTATTTTCCACGCTCCTTAAACGGAGCGTGGATTTTTTTACTCCTGAAATATTATGTTAAATAATTCTTTAATGCGTTTAAATACATCTCCCGACATCTAGCAATGTTTTTCTGATTATCATCGTCATATACGCTTCTCAAACTTTCAGAAACGAATTGTTTACCATTTAACCAAGCGTTTTTTTCTGCTTTAACCATTAGGTCTAAGTAGTCATTAACGCTCTTTTCGGATTGATCGCAAATAGCTTTTTGTGCTACTGCCTGCAACTGCTCATTATTAGGTCTTAATGGATCGAAAGCATGTCCCAATTCATGACAAAAAACAAGCTCAGTTACCTCTTCCAATTCTAGATCTGGATATTCATTCATTTTATGATTTAGTACATTCATAGGATTGATAAATATTTTGTTACTAATAGGATCATACTTAGCGTTTTCTGATTGATTATCAATTACATCTACAACAATATTTACATTATGTGATAGCTTAATTAAATTTACTTTCTTTAAAACTCGTTCATGAATTACGAGTCTTGTTCCCACAATTAATCACTCTTTCTCTTATGTTAAATGAACCCCATTCGCTTTCAGAAATGCCCGTGTTACCGCATAAGGCGCTTCCTTCTCTGTAGCACTATCAACCACAAAGCCTGTATTAATCTTAGCTTCGCATGTATATCCATTTTCTTGCGGTATTAGATCAAGATACATAAACTGCTGTCGAGCTTCCTCAATCATTTCACCCATTCCGTTCCATGAGGTGGAGTAATGCGGCATTGTCTCTAAATATCCATCTTTATCAAAGTGGAATGGCCCGTACAATGCGCGGTTGTATCTTGGATCATTTTCTGGTGGAAGTAAAGCCTCAAAACCTCGGCCAGTATCTCCCCACTGCCACCCTAACTCCACAGCTACTTTCCCATCCAGTTTACGCCCTGCTTGCATCAGATTCACCGTCCCCAGCGTTATGACTTGCAATCATCCCTGTAATAGTTCCGTCCGTTCCTTCTGCTACCCATTCATCGCAGGAATCGTTTGGTCCGGTATCTCGCCAACCTGCTTCACTCATCTGACCGTTCTTCCAGCAGCCGCCTCCGATTAACCAATGCCCGCAACTCCAGCAGTTCTCGCCCTGGGCATTATCTTCTTCTGACCGAAATCCCCGGCGCGTTTCTTCGGTCACTTCAAGTCCTGCTTGCATCCCGTTCCCCTCCTCAGTCATCTTCTCCAAAAAATGTTTCCAATTTGGTGTTCATCACCATTTGAACCTTTCGTCTGTTTGTGAATTCCATCTTTTCGTAATTTACGTCAAACGAGTAACCACTATAGACAACTTGGTTTGCGACAGGCAGAATAGTTACCTTGTCCACGATGATCACCGCAACGCTGTCAGGGTCTTCAATCAAGAACCGTTGTTCTTTATTCAGGATTACCTCTACTTCAGTCATCGTCCCGTTCCCCTCCCCAATTCCAAAGTCCCTGCTGCCCTTTTGCTGGCACCGCATCAATTGGCTTGACGCTCAGAAGCTCCCAAGCATACCTACCACTCTCATAATTCCCGAAATGGTATTCCTGTGTGCCAATGTAGAATCGGTCTTTTGCAATCAGCGCATAGTTTCCAAAGTCCGCCATAACCTCGTGACACTCTCCAAGTTGGCAAATCGCTACAACTGCTCCTGTTGGCAGGTTGTCTTCCGTGTATCCGTGTTCAGCCAACACGCTACGAAAAGGCTCTTCCATGCAAATCTCCTTGTCCAATTTCTTTGCAGCGTGGATCGCTAACGGCCCACAATATTTTGTCGCCCAGCTGCGCGTTTCGAACTGCTTCTCCCCGAGGGCAATCAGCGACGCCCACGGCTGGTGAATAGTGATGGCTTTCAACGGTTATTCCTCCTTGGGGAAAACGTAGTGAAAAAAATGTTAATTATCCCATTCGATTTGATAATAATTTTATAAATTAAAAAGGAGGTAAAATTTTAATGTTACCAAAATGTTTTAATTGTAATAAACAAATTCCTTACATTATCGCTTCAGTCATCTTTGAACATCCTTGTTGTTCAGATTGCATACTGAAAGTAGATAGTGAGGATTTGGAAAAATTCACAGACAAACTAATGGGTATTAAAAACGATTGAGATTGAGGGTTTTTTACCCTCTTTCTCTTTTGTCTTAATCAAACGTAATGTTTTAATAAATTACAGAGCCGCCGATCTGAGACTGAGTTCTTTTTTCCACATTTCCATGGAGTGTTCACGCACCATCGTGTCAATCTGTTTGAGTACAGGAACTACTTCGTTTGACCAATCTCGGCCTTGTCCAAGCAAGGTATCAGCAAATTCAGATGTATCGAGTGTTTCAACTGAATTATCTTCGTGAATGGATACTTCGCCATTCTCAAATTTAGCTGTCGCGCGATACTGATATGGTCTTACGTTATACGTCATTCAGTTTCCCTCCTTATCACATCGATTGTTGTGTTAAAACGTGTACCGTGAACAAAGCTCGTCCCATTCTGCTCTGCACTCCTCGTCGCTCAATGCCGTGACTTCTTCAGCAGTATATCCGCTGCCCATCAGCATTTCTCTAATCTCATTCATGGGGGAGATCCCCTCCTGTTTTATAAATCGTGTGTTGTGATACCTTGTTCATATTCCCCTGAACTATCCCGTGTTGTATAATTTTGTAACACATTGATTTTTAAGGGGTATACTGCATGTTTCTGCCGATTATGAGTATTTTGATGAGTATCTGGTTGTTTAGAGAAGCAAAACTACGTAATGAAAACAAGTTCTTATGGGCAATTCTCGGGTTTTTATTCTCATTTTTAGCTATAGGATTTTTTCATTTAAAACATCGGAACCGAATTCAAGGCATTGTTGCCTTGATCTTTGGAGTGCTTATCTACTCGATTACTTTGAAAAATTACTTTTCTTAATTACCGTTGTGTTAAATACTAGATCGGATATAAGAATTTTGGAAATAACTTGAAACTAACGAGATGATGCAATACAATCTTGAAGATAACATTTAAGCTGAACCAATATCTTTTAAAAACTACCAATGAACAAAATGGTGAAATAATCCTGGAGGCTTTCCATGAATAAAATCCAACAAATAGCCTTAGTAATTGGTTTAATAATGTATCTTCTTACCCCGGTTTTTTCCTATATGAAAGATGCTTCATCTATGACCGCCTATGAAAGATTCAAACCCCAAAAATCTCAATCTAACGCTCAAGAGTTTCTCACCCACATTCTAGAGAATATCCATGAAGGAAATTTAGGCGGTGATATCGCTTTCCATATAACAAAAGAAGAACTGCAATCAAAATTCGGTATAAGAGAGGATGATTATGTTTCACCAAAATTGCATACCAGATATTTTGACCGAAACGGGTATAGATACATGTTTAATAAAATCAAAGGCGAGGAACGTCTAACTGTCATACAAACAAGATTTGAATCATTAACTAAAGAACAGATTTTTAAAATTTTCGGTGAAGAAACATACGGGAATCATAAATATAGATATGAGATTTGGTATAAAGTTGGGGATTTTATGGTAATGTTTTCGAATACTGACCCTGATAATCGGATTGACTACAATATCATCACGATTTCACCACGTACTTTCAAACAGTGATTGTACGTAATCAGCTTGAAGCATTTACTTCATGAGTAAATTTGTACACTGCATTACATCGTTCATACCTCTTTTCTTCACTAGCTAATTAGTAAAATCCTATGAACCTCAATCTAAGCTTTCCTTCACCCGATCCCTTGGATTGGGTTTTTATTTTCCCGTTCCATCTTATCTGTCTACACATTTTGTAAAACGATTCAGTTCGTTTTCTTTCCTCCTAATGTTTTGAATGGTAATATTTGGTCTATAAAGGAGGATTGATACGATGCATAAGAATTGGTTCTCCATTGGAGGTTTATTGATTGGCCTTAGTGGATCATTGATGTCACTAATTGTTTGCTATGACTATATTTTTGGTGAGTCCTTTAAAGGTCTCGACTTCTTGCTAATTTTGCTGATCATGCTTCCTGCCATTTGCGCTTTAGTTACGTCCTTTGTAGCCGCACCGATAATCTTGGTACCTTTTATTTGGTCGTTACCGTTCAGTACTTATCTGTGTATTGCATCAGATGTAAAATGGTTTGCTATTTCCTGCGTTACGTACCTTATTTCCGCATTTTTAAAATTTCAGGGAACCAAAAACCGTATCCATTTATCAAATTGAGCAAAGTATTAAATGCCTGGCAACGAGAAGATTGTCTGCTGCCCCACTTGATCAGCTGCCACTGGATTTATCCAAAGTACTTCTGTCCGCGCTTGCCCCGTTTCTATAATCTGCTGGCGTTCTTCCCGTTGCCAATCGCTCAGCAAATCGTCATAGAGTTCATTTGCATACCCAGATAGCAAAACTGGTCCGGGATGATCTTTCAATGTCTGCAACAGATCGGAATGATCTCTATCCGTCATTTCGCTCTCGTAAATCTCCCCGTTCCTAGTGCCCAAAATGTAAGGTGGATCAGCATAAATCAGGACATCTTCTCGTCGATACCTTCCAATGATCTGGAGTGCTGGCCTATTCTCAATTTGGATCTCCTTCAGGCGTTCAGCCACTACGCTAATTTTGTTCGGCAATTCATTCCACTGTTTTACTCGATAAGAATCATCTGCAGTACCACGGCATTTCCACCCAGATATTGATCCCGTCTTTACCCGGATCGCCTGCCAACACTTAACCAAGAAACGTCTAGCCCGATCGACGTCATCGTTTGGTAGGTCGTAAGCTGCCTTAAATTCTTCACGGGAGTAAGGTGTCCAGTGAACCACCTCAGCCAATTCATCTGGCCGTTCCCGAATCATTTTGAACAGATTAACCACATCTCCATCAATATCGTTTACTGTCTCGAGCCTTGCTGGACGTTTATTGAATAGCACTGCTCCAGATCCAAAGAACGGTTCAAGATAAATTGTGTGCTCCGGCATATGTTCTATTATCCAGTCAGCCAGGCTCCACTTGCTCCCCGGGTAATGTAGGATCCTCGGATATTTCAATTATGTTTCCTCCCTACCGCCTATCTCTCTAAGTAAGTTGTAAAAGACTTCCTTATCCTCCAATTAAAATTTATAATTATCGTTAACATTTCAATCAGTTTTGGAGGCATAAAATGAGACAGCAATTTATTGAGATTCTTAATTCATACAACAATCTTAGAACCACACCATATCAACCTACTGCGAGTGATGAAGCTAAATTATTGACAAATGTAGCTCCAACAACAATTAGAGCTGCACTCAACTTAGACAAAAGAAAATACAAAGTACAGGGTTCAGTTGGTGCTGGTAAATGGACTGACACTCCCTGGATAAGTGTTTTCGATAAGGAAATTACTGAAAGCGCACAACAAGGATTCTATATCGTTTACTTGTTTCGAAAAGATATGAGAGGGGTTTATCTGTCTCTAAATCAAGGTACCACTTATGTTGCTAGCAAATTCAAAGGTCTCAATCCTAAGAAAAAGATGAAACAAATTGCCGAAAATATCAGGCAGAGCCTAGATATTGATAGAACTATTTTCCCCAATGAAAGCATTGATTTGAAGGCAAGCACGACAAATGCAAAGAATTATACAGCTGCTCATATTTGTGGCAAGTATTATGATGCTTTAGCTCTTCCTGATGATGAGCAATTGAAAGTGGACCTGAAGAATCTGCTTAAAATCTATGAACAACTAAAAATACAAATGGCTGGTAGAGGTACGGAAGAAATGTTGGACTATTACCTTCAGAAAGAAGAGATTGAAGATACCCAATTTCAGTCCGATGTTCAAGTTGCTGAGCCTTCTAACACACCACTTGTTCCTCAACCGGTCCCCCCCCAAGTGGAAAGCAACGGAAAACAGCAATGGAAAAGGAACGCTAGCATTGCTAAAGAAGCATTACGCAATGAGGACTATCTATGTGAAGTTAACAATGGGCATTTGAGTTTCACTTCTGCCATTACCAATAAGAACTTTGTAGAAGCTCATCATTTAATTCCAATGAAGTTGCAAGCACTATTTTCGTGGAGTTTAGATGTGCCTGGTAATATCGTGTCACTGTGTCCAAACTGCCACAGAAAGATTCACCATGCATCTAAATCTGAAAGAAAGGAACTTATTGAAGTTTTGTACAGTAAGAAAATTAACAGGTTAAAGTCTTTTGGAATTGACATTCAGCTTAAGGATCTACTTAAAGCATACGCATGTTAATTTTGATACCAGTCAACTTCTGGTGGGGAATTAACTTTCTATTTCCCCACTCTCTTCTGCTATTTAACACTATTGAGTTCCCATCTTTTTTGTTCCAGTCTCCTCGTGGCATAATGATGACGAAGGAGTTGGTCACGTGGAAAAGTCGTTTTACTATTCAGTGTCTTGGTCCGAAGTGGGTTACTTGAAAGAAACATTACAATCTATGGAGATACCGTTTGCTATCGAGCAGCCGTCAGATAAGCTGAAGCTTACACCTGGAGACGTTGCTTTTGTTTTCCCTGATATGCATGTTAGGGTTTATCGCCATATTCATGAGCTATTTGGTAGCCATGGGCGAGCTTACCCCAGATAATTCATGCGGTGAAACGCCCAGTCTGTCGAAACATTCAGTGGTCTAGCTACCTGTTGTCCTTGACCGTCTCATGCGGTCTAGCATTCCCATTAGTTCCGGGTCATCACGTAATAAGCGCGGTGATTCCCGGGATTGGAACGCCCCTGCCCTTTCTTGCTCCATTTGCCACTGAACAGATGCTGGGAGATGGTCTACCCTTAGTTTGCTATCTCTGATGGGTACAACCTTATGCGATTGCTGTTGTTGGAACTCCAGGTTAGCTTTCTCCGCTTGTTCAGCAGTCCGCACCCCCTGAACGAACATCTTCTCAAGGGTTCCTTTTGCGTAATCCCACGCCTTACCTTTTTCGGCTGCATATCGCATTACCCAAGCTAACATGTCCATCTGTAACCCATCATCCAAATAGCTATGTAGTAACTGCATGATAGTTGGATTTGGGTCGAAGTTGAAATAATGCTTGTATTGATCAATTACGCTATTGAAAACCTGCAGGTCCCTTCCACCGACCACCACCACGCTTTTATGCTGTTCCTTGGAATCAGTAGTAGTGGTATCAGGAATCAGTTTAAGGGAATCAGGAATCAGAGAATCAGCACGGCTTTTAGTAGGCTCGTCACTACCTAGGCACGGAATTTCCGAGGAAAGCCCTAGGCTGTCCTGAGGCTGTGCCATACCTTGGTCGGTCACAGCCCTCGGCTTGTCCTTACCTATTTCGGGCTTTGGTATTTTGCTCGCTGCTTCTCTATGATGAGGATTTTGATGGTCCTTAAATTTTGGAATACTAATGAAACGCTCTCCATCCACTTCGTATCTGATGATAAAGCCAGCGTGATGTAATTCCTGCAAGCACTTGTCTACCTCGACATTCTCATATGGGAAAAGCTCACCCTTTATTCGTTTTGGTCTATCCTCTAAAAACCCCTCACGATCAGCTAAGCACCACAACCCGATGAACAATAATCTTGTGTGGGGACTGAGATCAGACAGGTCCTCGTTTTTAAAAAATCCTGGCTTGATGTTCCTTGCTCTAGCCACTTCCTTCAACTCCTCCCGGCTATGATGCTCCTCCCTGATAGAAAGGAAGGAGAGTCTTTTGTTGGTATTCAATAAACGCTAAGCGACCCGCTCGCGTGTTATGAGCCTTCCAGTGGCACGTACCTGACTGAGTAACTGGACCGCATGCCAGTGCAACGTTCCATGGTTCACCAGTTCCTCCTTGGCTTCGGAAGATGATGTGGTGCCCTTCTAATGTCCATACTTGCTTACTACTTTTCTTGCAAAGCACGCAGCAGCCCTTATCCCGTTCCCACACCTCAGCGAGAACTTTGGAAGTAATCTTCCCGCGATCCTTTTGTTTCTTAACTCTTCGCTTAAATGTAGGTTTAGGAACGGCTCGAACCTCATTGAACATGCTCATTTTTATTGCCTTCCTTTTGTGCAAGTACTCTGTACTGCTTTATCTTGATTGGAGTCCATTCCGGATAGTACCTCCTCATGAATGCCGCTGCGAATCGTTTTAGCGTCTCGGTATCTTCAAACACTCGATACATGTCGGGGAGTAGAAACCAACGCTCTATCATTACTCAGCTGCCTCTTCATCGGGTTCAGCTTGACCTTCTTCAACGATCTTATAATCCACATCGAAAATGTTGTCTGACTCAATTCCGTTATCTTTCCGAAGCTTCAGAACGGCTTCATCAGTCGAAAGCTTCTCCTGCACTTCGATGCTAATCGGCATGTATTTCGCCATTTCCTTGATGCAGGTTTTCTTGCACATACTCTCAAAGTGGTCTTTCCATGGACCTACCAACTTCCCGTCTTTCTTGGCAGCAGAATGCGTCATGGCATGCTTTTGGCATTGCTCGGCCGTCATGGTTACAAAATCAAAAGCTCCATCTTTTAGTCGATAAGCTGAATAGTAACGAACTGGCTTCCCTTGATCATTTGCTCCCCTAGATTTAATGGCCCCGATAGCTTGGGCCATCATAATGTCCATGAAATCATCCTTACTCGGAGTGAAGTTCTCTAGGTGGTGCAGCATATCGAAAGGAACATGGACTAGACGCTTGTCCTCACCTTTGATGTAAATGAACAAGTCGTTTTCGTAGACCGTCTCAGCGTAAATCTTAGATACATCACCAGTACGTCGAATCAAATCAATCTGTCCTTTATATCCAATCTGAAACTGGCATTCCATTTGCTTAGTACGGTTGTTTTTGAACGGAACTAAATAGGCGTGTCCAATTAAATTAGGCTCCAGTCCCAACGTCGCGCAGTTCATTACAGCTCCCACAATTGAAGCAGGTGTGCAATCAATAAGTGCTGGTGTCCTACTGATAGCTGTTAACGTGATTCGAGCTAAACGCTCAGGCGTCATGTGCTTTGGAACCAACGATTTAATAGCTTGAAAGTTGTCGGCAAGCTCTTTCTTGATCACTGCGTTAAAGTTTTCAGCCTTAGTCATCGTGCGCTGAGCTAACTGCCCGGCTAAGGCAGACTGATTTACCGTCTTGGCTTCAGACATTATTCATCGCCTCCAATTACCCGAAAAGTTCGGCCGCGCTTCCCGGTCTTCCAAGTAAAGCGAAGATCGCCTTGGAAATACGCTTTTTCACTTGTCTGCATGTAACCCTTAATTTGGTTCTTCGCTGCTTCCTCGCGCTGTTCTGCTTGGGCTTTATCTGCTCGTGCTCGGTGTAACTCTTGTATGATTCGATATGCTTCTTCGGGCAGCTCTATCGAAGAATCCGAAACAGATTCAGGAAATGCATCCTTGAAATACTCAGTATCTTGATGAGAAAAGACTGGCGGAACTTTTGCCATCACATGCTCTTCCCAGAATCCTTTTTCAATAGTGATTAGGTTCTTGATCAGCTCTTCATCCCGTTCGATCACGCGCCATTGAAAATCCCAGCCTCCAATCAGAACGGCGATAAACCATCTATCTGCCCCAGTAGCAGCCATGTAATGGTTGCATTGAAGAATGTATTCCGTTGGAGCCTGCGCACCAGACCAGTCATCCTTGCAATATTCCGATGTGTTCTTGCATTCCAAGCCTGCATTCTGTCCAGGCAACCAGCGATCAATATTAGCTAGCATGAAGGGATGCTCCAGATGTTGAAATATCGCATTTTGCCTCCATACTTTGTATCCGGTATCCTCTGCAAACCAATCAGCAATAACAGGTTCCAGCAGTCGTCCTGCCTTCATTTTTGGATTGTCTTCTACCGGAGGTAGCTCTCCCAGTTTCTCTAGATAAACTGCCATCGGTGATTTATAGCGACTTAACCCACAAATCGCAGCTGCATCGGAACCACCAATTCCAAGACGTCGATGTTCCAGCCAGTCTTGATGCTGCATGTTTAGTGTGTTCACTAAACGAATGGCTTTCATGCTTTGTCCCTCCCTCTTGTTTTTTAGAGGCGAACACGCTACGCTAGTAATATCGATTATTAGTAGCGTGCTTCACCTAAAGCCCCCGTTGCCGCGGGGGTCTTTTTCTTTGTCCTGGCTACGCGATGATGACCAAACGACCAGCATCAACTTCCTTATCCAAAGCTACATGTAGGTAGTCTTTGATGCTCTGCATCGCTTTCAACTTCCAAGCACCACCATCCGCTTCAAACAGCGCGCACTTCGGACCACTCTGCATGCGGAAGATAAATTCACTTGCTGGTTGTTCTACTTCTACAAAGGTACGATAAGGTGCCAGAACAACTGGATTAGGCACAACCACCTGTTCCATCGTTGCCACACCTGTTTTAGCGGTTACAGTCTGTGATACTCCGTCATCACCATAGGTCTTAACCGCATCTTCTTTTATGTTTCCGACTACTTTCAGCATGACTTCACGATCAAAGTTGGGTACGAAGCACGATTGGAGCTTGATGTTGAAACTTTCAGGATCAAGCCAACGTTCGAAAGAGAATTCCGGAAGCATGGCCTGCGCCTTGATCAACCTGTTCCTAGCGAAGTCTCGGTTGAAATTGCTGAAGCATTCCACTTCTGTAGGGGAATTTACATGGACCATCAAGCTATCTGGTCCATCAAACTCAGATTGGAGATACTCAACCAAACCAGACAAACTGTGTACAAGAATCGTTGCCGGTGTAGCCATTTTCACAGGATGTAAGGGCTGAGTTGCGAACTTCTGGTCCCCTATCGTTTCGATACGCGTATTGCCAAGACCAACTAAGTATTCAAATGCACTTTTAATCATGGATAAATCACCCTTTCGATTGGTTTCGGAAATCAACTACTTTGTTACCGCGATCGTCTGCAACATCGCCTTCATCCGTGATGTATGTTTGGCCAACTGCGCCAGATTTTAGTTCAGCAGCTTCAACCTTCCCTTGTCTGTCACGACCCATGATGATCTTCGTTTGCACCCCTTTCGCTGGGGCAAGTGATGACTTCGTATTGATGTCGACCATAGCTAGCTCACGGTCCTCATCGGCCTTGAGTGTCACCGTCATGGTGATGGTTCGTGCTTTCTTTGGATCTGTGTTTGGATCTGCGATGTTTTCCAATACGCGCTTCGCTTCGATGTTGAATTTTTCTGTTAGTGCCCCATTTGCAAAATCGTCCAATTTGAACATGTGTTTTTCCTCCCTTCTCGTTTTTCGCGAGGCTGCCGCGTCCCAACCTCTACGCGGCCGTTGCAGCTCCCTTGACTGCGCCACGCTCTTTCTCCCTCGCTATGTAACCTGTCTCATCAGTGCCGGTAGGTTATTCCCGGCAGACTGAGGCAATGTTGCCCCAGTTTCGACTATTTGAGTAAGCGCCTTGCCTGTTCTCTGATTCCATCTACGAAATCCTCAAAGTCCATTGTTGCTTTCCCATCAACTAATAGCTCTAGCTCCTCGATAACATCCCGTACTGTCCATTCAATTCCACTGTTATCAATATCAAATGCCAAAGTTTCTATCGAACGCTGCCTGCTCGGTTCCGTTTTCTCTACATATTCTTGAAAATCAAGCACTGGTGCGCTCATACTTAATCTCCTCCTCTAATGCTGCGATCTCGCGTACACGCCACTCTATTTCATGGGCTAAATCACGTTTATGAACATCTAGTTCCTCACGAAGACGTTTCATTTGAACGTATTGCACATCTACCGCTCGCCAATCATCATCAGCTTGTCGATATGCTTGTTCTGCGTTTTCAAGCTCACGCTGCAGTTCTGCTATTTGAGAAGCCACTGACTTTTTCAAAGGCTTGTCCTCCCTAACCAGGTATGGTACTCTTCGATTAGATGTGTTTTCTAAGCCGTCCGTTCGCCGCGGGCGGTTTTTTCATATTGTAGGTATGCAGCGACTTCTCTCGCTTTCAAAAGGACCGCTTTCCGCTTACCCTTCACCATTACATACGGTGCTTTAAGAAATCGCCTCTCCCGCTCTGCCTTTACCTCCCGTAAACGAGCAGCTAGCCATAGAGCCTGTGACGCCTTGTTTTGTACCACACCTCTACCGTTCTCAACCGCTCTTTCTAACGCTCCAGCAGCCTGTTCTAACTGTTCCTCATCCAAGTAACCGGGATTTCCACCATACATTTCGATAAGAGTATTTGCCGTGATGATAAGCCGTTTTGCTTGCCAGGCATTACCCGCTTGCTGAACCCTGACCTTCTCTTCCACTAATGCCCCGATCATAATCATGAGCTGGTCTTGATCAAACACCATGTACTGATTATTCATGTAGCCCTACCCCTTTCATCATTTTCATGAGTCCATTTTTCATCCACTTTGATTTGTGGATAGCCCATTGTTTAATCCATGACACCTTGTACTCCCTGCAAAGGATTGCTGCGAGGTTGGTACTTGCTGTGACGACATCCAATGTCTCTTGGATCAAGGTTTCGATTGCTTGCCTTTCCTGTGTTGTTAAGGATCGTGGCGGCGCACTGATAAGGCTTTCCTCTGCCTCTCGAATCACTTTCAATAGCTCGTTCATTTCGTGTTCCGTGCGATCCAGTACGGTGTGACGATTCACTTCGATTCGATCACCGCCTATGATTCCGGGACTTGTCCCAGCAGTTGACTCTTGAGCCGCCTCCATCGATAGGTATGGGTTATCGGTTAATAGCACCGATTTCGACTTAATATCTGGAGGCGTAATAGTCCTACCCGTTGTGTAGGAGGAGATCGCCTCTCTGCTGACGTTCGTTTCGAAGCTGAATGCCATTTGAGTCATCCCAGCCTCATGGAGTGACTGGCTCAATTGCCTGCCAAAGTCGCTCATGTGTTCGCACCATCCTTACCTTCGTTATTCGATTTTCGATGTACAATGAATCCAAGCTCACTTTCCAGACTCTCCCTCGGCATCCATATGAGCCGAGGGCTTTCTTTTTCTGATTAGCTCATACAGTCTTTCCTTGTAAGCCAGAAGTCTTGGGAGCCGACGTTGCCGTTTCTCTCGTGGCCATTTTGCTGATTGTTTGACTTTCTTGGTGTACCAGCCAATTCGTTTAACTAAATGATCGAGTTCATCCAAATTGATCACCTCACTTTCATCACACAACTGCATGCAGCGTCGAGTCTTGGCAGTGACCCCACCTTGACCTTGTTATCACCCTTACCTGGTGAAATGGTGGAATGTATTAAGGTGCGGCTCATATCTTCGCTCGCTCCCGCTCTTCGGCGCTCTATGCAGTTGTGTGAGTGTCGTCCAGTACTCCTTTAGGCTGTTTCCTCTTTCTTTACTGGTTGATCCGTCACAGTTGCTTCCTTTGGTTCTGCTGGCTTTGACTTAAGTAAAACCTCCAAAGCATGGACCATTCGTTTCATATCAGGTGCGAACTCACGATGGAATTCGATACCTTTAGGTGGTTTGATCATGATTAGTCTCCTTTCAAGCTGAAATCTCTTTGTCACACACGTGAGACACCTTGTCCAAAAAAAAGATATCTTCAAATGTACGATTTGGAAAAGCTGCTAGCACTTTGGCGATGAAATCCTTTCCTAGCGAAAAGCGTTTGTCAACAGCAGGAAGTTTCGCCCTCCATAGTTGGCTCCTTGATACTCCAATGAACTCGGAAAACTCTTGGTCATTCATCTTCATATCGTTCCGGAGATTATCAAGAACCCCCGGCTTTAGAATCACTGTCACTTCTTTACCCCCTTCCTTGTCTCACGCATGTTACAACTATAAATTACCATACGCGTAACATGTGTGCAACAACAAATTTCACGAATGATACAACTTTGTTTCATACATGATACATAGATTTGATATGATAAAGACGGTGATGTGACGATGAATCTAAAAGAATTCGGCGTGTTTTTTGCTCGTATTAGAGAAAAAAGTGGATACAGAAGCCAGCGGGAACTCGCGGATGTTTCAGGCGTGAGCCATTCGACAATTAATAGAATTGAAGCTGGTACCCATAAAACTAAACACGAGACCTTGAAAGTGCTTGCTACCTATCTAAAGGACGTTACATATGAGGAGCTTTTGGAGAAAGCCGGAATTTTAGAGGATACAGCTTCCCCTTCCTCCAAGAAAGACAAACCACTTTCCGAATATGAAAGCTTATTCTTCTACGAGTTAGAAAAGCTAAGCGAGGAAGATAAACAGAAGGCTTTAGAACATGTGAGGTACTTGAGATATCTTGCAGAGCAACAGAAATGACAACGAGACGAGCTACTTAATAGCCGTCTCGTTTTTATTAGAGATCAGGAGGCTTGATTTATGGGTAAATACGGTGAAACTGCACTACAGGCAGTTAAATTGATTGAATCAAATCAAGCTGCTACTCCCCAAGAAGCCTGGGAGAAGGCGTCAACCAAGCTATTTGGCGCAGGTACACATGGACAAAGAAAAGGATGTCCTAAAGGTGCATTCTTGGGGCTTTGTGAGGAAGGCTTTGTGAGGAAGGCTTTGTACGCGGAATAGAGGCTGGCAATTATACAAAGTCACTGGATAATAAAGCTTATGCTCTTAAAGGTGTTGAATTACTAATAAAAGACCCTGTCCTATCACAAAGTCCTTCAACCTTGTGGAAGGCAATCAATATACAAAAGAGTCATAACAGTCAGATGGATGTTTTGATATCCCTTTGGAACAATGACCTGATCGTGAGGTAGTCCACGATACTTACTAACATTCTAGTTATATAAGGCACTTGGCGGAGATTGAAAAAAGAAATGAATTAAGACACGTTGATAACCGAAGGTTGTTATTGCAAAATAATGTTCTGATTTTCCTTGTTTCTTGTAATTGGCGTCGTTGTTTACTCCTGGCAATGCGAGAGTTCGTAGAACATATAAATGGTTCTCGCCTTTAATATTATGACCTTAATTGTTGTAAGAACAAAGTCTGCCAGTGTAGCTCCGCTATCATTTAAAATTAAAAGCTGATAGTTATACCGTGTATTTTCAAGCCAGTTATCTGAATAATAATTGATGTTGGGAGGGTCATCACATGTATAAAAAGATTTTTCGGTTAGCATATAAGACTTATGGTTTCAGTAAGTCGATTAATGAGATTTTTTCAACACATATATCAAAATTTCATGATCGGATTGAGTATGCAATATGGATGCAACATTTAAAATCAATGAAGGCACCAAATGGGAAAGAACTCGACTATATCGAGTTTTACCTAAAGAATTTCTCGTTTACGCAAGAACACATGCAGACCCTAGAATTGGACCTTCCAGACCACGTTACCATTGAATTGTTGGACAGTATACTTACCTCTAAAATGGAACAATTCCTTTTGACTTCTCAAAGTTTCGAGGAGTTTGATAGAGAAGAGCAAAATACATCTACTGTTCCATCCATTTCGTTTGCGACATACCTAAAAGGTCCAAAAATCAAGAACGACTTGCCAGAATACTTGAAACAACTACAAGAATATCGAAACTTATCTCTGGAGAACGATAGGAAGCCGCTTTATTTTTATTTGTATCGTCTCCGAAACAATCTTCTTCACGGGATTAACTCTCGGTTTTATTCGATCAAGTATGTTCATAAATCATTGGAAATCTTGAAGGAATATTTCGAGAATCTCTTGATTGATCAATTACTATACAGTATTCCTTCCAATTTAACTTCTCAGTCCATCACTCAATTATCCAAACAGATTGAAGCGATGACTATCAGAGATTTTGCATCCGATTATAGACTTGGCAGGAATTTAGAAGAAGGCGATCAGTTGTATGGTAAGATCACTAGCAAAATAAGTAGTTCCTTACAGATTGAACAGTTGACAAACTTGCATAATAAAAATCTTGAGAACATACTCCGGCAAAATTTGAATGAAGAAACTTTGCACGAATGGTTCATTACTTATCAAGGTGATCTCTTTAAAACAGCCACAACAATATTAGATGATCTGCCTCAACCAGTCGAATCAATTAGATCCTCAAATCGCTCATTTGGCACACTACGCAAAATAATTGTTAGAAGGGTCTTAGATGAAGGGAACCCAGAAAAGCTTATCGAAGACGCTTATAATGGAGTCCGTCCTGAAGTGATTAAGCAGGTGTTTGAGCAGATGTATGAAGAACGCCTTACAGAGGCAATCTATACGGTAGCATTTCATGTAAAAGATATTAAAGCAGAAAATAGCTTTACGAGGCTGGAAATTGAGAATATCGAATTTTTATCCGGACCACTCTTTGAAGGTTGGCAACTAGGGCTTGCTCACCAAGAAAAGCGGGAACAACCACTCCTATTTGAGAGCCTACCGGAACAAAAAGACAATCACATATGGGTTCTGGTTCGACAGATTACTGCAGCCAAATTTGATTCTGAAATGGCAGCTCAACGAGCCAAGGATAAGCTTTTAGGTTGTCTTGGACTAATGTATTACTTTGTGGCTCGTGAGGATCAACATAACTTTACGATCGAACCTTCTTGCTATGCTTATAATCATGATAAAGAGATTTTTACGGTGTTGAACCAATTGAAAGAAAAGAGAGAGGAATTAAAAAGTGTCGACGAACTAGATCCTTCTCTGATTGAGCTTTTAGCTCGATTTTATCCAATTAATCACAATTGGAAGGCTTCCGTCCTGGCAGCTGCCAATCATTATCACGTATTTTGTAGTTCATTTGAATTATCGGAACAGATTAGAAGATTGAAGTTAATGCTTTCATGCATATTCCGAGAAATTCATAAACCAGAATTACTAGCAGCCGCATCTGCAGTGTTTATTGCCGGTATAAATTACGATGGACCGGGTGTAACATACAAAGACATGAGAAGATGGTTGTTTGAGGATTTTCGAGAGTTTCTTGAAATCGCGGACGCCCCCGGTAAGGAGGCGTTAAAAGAGCGAATTATTGAACGCTTTAAAGTTTTTTGCAAGAATATTTTTGTAACTACCCTCTTAAATTTTGATTCACTTCAAGATGACGTAGAAGATGCAACTGTTACGGATATCGTGGAGTGGTTGTTCTTTATATATCCCGACAGTCACTTGATCAGGGAGGAAAACTGATGGAGACTGTCCCTAAATATTCACTATCTAATACCATGGAGCAGTTGAATGGAGAGCGGTGCTACATTTTTGATCAAGTCGGTTCTAAGTTGTTGGCCCATGCAACATTTGCCGTGTCAGACGTATCTTATTTTACCAGTCAAATGCACGAGGCTAGATTACCCGTAAGGAGCGACTCGCCAACTTACAGATTGACTTTGAAACAGGTCACCTCTTCACTGCATAAGGGAAGTTATCAAGTGAAGGTGCTTGCTAAATTAGAAGGATTACATCACGTTGTGCTAAAGATTGATGATGTAAGTTGGGATGTATTTGGTGGGCATTTAACTGCTCAAGTGCCAAAGGACACTCTTTCCGTGGTGCCAATCACTGAAGAGGATTTCGAAGCACTTTCCAGAGCCGTTTTTGATTTTGACTGGTCAAAGTTAATCGTACCGGCAGAATGCTCAGGAACAAAGCAGTCAGATGCTTTTGAGGATCTGGTCTCTGAGTTACTACAAACAATGGCAATTGATAACTTTACTCGTATCGGCACTGGTGTTGACCGTGGGCGTGACGGGCAATTTCAAATAAACATGGCATCATGGATACACAGTGTTAATGTATCGACGAACTGGGTATTACAGTGTAAATATTCTATGAACAGAAGCAACCTATCCATAGATGAAATATACTCAGAGATGATTAAAGTGCTTATGCACAAGCCAGATTATTATTTGCTTGTTACGAACCGGAAGTTAACTAGCGATTTTGTTGACTGGTTTCAAAGTGATTTGATGCAGGATACTAATTACTATATTCCATTCAAAAAAGTTTTGATTCAACGAGAGGAATTGGAAGGAATGCTTTCTTTGCCTCAGTATCTATGGTTGAAAAAAAAGTACTTTGGGTAGTATACGGGGGGTTAACTATACCAATCTCACTACCTAGTCGTTTTTTAATTTACGGATACGATATTGGTTTTTCCCTCAAAAAAGACGAGCTTTAGTCAGAATGGTCTTTGTTCAATACTTGATGTTACTTAAAGTACTGGAGAACGTTATTAAACTATCCCGTTTAATTGTTCAAGGAAATCCCCTTTAAGCAAAAAGGCTTGAACATGTAAAGTCTTTAAGGTATCTTACGGAGCAACAGAAATGACAACGAGATTCGTAATAATTAACACGAGTCTTTTGTTATTGATAATTTTTTTGGAGGGTTTAAATGAAATCTTAACCTCTCTTATTTATGGCAAACGGCTTTTTAAAGCCAAGTATACGATATTGTAAGACTTCAATTTCATGACAGGATAATTCAAACTTCTATCCAAAAGTAACCTTAAGACTTGGCCAGGAAGCATAAAATGGATAAGGAAAAGAATATCTGCAGGCAATTTGAGGTATTTTACGGAAACTAGAGAATGAGTATAAAACAACAATAAGACACGCTGAAGTGTCTTATTGTTGTTTTATACTCAATAAACTTTCTTAAATCTATTAGATAAACGGTTTAAAAATTTCTCTTGATCAATACCTAACTTTTTTAATAATAGTTCATATGCTAAGATGTACTCTTGAATTACATGGTCTTCTAGTCCAATAATATTAACTCGTATACTTATTGCTTCTTCAAACTGCTTGTTCGCAACTTTTATGTTTCTCATGTTAAGATTACACAGAGAAGCGTTGAAAAGAGCATTGGAAGCAAAAATATTATTAACTCCAATTTTTTTTTCAAATATATTAATTGATTCATTCAAACATGATAAAGCTTCATCGATACTACCTTGTAGTATCAATAATTCTCCCATTTTCCCTAAATCTTTTGCTACTTCTAAGTGTTCTTCATCGTACAAATATTTATCAATTTTTAATACTTCTTTTAGCATCTCAATTGCTTTATCTACTTGACCTGAAGCACTTAAAATAGCTCCTAGGTTAAATAAGCACTGTGCTTTTGCAGGATGCAATGGATTATTAAACATTTCTAAATAACCCAATGCAGTTTCATAATAACCCTTTGCAACTTCTAAATCTTTTTGTGCTTCACTTACCATCCCTAAATTATTTGTTACTGATACTAAGTCTACATTTATCTCATTTTCATAAATGTTTTTATATATCCTATAGGCTCTTTTAAAATATTTTTTTGCAAGATCATATTTGTGTGAATAAAGATAAGCTAAACCCAAGTTATTATAATCCCTCGCTAAATCAGGATGTTCTTTATTCGGGTAGAACATTTCATTAATTGCTATAGCCTGTTGTGAATACCCAATAGCCTTCTCAGTTTCTTCTAGATCAATATACATTAAACATAGACTACTATATACACTTGCAATTGTCGTTTTCGCTTGAGGCACGTGATGTTCTGCGAATCGGCAAAAATCAATGATTTGATAATAATACTTTTCTGCAGATTTATAATCTCCATTCAATTTGAATTGCTTAGCGATGTTATTTACTACATCAAGAATATTAATTCCTTTCAAATCTTCAAGATCATTACTACTCTCTAATAGTTGCAATGTTTCAGTTAGATAGTAATTTGCAGCATCTAAACTACCTAACGCAACTAAATTAGTACATAACATACAATTTATTTGAGCCTTTAATCCAGTATTTAAATCTTTACACTCTAAAGCTTTACTTAAATAATCATGACTTAAATTGTACTTTCCAATTTCAGATAGTACTTGAGCATATGAGATATACTCTTTAACTAATCTGTTATCCTCTCCATCGTATATCCCTAAGCCAATTTTTAAAGCTCTTTCAAAAATTGTATGGGCTTCTCGAACAGCCCCCTTTTTATACTGGTGATGTCCAACAATATTAAGCGTTTCTAATATAACAGGTATAAAATTTAAATCAGATTCAAAATTGTCAACTAAGGTTAGAGAGTTATTTAATAAATCGGAATCTAATTGTTCATAGTCAGGATACAGAGACAGGTTGTAACTAATAACATCCCAACAAACTTCCGCGGTTACTCTTTTTTCTTCTTTCGATAAACCGTCTTGTATAACACCTTGGACTAAGCGATGCATTGTTATACGCTTTCCGTTAATTTCAATTATCGAATACCTTTTTAAAAGTGAAAGTATTTCATCAAGTATAAATTCATCTTTGATATAGAATGAGATTTTATTTGAAGATGAATCTAGACAATTATAAAAAAGTTTCTTTGGAATATTATCAGCTGAGAAAAAAGCACAAAAATTAATAAAGTTTATTGCGACAGGAAGCAAAGATCCTACTTTGTTTAGAGAAATTTCCCATGTAGTCGCAATAGTATATTCATAATCTAGAGGAATCCCTTTACTAGTAAGAATTGAACGGTGTTTAATAAAGCGATCTTGATACTCTTTAATGGTAAGTCCCGTTTGTTGAATGTATGCTCCTGCCTGATCTAATGCCAGTGGAATATCATTTAGTATATTTGCAAGTTCATCAAGGTGAACACATTCATTACTACTTACTTTTGTTTTCCTAATAAGAAAATCCATTGAATGCTCTCTGTTAAGTTTATCTATAGTTAAGGGATAATTGTACCCAGGCCAATTAGAATCCCTCGAAGTTATTAAAACGTGCCCGTTAAAAAGATTAGGTAAATAGTTGTCTATTTCCTCTTCAGAATTCGCATTATCAAATACTAACAACCAATTATTATTTTGTTCCATCCATCTTTTTAGTTGTTTTAATACAATTGAGTCGTTTTTTTCGTCTTTAATTGGAATCTTAAGTTCAATTAACAAACTTTCAATGTCAGCTAAAATTGAGTTTTGATTTTCGGCATGAATCCACCAAACAACTCGATAATTATCAATATTTCTATATGAGTACTCAACCGCGATCTGTGTTTTTCCCATTCCCCCTAAACCTGATACTATAAATGATTTGTGACCTATATCAGGCTCAATAAAATAATCTCTTATTTTCTTTAACTCTACTTCCCTACCTATAAAATTTATATTTCTCTTAAATGGTAAGTTGTTTATTAAAGGTAACTGTTTCGTTTGTTTCACTACAGTGGGTGTGTTAAAAAAAAAATCGGTTCCCCCTTTAGCTTCTAATCCTTGCAATAATTTTCTGATCTCTTTAACACGAGTTGAATCTTTAACGTTAATCGGAATAACTTCTAATCCACACTCCTCTTTCAATTCAAGAACTCTATCGGGAGATGGATTTGTCAAGATAATGTAATGCGTGTTATTAAAATGTGATTTGTAATCTTTAATCAATTGCTTAATGTATTGGTCCTCAAAAGAAAAACCGAGGAACAAAAATGTATTATTACCTAAAAGAGTCGAGAATAGATTTCTATACTTTTCTTGAGAGTAAACCTGCTCATATCCTTCCCTTGATAATACTATTGATCCAGTATTAGATAGGCTCCCGTGCAAGTGCCATATTCTTTTTTTTCTTTCAGTATTATGAAGTTCAGTTGACTTAACAGTTGCAATACTTAAATCTATTGGATGATATTTTTCCCCCTGAAGGTATTGATATAATAAGTCATCATAATTTGTGGTTAAAAATGTATTAAACTTCATTTCGCCAAGATCACTATAGTTATGATCTTCATAAGGTACCTCTGTTTTAACCATGTTTTCTATTATGTCTTTTACTTTTTCTTGAATTTCAAATTCCGAAAAATTCGTATACTTTTTAATGTTATCCACTGCACTCCAATAATCATGCATATCTAAGTCAAACTCGATAGAAGGTTGATATTTATCAGGTACCAAGCATAGTAACTTTTTTATTATGCCTTCCCAAGTTGGAATGTTGAATGGATATGATAAACCTGCACCAATGAACGGAATTAATTTACCTTCATTATAAAGTTTTTTCAGTTGTGCAATTTTATGATCTGACTGTGTTATTGTCATTTAAATGATCCCCTCTAATGAAATTTATGATATGAAATTCCAAAGATTTAGGTAGGTGAATATCTATATACATTCGATAAATAGCGCCAATTACCTACAATATTCCATCGTGCATATCCGACATAAAACGACAAAACCTCATATTTAAGTCGTAATCAATACATAGATTTGTCACTAGTAGGAAAAAAGTAGTAATGGTAAGATTATACACAGAACAAACGTTCCTACTAGAGGTGAATCAATGAAGCTATCTTACACTCCTACCCCTCTTGAAACTTGGATAAGCCACTTTTACAAACAACTTGGCATAAAAACACCTGAAGAACTAGATGAACATCGTATAGCAAGATCACTAGGCATCCATCTCTTTTACAAAGAGATTCCATCAATGGCATATGAATTCGGCCGCTTCAAAAGTATAACGATAGACAAACGACTCCCTTCTCTTGTGCAAAGGGAGCATTTTTATCATGAGCTTTGTCATATCCTTCGTCATTCAGGACGCCAGTTAATGATGCCTGCTGCCTTCCGTGAGTTACAGGAATGGGATGCAAGGAATTTCACAAGATACGCTGCCTTACCACTACATATGCTGAAGAACTATGATTATAAGCAGCCTGAAATATTAGATATCCTATCAGAGCAGTTTAAGGTTACACCGGAACTTTGTTCAGATAGATTGCTGAGAATCAAATCAAAATTGTCTTGCAACCCAATCCGATTCATCTCGTAACAAATCAAAAGGACAAATTAATATAGGAGGGAACCATGTTGCGGTTAGGAATTTATGCACGTGTTAGTTCAGACGATCAAGCAGAACGTGGTACGATCGAAAACCAGCTCGAGTTTGCTCGTAAGTATGCGGATCTCCATCAGTTAGAAATCGTTAAGTGGTACAAAGACGACGGCGTTACTGGAACAATACCACTAGAAGCTCGTCCAGCTGGTCGCGAACTGTTACAAGATGCTAAGAACGGAATTATCGATCTCCTTCTTATTTACCGGTTAGACCGACTTGGGCGATCCGCTAGAATTATCCTGAACTCTGTACACGAACTTGAAAGTGACGGTGTTAAAATTCGTTCTATGACGGAGCCGTTTGATACCGGAGATCCGTCTGGCCGTTTCCTTTTAACCATTCTAGCAGGGGTAGCTGACTTAGAGCGTGAGACCATCATAGAACGTTTGTGGTACGGTGCAAACCGCGCTGCACGGGCTGGTAAATGGCTTGGAGGTATTGTCCCCTATGGATACCGCGTAGACAGTGATGGCTATCTGCAGATTTGTGAAGACCTACTCCCTAACTCCGATATGACAGAGGCAGGTGTTGTCCGACTCATCTTTCACATGTTAGCTAACCAAGGTCATTCATGCATAAAAGTCTCTGACTATTTAAATGCATTAGGCGTCCCTACCGCTTACGCGAAGGATGAACGGAAGATTACTCGAGGGAAACGAAAAGAGAATACTGCGGGTATCTGGCGCCCCTCAAGAATACGTGGGATCATTACGAATACCTCGTACAAGGGAGTACATTTCTATGGTAAACGGAGCACACGAAAACGCGATGTAATTGAACGTGAAGTTCCAGCCATCGTTGATGTAGAAACGTGGGAAAAAGCGCAGAAAGTCCTTCGAGGTAACCAAATAGAAGCTATGCGTAACATCAAGAATCAGTATTTACTCCGTAGTTTACTAAAGTGTCAGTGCTGCGGATTAACTTACGTGGGGATTCATTATCCAGGAAGTAAACGAGCTCTAAAAGGGTACTACACTTGCACAGGTAAACAAGCATATAAGGGCCCAATGCAAGGTAAATGTACTTCGAAAAATTTACCCCAGGATTGGATTGAGGATCTTGTGTGGAGGGATTGCTTAGCCTTTATAAATCAGCCAGGGGAAGCCCTTCAGGAGATTGCTGCAGCTAGGGAAGTAAAGCAGACTGAGAAGGTCGATTTGGAGTCTGAAATAGCACTTATTCAAAAGAGCATTGATGATAAAGATGTAGAACGCCAGAGTATCCTGGACCTCTTTCGTAAAAGCATCATCACTTTTACCGATTTAGAGAAACAGATTCAAAAAATTAATCAAGAGAAAGAGATCCTCGAGCAACGTATAAAAGAAATACGGACCTCGCTGCAAGTTGACCGCGATTACTCTACTAAGGTAAAGAATGCTTTTCAATTACTCACATCACTCCGAAACAAACTAGATGACAATCCATCCTTTGAAACGAGACGTGAAATTGTGAAGACTCTGGTACACCGCATACAGGTGCATACAGCCCCTAGTGAAGGTTCAAAACGCCCTCGTGCTTCAGTCACCGTTCAATATTGTTTTTCCAAGGATATTATCTACACGGACAAGGATTGCACGAACCAATTAACAGAAACCGAGCGGGAAAAGTAAAAACCTGCTTAGATCGTCCAATTGTGACAACCCCTGATTCCAGAGGCTGACGCAGTACCTCTAATACATGACGAGAAAACTCGGGCATCTCATCTAGGAAGAGGATACCACCGTGAGACAAGCTACACTCTCCCGGACGTGGGATTTGGGCACCTCCGCCAATCAGTGCAGTAGCGGTAATCGTATGGTGCGGGGCACGAAACGGTCTTTCTTCGACAAGCCCACTCTCCCGCTTCAATTGACCAGCAATACTGTATATTTTCGTCACTTCGTACGACTCATGAATGGTCATATGGGGCATGATACCAGGCAGGCAAGTAGCTAAAAGGGTTTTCCCTGAACCTGGGGGCCCCACCAATATCACATTGTGAAATCCAGCTGCTGCTATCTCCAAGCCACGTTTTACAAATTGCTGTCCGTAAACATTGGCAAAGTCAGGAGGCAACTGGTTGGCATTTGTCTTGCCTACCTCCGATTCGGAAAGAATCAAGTCTATGTTCTTACTATGAAGTCCTTCTTTCCAATAGTTTACGGCCTCTTCCAGATTGCTTGCAGGCAATACAATAATGTCGACAAGCCGTGCTTCCGCTGCATTTTGTTCAGGGAGAATCACGTGGGTAAATCCTGCATTTTTAGCTTCTAGCAAAATAGGAAGCACACCTGTTACAGGGCGAAGAGAACCGTCTAATGCCAACTCTCCTAAAACGAGGATTCTCTCTGGTCTAGGGAGCATTTGCTTCGAGGCTAGTAAAATACCAAAGGCAATCGCAAGGTCGAAACCTGAGCCTTCCTTCCGTTGATCTGCAGGTGCCAGATTGACGGTGATCCGCTGCATTGGGTAATCGTAGCCTGCGTTACGCAAGGCAGCACGGACGCGATCTCTTGCTTCTTTTACTGCGGAACCGCCTAGTCCGACCAAATCGAATTGAGGCAAGCCATTAGCTATGTCTGTTTCTACAGTGACGACCATTCCGTCAATGCCAAGCACCGTGCCTGAATAGCTGCATGCGTACATATCCTCTCCCCCTCTGGTTATAGGGTAGGAAAAGATAGAGGGGGTGGGCAAGTATATTAGAGCTTATTCCAAAACGTTTATTTGTCTAAAGTCTTTTACTCTGGACTTCATAGAAGAGTAAAATTTGAGAGTTGAACATCGATTCAACTGTAACTTCTATGTTTTCGTGGCGAAATGGCTCTTTTCGTTTTTGTCAAAACAATAGACCTTATATGTTTGCCATTTACTGTCTTGGCTGTTTTCCAAAGAAATCATTTTGGCAGTGACCTCATCTTGACCTTGTTATCACGCTTATCTGATAAAATAGTGGAATGTATTAAGGAGCGCCCCCTATCTTCACTGGCTCCCGCATTCGGTGCCCTATGCAGTTGTATGTGTGCAGGCAGTGCTCCTTTAAGCTGTTTCCTCTTTCTTTACTGGTTGATTCGTCTCAGTGACTTCCTTTGGTTCTGCTGGCTTTGACTTAAGCAAAACCTCTAAAGCATGGACCATTCGTTTCATATCAGGTGCGAACTCGATCCCTTTAGGTGGTTTGATCATTGTGGGCCTCCTTTTAGGCTGGCTTTGGTTTATACAATTCTGAAATAACGTATTTCGTTAGTTTCTCATCAAAAAAATTGCTACATCAGACGTACATTGCCAAGTTCAATATGGCCGTACCCTTGTAACGAAATCCCTAGCATACTCGCCATGTTCGTTACTCCCTTTGCCTTCCTTAATTGGTAAACGTTTGTATGAACCACTTAATCACCTCCCTACTAACGATATCCGTTACCTGCATATTACTAACGAATTTCGTTAGTGTCAACCATTCTTTTAATCAAACTCTCAAATACCGTTAACTAACTACCTAAATCCGTTAGTTGTTGATAATATCGAATTAGGAGGTGATTTTGTTGGAAACGGTTGGGCAGAGAATAAGAAAACTCAGAAAAGCTAATAACTGGACCCAAGAACAATTTGCTAATCGTGTTAATGTTTCTCCGCAAAAAGTCTCTAATTGGGAGCGCGATTACACTTCTCCTAGTGTTGAAGATATAGCTAGAATTGCTCAAATCTGCAACACTGAATCAGACTATATATTAACTGGGCGGACTTCCCCCCTTACCTCTTCAGCTAAATCAGACAAGCACCTGTCAGAATTTGAAAACCTCTTCTTTTTCGAACTGGATAAGCTCAGCGAGGAAGATAAAAAGAAAGCTTTAGAGCATGTGAGATACTTGAGATATATTGCGGAGCAACAGAAATGACAACGAGACGAGCTACTTAATAGCCGTCTCGTTTTTTAGAGACTCGAAGAGCGATCTGTGGATAATTCCGGAAAATTTAATTAACTACACTTGGATTACTTTCTTGATTTTAGCAGAGTAATTAATATGTCATAATTTTTTTATGAAAGGAAGATTTAGAATCATGCTACCTAAAATTAAAAAATTTCGGATAAATAAACTTTTCGGCTACAAAAACGTAAATATTGATTTTGATTCAGGTGTAATGATTTTAGTGGGCGAAAATGGTGTAGGTAAAACAACAATTCTTAATGTCTTGTACTATACTCTATCTACAAAATTCGAGAAATTAATCGACATTGATTTCCATTCTATTGAATTGTTTTTTAACAGTGGAAACCATATTGTCATTAGTAAAGAAGATCTTGTTTCAGTAGAACCATTTAATAAATTAAACCCTAATGAGATTACTATTAATAATAACAAAATTGTATTTAGTGCAAATGAATATTCAAAGAATTATCTCACAGAGGTAAAAAATACTAAGAAAAGTACTCAGATCAGCTTTAATTTGGATAAACTCTTTGAGGATATAAACGAAAGAAATCAAAGAATAGAAAAACAAAAAAGTATGATATTATCAGAATTTAATATGAATATTATTTTCCTTCCTACATATCGACGAGTAGAAGAAGACCTTCATAAGCTTGGAATTGAGAATTATAAAAGTGAATTTATTCAATTTGGTATGGCTGATGTAGAAAAAGCCATCCTTACCATCACACAGCAAATTAAAGACTCAGCTATACAGTGGTACTCCAAAATTAATGGAGAAATGCTAGCAGAGTTAGTAACAGGCATTAAAGTAACTCCAGAAATGAGAAACAGCATTCAAACAGATACTCTTAAAATTGTCCTAGATAGAGTCGGAGATAATATAAGCGATGAGTTAAAACAAAGTATTGATATACTTTTAGAAAACGAGCGACTCTTTAACGGGGAATATGATCCTCTGATATATTTCCTATCAAATTTAATAAAAGTTTATCAAAAACAAAGAAAATACGACGAAAGAATTCAACAGTTTGTTAAGGTGTGCAATAATTATCTCCGAAATAAATTGACATATGATGAGAGCAAAGTAGAAATTTTATTTAAGCAACACGGGAAAGATATCAAATTAACGAATTTGTCTTCTGGTGAAAAACAGATAGTCTCTCTCTTCTCTAAAATTTATTTAGATTCAAACAAAGATTTCATTATTTTGTTTGATGAACCGGAGTTGTCGCTGTCAATTGACTGGCAGCAAAAGTTACTCCCAGATATCATCGGTTCAAGTAGATGTAAGTTCATGTTCGTAGTTACACATTCACCTTTTATTTTCGATAATGAACTCGATAATGACGCTAGATCGTTAAGTTCATACATCTCGGAGGAGTAAGATGGATCACCTTGAAAAATTGAGAGCTAGTCGTGATAAAGAATCAGTTTCCTATAAACGTTTTATGGAATTGCTTGAAAGAAATAAAGATGCAGTTTTTTGTTTTGTTGAGGGTGAAGACAGTAAATATTACGCAGCAAAGATTGAATCAATTGAACCATCATATAAATATCACTTCATTAATTCCAAGGGAAAAGAGGGAGTTTTAAAACTATTCCGCTTGATTACTGGAATTAGTGAATATGATCTAATTAAGACTCTGTATTTTGTAGATAGAGACTTTGATGAACTAATTGACAATCCCCATATTTATGAGACCCCTTGCTATTCAATAGAAAATCTTTATACTACTAAAAACACTATCTGTAGAGTATTACAGAGAGAGTTCCAACTTGATGAGACAGATGATGATTACTATACAGCATTACATGCATTTTCAACTCATCAATCAGAGTTTCATGATGCAATGGACCAGATAAATGCATGGATAGCTTGTCACAGAGATCTTTCGAAGCAAGGGATTACCACAAGGCTTAATTTGAGTGATTTAAACCCTTCTAATTTAGTCACTGTTAGTCTGACAGGAGTTACTCAAAAATATAGTTTCGACTCATTGATAGAAATGTTTCCTCATGCAGCTGAAATAGATCAAGAAACCTTAGAAAATAAACTGAGATCTTTTAGGTCCATTGATCGACAAAAGTGGTATAGAGGAAAGTTCGAACTTTTTTTCTTCAAAAAATTTATAGAAATTCTATCAGAAGATAGTAACAGAAGACACCCGTTTCTTTTCTCCACCAAAAGAAAAAACCAATTACAATTATCTGCTAATGTACTCTCAGAGCTTTCACAGTATGCCGAATTTCCTGAATGTCTTCGAACGTATGTGAAACGGATCATCTCACAAGATCAACTACAAGAAGCAATTATGTAATAAAGCCGTCTTTAATCAGAGATTTGGAATATACAGTTTATATTAGAAAAAACAAGACACGCAATAGCGTGTCTTGTTTCTTTATAGATTGGGTAAATAACTTCATGCCAAACCTATTTTTCCAGTACCAAATTAAGTCCTTTATAATATTTCTTCTGACAGCTTTTAAAAACAGTATCAAAATCATGAGAAATATCTTCTTCTAATTCAAGACGCCAGTCAAATTCAATATCATACTTCGTTAATAGCTTGGTAACTGATTCTGTCATCAGTTCATATAATTCACTTTTTATCATTTTCATTTTTTCATCAGACATTTTTCTTGAAACTGCAATAATTAAATAACCAAACCCAAGCCTCACACTTGTTAAATAGCTTTCTTCAAATAAATCGTCTATCAAGGCACACAGCATTAATTCTTCACTATAGTATTTTATCAAGTCGTCCTCACAATTTCTTCTAGCATAAACTTTATTGGTAATAGCTCGACTTTCCTGCGAAGAAAAACGCTGCATTCGTGTAATAAGCTTGAATGGGCTAAAACACCACGTATAAAATCTTTCTTCGAAATATTCTTCGTCAAGTGAAACTACGGCATGATAAATAATTCTCAAAAAAATCAAATCAGTTTCTCCTGTCGAAATAAATTTATCAACTTCATCAAATATGTAATCAACAAATTCAATATAACGGTCGTAATTATTTTTTCTGAGGATAGAAAAGCAATTCTCGAAAATTTCACTATCCTCTCCATAATGTGTAAATTCATCTAACAATTGCTCATTAGTCATTTCTTTTACTATTAAATTCGCATAAAAATATTCAAAAAATGATCTATGAAAAAATTTATAATGACTCTCATCACTTCCTTGGACATATAAGTCTGTTCGTTCAGCACAAAAATCTAGGAACTCTTCTATAGCATCCAACAATTTATTCTCGTCTAAATACCTTTTCTTGTATACTTCCGTTAATAACTCGACAATTTGAGTACGTCTGACCTCCTTATTATTTCGTTTTGAAAGTTCGGATAACTTCTCAAAAGTAGCATCATTATCAATGATGGTTCTAAACAAACTATAATTAAATCTAACTTTCTTATCCTTTAGTTCCCTTCTCCTAGCTATATACTCAGTACACTTTTCATATAATTGAATTTTGGTGTCTGGCAATTCTCTTTCTGCTTTATAAATACTCACCATTAATGCTACCATTAAAAAATTTGTTAAAAATTCACTTTTTATTAACCCCTCACATTGACTTGTAAATATAGGAACATCTTCTTTATGGAATTTACCAAGTGAGACCATTTTATTCAAATATGAATTTACTTGTCTTATAGTAACTGGACAAACACTAAACACAATTGGGGTATCAGGAATTAACCCCCTATCTCTCGTTGTTAGACAGACTTTGTTATGTTTATTTGAATACTTAAAAAAAGTTACAATTACATTTGATATTCTTTCTCTCTCCACTGTTTCTACTTCATCAAGAGCATCAAATAGGATCAAACATTTACCAGAAGCGAGATAATTTTTCAAAAAGTTTTTCGTTATTTTACTACAATCTATTCCAGTATTGCTTACCATACTATCAATTAAAAAATCTTCTATCGAATATGATCTCTCAACTAAAGATTTTTGGCTAAAGTCTTTCAAGTTACAATAAATAGGTAATAATGCTTCTGATCCATAAATGTTTAGCTTTGTATAATTTTGCGTGAGGTACTTTAAAAATAGAGTTTTGCCATATCCAGGTCCACCGATGACAGAAACCAAATTTGAAAAAGCAAACAAATTAGTCCAATTTACATTCTTTGCAATAGCTCTTAATGACGTTTTTTCTACTTCAACACGCAGTTCAGGAAGAATATAGAATTTTGCTAGATCTATTCTATCTATCCCATAAACGTGATTTTTTTTATGAACCTCCTTCAACATTTCTACATATTCTTTTAGCGTCTCTTCGTCCTCTTCTTTTATATCAATTGGTTTATTTTTTAAAGTATCAATTATTCTATCTTCAATATTTAATAATAGTTTATTTATTTGATGATGTAAGACCATTAGCTCAAATGGGAGATCATTAATGAGTTTTTTTTCTAGAATTTCAAGTATTGTTTTAAAGTATTTTTTAACATCAATTTTATTCAGTTTCTTGTCACTTATATCTTCAACATATTGAAGTGATGCATTCGAAATTTTGTCTAAAAATTTTTCTTTAGTTATCTTTTTATCTATAGACGCTACAGAGCTTTTAGTAAATGCATTATATTTTATATAATCTACGAATATTACTCTTGTTGAATATAAATTAAGAAATGTTGAGAAGGCCCCAGAATCAAGATTAAACAATTCCAGCTCTAGCCCTTCAAAGGAATGAGAAACCGTTTGCTCTATCGATTTTTTGTTTACTTTCTTAAAACTTTTAGCTAAATCATAAATAAAGTTCGAAGTAATACTCAATAGAATAGAACTTACTATTTCCATTTATATTCACCCTTAATGATAATTTTGTATTTTCGTTAACTTCGACAGATAATTCTATTTACCTACAACTTTTAATCGTATTATTCCGACATGAAACGACAAAACCTCCTGACCAATGATCAAGAGGCATTGTTAGAAGCTTGTAAATACTTCATCGATTACTGCGCACTATCTTTCCAAACATAGTTGGTCTATTGGTTTCAAACTGATGAATAAGTTCTTCTCCAAAAATGCTAATTGATTGTTCCCAGGGATGCCCTAAATATCCCCACTTAAACTCTTTATTCAAAAAGAAGTAATAGTCACCATCTGGGTAAAACCCTATCCTTCCACTTGTATTCTCTAGATACGGATTGTAGAGATAGCACTCGTGGTGCCAATCCAGTGCGTAGATATATTCGTCAGACCCAGTTACCGCTCTAAGGTTGGTAATACACTTCTCCTCCAGATCATCGATATCCTCATCTATATATTCAGTAATATCAAATGTAACAAAAGAAACTGGTATATGAAACGAAGGCCAATCACTGCTATGAATGCTTGGTTTGAAATCGAAATCCTTATAAAATTTATCCCAAATCAGGCGATATTGCTCATCCGACAATGGAATCCAATTATCCATTTTACATCTCCCCTAGATTAAGTCTTGATCCATTTCTTTGTTACTGAAAGTCCAAATAATTGCAAGAGTAGCTGATCTTCAAAATTACTACCTATTTTTCCTGAATCTTTTCTTCCAGTTTCCGCAGCATAAGTTCCACATTTGTTAGTTCGATTCGATATTCACTGTCTCTGAAGTCGTCGTACTCAAACATTCCAGTAATTCTGATCTTATCTACTTCTATAAACCTCAATAATCTCTTGGCTTCTTCCCTTAGTAATTCACGTACACCTTCATTGATAATCAACGTTCCATTAGAACCACCTAATAATGCAAAAGACAGACCCAAGAATCGCAAGAAACTATATCCATCACAATAGTTCTCGTAAATGTTATCTAATACTTTATCTATATCATTTGTATCACTAGCTACTAGTTCTAGTTCCTCTTTGATTATGCGGTACTCAAGCTCTCCAAAAGGCATTACCGGCGTTAACAATTGCTCTAGGTCTAGATCAATATATTTCCCCTTGAAATCTAAGCTGATAAGCTCCAGGTAAAGGGCGTGCCCATAATGCTCTGCAATCTCTGGAGTCACATAGACCCATTGCTCGAATTCCTCAATTGTTAGTTTCTTTTTTAAAACCTCATTGAATTTAATCTGTAAATCAAGAAGATTTATTAGCTGATCCCCCTCATGCTCCTTCTTTCCCGTGAGCTTCAGAATCTGGATATACTTCCAAAGATTATACACCGAATTGTCACTAGTAGGAATAAAGTAGGAATTGTAAGATTATATACAGAACAAACGTTCCTACTAGAGGTGAATCAATGAAGCTATCTTACACTCCTACCCCTCTTGAAACTTGGATAAGCCACTTTTACAAACAACTTGGCATAAAAACACCTGGCGAATTAGACGAACAGCGTATTGCAAAATTACTAGACATCCATCTCTTTTACAAAGAGATCCCATTCAATGGCATATGAATTCGGTCGTTTTAAGAGCATCACCATAGACAAAAGGCTCACCACATTAGTTCAAAGGGAGCGCTTCTATCATGAGCTATGCCATATCCTCCGTCATTCCGGACGTCAGCTAATGATGCCGGCTGCTTTTCGTGAGCTCCAAGAATGGGATGCAAGGAATTTCACAAGATACGCTGCCTTACCACTACATATGCTGAAGAACTATGATTACAAGCAGCCTGAAATATTAGATACCCTATCAGAGCAGTTTAAGGTTACACCCGAACTATATGCAGATAGATTGCAGAGAATCAAATTAAAATTGTCATGCAACCCAATTCGATTCATCTCGTAACAAATCAAAAGGACAATTTAATATAGGAGGGAGACCATGTTGCGGTTAGCTGTTTATGCACGTGTCAATTCAGACGATCAAGCAGAACGTGGTACGATCGAAAACCAACTTGAATTTGCTTGTAAGTATGCGGATCTTCATCAATTAGAAATCGTTAAGTGGTACAAGGATGACGGCGTTACTGGAACAATCCTACTAGAAGCTCGTCCAGCCGGCCGTGAGTTATTACAAGATGCTAAGAATGGAACGATTGATCTCCTTCTCATCTATCGCTTAGACCGACTTGGACGATCCGCCAGAATCATCCTGAATTCCGTTCACGATCTAGAAAGTGACGGTGTTAAAATTCGCTCTATGACGGAGCCGTTTGATACTGGTGACCCATCCGGACGCTTCCTCCTAACCATTCTGGCTGGAGTTGCTGACTTGGAACGGGAGACCATCCTGGAACGTCTATGGTACGGCGCAAACCGCGCTGCACGGTCCGGTAAATGGCTTGGAGGTATTGTCCCCGTATGGTTACCGCGTAGACAGTGATGGCTATCTGGAGATTTGTGAAGACCTACTCCCTAACTCCGATATGACAGAGGCAGGTGTTGTTCGACTGATCTTTCACATGTTAGCTAACCAAGGCCATTCATGTATAAAAGTCTCCAACTACTTAAATGCATTAGGTATCCCTACGTCATACGCAAAGGATGATCGAAAAATTACTCGTGGGAAACGTAAAGAGAATACGGCGGGTATCTGGCGCCCCTCAAGAATACGTGGGATCATTACGAATACCTCTTACAAGGGAGTACATTTCTACGGAAAACGCAGTACACGAAAACGCGATGTAATTGAACGTGAAGTCCCAGCCATCGTTGATGTAGAAACGTGGGAAAAAGCACAGAAAGTCCTTCGAAGTAACCAAATAGAAGCTATGCGTAACATCAAGAATCAGTATTTACTACGTAGCTTACTAAAGTGTCAGTGCTGCGGATTAACTTATGTGGGGATTCATTATCCAGGAAGCAAACGAGCTCTAAAAGGGTACTACACTTGCACAGGTAAACAAGCATATAATGGCCCAATGCAAGGTAAATGTACTTCGAAAAATTTGCCCCAGGATTGGATTGAGGATCTTGTGTGGAGGGATTGCTTAGCCTTTATAAATCAGCCAGGGGAAACCCTTCAGGAGATTGCTGCAGCTAGGGAAGTAATACAGACTGAGAAGGTCGATTTGGAATCAGAGATAGCACTTATTCAAAAGAGCATAGATGATAAAGACATAGAACGTCAGAGCATCCTGGACCTCTTTCGTAAAAGCATCATCACTTTTACCGATTTAGAGAAACAGATTCAAAAAATTAATCAAGAGAAAGAGATCCTCGAGCAACGAATAAAAGAAATACGGACCTCGCTGCAAGTTGACCGCGATTACTCTACTAAGGTAATGAATGCTTTTCAATTACTCACATCACTCCGAAACAAACTAGATGACAATCCCTCATTCGAAACTCGACGTGAAATTGTGAAGGCTTTAGTCCAACGCATACAGGTATATACAACACCTAGCGTAGGTTCAAAGCGCCCTCGCTCTTCAGTCACCGTCCAGTATTGTTTTGCCAAGGATATTATCTACACGGATAAGGATTGCACGAATCAATTAACATAAACCAAGCAGGAAGGTAAAAACCCGCTTAGATCGTCCAATCGTAACAACCCCTGATTCCAGCGGATGGAGCAGTACTATAACACATGCCAAGAAAACTCAGGCAACTCATCAAGGAAAGGTATGTTACCATGAGACAAGCTACACTCTCCGGGACACGGAATTTGCGCACCATCGCCAATCAGTACAGTAGCTGTAATCGTATGATGCGGGGCACGAAAAGTTCTCTCCTCTACAAGCTCACTCTCACTTCAATTGACCAGCATTGATAGTAGACCACATTGTTAAAGAAATCTCTTTATTACTTTTAAATTCTAGCGACTCTAAATCTAACTCTTTCCCAAAATTGCCGTTACTTTCTCCCCAACCACCCGCCACTCCCCCATACCATTCTGGAAAACTTCCACTCCAACAGGTATACTGCAAATAAACAGATAAGGAGTTGTTTCTATATTGATTTTTACTATTGATCCTCATCAAATTTCCATCCACTACGAGCATGCTGAACCTGTTCAGATCGACTGGGACGACGTTTACAGTGTCTCTTACTATAAAATCGATTGCATTGAGTACGAAATGGGTTACCTTGTTTTTGACTTTGTTTATGGCGAGTTCATCGAGATAAATGATAGTGATCACAATTGGGAAAAAATCGTAAATGATCTCGAAAAATACTTACCCTCGCAAACAAGCGATTGGAGGCACTCATTGCATAGTTGGTCGATCGACGACGGCATACTATATCTTTATGAAAAAGTGTGAAACGAAGGTGAACTGGATTGACCTGGAATTCATCACTTTATCCAACGATTTAGAACGTGTCTTATTGCTGAAACCATTTGAATACGATGGCGAAAACGATAATCGCTGGTCCTCAACATATGATCAAGGCCACATTCAGATTAATATATCTTGGCCCTATCTTTCTGAAAATCTTCAAGAATGGGACGTCACCGTGCCAGAAATATGTAGTCGTCTTACGAAACGTCGTTGGAGAAGTTTACTACCATTTTGGTAATCATCATGCGGCATTCGTAAAAAACAGCTCACCCTCCCTGCTTTTTCTTCAACTCATCCAGGAGTTCAATGATTCGTTGGTTTTGATCGACTTGCTTTACAATGTCTGGTTCATCTTCCGAATCGCGTCCTAGATTGCAAAAAGTCCTGCCAACAGTAGAAAAGCAAACATCCATTCCATGCGCTTTTTCCTCCTTATGATTATCATTGATACAAGAAAGACCCGCATTGCGAATGCGAGTCTTTTCTCATGCTGTGTTGTTTCTTCTTGAGCAAATCGAGCTACTTCTGATAGACAGAGATGTATTCTTTTTGCACGTGATCTGCCAACCAAACGAGCTCATTTCCATGGTAAAACTTCACACCATCTTGCCAAGCTTGCCTCGCATCGATTCGCAAAAGGACGGGATGATCGTCTCGTCTTTTCCCAACCTGCTGTGCTGTTTGGACGTCTTCAGACAGATGCACGTACTGTCTTCCTTTTGGAACAAGCCCGCTAGCCAAAATAGAATCGAGGAATCTTTGCGGCGTGCCATGAAAAAGATACGCAGGCGGTTCTTTTTCTTCCTTGTGAATCTTTTGCGGCACTGAATGTCCATACAGGGCGCGAATTTTGCCTTGATTGATCTCATGACGCTTTTTTTCTGATAACGCAATCATCTTATGTAAATCTTCTTCGGTAACCGCTCGCCACTTTCGCTGTTCATGAAGTGACAAAAGCAATTGCTTGATAGGTACCCATCCTTGTTCGTCTAACTCAAGCTCATATTCATGGGGGGCATGACGAAGCGCATAGGACAATTCTTTACTCAATTTTTGATAATCCATCCACTCATCTCCCCTTACAGGTCATGGCCACTTCTTTACGTAAAAAAGTAACCGAGACTCACGATTGTAGCAATAAATAGGTGTACGATGAAATTTCCTGTCAGTCGAACCCAGAGCTGTTGGCTTTTCATCGTCCAAAATCCATAAAGGAAAGCAACGATGAGATAAACCAGTACATAAACGAAAAACACAAGGCTGTTCTCCTTTTTAGGACATTTCTTTCTTTATGTTGGCAATTAGCTTGTCAGCATTGTTTTCATCGTTATCAAACATAACCAGGTCTTGCAAGGCAATCCCATCAACAGATTGAATGGCTGTGGACATAGAATCGGCCAGTTGCTGCATATCAGCTTTGTCTGCTACTTCAACATCTAGAACCAGTACAAGTTTTTTCTTCATGGTGAAAATCCTCGCTTTACGATAAGTATGGATAGTGCGATTGAGTCATATCATCCCCATTATACAATAATAATCCGGTATACTTCGACCATGTCCAATAACAGCTTAATGAGATCAGCCCAGCCGATAAGACCGTCAGTCACTTTGATTCGGGCCCCAGTTTCAGTACCTGCTGATCTTACATCATAGTCATTGATCCCATGAAAAATCTTTTCTGCCGTCAAGCTCCTCCATTTATTTCTGCTGCAAACGAATAGTAGCTTCATTCGTCCTCCTCATCCAAATCTTCAAACTGCCATTCCTCTGGTACCGGAAAATAAGCGTCATACTCTTTCCGGGCATCCACACTCATTTCCTCTAGCCATGGCCAGTAATGCATGAGATAGTCCTCACCAAATCCCATCCGCCAACACAAACTATACGGATGCTCTTCTGGAAACACAATCCATGGCGGCAAGTAGAAATGCGGTTGGTACCCATCTAGGCTTCCACGCACGCACTTCCATCCATAATTTTCCTAGCATGTCTGAATCGTTGCTCGTACAATCGATTAAGGTGGCATCCCCAGTAGAGAGCAGTATTTCACGAATGACAGGGTACTGTTCTACTTTTGCTTGTAATGCCTTGTGCATGATCTCTTTTTCTTGGGTAGTCCCTAAAAATTTCTTGGCTTGCAGATAGTGTTCCAAAGTTGTCCAAAGTTCCCCTTCCAACTCTATTGGGTGAGTAGAGAAATTGGAGAAGCAGCCGTAAGGTTTATCTGGTTGATCAAAGTGAATTTCGAGAGGTTGCTGTATACGTTTTCGAATATGATCCTTCATGAATATGTCCTCCCCCTCTATCATAACGAGCCCATCATGACTAACTGATTATCCACGCCTTCTGCAAATACTTCCGAAATATCTCATCCAGCTTTTCTGTTGGGTCCCCCAGATCATTTGTATATTGGCTAGCCAGTGCAGTCAGACGCTCAATTTGTTCCTCAATAAAATGGTGAAGCTCTCCGATTCTTGGCTCCAAGTTCAACTTATCCCCAGCTATTTTTCTTTGGAGCAGCTCAGAAATTTTACTTTTTAATGTAGAATCGGTTATCAGCTCTGCAACCAGCTGATCAAATCCAATGGGGGGATTCGTATGATACGTTTCGATCCAGATGCACGCGAGGATCGGGCGTAACACATAGAAATATTTTTTGATTTTGACTTGCTCACCTTGCAGATAGTCTCGAAAATTCCCTTTGGCCATACTGAGGTAATGATGCAAGGAAGCCTTTGGCGAAAATACTTCTTCTTGCAACCTTGCCAGCTCATCTCGAAAGCCTAGTGTATCGAGATAAACGATGTCCGACACAAGCCATTCTTGTAGGGGTGGATTCGACTTTCGAAATAGCTTGAGCGCTTTTCGAATATCCCAGCCGTTTATATCTAAGAGGTCATTGATTGGTTCTTCCACAACATCCCGTTTATCATCAATGGACAAATACCATTCCGGTTTCTTCACATAGACAAAACGCACATCATAATCGCTATCTTTGGACGGGAATCCCCATGCCCGGCTTCCCGATTCAACAGCGAACAGTACTTTTAATTCATGCGCTTGCTCGATGTCTTTTAACTTTTCCAAGATGATCTCTCTCAAGATTCATTCCTCCTCCACAACAAATGAAATGATTTCCTTCCACTTGGAAAAAAACTCGCTGAACCAGTTACGATTCAGCGAGTTTCTTATCAACCATTATTTTACCGTTACTTCGATTTCCACTTCATAGCCTTTGTATTCAGCTGTAATAGTGGCCTTACCTTTCTTTTTAGCTTTTACCACACCGCTGCTGGATACGGAAGCTACGGAAGTTTTATCGGACTTCCATTTAGCTTTCGTGCTGCTGATGTCATCGCCATCATAGGTGAGCGTAATCTTTTCGGAGTCACCCTTTTTCATGGAAATGCTTGTGTCATCTGCTTCCAGCTTGCCTGAGCTCTTGGAGCCAACTTTTACTTCAATTTCTACTTTTTCACCTTTATACGTAGCTGTAATCGTTGCCGTACCGTTACCTTTTGCTGTAATTGTACCACTGCTGCTAACAGTTGCTACGGAAGATTTAGAAGTTTTCCAGGTTGCTTTTGAATTGCTAATGGTGTCGCCATCATATCTCAGTTTTACAGTTTCTTTCTCGCCTTTTTTCAAGGTGATTTTCGTTTCGTCTGCTTCCAGATCTCCTGAGGAGGAGCCATCGACAGTCACTTCAATTTCTACTTTTTCGCCTTTGTATTGAGCAGTAATGGTAGCTTTACCTTTACCTGTTGCTGTAATCGTACCAGAGCTGCTTACTGTTGCAACTGAGGATTTGGATGTGGACCAAGATGCATTCGAGTTGCTAATGGTGGAACCATCATATTTCAATGTTAATGTTTCTCTTTCCCCTTTTTTCAAAGAGATCGAGCTGTCGTTTACTTCCAGTTTACCGGAGTTGTTGTAATCGACCTTTACACGAATTTCGACCTTATCGCCCTTGTATGATGCTGTAATGGTAGCTGTTCCTTGGCCTTTTGCCGTAACGACACCATCATCAACTGTTGCCACGCTGGAGTTGGATGTTTTCCAAGTTGCTTTTGATCCAGACAATTTATCATCATCATATCTTAGCTGAATCGTGTCTCTGTCGCCTTTTTTCAGGGAGATGCTGGTTTCATCTGCTTCCAGTTTACCAGAACTGTCTGTATCTACGTAAACCTCAATTTCTACTTCGTAGCCTTTGTATTTTGCAGTGATCGTTGCTGTACCTTTGCTTTTAGCAGTAACGACACCATCATCGTTTACGGTTGCTACAGAGGACTTTGAAGTTTTCCAGGTTGCTTTTGAACCAGAAAGTTTATCGTCGTCATATGTCAACTTAATGGTTTCTTTATCGCCTTTTTCCAATTTCAGTTTGGTAACATCTGCTTCCAGTTTACCGTCTGAATTTCCGCCGCCTTCAACATCAACGTGGATTTCTACCTCTTGGTCTTTGTAGCTCGCAGTAATAACTGTGCTTCCTTCGCCTACACCTTTAATGTCACCATCGTCAACAGTTGCTACAGTTTTATCCGCGGTTTTCCAAGTTGCTTTTGATCCAGGGATACTGCTGCCCGCAAATTTCAAACTAACGTTTGTCTTTTTACCTTTTTTAACAGAAACCTCTGTTTTCGTCGCTTCGAGAGTCTGCGCTCTGTCAACAGTCACTCTAACTGTAGCGCGATAACCGTTGTATTTAGCAGTAACAACAGTCGTTCCTACTTTCTTACCGTACACAATCCCATTGCTAACAGAAGCGATGCTGGAGCTGCCAATTTCCCAATCAACCAATGCGTTATCGATAGGGCTGCCATTATAAGTAAGGCGAATGGTTTCTGTGTCTCCAATCGTGACGTTCAAAGAGCCTACGCTTGCTTTCAACCCATTAGTACTTGCTACCATGCTATAAGCTTGAATAGATTGTGGTGTCGCAACTTGTGCAGAAGCAATGCCAGTAACTGAAAACTGAACAGTACAAATAGCTGCTACTGCTAAGGAGACGTTTTTCATTAGATTGTTCTTAATCTTTTTCATGTTTTTTACCTCCAAATTATTTCCTATACTTCTATTGACGAATGAGATGGAAAAATGTCACACCAAATCAGCTTTTTTTTTGAAAAATATTTGTTTTTCTTTTAAACAACTGTTTATATCCCGGATTCATAAGCAAAATTGACACGAGTTATGGGCTTGTCTGTACGAATCGATCCTTTTCATCAAAAAAAATGCTTCCCAGCTTTTGAGCCGGAAAGCGGATATTGATGCTTGGAGGAGTTTCATCGCGTCGAGTACAGTACATAGTACGCTGGCTCTGCGACTGATGCTGTAGACGTATCCCCAATATATCCGTGGTCAAGAGCCCGTTTTTCCTAGAAAGCACTCTCATAATGCTCAATGACAGGCTTCATGAAGTCTTCACCTTGCGTTGATGCACCGGTGTAAATTGCGATGACATCAAAACGAAAGGACGGGATTGGCTGTGCGCTTTTTTGCAAGTATTCGAGGGCAAGCTCACGCAGCTTCTGTTTCTTCTTCCAAGTAATGGACTCGCCTGCCGTTCCAAAAGATTGGCTTCTCCTCGTTCGAACCTCAATGAAAACCAAGCATTTTCCGTCTAGAGCAATCAAATCCATTTCCCCACGTTTTGTTCGAACATTTCGCTCGACAATGCGGAAACCCTTGTTCACTAAATATCCTTCTGCAAGCTGTTCTCCTCTTTGACCAAGAAGACGACGGCGATCACTCATTATTTGGTTCCTCCGCCTTTATCGATCCGATAGACAAAAGCAAGGATTTCTGCCACAACTTGATACAGCTCCGGCGGTATTTGTTGATCCAAATCCAGCTTGCCCAAAACCTCTACAAGTGATGGATCCTCCTGTACCGGTATATCATGCTCCTTCGCTGTCTTCAGTATATTGTCAGCTACGTATCCTTTTCCTTTTGCCACGACCTTTGGCGCTTCCATGGTACCCGCCTGATATTTTAGTGCAACTGCCTGTTTGCGTTTTTGCTCTGAAGGGGATGGCGGCATCATACGCGGAGGTCAACCCCTTTATAGTCAGCCAGGATGGGGCCTTTGGTTTGAATCGGACTTGTCGACTTCCCGCGCTCGGCCGGGACTGGCTGGACTCGCATAGCCGATAGATGGTAGCCAACGTCCTGTAATTGGTCAGCAAAACGATCCTTGGCCCCTTGAATGAGTGCTTCCACCCATGGCGTATCGTTAAAAATTTGCAGGTTAACGATTCGATTCACGATGCTTACATCAATCATCGTTGTCCCCATACCTTGGAGTTCCAAATGAAAGAAAAGACGACAGTTCTCCGGATCAAGCTGTCCAGAGCCTTTCTTTTTCGATTCGATTTGGACAAAAGCCGTCTCATCCCCTTCACCTTGGCGAATCGGAATTTGCATGACGATTTGAGACAAAGCTTGGTTAGAGGGCTGTACCATCATCAATTGTTGTCCGGTCACTTGTTGCAGCAGTTGATCTGCTGCTTCACGCAAGCCGGATGGCATTGCCTGAGCTGGCGCTTGACTGATTTGAAGCAAGAGGGATTTAACTGTATCCATCTGCTTTAATGAATGCGAATCGATCGCTCCCTGTGAAAATGCCTGGCCCATCAATTCTCTCTCGTGGGTTACGCCTAAATGACGAAACAATTCTGCAATCGGATTAGCAGCTGTGGCTCCATTCGCTGCACCAGCTGCTTGAGACATCATTTGTGGTACGACTTTTTGCCCCGCGTCGTTCACTACAGCCCTTTGCTCCGCCATCTGCTTGTTTTGGACGCGGTCCTGATTCATCTGTAATGACTGAGGAGTAGACAAGGACTCGTTTCGAGCAATCTTTGAATCGATGCTTGGACCACTGGTCTGGTTAGGCAGCAACTGATTACTCTTTCCGGTCATGGCGTTTTGTTGCGAGTCTACCTGTTTAGCGGCAGTGTTTGGTGTAGACACTGTCTCAGTAGGAACAGTTGATGAACCAAGTTGTGATGGCGTTGGTATGTTACTTGGAGCCACCATTGATGGTTGAGGCGATGTTTGAACTTGCGATGAAGGCTGACCGCTCTGCGTAGGCAGCGGCTGTGTCTGGTTTCCTCCAGTCGCATTCTGCGAAGCACCTTGATTGGGCTGATTTCCTTGTTGCATTTGTTTGACTGCCATTCCCTCATCTGCACCATCGTTGCCCGCGATAAGTATAGAGAGTCCCGTCAACTTTTCTTTTAACTGACTAACAAGCTGTTTGACATCTCCCGTTGCTGCATTAGCTTGTCCGGGGACCTGCTGTGATTGGCTTTGAGGCACCTGCCCTGTCATCTGTGAAGGTTGGCCCTCCCCTTCTAAAAAGAGCGAGGCTTGCTGAAGCAGGTTTTGTATGAGCTGCCCCATTGGCTTGTCCGATAAAAAAGCTTTGAGTCCTGCGATTGTATCAGGGGTCAGTGGCAAATTTCGTTTCATGGCAGTCATGAATGCCTCAATCGTGGCATTGTCTACGCCTAATCGCCCAGCAACGGCTGAAAAAGCTTGTATGGTCTCCTTATTCACAGGAAGATTGGCACCAAGCAGCGCTTGCATGATCGCTTTGTTCTCTTTTGTATCGGCAATCCCTAGTGATCGCATTAGCCCGTCTAGAGATGCGTCTTTGCCAGCTCCTTCACCGGCACTATCCAAAACCTTCAACGTGACGACACCTGTTGATGGCTGGACTTGCAGCCAAGCTTTTTGGCCCGGTTCCAGACTTGCCTCCATTTTAGCCTGAACCTGCATTCCCCCGACTTGTACGAGCGCCATATTGTCCGGGTAATTCTTGATTACCGTGCCTTTAAACACTTGTCCGGGAGTAAGCTCAACCGGCTTCGGAGCGGATATGGGTGCTTTTTGCACGAATGATTGAATAAGTTGCGACGGGGAAAACATGCAGATCCTCCTCCTGTAGCTTGTATGTAACTAGCACTTGTTAGGCGTGTTCTTTTACACCAGTAAAAGTCTTGCGATGAATCGGTGTAGGTCCAAATCGAGAGATTGCTGCCAGATGCTCTGGGGTGCCGTAGCCTGCGTGTTTGTCAAAGCCATAGGCTGGATACTCTTCGGCATACTGGGCCATCAATCGATCACGGGTGACCTTCGCTACAATCGATGCGGCTGCAATTGAAACGCTTTTGGCATCTCCCCCGATAATCGGAACCTGCTCGCAATTCATTCCGGTTAGCTGTACGGCGTCAATCAGTAATACGTCTGGAGCGATACTTGCCTGTTGGATCGCCAGCTTCATCGCCTCTTTTGTAGCAGCTAGTATATTGATCGCATCGATTCTTGCAGCATCGACAATGCCGATTCCCACAGCAAGTGCATCTCTTTGAATGATTTCGCAAAAAGCCTCCCGAGTAGATACGGGTATCTTCTTCGAGTCATTCAGGCCAGGCAAGTAAAAATCTTTTGGCAGACACACGGCACATGCAACAACTGGACCAGCCAATGGCCCCCTCCCAACCTCATCAATCCCGAATATGTATTGATGTCCCTTATCAAACATGGCTTTCTCATAGACGGTCATGTCAGTCCACATCTGTGCGAGCTTTTGTTGACGTGCAATCGCTGCCTCCGTCTGCTTCGCCAAAGCCTGTACACCTGCTCTTTTATCTTCTTTCAGCAATTGTAAAAAATCTTTGGGTACCTCGTCCAACTTTTCCATCGTCACTCGTATTTCTTTTATCGACATATCCGCTAGATTCATTGACTCATTTCTCCTTACCGATCCTCATAGTAAAAAACCTGCCTACCGTATAGGTCGATAGACAGGTTTTTGATGGCTGGAAAGTTTTATTCTGGAAAAGATACTGGCTTACCAATCGGTTCGTCCATTTCCCAGTCAATCGGGCGCTCGACAGAGACCGTTCCCAGCTTGCCGGAACGCAGCTCACGCAGGAAAATTTCCGCTGCCTTGTCGTAGTCGATATTTCCGCCAGAAACGAGGCATCCGCGCTTCTTCCCGATTTCTTCGAGCATTTCTACTCGATCCTCAGGCAATTCTTTTAGCTTGAAGCGTTCGATCAGGCGTTCCGGATAGTAGTGCATCATGTAGCTGATAACAAATAATGCTACCTCCGTAAAATCGATGAGCTCGTCTTTAATTGCCCCACTTGCCGCCAATCGCAGACCTACCATCTGATCTTCAAATTTCGGCCAAAGAATACCAGGCGTATCGAGAAGCTCCAGTGTATCGCCCATTTTCACCCATTGTTGCGCCTTGGTTACCGCCGGACGATCACCTGTTGCCGCTACTGAGCGCTTGGACAGGCGGTTAATGAGGGAAGACTTGCCGACATTGGGAATCCCCAAGATCATAATGCGAATGGCACGACCTTGCATCCCCCGCTCACTGCGCTTTGCCAGCATGTCAGCAGCTAGCTCCTTACACATTTCTGGCAGCTTGCTGACACCTTTTCCACTCAGGGCATCAATCGGCAATGTGCGAATGCCTTGCTTGCGAAAATAAGCGATCCACTCATCTGTTGCCCGTTCATCCGCCAAATCTGCTTTATTAAGTAATATCAAACGTGGTTTATCACTGACAATCTCGTCAATCATCGGATTGCGGCTGGAAAGCGGCAGACGTGCATCGAGAAGCTCGATGACTACATCAATTAATTTCAGCTTTTCCGTTACTTGACGACGTGCTTTAGCCATATGGCCAGGAAACCATTGGATCGTCATGATGTCTCACCTACCTTGAAGCTTTACGTTATCTTGTCAAGCGAATTCCCGCAACCGGCCAAAATGTAAATTCAGCTCTACCAACAACCGTACTGACGGCAACAGGACCGATGGCTCTGCTGTCATGACTGTTCAACCTGTTGTCGCCCATCACAAAGATATGGTCTGCTGGTATTTGGACCGGGGGAAAATCGTGGGTAAAGAACGGCTCTCCCTGCTGCTTCGCTTGTTCTTTTGATTGTGCAAGATACGGTTCCTCTACCACTTTGCCATTGACCAGCAGCTGGTCGTTTTTGACCTCTACTGTATCACCCTCAACAGCAATGACTCTTTTGATGTAATCTCGCTCCTTTTCCGCATGGAACACGATGATTTCACCAGGTGTCGGATCTTGCAAAAAATAAATAGCCTTGTTCACAACTAACTTTTCGCTGTTATGTAATGTACTTTCCATGGATTCGCCTTCTACAATAAACGGGGCGAACAAAAAGGTACGAATGAAAAACGCCAAGATTAAAGCGATCCCAAGTGCCTTTATCCATTCCCATAGTTCATTTTTCTTCTTATGACTGGAGGTAATTTCTTCGCTCATGACTTACGATCCTCCCATGAAAGCTCGTCCAACCTTAGCTGTAACATATGTCAAGATGAACTATTTTATTTCAAGATCGTTAAATGGAAAAAAGAGGCCTGGCAAGCAGGCCAGTCCTCTTTCTAAGCGTTACGCTTATCGACGAATTTCTTTAATACGAGCTGCTTTACCTACGCGATCGCGCAGATAGTACAGTTTCGCACGACGTACTTTACCATGACGCACGATTTCGATCTTGTCGATCTTAGGCGTGTGTACTGGGAATGTACGCTCAACACCTACGCCGTAAGAAATCTTACGAGCTGTAAATGTTTCGCTGATACCTGTACCGCGACGGCGAATGCATACGCCTTCGAACAGCTGGATACGCTCACGCTGACCCTCGATAACCTTAACGTGTACACGAACAGTGTCACCAGGTCGGAACGCAGGAATGTCCTGTTTCAATTGCGCTTTTTCCAGTTCACGGATAATTTGGTTCATTTGAATTTCCTCCTTCCGATAGACGTTCTTACTCGTCTAACCCGTAGGTCCAGCCGCTTTGGCTGCGTTACGAGTAGCGGACCGCCTTAGTCAGCGGGCAAAATTGCCACAAGAAATATATTAACACAGCGGGCACAAAACTACAAGACTCTTCTCCTATTGTTCCCTACTTTTTTTCCTGTTCCAATTCAGCCAATAGCTTTTTCATTTCATCTGTCAGCGCCAGCTTTTCTAACAAATCTGGACGCCGTGCTTTTGTTCGACGCAGTGATTCTTTTAACCGCCAGCTTTCAATATTGGCGTGATGCCCTGACAACAGTACATCTGGCACTTTCCAGCCGCGAAATTCTGCCGGTCTTGTGTAATGAGGGTACTCGAGCAGTCCTGTTGAAAAGGAATCCTCAACGGCTGATGTCTGGTTTCCCAACGCTCCTGGTTGCAAACGAACGACACTGTCAATGACGACCATCGCCGCAAGTTCTCCCCCAGTCAGAACGTAGTCACCAATCGAGATCTCATCCGTGACGAGATGCTCACGAATTCGCTCGTCGTACCCTTCATAATGACCGCAAATGAAGACAAGATGCTCCTCTTGCGCTAACTCTTCTGCCAACTTCTGATGATAAGGCACACCCTGTGGACACATCAAAATCACTCGCGGTTTTTTCTCTCCCGTCAAGCCTTCTACGGCCCGGAACAACGGCTCAGGCTTCAAGACCATTCCCCCGCCACCGCCATAAGGGGTGTCATCTACCGTACCGTGCTTGCTCTCGGAGAAATCACGAAAATTGGTGACATGAAAATCAACCAGTTCTTTTTCGCTTGCCTTTCCCAAAATGCTGCTGGACAAAACACCTGTAAACATTTCGGGAAAGAGCGTAAAAATATCGATCCGCATCTGAAGTTCCTCCTACAGCAAGCCTTCCATCAGATGGCAGACCACACGTTTGTTCGTGATGTCCACTTCCTTGATGCATTCATCGATATACGGCAACAAGATTTCTCCGCGTTTCCCCTTCACTACCCACACATCGTTTGCTCCTGGCTGCATGACATCCACGATTTTCCCCAGTTCTTCGCCCTCGTCGGTTACGACGACGCAGCCGACGAGCTGATGAATGTAGAACTCGTCCTCTTCTAATTCCATCAGCGCTTCCGCTGGAATCTTCAACTCTCCGCCCTTGTACTTTTCGATATCGTTAATATGCTCAAAGCCATGAAAGCTCACGATCTCAAAGTTTTTATGCGGGCGACGGGAAGCGATTTTCAATTTTAGCGGCTCACTGAGTGTCGGATGGAACAAGTACAGCTCATTTCCTTTGCGAAAGCGCTGATCTGGAAAGTCAGTCGTTGGTGTTACACGTACTTCACCACGCAGGCCATGCGTATTAACCAGTTTGCCTACCCCGTAAAAGCTATTTTGGCTCAACGTGTTCATTCCCCTTTTCTTTGATCCCATTTTTCGTTTGTAGCCGAATTTCATGTACCAGGCCATCTTTTATCATGATTTCCGTTCCGGACATCATTTCATCCCAGACATCGCCCTCTTGGATCGTGACAGGGCTTTGAACAGTCTGATAATCGATCTCGCTTCCCTCCGGGAGATTTTCTACCTGCTGGAGGGTATATGTCAGGTGATCTATCTTTTCCTTGCGTCGACGCTCTTCCTGCGCGATTTTTTCCTGCGCCAACGCATATGTATCCGCAGACTTTTTCTTCGCCTCGGTTAATAGCTTTTTCGATTGAAACTGCCACTGCTCCCACTCTTTACGCTGCAAACGAAGTCGTTGGCTATACTGATCAATGAGAGCAGCCCGTGATGCTTCCGTAATGATCAGTTTAACCTGTACCGTCCGAAATATAGTAAGCACCTTCGCCACTCCTTTCGGAAAAACCATCATGGTTTATGAGCATCTTGGATACTAGAAAAAAGACTGGGAAAGCTCCCAGCCTTTTCTCATACAATTTCAACCGTGACACGCTTGTCCGTTTCCACGGATGCGGCGATCACGACCGTGCGCAGGGCTTTCGCGATTCGACCTTGCTTGCCAATAATCTTCCCCATATCATCAGGGTGTACCGACAATTCAAAGACGAGAGTTCGCTCTTTGTCCACTGCGTTAACACGAACCTCATTCGGATGATCGACGAGAGCTTTAGCGATCGTTTCGACCAGCGCTTTCATCATCAAACCTCCAGATGACCGACTTACTTGCCGTATTTGGTTTCGTGCACTTTAGCCATAACGCCTTCTTTGGAGAGAAGGTTACGAACGGTATCAGTTGGAGCTGCACCATTCAGGATCCATTGTACCGCTTTGTCGGTATCAATTTTCACCACTGCCGGTTGAGCAACCGGATTGTAGTAACCGATTTCTTCAATGAAACGGCCATCGCGTGGGGAACGGGAGTCAGCTACTACTACACGGTAGAAAGGAGCTTTCTTGGAACCCATACGCTTCAGACGGATTTTTACTGCCATGTTGTGTCACCTCCTGTATTAATCAACGCGAGAAGAACATCTGCGTTGGTGCTACTATATCTGAACCATCGCGTCCAGCTGACAAGTCAGTGTCGCGAGAGATCATGCCTACTTACTTGAACGGTGGCTTGAAGTTAAAGGGTAAGTTCATCCCGCCCTGGTTGTTGCCTCCGCCTTTTCCCATGAAAGGTAATCCGAAGCCTTTTTTCTTCGACTTCTTGACCATCTTATCAGCAGCGCCTGAGAATTGCTTCATCATCTTTTTCATTTCCTCGAACTGCTTGAGGAATCGATTGACTTCTTGAATACTCGTTCCGCTTCCGCTTGCGATACGCTTGCGACGGCTGGCATTCAATAAATCAGGATTCGCGCGCTCTTGTTTGGTCATGGATTTGGCGATCGCTTCAACGCGGGCAATCTGCTTTTCATCCACGTTCATTTTGCCCTTCATCTTGTTCATTCCTGGCAGCATGCCGAGAATGTCTTCAAAAGGACCCAGGTTGCGAAGCTGCTGCATGGAATCCAAGAACATGTCGAAGGTAAACTCACCTTGACGCATTTGGCGTTCCATATCGCGTGCTTTGTCTTCATCCACGGATGCCTGTGCTTTTTCAATCAGGCTGAGTACGTCCCCCATACCCAAAATACGGGAAGCCATACGATCCGGATGGAACGGTTCGAGCGCATCTAGCTTTTCACCCATGGCCGCGAATTTAATCGGCTTGCCAGTGACAGCTTTGACGGATAGTGCCGCACCGCCTCGGGTATCACCGTCGAGCTTTGTGAGAACCACACCAGTCAGTTCGAGCTGGCTATTAAAGCTCTCTGCTACATTGACGGCATCTTGACCTGTCATCGCGTCCACGACGAGCAAAATCTCATCGGGCTTGGTTACCTCGCGAATCTGTTTCAACTCGTCCATCAGCGCTTCGTCAATATGCAGGCGACCTGCGGTATCGATGAGGACTACGTCGAGATGATTCGTCTTCGCGTGTTCAATCGCTTGGCGAGCGATTTCGACAGGACTGACTTGATCACCGAGAGTGAAGACGGGAACATTGAGTTGCTCCCCTAAAACCTGAAGCTGCTTGATCGCAGCAGGACGGTAAATGTCTCCCGCTACCAGAAGCGGCTTGCGGTTTTGCTTTTGCAAATACTTGGCCAGCTTACCGGTTGTGGTTGTTTTACCTGCCCCTTGCAGACCTGCCATCATGATGACGGTCGGCGGGCGGTGCGCCATCGTGAGCTGAGCGACGTTGCCACCCATCAGAGCGACCAGCTCTTCGTTCACGATCTTGATCACCATTTGACCAGGCGTCAGGCTTTTCATGACTTCCTGACCGACTGCGCGCTCCTTGACACGAGCAACGAAGTCTTTTACTACTTTAAAGTTAACGTCTGCTTCCAGCAGGGCCAGACGAACTTCACGCATCGCTTCATTCACGATGGTCTCGTCTATTTTCCCTCTGCCGCGCAGTTTGTCAAACGCGTTTTGCAGCCGATTGGCTAAGCTCTCAAACGCCATGCGAGCCCTCCTAATCCATCTCTGACAGTTGGTGGAGCAAAGTGTTCAGCTCGTCTCTTGTCTCGCTCTCCGAAAGCTCATTTACAAGTTCGTTCATGCGATTCAACACGTCCATGCGGTTTTCATGACGTTCAGCGAGGCGAAGCTTCTGATCATATTCAAACAGTTGCTTCTCTGCCCGCTTGATATGATCATAAACAGCTTGGCGGCTGACCTCATGCATCTCGGCAATTTCTCCGAGCGATAAATCGTCCAGATAATACAGCTCAAGATATTCTCGCTGCTTGCCCTTGAGTAGCGGCGCGTAAAAGTCAAACAAGAGATTGACTTGATTGGTCTTTTCTAACATGAAACCAATCCTTTGCTATGAGGTACTCGTTTCAAACTGTAAAGACTTTTTCTTTACAGCACGTAGATTATAGTACCTAATTCCACACCTAGTGTCAAGGTTTTTTATTGACATCATTTTTTTATCTTTGAAACACTATGTTTTTACGCATTTTCCTGCTCTTCTGTTTCATCTTTTTGAATCAATCCAGCGAATAACGCATGAACAAATTGCTCAGGATCAAACTGCTGCAAGTCATCCATTCTTTCACCCAACCCTACGTATTTCACCGGAATGTTCAGCTCGTTGCGAATCGCAATGACGATACCGCCCTTTGCTGTACCATCCAGCTTGGTCAGGACTAAACCTGTTACTCCAGCAGACTGACCAAACGTTTTCGCCTGCGAAAGCGCATTTTGCCCTGTGGTAGCGTCCAAAACTAGCAAAACCTCGTGCGGAGCTCCTGGCAATTCGCGTTGCAATACGCGATGTACCTTCGCCAGCTCTTCCATGAGATTGACTTTGTTTTGCAAGCGACCTGCGGTATCGCACAACAGCACATCGACCTGTCGGGATTTCGCTGCCTGAATCGCATCGTAGATCACGGCAGCCGGATCAGAGCCTTGTTGCTGCTTGATTACGTCAACTCCTACACGCTCTCCCCAAACCTCTAGCTGTTCAATCGCTGCTGCACGGAATGTGTCACCTGCTGCCAGCAGCACTTTTTTATCTTGCTGCTTGAACATATGCGCCATTTTACCGATTGTGGTTGTTTTCCCTACTCCATTGACCCCTACGAACAAAATGACGTTCAGACGACCGTCCTCTACGTTCAGAGCCGTATCCGCAGCATCATCATTTTTCAAAAGGGCAACCAGTTTTTCTGAGAGAATCGGCTGCAGGTCGATCGCATTCTCGATTTTTTGCTTGCGCACCTCTATCCGCAGGTCGTCTATGAGCTCCATTACGGTATTGACGCCCACATCGGATGTAATCAAAATTTCTTCTAATTCATCGAAAAAGTCATCGTCGATCTTTTTGTAGCGACGTACCAGATCCTCTACTTTTTCTACTAGCAGGTCTCTCGTTTTCGCCAAACCATCCGTAAACTTCTGGGTGACCTCTTCGGATTTTTGGACAATAGCATCACGAAGGCGCTTGAAAAAACTCATGTTCATCTTCCTTTGCGGGTAGTATCAATTGAATGGCAAATCCGTTTAAGAGGCTGATTCGATAAATTTGTCACTGTCCTCCAGTTTCACGGAGACGAGTTTGGACACGCCGCCCTCCTGCATCGTGATACCGTATAGCACGTCTGCGCTCTCCATTGTGCCTTTTCTGTGTGTGACGCAAATAAACTGCGTCTGGTTGCTGAAATGGTGCATATACTCGGCGAAACGATTAACGTTTGCCTCATCCAAAGCGGCTTCTACCTCATCCAATACACAGAATGGCACTGGCTTCACACGCAGGATGGCAAATAGCAAGGCCATCGCAGTCAAAGCACGTTCGCCCCCGGATAAGAGCGCAAGATTTTGCAGCTTCTTGCCAGGTGGCTGCGCCACGATATCGATGCCTGTCTCTAGCAGATTATCTGGATTGGAGAGCACAAGATCTGCGCGCCCTCCGCCAAACAGTTGGACAAACACGTCGCGGAACTGCTCCGAGATCGCATCAAATGTTTCTTTGAAGCGGCGGGACATCTCTGCGTCCATTTCTTGGATCACTTGATAGAGCATGTCTTTTGCTTCATTCAAATCAGCTTCCTGCGAGCTTAAGAACTGCTGACGCTCTGACAAGCGCTCATATTCCTCAATCGCACCAAGATTCACAGTGCCAAGTGCCCCAATCTGCTTTTTCAGACGATTGACCACTTGTGTCTCTTCCTGAATCTCGCCACGTGCCGGATATTTTTGCTTCGCCAGGTCGTAGCTCATTTCGTATTCTTCGGAGAGTTTATTCAACAGATGATCGAGCTCTACCTCGTTACGATTGACTTTTACTTCTTCCTGATGAAGCTTTTCCTCGAGCGATTTGACCTCGCGGCGGATTTCCTTGACCTGCTGTTCCACTTGCTCCTGTTTGTAAAAGAGAGTGGCCCGCTCACTTCGCCGCTCTTGAATCAAGCCAGCTACACGGTCTTTATCCTGACGCAATTCGCTAATGCGCTGATCCAGCTCAAGCCCGGACGATTCGTTCGTACGCTCCAGTTCATCAAGAGATGCCAAGTTCGCGTTTTGTTCTTCCCATTCGTGCTGCAATTGGGTTTTTTGCTCCAGCAAGCGTTCTGTTTGCTCCAAGCGTGATTGATACTCTTGCTTGACCTGCGCATTTAGCACTTTGAGACTTGTTATTTTTTGATTCATTTCTTCTTTGGATTCGAGCTGCTCTTGGCGTTTCGCCTCAGCTTCTGCGATCTGCTCACTGAGCTCTTTTTCCTCTTGCTCCATGGCAGTCAAAGAAGTTTGCAGCTGCTCTTGCTTTCGTTTAGCTTCTTCCATCTCGCGGCGATAGCTTTCAATATCTTGCTCAACTAGCTTTGCTCGCTCGCCCAAGGATCTGCCTTCCGATTCTTTTTGCTGCAAGAGCCCTTTTACTTCCTGTTCTTTCAGTCGCAAACTTTCGCCCTCTGTCCGCAGAGCTTCTTGCTCTTGCTGCATTTGCGCCAGTTCTTTCGTTAGCTGCTCCATAAGGGTAGTATGCCCAGAAATTGCCTGGTCGATTTCTACCAGCTGCGCTTCCAGCTCTTCTGATTGACGGTTGCGTCCAAGCAGGTTTGTGCTGTTCTTTTTCAAGGCACCCCCTGTCATGGAACCGCCAGCATTCACGATATCGCCTTCCAGCGTCACGACGCGGTAGCGGTAGCCAAGCGTACGGGCCACACGGTTTGCCTGCTCCAGCTTTTCCGTAATGATGACATTGCCCAATAAACTTTCGAGGATGGGTCGATACGCTTCCTCAAAGGTCACGAGCTCACTCGCGATTCCGACGACTCCACTCTCTTCCTCCAGCTGGCGCTTATCGCTTGCCTGCAAGGTGCGCGGACGGATGACATCGAGCGGTAGAAAGGTTGCCCTACCTGCATTATGCTGCTTCAAGTGAGCAATGGCTGCACGCCCAGATGCTTCGTTGTCCACGACGACGTTTTGCAGTGCGCCACCCAATGCGACTTCCATCGCTGTCTCGTATTGCTGTGGCACGACAACGAGCTCAGCGACTGCTCCATGGATCCCTTTGAAGCCCCGCTCGCGTGCTTTCAAAATTTCTTTTACCCCTTGCTGAAACCCTGCGAACTCCGACTGCATTTCTTTTAACAGGTCAAAACGGGACTTCGCTGCTTCCCGCTTTTGTTCCCAGTGGCGCAGCTCTCGACGGGCTGTTTCAAGGCGGGCTTGTCCTTCGCGCATGCCCTCGACTAGCTCTTTGTATCTAACGCCGGTTTCTTGAATGGTAGAAACGATCTTCTCCAGCTGATCCTGGAGTTGGCTCAACTGAGCTAGACGCTGCTCTTCTTCATCATCGAGCTGTTTTTTTCCAGACAATTGACGTTCGACTCTGGCCTCGCTTGTCTTGAGAAGCTGCTCTTGATGACGATTTTCGTTGCGCAGATTCGCCATTTCGTTGAGCTTTTCGAAGTAATCACTCTTCAAACGCTCCACGTCATCTGTCAGTGATTGCACCATGGAAAAAAATTGACCTTCTGCTTCTTGCAGTGAAGCGTGGGCTTCGGTCATGCGACGATCCGCTTCCTTGGCCCGCTCTTGTTCTTCTGCCAGTTCGGCCTCAAGACCGTGCTGCTTCTCAGTAATCCGATGCATCTGCTCCATCGTCTGCTGGCGATTGGCATTGAGATTACGCATACGCTCCCGCAATACCTCACGTTGTCCTTCGACTTTCTCGGTCTCTTCACTAACTGTCAAAAGCACTTGTTGCAGTTCTTCGATCGATTGGTCGATTTGGGTGACATGAAAACGCGCCTGCTCCAAATCAGCTTCTTGCTTGGATGCTTCGGTCGTTTGTCCGATTAACAGATGCTTGAGTTCCTCTACGCGTCCAGTGGCTGCTTCCCACTTCGTATGAGCTACTTCAATTTGCTGCACGTAAAGAGCTACTTCATGCTCAACCAGCTTGCGATGAAGCTCCTTGTACGTCTTGGCTGTTTCAGCTTGCTCTTGCAAAGGTCCGATTTGCTCCGTAATTTCACTGACGATATCGTGAATACGCACGAGATTTTGCTCGGTGTCATCGAGCTTTTTCTCCGCCTCGCGCTTGCGTGTTTTGTATTTGACGATTCCGGCTGCTTCTTCAAATATTCCGCGGCGATCCTCGGACTTGGTACTGAGAATTTCCTCAATTTTACCTTGGCCGATAATCGAATACGCTTCTTTCCCCAGCCCGGTATCCATGAACATCTCCATAATGTCTTTTAGACGGCAGGATCTGTTGTTTATGTAGTACTCACTATCACCAGAACGATACACTCTGCGGGTAACGGATACCTCCGAATATTCCACATCGAGCGAACGATCTGTATTGTCTAAGGTGAGTGTCACTTCTGCAAAATTCACTGGCTTGCGCTTGTCACTACCCGCGAAAATAATGTCTTCCATTTTCGCTCCACGCAACGACTTCGCGCTCTGTTCTCCCAGCACCCAGCGGATCGAATCAGAAACGTTACTTTTCCCACTTCCATTCGGTCCCACTACGGCTGTTACCCCTGGTACAAATTCCAATTCCGTGCGATCGGCAAAGGATTTGAATCCAGCCAGCTCCAGGCGTTTCAAATACATACGTACGGTCCTCCTTAAGAAACCATCCAAGACTGCCTGCCAAATGGACAGACTTACAAACATGCAAGGATCGGATGGTACCCGAAAAGAAGCCCCTGCATCGAACAGGAGCTACCTACTACGAGCCTACATGGTCATCTGTAGGTAAGTGTATCATAGATAGCGGTCATCTCGCAGTATTTTCCCTCTGTTTCCCACCGGAAAGAAAAAAGCTGCACCATCTTGTAGCAGATGATGCAGCCCTTCTCGCTGACGAGTGATTATTTATCCCCCAGCTTGACCAATGCTCGTGCAGCAGCTTGCTGTTCCGCTTCTTTTTTGGAGCGGCCAGAGCCGATGCCAAGCGAACGATTGTTCAATAGCACCTCAGATACGAACTCTCGATTATGAGCTGGTCCTTTTTCTTCTACAATTCGGTAATGGATGTCTCCCAGATTGTCTTGTTGAACAAATTCCTGCAACTGGCTCTTGAAGTCGGTTACCTGGGCAAACTCTCCTTTGTCAATGCGCGGGTAGACGTATTTTTCCATAAAGGAAAAGACTGCTTCCAACCCCTGATCCAAGTAAAGCGCACCTACAAACGCCTCAAAAACGTCCGCTAGCAAGGCTGGTCGCTGACGTCCACCTGTCAGCTCTTCCCCTTTTCCCAGCAATACGAGATCGCCAAAATTCAACAGTTCAGCAAACTTGACGAGAGAAGGCTCACAGACAATGGCTGCACGCAGCTTTGTCATTTCCCCTTCGCTCATCTTCGGAAAAGTTTTATACAAAAACTGGGAGACGGTCAACTCCAACACAGCATCCCCCAAAAACTCTAGCCGCTCATTGTCTGATATTCGTTTGCCGCGTTGCTCGTTCACGTAGGAAGAATGGGTGAATGCCTGCCGCAAAACACTTTCATCGCGAAAGCGAAAGCCTATCGTTTCTTGCAGCTGTGCAAAATTCATCACCCTCACCACCATTCCAGGAGACTGCCTACTTTTTCTATCAGTAGGGCTCATTTATGCTTCGTATCGCTTCAGGATTACCGTTGCGTTGTGACCGCCGAATCCAAATGTATTGGAAACAGCCACATTGACGGTCGCCTTACGCGCATGGTTCGGAACATAGTCCAGATCACATTCTGGATCCGGGTTTTCCAAGTTGATTGTTGGAGGCAGTATTTGATCACGTAGCGCATATGCCGTCGCGATTGCCTCGACGCCACCAGTAGCACCCAGCAAATGGCCTGTCATCGATTTGGTCGAGCTGACAGCCAATTTGTATGCGTGCTCGCCAAATACAGTCTTGATCGCTTGTGTTTCTGCGATATCTCCTTGGCCAGTAGAAGTACCATGTGCATTAATATATTGAACTTCTGTTGGGTCAACGCCAGCGTCTTTCAGTGCGCTTGCCATGCAACGCGCAGCTCCTTCGCCACCAGGAGATGGAGAAGTAATATGATGCGCATCTGCACTCATCCCGTAGCCAATGAGTTCCGCGATGATCGTTGCTCCACGTTTTTTCGCATGCTCGAGCTCTTCCAGAATCAGAACACCAGCACCTTCGCCCATTACAAAGCCATCGCGATCCTTATCAAACGGACGGCTTGCTTTTTGTGGCTCATCGTTTCTGGTGGACATCGCTTTCGCTGAGCAAAAGCCTGCAAATCCCATTGGACGCACGGTTGCTTCTGCTCCACCTGCGATCATGACATCTGCGTGATCGAACTGGATCAAACGCAGTGCTTCACCGATTGCGTTTGTACCTGTCGCACAAGCGGTAATCGCACTGGAGGTTGGTCCTTTTGCACCGTATTGAATGGATACTGCACCAGACGCCATGTTCGCAATTAGCATCGGAATAAAGAATGGACTCACACGACGTGGTCCTTTTTCCAACAAGACGGAATGCTGTTCTTCCCATGTAGTCAGACCACCGATTCCGGACCCGATGTATACACCCACTCGTTCCGCATTTTCTGGCGTGATCTCCAGTTTTGCATCTTCTACAGCCATTTTGGCAGCAGCTAATCCAAACTGAACGAATCGGTCTGTACGTCGGATTTCTTTCTTGTCCATATACTGCTCAGGATCGAAGTTTTTCACTTCGCCTGCAATTTGTGTTGGATAATCAGAAGCGTCAAAGGCAGCCACACGGTCAATGCCTGATTTTCCTTCCAGCAAGCTGTTCCAAAAAGTCTGTGCGTCATTCCCTACTGGAGAAACGACACCAACGCCAGTAATCACCACTCTGCGTTTCATTGCAATCACCTCTATATGAAAGTCAGCAGTCAGCTTCTAACATTCACTGCATGCAAAACGTGTATTTATTTGGATTATGTACAGGTGACTATTGAAGGAGAAGTCCCGTATGGTACGGGACTTCCAACAGATCAACCTACTTGTGAGATTCTATGTATTTAACAACCTCACCAACAGAAGTGATCTTTTCAGCATCTTCGTCGGAAATCTCTAAATCAAACTCATCTTCGAGTTCCATTACGAGTTCAACCACATCCAGGGAGTCAGCGCCCAGGTCTTCTTTGAAAGAAGCTTCCAAAGTAATTTTGGACTCATCTACACCCAGACGATCGACGATGATTTTCTTTACACGCTCCAAAGTATCTGCCATCTTGCTTCACCCCCTCTCCCGTATTATAGTGGATGAGCTTTCAAAAAACCAGTTCTCGTAAAAACGCTCGTTTGAGGTTTTCTTCCTACATGTACATTCCGCCGTCTACGTGCAGGGTCTGCCCTGTCATGTAGTTGGCTGCGTCGGATGCCAGGAACAGCACGACAGATGCGATATCATCTGTTTGTCCCAAACGGGCAAGCGGAATTTGGCTTGTGAGCCCTGCTTTGACATCTTCCGGCAATACAGCAGTCATTTCTGTATCGATAAATCCTGGCGCAACAGCATTCACCGTAATATTACGGCTAGCCAGCTCACGAGCAGCCGTCTTCGTCAAGCCGATAACCCCAGCTTTTGCCGCCACGTAGTTTGCTTGTCCTGCGTTCCCCAAAACACCTACCACAGAAGTGATGTTGATGATTTTGCCTGAACGCTGCTTCATCATCGGGCGAGTCGCTGCTTTTACGCAGTTGAATACACCCTTCAGATTCGTCGCAATCACATCATCCCACTCGTCTTCTTTCATACGCATGATCAGGTTGTCGCGAGTAATTCCCGCATTGTTCACGAGAATATCGATCACACCAAAATGTTCCAAAGCTGCTTTGAACATCTCGTTGACATCTTCTGTAGAAGAAACGTTCGCGCGAATCATAATGGCATCGCGGCCCATTTCTTTAATAAGGGCAACAGTTTCACTCGCTGCCGCTTCACTACCTGCGTAATTGACAACTACATTCGCGCCAGCTTCTGCCAGCTTCAATGCAATCGCACGCCCGATACCACGGGAAGCCCCTGTGACCAGTGCTGTTTTTCCAGTTAACATAGTACCCCTCCGTTCAAAAGCTCAGTAAGTGAATCCATGTCCTGCACAGAGATAATCGTCGTATCCGCTGGTGCGATTTTCTTGATTAAACCGGCCAAAACTTTTCCTGGACCGATTTCTACAAAAGTGGTCACACCTGCTTCGACCATCCATTGTACAGAATCCTCCCACAAAACTGGAGCGGAAACTTGTTGAACCAATTGATCTACAATGATTGTAGCCTCAGATACTGGCCTAGCTGTTACGTTTGCCACGACAGGCACTGCCGCTTCTTGTACCGTAACGCCAGCCAAAACAGCTTGCAGTTTATCTGCTGCCGGCTGCATCAAGCTCGAGTGGAACGGCCCGCTTACATTCAATGGAAGGACACGCTTTGCGCCAGCTTCCTTCGCTTTTTCACCGGCCAGCTTCACACCTTCAGCTGAACCAGAGATGACAATTTGGCCTGGGCAGTTCATGTTCGCTAATTGAACAGGATGTCCAGATGCCGTTACTTCTTCGCAAACCGCATGCAGTGCTGCGCGATCCATGTTCAAGACAGCAGCCATCGCACCTTGTCCCGCTGGCACTGCCTCTTCCATGAACTGACCACGAGCTCGCACAGTTTTGACTGCATCTGCAAAGGACAAGGCCCCAGCTGCAACCAAAGCGGAATACTCACCCAAGCTGTGACCTGCGACGAACGCAGGTTTATAGTCAGGCAACTTTTCGTTCAATGCTGCCATAACAGCGATGCTTGCTGTCAAAATAGCTGGCTGTGTGTTTGCGGTCAGCTTCAATTCCTCTTCTGGTCCTGCAAAACACAGTCCCGACAAGGAAAAGCCGAGCGCTTCATCAGCCTGCTCAAATATGTGACGGGCCGCTTCCGATTGTTCGGAGAGCGCTTGCCCCATTCCTACAAATTGTGAACCTTGCCCTGGAAAAACAAAGGCTACCTTTCCCATTCCTACTTGCTCCCTTCTGCCGGGGTTGTGCACCACTTCAAGAGCGTCGCTCCCCAAGTCAAGCCGCCACCAAACCCAACCAGAATCAGGTTATCGCCTTCTTTTACGCGACCAGCCTTTACTGCTTCATCCAGTGCTACAGGAATAGAAGCAGAGGACATGTTTCCATAGCGATCTAGATTGATCGCAACTTTATCCTCAGACAGACCAAAACGCTGTACAGCAGAGTCGATAATGCGTTTGTTTGCCTGATGCGGCACTAACAGGTCGATCTCATCCTTCGATACGCCCGCTTTGGACAAGACAGCCTCTGTTGCAGAATTCATCACGCGAACGGCGAATTTGAAAACTTCTCCGCCTGCCATGTAGAGATAATGCAGTCCTTGCTCCACAGACTCAACAGATGCAGGCGTTCTGGAGCCACCTGCCGGCATGCACAAGAGTGAACCGCCTGATCCATCTGCGCCGAGCTCAAAGGACTGGAAGCCGTAGCCCTCGGTAACTTCACCGATAACAGCCGCACCCGCGCCGTCTCCAAACAACACACATGTATTTCGATCTTTGTAATTCGTAATTTTGGACAAGGTCTCAACGCCTACGACCAACACTTTTTTATACAAACCGTTTTGGATGAACTGAGTCGCTGTCGTAATTCCGTACAAAAAGCCTGTGCAAGCCGCGGAAAGATCCATTGCAGCGGCGCGTGTAGCACCCAGTTTTTCTTGCAACAAGCAAGCAGTAGACGGGAACGACATGTCAGGTGTTACGGTAGCGACAATGATCATATCCAGCTGTTCCGCACTGATGTTTGCTTTTTCGAGAGCAGCTTTGGCAGCCTCGTAAGCCAAGTCGGAAGAAGCTTGCTCCGGTGAGCTAATGCGGCGTTCTCTGATTCCAGTACGGGAAACAATCCACTCATCAGAGGTTTCCACCATTTTCTCCAGATCAAAGTTCGTCAATACCCGCTCCGGTGTATAAGAGCCTGTAGACAAAATCCCTACTGAACGCTTTGCACTCATCTGCTTCACTCGCTTTCTCCCAAAGTATTTTTCTGTAATGATTGCTGGATAACCTCGTTCACGTCCTGCTGAACAAACCGCGTAGCACTGACGATCGCGTTTTTCATTGCACGCTCATTCGAGGAACCGTGAGCCTTGATCACAGGGGATTTCAATCCCAACAAGGGAGCTCCACCGTATTCCGCATAATCCATTTTCTTTTTAAAACGAACCAATCCAGGTTTCAGAATGGCCGCTCCTAGCTTATTAATCAGGCTGGAAGTAAACTCCTGCTTCAACTGCGAAAAGATTGTGGAGGCTGCACCCTCTACGGCTTTTAACAAAACATTTCCTACAAAGCCGTCGCATACGAGCACATCACAGGCTCCTTGCATAACATCGCGTGCTTCCACATTTCCTACAAAATTCAAGTCAGCTTCTTGAAGGAGAGGAAAAACAGCTTTCGTCAATTCGTTTCCTTTTCCTTCTTCCGTCCCGACATTGAGCAAGCCTACTGTCGGACGCTCAAAGCCCAACACTTTCTCAGCATACAAGCTCCCCATCACCGCGTATTGTACGAGCTGATGTGGCTTGGCATCCATATTGGCTCCGACGTCTAGCGTCAGTGTTACGCGGCCTTTTGAATTCGGGATATAGGCACAAAGCGCCGGGCGCTCGATTCCATCCATGCGTCCTGCGTAGAGCAAGCCCGCTGTCATTAAAGCGCCCGTATTTCCTGCCGAAATCATCGCGTCGACTTTTTTCTCGCGCGCCATCTCAACTGCTACGACCAGCGAAGAATTCTTCTTACGCCGAACAGCTCGAACCGGTTCATCATCTGGCAAAATCACTTCCGCTGCAGGAACGATTTCAATGTTTGCCGGAATATCCTGCGGCAAATGGTTCCGAATAGCCTGTTCATCTCCCACCAATACAACTGTAATGGCCGGGTTTTCCTTGATGGCAGCAAGCGCCCCTAATACGGTACTCTTCGGTGCGTGATCGCCGCCCATCGCATCCACTGCAATTCGCAACCGTGATTCCTCCTTACTCGTCATCCATGCTGTTATGGTAGCTCGACATTTCAACTACCCGGAAGGTTGCGGTAAAGACCAGTTCACCTTGGACCTTCGTCTCTACGCGCACCTTGCATTCGTCGCCGTTACGGCTTCTCACCACTGCTTTGGCAACCAGCTTTTCCCCTGTTCGTACAGGACGGACAAAGCGGATCCTCGCCGTAGCTGTCAACGCTACGTCTGCGTTAATTACTGCTACTGCCAACGAGTTGGCCTGAGCAAATATATAATGCCCTCTGGCAATTTGTGTTTTGGAGAAAACGTGTTCTTCTTTTATTTCCAATACGGAAATAGCCTGTGAATCAAGCTGCAAATCAACCATTTCACCTATGATTTCATCGATGCCCAATGATTTTACAGGATCAAGACTTTTCTCTGCGACTGTCTTGATACGTTCACGCAGCTCCGGTATCCCTAATTCCAGTCGGTCTAAACGTATGGTTTGAATACTGACATGAAATAACTCAGCCAGATCTTCGTCCGTCGCAAATGGGTTATCCGCCAGATACTGCACCAAGCGAGACTGGCGATCTTTTTTTGGCAAGCGGGCGATGCCGAACACCCCCTTAAGCAGGATTCAGTTGTACTATGTATGATTGCGATCTGTTTTTAATACCTGGTACCAAAACACAGTATAAGGGAGAAGATGTGGAATTACAAGTATGGATCGCGAAATTAGGTAGCCGTCCCTACCGATAAATGAGACGAATGATCTCCTCAATCCCCGGTTCTTTCATCTGGATGTCCAAAGGTTCACCCCACCCCGCCACTTCGGCAAGGATTCGCGGCGAAGAAATTTTTCCTTTGTCGAAGTAAATCGAAAGTACGTTCTCTGAAAGCTCCATCCGCTGGATTCCCTCTAGGTCGTAAAGCTTTTTGGGCGGTTGTCGAAATTCAATTCGTATGAGGCTTGGCAGCCCTATCTGTTGCCGCAATTCAGTCAAGCTCGTATCCATCATCTTTTTGCCATGATTAATCACGATAATCCGGTTGCAGAGTTGTTCAATATCGTCCATATCATGAGTCGTCAATAGAATGGTCTTCTTCTGGGTCTGATTCACTTCCTTCAAAAAAGCTCTGATGCGCGTCTTCGCAACCACATCCAACCCAATCGTAGGCTCGTCTAAAAACAGGACAGGAGGATCATGCAGCAGTGCCGCCGCTAAATCAGCTCTCATCCTTTGACCTAACGACAACTTGCGCACAGGCGTATCAAGGAATTCATGGAGGTCCAGCAGTTCCTGATACACCTCCATCGATCGCTGATATAATTTGTCGTCAATCTTGTACATCGCTTGCAAAATTTCGAAGGAATCTCTGACTGGCAAATCCCACCACAGCTGTGTTCGCTGCCCGAACACTACTCCGATCTGTGAGGCTACCTGAATTCTTTCCCGCTGTGGACTATATCCGCCTATTCGTATTTCCCCCTGACTGGGATGAAGAATTCCTGCCAGCATTTTGATTGTCGTCGATTTTCCTGCGCCATTCGGCCCGATATATCCTACGAACTCGCCTCTGTCAATGGAAAAGGAGATATCATGGACGGCTTTGACTTCCCTTCGTTCACGAGAAAAGAGTGTTCGTAGAGAAGCAAAGCGCCCCTCTTTGGCTTGATTCAGGAAAAATGATTTTTCGATGTGCTTTGCTTCAATCATGTTACCCCTCCTTAGCTCCCTGTACTATGGTAGTGTCGAATCCCGACATTCCACAGCATACGAGCGGAATAAAAAGCAAACGCTGCGGCTACCGGGGTGAGTATTGGATAAAACCATTCGCCCCCTTTGCCCAAAAGCGTCAACATTGGCAAATAATTCATGTACGCGATCGGTATCGCTGAGAAAAACAGCCATTTGAGCCAGTTTGGATAGAGCCCGATCGGATAATTGGAAGCATTGGCCGGCGCATAAATGGTAAAGGTCAGCATGTCTTTCATCTGATGCGTCCAAAAAGCGACCCCAGCCGTAGCAAGTCCAATCGAGAAATAAATCACGCCGCCAGACAAAATAGCAACCGGTGAGAATAGCACCAACCCTATAATCGATTTTCCGTCCGCCGCAAGACCCGACAAGGAGATGACCAAAACAGACACCCCTTGTACCAACCCTCCCACTCTCGACAAATCAAGATTGCGTGTCAATAGCAGAAGCAAAGGCGAAACAGGACGGATGAGCAATTGATCGAGCTCCCCTTGTACGATGTACTTCTCAAAGTCGTTAATTTCCGGGGCAAACAGCCGATACAAGGAGACAGATGCCGAGGAAATCCCGTAAAGCATCCCAACCTCGTAAATATTCCAGCCGACCACATCGTGAAATCGATACAAAATCGCAGAGAGAATAATAAAATCAAGCACCATAATCATTCCGGTCGTGGCAGCGCTCGTGACAAAATTTATCTTGTATTGCATTTGCGAGCGAATGCTGGCCGCAATCAGTTTGCGATAGAGGGCAAACATGTGGTTATCCTCCTTGAATTTCTAGCTTTCTTCTTGCCATATTCGTCACCAATAAAGCAACTGCCGTTAAAACGAGTGCCCAGCCGGCTTGTACAAGCATGCCATAAGGAGGTGCAAGCTCTAGCAAAGTCATGACCGGATAATAAATCATTGCCGAAAAGGGCAAATAAGGCGCTACCTTTCCAATGACCCCGGGCATCAAGTCTATCGGAATCATTTGTCCGCCTAACCCAAAGATCAATGACAAAAGGATGAGGTGTACCCAGCGAATTTCTGTCGTCCAGAAGGAAGAAATGCCCGCGAGATAAAAGAGCAGCATGCCTATGTACGTTCCTAGTAGAAGCGAGAGGATAAACCAGAAGTAAGTAAACGGCTGGGAGGGAAAAAAGAAGCCCACCGCTAATCCTAGCAGCAAGCCAATCGGAACACTTCGGTAACAAGCGTTGTACAGAAGTCGCCCAAACTCCTGGCTGAGCATGTACCAGAGATAGTGAACAGGCTTGATCATATCCAGACTGACAGCCCCGCTTCTAACCGCGATTTGCACATTCAGACCTGGGGACAAAAATGTTGTCATCCAGAGAACACTTTGGCAAATCGCGATGTAAAACCCCATTGTTTTGACATCATAGGGGCCGTAAACTTGTTTTCCAGAAAGGACCCCTGTCCAAATGGCAATAAAAACAAGCCCAAAAATCGAGCTTGCGACATTGTTGACGACATGTGATAAACGATACTGAAGATTTCGACGATAACTCTTGTGAATAATCCGCCAATAGACCATAAAACCCTCCTCTTGGAAAAGTCAGGATTACCAGAATAGCAGGGGCCGTACTCAAATGCAAGAAAAAAGAAAGAGCCCTTCCCTTTTGAAGGACTCTCCCTGATAAATCCATTTGCTGTCACGCTGGTCACCCATTCACGCCAGCCAAATGGAACTTATCCTCTTCTTTATGGATCAATAGCTTCATGTGGAAGCTACAATCACCTCTACATCGTTGGCGTGCAAGGCCTCAGCTATTTCCTTTTCAGGCAGCTTATCGGTCACGATAATATCGATCTGGTCAAAACCTGCAACGCGATACAGCATGCTTTTTCCAAACTTGGTATGGTCGGTGAGTATGATCACCTGATCGGCCCGCTTGATCATTTCTTTAATCAGAAAGCCGTGATCCTCCTGCGTGGACATGAGCCCTTCCTTTGTAAGACCGCATGCACCAACCAGTACTTTATCGACATGAAAATCAGCGAGGTTTTGAATCACACGTGTACCGAGCACACATTGATCTTCTGCATGTACGTCTCCGCCCAATAGCTTGACAAGAACGCCTACTTTTCGGGACATACTGGCGGCAGTCGCTAATGAATTCGTAATGATGACATGGTCGCGGGTCTGTAACGATTCCACTGCGAGCTGAACAGTTGTGGAAGCATCGAGTAGCATGTAATCGCCGTCTTTGATCAGACGAGCAGCCGCTGTCGCAATACTGCGCTTTCCTGTCAAATCAAGCTGCATTCGTTCCTGATGGGAGTAGTTCTTTTTGTTGAGGCTGGGCAGTACCGCTCCTCCCCTGGTCCGCAGGATTTGCCCCTGCTCCTCCAGCTTGACGATATCACGCCTCGCTGTGTCACGGGAAACACCAAACTGCTCAACTACCTCCTGCACACTGATACGCTGGTGCTCCTGCAAATATGCAAGAATTGCAGCGAGCCTCTCCTCTTGAAACACGAAGCCTCAACCCCATCCTTATCTTGCCTTCATTATAAGTCATTTAAGCAAAAGTTACAAGCGATAATAAGCATTTATAAGTAATCATAAGTAATAAGAAGGAACAAAAAAAGCAAGGCGATTTCTCACCTTGCTTTCTTAGCAGCGAATATTACTTCGCTACTTTCACGCCTTTGTAGTGACCGCAGCTTGGGCAAACACGATGCGCAAGCTTGTATTCGCTGCAATTATCGCATTTGATCATGCCTGGAATCTCTAATTTGAAGTGCGTACGACGCATTCTTTTACGGGTTTTGGAAGTTCTCCGTTGAGGTACTGCCATCTTCCTTACACCTCCTTCAACTGACAAATGCTAAGAAGCTCTATTGGGTGGACAGTATAGGCAAAATGCTTATGCCATCCTTCAAAAATGAGACGCTGCCACGAATGGTCGGCGAATCATCTTGAATACGGTAAGAATACTTATTTGCTGTCTTTGAAAAAGTCAGCCAACCCAGCCAATCGCGGGTCAACACGCTCATTCTTGCAGCTGCATGCCACTTCATTACGGTTTACACCGCAAGTCGGGCACAGACCTTTACAATCCTCCTCGCAAAGCGGGAAGGTCGGCATAGCCAGTAAGAAATCCTCTTGAAGCAGTGAGTCCAACTCGATTTCATCGCCTTCCAGAGGAAGGATATCGCTGTCCTCATCATCTTGCAGGATCGGATCATCCGAAAGCGCAAATGTCTCAGAGAAATCTACTGTTGCCTGATCGACAAAAGGATTCAAGCATCTCGCGCAGACAAAATTCACATCTGCCTTCATGCTTCCTTTTACGTAATAGAGATTGCCCAGCTGTACGGCTTCACCACTCGCAGTCACAGGAGTAATCCCACGAATCTCATGATGGCGCTTCTTCAGCTCATCTGCATCCAGAGTTACCTGGAATGGCAACGGCTCTCCTTTTCGGTGCTCTAACTCTGCTAACTTAATGTTCATAGCATTTCACCTCATGCACAACAAAGATGATTATAGACCCTGCCCAAAGCTTTGTCAACCATTTTTGCTTGACAGCTAGTTTGCTCAGGTAGATTTCGGTTTTTGAGCATTCAAGTAGGTAATCGCTTCTTCTACCGTCTTGATCGGAACCACTTTCATTGACGTTCCAATCCGCTTGGCAGTTGCTAACGCCTCCTCGTAATTGGAGCTCGTATCTGGCGTATCCTGTGGAGCAAAGAAGATCTCTGCACCCGCTTTGTCCGCTGCGATTACCTTTAAATTAATGCCACCGATCCTGCCTACTTTTCCGTCTAACGAAATCGTGCCTGTTCCTGCAATTTTATAGCCTTTTGTCAAATCCGTCTCCGTATTTAACTGGTCATAAATCTCCAGCGTCATCATCAACCCCGCAGAAGGACCACCAATCCCTTGAGAGGCAATGGTTACTTCTTTTGGAATGATGATTTCCTGTTTGTTGTCAGGGCGTACACCAATTCCAACTGACTTGGATTCAGGTAGTGGTTCCAAGGTTAACATCGTTTTGGCCTCTTGTCCATCTCTTGTGTACGTAATTTCGACTTGATCGCCTGCTTTTTTTGCAGAGAGGGCTGTCAGCAAATCTTTTGCCTCAGATGTGCGAACCCCGTCTACATACGTAATGACATCACCGATTCGCAATGTTTTATGGGCAGGGAAGCCTTCCAAGGTACCCATCACCCACACGCCCTGCTTTTCGATTTTCACTTCGAAACCAGCAAGACGGAATGCGACTGCCTCCGCAATTTTTTGTGAATTGTCCATGACTGCTTGTTCTCGACGGATAAAATCTTCGCTGTCCTCGCCCTTGCTGACAACCAGTTCCTTGGGCAACAGCTCAACATCCTGCGCCATTTTTGCATACCAATACCACGGCAAATTCGCTTCGCCCATTCGAACTGTCGTTAGCATGAAGGAGCCGGTCTCGTCCTTCTTCCCGCCCTCCACTTGGATCATCGGCCCCAACTCAATCGCTGAACCCGGACGACTCACGTAATAATTCGTCGGTACAAAAAAAGAAATACCCAACAAGACAAAAACCAAGGCAAGTATCCAGCTAAAGCCTCTGGTTCCTGAAGATCTTCGTCTGTTGGCATAAAGCTGTTCCTCACTCATTCTTGTGCCTCCCAATTTGCAATTCGTTCCTGAATGCGTTCGATATGTTCAGTACCCGCACGTTCGCCTAGCTCGATTATTTCTTCGACACCCGTGTATGCGATACTGCTATAGTGTCCAACATCCGGCCTGATTACGATGTCTGCCGCAATGATTCGATGTCGCAGAATTTCCCTTTCCATGACATCAATGGTTTGGGCGATAACATCAAAAATACTTTTGACCTCCACCCGCGTATCGAATTGGGCGACATCTACCGCAATCACGATATCGGCACCCATTTCACGCAGCACTGTCACCGGTACACGATCAATGACTCCTCCGTCGACTAAAAGCCGCCCCCCTACTTTTTCAGGGACGAAGATGCCTGGAATGGATATGCTCGCTCTCACTGCTTGATCAATTGGGCCTTCCCGAAATACCACTCGCTCCCCTGTTTCAATATCCGTCGCCACAATGGCAAGCGGCTTGTTCAGCTCTTCCAAGCGCTTCCCGTGCGTTAACAGGCGAATCAATTGCTTGATCTTTTCCCCCGTAACAAAGCCCATGCTGGGTACAGTTAAATCGAGCCAATGCTTACGTTTTAAATTCATGGCAAGCTTTCCCATCATGCTCGGTTCAATCCCGTTGGCATAGACGGCCCCAATCAGACTGCCCATACTGGAGCCAGCCAGCATGTCAATCTGGATACCATGTGCTTCTAACGCATTCAATACACCAATATGTGCAAAACCGCGAGCACCCCCAGAACCCAGGGCTACACCCACGATTGGTTTACGCTTTGTCTGCATGGAAAAACCCCTCCCTGTAACCAGCCTATGTGGTAAATCGCTGAACCTTTCACACTTAGGAGAGATTCGTCGACCAAGCTTACGCATAGTTCTCCCGCCTGCCACGTAGACATGTACTACTACTTTTCTTCGATTCAGGAGGAATCCATGTCACGCCACTCACCCGTCCTTACCTTGTTGCTCGCCATCTCGACCGTTTTCATTGTTATTGCGTTGATTGCTTACTCGCAGATATCTTTTGAAGCTGCCGTACGCGGTCTAAAGATATGGTGGGAGGTAGTTTTTCCCTCTACCCTTCCCTTTATTGTGCTATCTGAGGTGTTGATGGGTCTGGGCGTCGTCCATTTCGTCGGCGTGTTACTGGAGCCATTGATGCGCCCACTGTTTAACGTTCCGGGCACTGGCGGATTCGTACTGGCTATGGGCTTCTCGTCCGGCTATCCGGTAGCCGCAAAGCTGACTACACGCCTGCGTCTGCAAGGCAATGTGACGAAGGCTGAGGGTGAACGTCTCGTCTCTTTTACAACAACAGGAGACCCCTTATTCGTCATGGGAGCAGTGGCAATCGGCTTTTTCCACAGCGAGCAAATGGGCGTCATTTTAGCCCTGACTCATTACTTGTCAGCTGTACTCATGGGCGTAATCTATCGTTTTCATGCGCCTTTTGCGATTACTTCAGCCCCATTGGAGAAAAATTCACTTCCTCTTCCTTTACGGGCCTTGCAAGCGATGCATCGGGCACGTATCCGCGATCGTCGTCCGTTCGGAAAATTAATGGGAGAAGCCGTGCAATCCGCTCTGAATACACTGCTTATGATCGGTGGCTTCATCATTGTTTTCTCGGTATTAATCCAACTTTTCTCCACAATTCATCTGACGCAAATCATCAGTACGCTTCTCTCGATTTTTCTCGGTCCCTTTGGTTTTCCACCAGCCTTCTCCCAAGCAATCGTGGCTGGATTGTTCGAAGTAACCCTTGGCGCACAGGCAGCGAGCATTGTGCCTAATGATGTTTCCTTGGTCTGGAAAGCAGCCATTGCCAGTGCGATATTGTCCTGGGGCGGTCTGAGTGTTCACGCACAGGTCGCAAGTATCTTGAGTGAAACGGATATTCGTGTCGCCCCTTACTTGATTGCCAGATCCCTGCATGCTTTGCTAGCTGCGATTTTGACCTTTGTCCTTTGGGGGCCACTTGCCACAGTCAGTTCCTGGTTCGCCGAGAAAGCCGTCCCTGTATTTGTGCATGCGAAAGCTGAGATTCCTGCGACGAGTTGGTGGGAGACCTTCCTATTATCAGGGGGACTCGCCATCGGCGTCGGTGCGATTCTGTTGTGTACCAGCCTGACCCTTTCGCACATGAACCGCAGCAAGACGCGATAATCTACTCAGCCATTTTTCGCTTCAGTGCCTCTTCTACGATCGGCGGCACTAAATCGGCGACACTCGCCTTGTACTTCGCAACTTCCTTTACAATACTTGAGCTCAAGTATGAATATTGATTGTTCGTCATCATGAAAAACGTTTCAATATGTTCGTCGAGCTTTTTATTAATCGAGGCGACTTGCATCTCATATTCAAAATCAGAAACAGCACGAAGGCCACGAATGATCACCTGTGCGCCCTTTTTGTTCATATAGTCAATTAACAAGCCGTCAAAAGAGTCCACTTCAACATTTTTCATGTCAGCCGTTGCCTGACGAAGTAATTCGACACGCTCTTCTACGCTGAATAATGAATTTTTCTTTGAATTGATCAAGACGGCGACAATGACCTTATCAAAAACGTTGGCACCCCGCGCAATAATGTCGAGATGCCCATAAGTAACAGGGTCAAAGCTTCCTGAACATACGGCAATTGCCATAGCGGGTTATCCTCCCTTCGTGCTCTTTTCGCACCTTGATGTAAAAGTTAGGCGTGTGGCTCCAAATCGTAATAATACACGGTAACGGCCGTATCCCCATACTTTGCCGCTCGATCCTTCACACAATGACCAATCGCATCCGGAAAGGAGTCTGCGATATCATGCTCAGCCACGATCCACGCTCCGTCTGCCAACATTCCCAGCTCCTGCAACATCTCGATTTCTTCTACGATCTTTTGCTGGGCGTATGGCGGGTCCAAAAAGACGAGGTCAAATTTTTGATTGCGGGTACTCAGTGTGCGAATAGCTCGCTCCGCATCCATTCGATATAGCTCGGCATAATCGTCTAGCCTGCAAGTGCTGACGTTTTCCTTTACCACGGCAAATGCTTTTTGATCTCGCTCCACGAAAACAGCTCGATCCGCGCCCCTACTCAATGCCTCGATCCCGAGACCACCTGTTCCTGCGTATAGGTCCAATGCCCATCCGCCATCGAAATACGGGCCAATCATATTAAAAATCGATTCTTTGACTTTATCGGTTGTCGGTCTCGTTCCTTTTCCCGGAACAGCTGCCAACCGTCTTCCTCTGTGTTCTCCAGCGATGACTCGCATACTCATTTCACCTGTCTGCTTTCCTAATATGTATGTTTTAAGACGCGATTTTCTAAGACTGAGAATGATATCATACTATCACAACTGCATACACCCGTAAAATTAGCAACTGGAAAAATTTATCGCAAGAAAGGTATATAACCCCATTCAATTGGAAAAGATGTTGAATAGCGACGCAACGGTGTCGCTGACAACCGCGGAGAAGACTTACGTTTCCCCATAAGCTCTTCCTCCGGTTTCTCCTCTCCCATAATTGAAAGGCTGTTCACTTAGGCGCACGACGTGTCTGATAGGAGCATTTCGTGCCATCGCTCCCTTCACCGGGAGGAGTTGAACGGTCGCCCCTCGTCATTTGGCGATGGGGTATTTTTTTGTGTCCAGCACATACTACATATACCTGCAACACCTTCTTCATGTAGCTTGCCTGAAAGGAGTGAGTCATTCATGGCAGAAAAGCGACCGTCCGCACAAAAGCTGAAGGCGTCCAAAGCCCAGTCCATTGCAGACCGCACAGGCAAAGACGTCGAGCTGGCGCGTGACATGCAATCGCGTGCAGATCAATCGGACATCGTCAAACATGGACAGTAGCTGCATACAATAGCCAGCCGCATCGAATCGGCTGGCTTTTTACTTTTCCACCTTCAATTCCCTCGGCACTTCTTTTAAGCGGATACAGATACTAAACAAAATAACTGTGAAGGAGGTATCCGCATGCATACGGTGTGGAAGGGCTCAATCAGCTTCGGCCTCGTCAATATACCTGTTCGTATGTTTACTGCAACGGAAGAGCGCGATATTCGCTTTCGTCAACTGCATAAAGAGTGCAATACCCCGATCAAGTACACGAAAATGTGCCCGCACTGTCAACGCGAGGTCGATACGAGCGAAATCGTCCGTGGCTTCGAATACGAAAAAGGACATTTTGTCATGATCGACGATGACGATCTGGAAGCCATTACGCCAGAAACACGCAGAGCCATTGAAATTATCGACTTCGTAGACTTGTCGGAGGTCGATCCCGTTTATTTTCATAAGAGCTATTTCCTATCTCCACAGGACACTGGCGAAAAAGCATACGCCTTGCTGCGATCGGCTATGGAACAGACAGGAAAAATCGGCGTTGCACAGGTGACGATGCGCAATCGGCAAAGCCTGGCCGTTATCCGACTGTATGAACATTGCATCATGCTGGAGACGATCTTCTATCCAGATGAGGTACGTCCCGTCAGTCAAGTACCTGCCTTGCCTGAAGCCACTGTACAGTTGGCCGAAAACGAACTGAAGATGGCAACTGAGCTCATTAGCAATATGACGATCCCTTTTGATCCGGCAAAATATACGGATGAATATCGATCCGATCTGCAAAAACTGATTGAGAAAAAATTGGAGGGTCAGGAGATCGCCACTGCACCTACCGTGGCAAGAACCAATGTTATCGATCTCATGCAGGCCCTAAAAGAAAGCTTGGAATCTACAGCTGGTCAAGCCGCTATGCCCATCAAAATCGAGCCCGAACCAACTCCGTCAAAGCCTGCGCGAAAACGTACCACCGCTGCCTCCTCGTCCGAAAAAGAGCAGGCATCGAAAAAGGCGGCACCAGCCAGTCTGAAAAAGACTACGACTACTTCTACAACCAAAACACTCCGCAAAAAGAAGGCTACTTCTGGTTAGCTGCACACACAAAAAAACCTGCCCACACTGGACAGGTTTTTTTGTATTCCCATGACGAAATCTAGCTAGGCGCCATTTTTCTACACGGTTCAATATGGATATGAACGGCGTTAATGCGGTGAATCTTGCGCATCTGTTCTTCAATTTTTTCGGTGATGGTGTGACTCTCCACCACATTCAGACCGGGATCTACATGGATCACAACATCAACCAGCACGCTGCTCCCATGGTAGCGAGCTTTGATGTCACTGATATCCCTTACCCCTGAAATCGAGGAAATCGTAGCCCGCAGGTCCGCAAGGTCGCTCTCGTCAAACCCATCTGTCAAACGGTGGGTTGCTTCCCTGAAAATGTCCCACGCAGTCTTCAAAATGATGAGACCAACAACAAAAGCAGCTAACGGATCGAGCCAATGCAATTGAAACTGTGCGCCAGCCACCCCGATAAACGTCCCGATACTGACGAATGCGTCTGAACGGTTGTCAGCCGCTGCTGCATCTAGTGCTTGGCTGTTTGTTTTGATAGCGAGCTTTTTATTGTAGCGATAGACAAAAAGCATAATGACCGCAGTCGCAAGTGCTGTCCACCCTGCCAACAGGTCAGGAGCCGAATTTTTCGGGTCAAACAAGGATGGTACAGCATTCGTAATAACCTGAACTCCGACAAATAGCATAATAAATGATGCGACAAGTGCTGAAATCGTCTCCGCCCGGAAATGGCCATACGGGTGATCATTATCAGGTGGTTTCCTTGCAATACGCAGCCCGATCAAAACAGCAATCGATGCGACAACATCTGTTGAGTTGTTAAGACCGTCGGCCATTAAAGCTTCTGACGCAGTGACATACGCAACTCCTATTTTTAATACAGAGCAGAAAATGTAGGCGAAAATACTCACCCACGCTCCACGTTCTCCTTGTTTTAGATCCGAATAAACATCCATACCTCATCACCTCAAAATACTTCTCCATCCTGCTTCGACAGCGATGAATATCAAAGCGCTGGAAGCAGTTGCTTTTTTTCGAACTTCATCGTAACAGATCGGAATCATGTGGGTCTACAGAAACAGTTTTAGTCCGATTCACGAGAATAGGGGGGAGGAAAATGTGTTGCACACCTGCAATTTCCTGCTGGAAAATTTCCCTTGAATTTAAATGGACTTCCCGTTATCCTATTCTTGCAATCCAAAATAAAAAAGCACGGGAGCTTGGGATTCACCAGGCTGAGAGGATGGTACTGTGCCATCGACCGTTGAACCTGAACTGGGTAATGCCAGCGGAGGAATGTCATATACGACACGAAAAGACGCGCGTATCTTTAGGATACCCGTTTCTTCTCTACTCTCGCGTTGGCGTCGCATATTGTTTATGCGGCGCTTTTTCGCGGAAGTTTCTTTCGCCTCCCTAAACGGTTCTCACTTTCGTGCAGCCAAAACAAGGAGGTTTTTTTATGTCATTGGTGTCATCTTTTCCAGGCAGTCGCAAAGTATACGAAACAGGTAGTCGTGCGGACATCCGTGTCCCGATGCGCGAGATTTCCCTTCATCCTACCGAAGGATTGTCTGGCTCCACACCCAATCCTCCTCTTCGCGTGTACGATACGAGTGGCGAGTATACCGCAGCGGGTTACGTTCCTGACATTCAAGCCGGACTGCCCTCCATTCGCCATCAGTGGATCGATGAGCGAAATGATGCGGAAACGTATGTCGGTCGCGAACCACAACTAGTCGACGACGGAATCCGAAACGAAGAAAAGGCTGCCACCCTCCCCACTTTCCCTCGAGAGGACTACAAACCAAAACGGGCAAAGCCAGGCAAAAATGTTACCCAGCTTCATTATGCCCGAAAAAATATCATCACACCGGAAATGGAATACGTTGCCATTCGCGAGGGTGTCTCCCCTGAATTTGTACGGGCAGAAATCGCCGCTGGACGTGCGATCCTTCCTTCTAACGTCAATCATCCGGAAAGCGAGCCGATGATCATTGGCCGCAACTTTCATGTGAAAATCAATGCCAACATCGGAACGTCTGCCGTCAGCTCTTCGATGGAAGAAGAGGTCGAAAAAATGATTTGGTCTGTTCGTTGGGGTGCCGACACCATTATGGACCTCTCGACGGGAAAACATATACATACCACGCGGGAGTGGATTATCCGCAACAGCCCCGTTCCAGTCGGAACTGTCCCGATTTATCAAGCACTTGAAAAAGTAAATGGGAAAGCCGAGGATTTGACATGGGAGGTTTACCGAGACACCTTGATTGAGCAGGCGGAACAAGGCGTCGATTACTTCACGATTCATGCTGGCGTTCTTTTGCGCTACATCCCCATGACGGCTAAGCGTGTTACCGGTATCGTCTCTCGCGGCGGGTCCATTTTGGCCGCATGGTGCCTGGCCCATCATGAGGAAAACTTTTTGTATACGCATTTCGCTGAAATTTGTGAAATTCTGAAGGCCTATGACATTTGTGTATCCCTCGGGGATGGACTGCGTCCTGGCTCTATCGCGGATGCGAATGACGAGGCACAGTTCGCGGAGCTTGAAACATTGGGAGAACTCACAAAAATTGCGTGGGAACACGACGTACAGGTCATGATTGAAGGCCCCGGTCACGTCCCTATGCATCTTATTCGCGAAAATATGGATAAACAGTTATCTATTTGCCATGAAGCCCCTTTTTACACACTTGGACCACTCACGACAGACATTGCACCTGGCTATGACCACATTACTTCAGCGATTGGCGCTGCCATGATTGGATGGTTCGGAACAGCGATGCTCTGCTACGTAACGCCCAAGGAGCATCTCGGCCTTCCTAATAAAGAGGATGTTCGCAACGGTTTAATCGCATACAAAATCGCAGCGCATGCCGCTGATCTCGCAAAAGGACATCCGCGGGCAAAACAGCGAGACGACGCTTTATCCAAAGCTCGTTTTGATTTTCGCTGGAACGATCAATTCAATTTGTCCCTGGACCCAGAGCGCGCCCGCGAATATCACGATGAAACGTTGCCAGCAGAAGCCGCCAAATCCGCCCATTTTTGTTCCATGTGCGGGCCTAAATTTTGTAGCATTAAAATATCCCACGACATTCGTCACATTGCTAATGAACAAGGATCTGCCCAAGATCCCGCCATTCTTGCAGGGATGCAGGAAAAATCGCGTGAGTTCCGCGAACAAGGAAGCCGTTTGTACCAGTCGTAATCAAGGGGGATGCATATGGAGGAAGCCAGTCGTTTACGCGAAAAGATCATTCGACTAGAGGCTGAGCTAGAGCAATTTAAACAACAATTGCGACTCATTCAACAAGACTGCAGCCACGTCTATATCGAAACTCCACTTACGCGAACATGCTCCAAGTGCCTGCAATCCGAAAGCCTCTATTATTAATAGAAAAAGGTCGAAATCCTTTCCGGAGGATCTCGACCTTTTTTCTTGCTTATTTCGCTGTACCGACCTGCAACGGAAGTCCTTCCTTATAATAGAGAGTAGGCGATAGCAGGATGAAGAAAATATGGACATGCAAAAAGCCTTGCTTCTTCAAAATGCCGTGTACGGCGCTTGCAATCGCATCATGTTGCCTTTGTTCACGGGGAAACATCATGATCTCTACAGACAAAGGACTGTTTGTCAATTGCTCTACCTGAAGCAGCTCCAATTTCACCTTTTCCTGAGCTACTTCAGCATTTTTGGAAAACTCTTCTATAAGAATCTGGGAAATGGGCTCTATGTCTTGCTTCGCAAAGCCTTTAAACCGAAGAAACGGCAAGTCAATTCCTTCTTTCGTAAATAAGTTCGCACAGTCATTATAAACAAGTCTCTAATTGTATATCAATGAAAAAAGGATTAAAGAAAGTGAACAACAAACATTCGCAACTGGAGCAAGAGACGCTAAGAGGGCCATATCAGAGAGCAGCTCCCTTCCCATGAGGTGTGGTGGACGTACCACGGAAGGAGGAAGCAGCTCAACCAGATACAGCCCAAATCCGCTTAACCGATCAGTTCTTTATACAGAGTAGTATAGCTTGAATTCAATACTTAATCAATAAAAAAGTTTCGTAAAATTCCAACAAGAATCCATCCACTCACACCGAATGATCGCCCGGTGAATTTTCAACTTTCGGAATCAAAGGATGATTTCGTGGAAAAACATCCCACTATTTAAGATGAGGGATGTTTTTTATGTTCTATTTGTTGCACCATGAGAATCTACTCCAAGACACAGTAATCAACAGGTATATCAACAACTGCTTGAATACTCGGTTGCCGTAACGTATAGCCTTCTGTCCACTCCGCAAATTGTACCTTAACCGTGACACTTGGTCTCAGCCACACAGCACCCTTGAACCTTGCTGGGGTATTTGCAAAGGGCCTATCATTTTGTATCAAAGGTACAATCTTTTCCGTCAGAGTCACCCAGTCATTTCGAGTTAATTTACCTGTTCCTGCGTGGCCTATATAAAATAAGCGCCCTTGGGGATCATACAGCCCTAACAAGAGAGAATTCACAACGTTATCACGCAGCGTAACTCCCCCGACTACAGCTATGGTGTCACGATAGTATTTTTTCTTTTGCCACTGTTTCTCTTTCCCACCAATGACGTATTTACTGTTTAGATTCTTCATAACAATGCCTTCCATACCATGCTGTTTGATGACCTCATACATAGCGTTTCCATCATCATGACCTTCAACTAATTGTACATGGTCGTTGGGAATAATGATTTCTGATAATAAGTTGAGACGCTCTCTCAATGTAAGATCGATTACCCACTCATTATTTGTAAATAGGACATCAAATATCATGTAGGTAATGGGGACAGCCTTCTGTGCCTGGCTGACTTTCTCCAATCGTCTAATCCCATCCCGACGCATCACTTCATGAAAGGACGGTTTTCCGTCAGCTCCTAGTGCAATCACTTCTCCATCTAAGATCACCGAGCGAGCCTTACAATATGTCTGTATGTCAGCTAACTCTGGGTATTGGTGAGTCCGCTCATTTATTCTCCGATTGTATAAATGAGTCCTTTGACCATCAAAGTAAGTTAGGATTCGAACTCCATCCCATTTAACTTGGGCGATCCAGTCGTCCCCCTGGGGTATTACCTCACAGCTAATTGGCTCCATAGGTATAATTGGATTCATTTTTCACCTCAGAAAAGGGAAATGTAGTATTATCTTATACTCTTCTTTATGGGAGTTTTTGTTGTTATTCATACCATCCTGTCACCCACTATTTATTTGCTCTTTTCACATCATAAAAAAAATCTCCCACCCTTTCGAAAGGTGAGAGTTTACATTGAATATAATAGATACGTGTGGTGATACCCCTTTTAATAATTATCGTTAGCTGTATGCATCTCTATCCCATAGTTTCTAAAACCGCTCGCTAGATATCCCCCTTGAACCAGAAAGGTAGATGTGTAACTATAAAAACGATAACAAAATTTATCAGTTTTCCTTTTTGCCTACTTACTAAATTCAGCAAGTAAAATATTTTTAAAAGGATCAGGATTGTCAGCTTTTCCTAAGCTGTTCAAATTGACGGCTATCGTATGCTTACCTCCAAGTGTACCTCCAGCAAAAGTGCTAAACCCTGGAATGCCACCTGAGTGTCCCCATATCGAGACACCGTTTGGAAGCTTCGTTTCATAGATTCCAAGGCCATATCCGATGATTTCAGCACTTCCTGTAGGAACTGTCGTAAACATTTGTTTTAGTTGCTGTTCCTTCAGTAATTTGCCACTAAGTAAGGAAGAGAAGAATTTGTTTAAGTCGTCAGCAGTAGAAATCATATCTCCAGCCGAGCTACCTATACTTGGGTTATAATAAGTAACGTCTATTAGCTCAATTGCTCCGTTTGGTTGGAAATATCCACGGGCATGGTTGGTGCCTGGAATAACGCTTGAATTGCCAGGTAGAAATGTATTCGACAATTCAAGGGGTTCAATAATCCGATTTTCAATCTCTTCCGCATAGCTGTTTCCGGTTACTTTTTCAATAAGGATACCCAGTAATACGTATCCTGTGTTTGAATAAGACCAGCCCTTTCCTGGGGCAAAGTCTGGGGGCAGCGAAAGTCCCAACTTCACTAGTTCTTCAGCAGTAAACGATTTTTTTGTATTTTTAAAGAAATCAGCTTCTTCTGACCTTGAGTATTCGGCGATACCACTTGTATGATTCAATAACTGCCGGATAGTAATCTGTTTAGCATCATATCCGTTTCCTTGAATGACACCAGGCAACCAATTTTCGATGGAGTCGTCTAGATTCAGGCGGTTTTCTGCAGCTAATTGAAGTACAACCGTTGCGGTGAACGTCTTCGTCACGCTGGCAATACGAAAGCGAAAATCTGTTTTCATTGGTTTCTTGGTGCTCAGATTCGCTACCCCAGCAGCATAACCCCACGTTTTTCCACCCTCAGAAGCTTTAGCAAGTATCCCCGGGAATCCAAAATGCAATGTATCCCGCATTGCTTGTTTGACGGAATTACGATCTCGTTGAATACTTTTGTCTGCCGAACTAGATACATTTTCCGTGGACTCTGCTTTTACAATTGCGGTTGGTGTTGTGTATAACAGGGAACTTCCAGCTATTAAAAGGGCAAGACTTGCAAATGTAATTTGACTACGTGTTTTCATAAGGCATTCCTCTCCTCTATTCATATTGTATGAGTGGGTGGTTGCATGCTTGTTGTTTCGAACTAACTACACAGCTATCATCTTCACCAAAGACAAAAGGGCAACATGGAATTCGCAATTTGTTTTTCACATAAATATATCTTATCTAGCCCCCCTTTCACTCTTCTTTATATTTTTATCCTATACAATGAAAATTTCTTTTTTCTTATCCATACCTTACAAAATTCTTACGTTCAAAATAGGATAGTAGAATGGATACCGATAAAATTCGTTGAGGGGTTAAACTGATAATAAAAAAGACGCGTTTCTCGCGTCCGGTGCTTACTCTTCGTATGTGGGAATCCAGAATTCCTTCCCCTCATTTTCAATGATAATACACAAATCCCCGTTTAGTGTTTCTCTAATTTCCTTGATCTTTTCTAAAAAGCGGTCAATAGAATTACTCACTCTGCGCTCACACAGGATGTACTGTTCCTTACTCCCACCAATGTTGCATTCCACGGATTCCAACATCCCACAGCTTAGCGTTTCCGGAAACGATAATGGTAATTTCGTTTACCTCGTTAAAAGGCATCTCCCTTAAAGCTTCTGCCCCTTGATAGGATTGTTCGTTTAACTGAGCTATTTCTTGTCCATCTACGATGATTTTGGCTTCACCCTTTGAGCCCCCATTGTCGGGAATGCCGAAATAGAAAGAAAGCCAGACATTTTTTTGGTTCCCCAGAATATAGTGGTACGTTTTGGTTGATTCCCCTTCACTGCTATACACGTTCATTTTCGGCTCTATTTGCTCACCTGCTACCGAAAAGCTTGGGAGATTCTCAGTCATCGGTGTAGTTCCTGTCATTTCTTTGACAACCGTTAATGATTGAACGGGGCCTTCTCTTTTTTTGAGGATTTCAGAGACAACCATGACTCCAAATACAAGTACAACAATAGTTAGAGCCGAAGCCATGAGCTTTTTATAAGAAAGGTTTGAAGAAAATCCAACTCGATAGGCAACATAACCAATCGCTGCACCTATTGTATTGGATATCACATCATTTACATCAAAGCTACCTAGATAGGTTAGGGCCTGAACTGTTTCTAGAACAAAAATCGTTAAGACAAACAAGGATATGAACTTCCCAAATCTTACACGATACAACAGGGGAAATAATATTCCAAAAGGGATGAAAGCAGCAACGTTTCCGAAATCAACAATCCATGAATAAGTTAGTTCTGGAAATGTAAGTGGTACTCCCTCTGGAACAAGTATAAAGGTGTATCCATCTACACTAGTTGCACCGTCGAGCCTGTTAAACGCAAAGAACATAAAAAATAAAATTAAAATTGTATAGCATATGGTCCCAACTAAGATGATTTTCCGTGATTTCGTTTCCATCATTTCAATCTCCTTAAAGCTATTTTTTTCTGAATGATTTTACTTTGAATTGATACGTTTAACACAAAAAAGCGTTAGGTTTCTGTTGTAAATTGATCTATTTTTCGTTAAAAAAGAATAACACAGGATTTGCACTATTCTTCATCAACCTCAATCTCGTCTAATTCATCTAAGATTCCGGCAAGCATTTATTCTTCCGCTTCAAAAGGCTCCCCATTAATATCTAAAGTTTTTTCCTTATACTGTTCATTCCATGGGACACCACAGGCTGCTGCGTATCTTTTGGGATCGTAGGGGATACCAACTTTTAGGACACTGTGGATAATTTTTGCAACCTTACCACACATATGTCCAATGGCTTTCCTCTTGGGCATTTGGTCTTCTACAGTCTCTCGTAGTATGCCGTAAAGACATTATATGCAAAGAGAGTAGCTGAAGTTATGGTTCCTGTCAAAAAGCATACTTGTGTGTGTCACTAGATGTTAAATGACACAAATGCGTAACCTTCATGAAAGCATTCTAAACAAAGAGCATTCCTTTGACCGTATGTTTTCGATATTCAACTATAGCAGAGAGATTCCAGGTATGTCAGAGTCCAAATTACACCAATGTCTGTTGACATAAACTTTGTTTCTGTCCGTTGAACTAAAAATGATTGCTAACAATACCAGGCCTGATCATGATTATGGCAAACCTGGTACGATAATGACATTTAATTTTTGAACAGAATTTCGCCCGTCAGTGTGGAAATGTTGAGCGTTGCACTCTCGGATTGAGCCTCACCCACATATCCATGGAGTTCTTTGGAAACAACCGTTGTGGTATTTGTTGCTTTTTCAAGAGGAACCTGATTATCGATTTTTCCTAGTTTTGTTGATAGATTTACATATAGATGTGCCGATTGATCAGGTAGAGCGAATTCGACGTTACCAACGCTAGTAGATATGTTACTGCTTTCCATACCAATTACATCCGTTACAGTAACGTCACCGGCACTGCTGCTCACATTTAAGTGTTGGACCGACAATTCTGACTCAACGGATATGTTGCCTAATTTATTATCTATCTCAAGGGATTTGAATTCTTTATACGGAAGACGAATCGTTAAAGATGGCAATGGCCCCGTATTTATGATCTTTAGTTTATTTTTAAGTATAATCTGTAATGTTCCATCTTGGATCGACTTAGTCACGTTGGTATCCATTCCATGTGAATTGCCCTTGGATAATTCACATTCCGCTTGATTGATTTGTTTGTCTCCTATGACTGTAACTATAGCAGCGTCACTCTGAATTTTTAGGGAATGAATGTTAGTTACATCTATTTGAGAAATATCCCCTTTTGCTTCATTCGAGACATTTCTAATGTCTGAATTTACAGCGAGTCCGATACTGGCAGCGGCCAGGAGAATCATAGCTAACTTCATCTTGTTGTTCAAACGTTTATCTTCCTTTCTTCTGCATTAGTTGTGCTACCTATTCCCTAGCAACTCTTACCTTATTAGCTCTACGGCTTCAAATTTTTATCCAAAAACTTGATCATTGTATTGAAGAAATCGATCAAGTTCTCTTCGTTGGTGAAGCCATGTCCTTCATCATCCTTGACCATATACTCCACTTGCACGCCGCGTTTTTTGAGTGCTTCGACAATTTGGTCGGATTCTGCTTTGTTCACCCGCGGATCATTCGCCCCTTGAGCCACGAATAATGGAGTTACAATTTTATCGACGTGGAACACCGGCGAAACTTGCTTCAGCATTTCTTTGTCCTTTTCGACATCGCCGACACGTTCGTTTAAGAGATTTCTCATGTTCTCCCAATACGGTGGGATCGTTCCCAAGAACGAGAACATATTCGATATACCTACATAATCAACAGCAGCAGCATACAATTCCGGCGTTTTCGTAATGCCCGTCAAGGTTGCGTATCCGCCAAACGATCCGCCATAAATACCAACTCGCTTCGGATCAGCAATCCCTTGCTGAATCGCCCACTTCACACCGTCAGTAATATCATCTTGAATTTTCAATCCCCATTGTTTATTCCCTGCATCCCTAAAGGACTTCCCATACCCCATTGATGCACGGAAATTCATTTGAAGTACGGCATACCCGCGGTTTGCGAGCAATTGCGCTTCCGGGTTGAAGCCCCACATATCACGTGTCCACGGCCCACCATGCGGATTAACGATCATCGGCAGGTTTTGAGGCTTTTTATTTTTCGGTAATGTTAAGTAACCGTGAATCGTTAATCCGTCGCTGCTCTTGTAAGAGATCGGATACATATCAGCCATCTGATCTGGTTTAAGCCACGGACTCAGATTACTTAAGGTTTTTAACTCTCCGGATACGCTATCGTAAAAATAATACATCCCGTAAGTCTTGTCATTCGAAACACTAACGATCAGCTTCGTCATATCCTCGTTATAATCGTTTAGCCCGATTTCACTTTCACTGACGCCAAGTTTCTGCTGCAGCTTGCGGTACATAGCCTCGAATTTATCATCGAAAAACGCCAAATGCGTTTTATCTGTCACATAGACAGCCGCCAGCATTTTATCTTGATTTTTGTCGTAATATGCTCCTGTTACGTCAACTTCCGGATGCTGATACAGAACTTCTTCCTCACCCTTTAAATTCAACTTGACGAGCGCCGTCTTGTCCCGACCGTTATTGGAGACCGCATAGATCGATTTGCCGTCTGCCGAGAAACCAAGCGGATTCATTGCATCCCCGTAATTTAACGTAACCAGCGGTTTGAACGCCTCTTCCTCCGTATCGCGGTACAACATTGTACTTCCGATACCGTCGCTTTCAGAAGCGAGCCGAATTTTACCTTGGCGATCAGCTACCCATGACAAAATGTTCCCTGGGTTTTTGGCGATCAGCTTCGTTTCCCCTGTCTTTACATTCAATTTATATACATCGAAGATGGTAGCATCTTCTTTATTCATCGAAATCAAAATTTCGTCTTTCACACCAGATAAATCGCTCACGAGTTGAACACTGACCTTATCGTAAGGCGTCAAATCCACTTCCTTATTGCCATTAAAAGTGGACGAATACACATGGAAATTCTCGTCTCCGCCCTTATCTTTGCGATATAGAATGTTATCGCCTTTCCAGAAGAAGCCAGCGATATCGCGATCTCTCGAGCTCGTCACGCGAATAGGCTCGCTTTTCTCACCGATTTTCTCTACAAACACATTGGAACGGTTCTCCCAAGTACCCGCATAAGAAAGATACTTGCCATCTGGAGAAAGCTCATACCCAAAGCTGCCCGGACTCCGCATGAAATCCTCCACGGAAATTTGTGACACACCTCTCTCGTCCATCGTTAATAGCATTTTATTGCTGTAATTTTTAAGCACAACAGCCGCTTGAGCTACAGTCACTGGCTGATCTTCGTGCAAGCTTCCATCTGCATCCCCTTGAATGAGCCCAAGTGCCTTGGCGCTTGCCGCATATTCGGCTAAGCTCGTTTCTCCCTGTTCCTTGCCGAGTGCCCTCACCATCATGCGTGCCATCTCGCCGCGTTTGATCGGAGCGTCAACGGAAGTGAATTCTCCTTCCTTCAACCACCCCTTCTCGGAAGCAACCTTCATCGGATCGATGCCATGTTGATATGTAAGCGACATTACCGCATAGCGGATAAAGTCTTTAACAGAAATCTCTTGATTTTGTTTTACACCTTTGTCAACTATTCCCTTCGTTACGAGTGCCTGTACTCCATCTTGATACAATGGTGCTGCTTTTTTCGCTCCATCTTGTGCCATGACTGACACGGGAACGGATACGGCCATAATAGCCGCAATCGCTGCGGAGACTAGTCGTTTTCTTGCATTCATGCTTTAAGTTTCCCCTCTCTGCTGGAAGCGTTACCCTGAATTTTTGGGAATGAATGTTATTTACATCTATTTGAGAAATATCCCCTTTTACTGCATTCGAGACATTTCTAATCTCCGATGTTTCTGAATTTACATTTGTGTTCGTCGGTATAGAAAAGTTTTGCTGGAACGAACTTGGTGTACTAGTGACAGAGGATTCTTTCGTACATCCGGCGAGTACGATACTGGAAGCGAATAGGAGAATCATGGCTAGCTTCATGTTGTTATTCCAATGTTTATCTTCCTTTCTTTTGCATTAGATGCGCTGGTTAACTAGTTATTGGGAATAATCATTGGTATCGCGTAAAAATATCAAATATACTCTACCAAGTTAACGAATATCGATTTGATCAATTTTGCGAATCGCCATGTATCCGACCGCTATGCCAATCGCGGCTAGCAGAATTGGAACGATAATAACGTCATTCAAGCTGAATCCGCCACTGTCCGAGCAGGTCAGCAATACGATGATGATGGAGGATACAATCGTCGTCGGAACAGAATATTTGCGCATCCCGAAGTAGAGCGGAATCAGCGCAATGAAGCTTGCCGCCAGCGCATGAAAACCTAATTTCGCAGCGTGCTGCAACACGAGCGTCTGCGTCACTTCACCCGGTACGAAATGTGTGAATGAGTTGATGAAAAAATACAACGTACTCAATATAATCGTGGAAGCCACGATACATAGAAAGGTGAACGCGATCACGACCAGAAGCTTAGCCGCAATGATTTTATGACGTTTGATCGGGTACATGAACAAGACGGTAATCGTCTTATGATTGAACTCATCGATGACGAATCGCCCCAGTAAGACGGCCGCGAAAATAATAAATGTCCCTCTCACAAATACATCTATCATAGAAAGCACCCTGCTATAATTTTCAAATACGTTTATGCCGTGCAGCTCTGGCGAATAGCTCATTAACATCATGAATCCGAAAATGATCAGAGTAGCGATCGCAGCACTGCGAATATACCCCATGATCTTAAATTTTCTTAGCTCCAGCTTCATCAAATTAAGCATGTACTCCGCCTCCATTCAACACTTGCAAAAAATAATCCTCTAACGAGCCGCTTCGTTTATGAATCGAATCAATTACCACTTCATTCATGATCAAGGTTTTAGTAATTTCGCTTTGCGCCACATGCTGGTCATAGATTCGTATGAATTGATTGTCGATGACTCGGATATTACTCAATTGAAGTTTATCCGTTAAGACATAAGCAGCTCGACTGCAATCCGTCGTCATAATCTCGATGTAATTCGTCGTCTCGCCGCGAATTTCGTCCATCGCAATCTCTCGGAGTAACCGCCCGCCTTGAATGACGCCAATTGTATCCGCAATTTGCTCGATCTCGCCTAGAATGTGGCTGGAGATCAATAGCGTCGTGCCATATTCCTTGCACAATATGCGGAATACGTCTCTTAACTCTTTGATCCCTAGCGGATCGAGTCCGTTTGTCGGTTCGTCGAAAATAAGCAGCTCCGGTTTGGTCGTAATAGCGCGGGCGATCCCCAGGCGCTGTTTCATCCCGAGCGAGAAGGTCTTTACTTTCTTTTTGCCCGTATCGACCAGACTCACAAGTTCCAGCGCTTCATCAATCGCCTTCTTGTTGTAGTACCCCATATATTCGCAATGCAGTTCCAGATTCTCGCGGGCTGTCAGCTTATCATAGAACACCGGGTATTCAATAATGGTTCCCATGCGTCCCAGAAGATGATAGGAATTCGGCATGAGCTTCTCTCCAAATATCTCGATCTCCCCACTCGTGGGCTTGACGAGATTCGTAATCATCTTCATCACTGTCGTTTTTCCTGCGCCGTTGGGACCCAAGAATCCGTAGATTTCGCCTTTCTTCATATTCATATTTACATTCGAGACGACTTCCTGCCCTTGAAAAGCCTTGGTCAATCGATTCGTTCGTACTATATGCTCCATACTCTTTTCTCCTCTCGCTCTCTCATAACTGCATCTTACAGGACGTAATCTTCTTTTTTCTTACTTCACTCTTACGAAATTCTTAAGCTGACTCCAGATGCGATGATACTCATGAAAAAACTCATGAAATGAATTAACCTTCTTCCATTCATGAGCTAGTATTGTACTTTTTTCAATTGAACGGTAAACACCGTTAACTCATAAGGCTTGCTACGGAGGTGGATAGACCCGCCCATACTCTCCACCAACCGCTTCGTAATGGTAAGACCCAGTCCGCTGCCTTGGTAGAACTTATTCCGCGAATCTTCCAGCGTATACATCCGTTCAAACACATGATCGATATGCATCGCATCAATGCCCTTTCCCCGGTCCCATATATCCACATAGACAGAAGATTCATCTTCCCGGAGCGTCAAACCGAGTTGCTTGCCGTGATTGCCATATTGAATGCTGTTCGAGATCAGATTGTTCAGCACGCGGTGCAGCCCCTCATCATTACCGAAGCCATAAATCGGATGATCCGGGATCTCGATATGGACGAGGTAGTCTTGCTCCGCAAGAATGTCGTAATAAGCCAGAATCGTCGTGCCGCAACGTTCATTCATGAGAATTCGGGTCATCGGCATATCTTGATCCCCGGACTCCAGCTTAGCCAAATCGAAGAAATCATGAATGAACACCAACGTCTCTTGGGTTTTGACATACACTTTGCCTAGCATACGTTCGCGCTCCTCTGCATGCATCGCCGGATCGAGATGGAGCATCTCAATATAACCCAGTACGACGGTCAAGGGGGTCTTCAGATCGTGCGAAATATTCGATACCATCTTTTTTATCGATATTTCCATTTTGGCATAGTCTGAGTACACCTGATGTTGCGCCTCCAAGAGCCGATTAATCTCTATCAGTAGCGCTTTGAACTCCCGGTCGTTCGTCATGAGCAATAACTTCTCATGGGTAGCGAGGGATGATATGCGTTCGATCTCTGATCGCACCCGGCGCAATTGCTTGCGGTGGCCCACGCGATTAACAGCCTGATACATGACTAAACAGATAAGAATCGCGATTATCATCAATAGAATGAACGTCATCTTAGCCTTCCCACTTGTAGCCAATGCCCCATAGCGTCTTAATATACCGCGGCTCTGACGGGTTATCTTCTATCTTGTCCCGCAGCCTGCTCATATGAACATTAATGACGTTCTCGTCGCCGTAATAGTCATCGTTCCATACCTTCGCGTAAATTTGTGCTTTCGTAAAGACGCGATTGGGATGCGCTGCGAATAGTCGCAGAATCTCGAACTCTTTGGATGTCAATTTTATCGGCTCCTCTTGCTTGAAGACAGCAAAACTATCGAAATCGATCCGTAAATCGCCCATGTTCAGGGTGTTATGCTTCGTCTCAACGCTCGCGTATTGCGTCGCCCGCCGGATGATCGCCTTCAGTCTCGCAGACAATTCGATCATCGAGAAAGGTTTCTCAATGTAGTCGTCTGCACCGAACCCGAGGCCTAACGCCTTGTCGATGTCGCTGTCCTTCGCGGACATAATCAAGATCGGCACATGGCTGTAAGCCCGAATGCGGCGGATAACTTCCATTCCATCTATCTTGGGCATCATAAGATCGACGAGTAACAGATCAAATCGCCCCTGCGCCTGCTCGAATTTCCGAAGTCCCTCGTCGCCATCCCCGGCAACGGTCACCGCATATCCTTCTTTCGTTAAATAAGTCTCAACCATTTCTACAATGGCTTGATCATCTTCTATAATGAATATCGAATGATTAATAACAATCAATCCTCTCCACGCTTACTATGACTTTTCATTTCATTAGTATAACAAAAAAGAACCGTAAGATTATTATAATCCGATCATCCCAAATCGAGATAAGACACGCTATTAACAACCTAGGTAGAAATTACTTATGGAAAGAGTGATCGACAGGGCGAGAACAAAGACAATTGGATTTGAAGATAAAGAGAAGCGATTAGAAGAAGCTAGGATGCAATGAAAGCTATTGACGCAATCAGGTTATACGTGCGTTATCCGTGCATTTATTTATTTCTATCCGGGGTAGTACCAGCGTCGCTTTTAGCTCTTGTAGGTAAATATTAATGAATTGCTTATTTTAAACGAGATAGCTGCATAAATGCATCACGCTATTGGCCTCTAAGCTTTCGACCTTATTGTCGAAACGTTCCTGCCTGCTTTGCTCTCCCCAGCCTTTGCTTGCCATGATTAAGAGCCTGCATTTCCCCGTAGCTCGTCAACAGCGCTATCAGTAAGAAGGCAATGTACAAAACAGCTGTGGCAACCCCACCTACCGCTGATTTATCCTTAAAAAAGTCCCCAATCAATATCACGATCACACAACCGCTTAAACAGACTGTCGTGGTCCACACCATCGACCGGTAAAATCGATAAAGCTTCGTTCCTTCGGGAATGAGGCTTTGCTCTCTTCCTTTATTCTTTCTCCTCACATGAATAAGCAAAAAGAGCGCCAGCGGCAATTGAAACGCGAGCACGATCAACGGCAAGCTATAACTAATAAATTGATCGATATCTGCTATATTTGGAAACGCGAATATGGAGGATACAACGATAAACCATCCACACGGTGCATTGAGTGTATTGTAATGCCGCTGTCCCCCAAACGATCCAACCCCCACTAAAAATGCCAAGTAAGCGACAATGACTTTAATTGTGAAAGCGGGGAACCAAACACTAAAGAGGATCATTTCAACCCTGTCCAAAAAATCTGTGACGTGGATTTGCTGGACGAGAATATAGATGGGGAAATTCAGTCGACCGGCGATAATGAAGCCCATCACCCCGAGCAAGACGAGCAGCATAATCGTCGTTCCAAAGCCAACGATGATGATCCCGTGCTTCATCGCAGCATAAAATAGCCGCGGCTCCACAACAGCATGCAAGAATGCCCCAATGAGAAAAACATCACCATATACTCCCACTGGTAGAAAGTTGCTGACCACGATCCGATCCAATCTACTGGTTAAGATTGGTTCCAATCGCTCTACGTTGTATTCATTCATCAGCAGGAAATATAACGAAATGCACATGATGAAATAAACAGGAAAATAAAACTCATTTACCCGTGCTGCCACCTCAAGACTCGTTTTACCATAGTACATCATCAACAGGACGAAGACGAGTAAGATGATCTCCAATGGCGTGGTAGGCAATAAAGAGATATGCAAAAAATCAGCAGCCCCTTTAATATCGATCGCCAGGATGATCCAAATGTAGAACAAAATGAGTAGATTGACAGCACCACCAATCCACTTCCCACCGATAATAAACAAGATTTCAAAGATATTCTTCCCTGGGTAAGCCTCAACGAGCTCACTCAAAACGTACGCGATAAAAATCGCATAAAAAATGGGGAAAATTTGAGAGAACCAAGCATCCATCCTTGCTACTTGAACAACAGACCTCAAGAAACTGATCATCATTCCTGTCATCAAGACACTGCCGACGAGCCAGGCAATTTGTCGATGATTGACAACCTGCTTGTGAATCATACTTGGGCCTCCTTATACGAACTGATCCAGCCACCTCTTCACATGGGGAGAGAAAATGTTCATAATGCTACTCGTTGGAAGCATTTGATAATACTGGAATTGCAAGGCGATTAAACAAACAATAGTTAGGGTGTAGAAAATAACAATAACTCCCCGCTGTCTTCCATCCATGCCTTTTCGCTTCAGGATAAATTCCCCAATGGAAAGTATCAGCATGAAGATAAAAAAGACCAGAAATATTCTATTCATGATCATCTTCACCTTTGGTTATATTCTTCGTTGTCTGTCCGAAATTGGATATGCTCACTTTGGATCGGATTTCATATGTGATTTTCGGAAGTTCCTCATTCCACTTGTTCCGATATCGGTCTCGCCACTCTCGCGGATAATTCCTTGACAATGCAATTCCTAACCCAATGAAGTCTGATTGTTTCTTTTGGATCGTTTGCATCATATGGTTCACGCCGTTATTGATTTGCTCGACGAGCTTCGCTTGCAGCATTCTAATATTTTTCTCTTCCTCGAGATCGAGGTTTGACAGATTCTCCACCACAACGGCAGAAGCGTATAGGTCAATTTTGAAATGGATGTGGCCTTTCCTAATCACGGGCTTGATTTTCGCCCTTCCTTTCGACAGAGTTATCGTAAGCCGTTCGTGCTTGGTAAGGGGCAGCACAACAGAAAACGGTGTAAAATCGCGTTGGAACAATCGCAAGCCGAGCAGTTCTTTGGGCTTCACGATGGTTACGAGCTTGTCGTGTCGAAATAAACCTACCCCCGTTGCCTCTATTTCTTTTGACTTTCCTTTCGGATGGGACTCCACTGCTGCCAGAACGGGTAAGATGGCATCAACCCCTGGTGTTCCGAGCATCTGGGCCACATCCTTCAACGTTACCTTAATGCCCCCCATTTTAACCAACTCACGCATCGCTTCTCCTGAAAAACGTTCAAATTGCGGCTGTGCGGTTAGTAATTCGATTGCTTTGCCTTTTGTCATGACAATGTAAGCCGTCAGTCTGTTTTCCGGAAAGCGCGCGACAATATCAAGAACATCCGACATTCCGTCCTTCCCCAGTTCTTCGCCAATGACGATCATCCGGTGATGGGAGTAATAAATTTCTCGAGACATTCTTGACTGGATCAATCCATTCGCTTCCCGGATTGTCCTGCCTACTGCGGAATCAACGTAATAACTCTTATCACCACTCGTCCCCCCACCACCTCCAGACTGTGCACCCAGACTGCTGACGAGGGGAACCTGAATGGATAACCGATACCTACCGTCTGGTTCCTTATCCATCGCCATTGCTATGACAATAGCCATATCATTTACTTCACGCCGATCCCAACAACCAGAAACCAGGAACATACAGACCGCCACAATCAACAAGCGGGTCACAGTCTTCACGATTCGCCCTCCTCGTTTGGATGACGGTTGCCAGTCACCCCTGATTGCCCTCCCCTTTGCTGAATAGAATTCGCATAACCATCATTCATACGCCTTGCATTTTGTACACCCAAAAAGCTCGGGCGTTTTTCCATCATCGACCATGGAGCTCTTATCAGTACGTCTTTGAGATCGCCGATCGACATCGGTCCTAGCGGCGATAAATAAGGGACACCAAAAGAGCGCAGGTTGGCCATATGCCCGAGGATTAGCAATAACAATACCAGCATTCCATAGATGCCGAGGATTGAAGCGGCTATCATGATCGGAAAGCGCAGCATTCTGAGTGAAATCGATGCATTAAAATGCGGAACGGTAAATGAGGCTATCCCTGTGAGCGATACGACGATAACCATGGGGGCAGAAACAATCCCTGCCTGCACAGCTGCCTGACCAACGACCAACGCACCTAAAATACTGACGGCTTGCCCAACCGTTTTCGGGAGGCGAATCCCCGCTTCTCGCAAAGCCTCAAAAGAAACTTCCATGATTAAAGCCTCTACAATAGCCGGAAAAGGAATAGACTCGCGTGCCGCCGCAATACTTAAAAGGAGCGTGGTCGGTAGCATCTGTTGGTGATAGGTCGTAATGGCCACGTATAAAGCAGGGGTAATGAGCGAAATGATGAGAAAAACATAACGCAGCAGTCGAACAAGGGTAGCCATTTGAAATCGCTCGTAGTAATCCTCGCTGGCCTGCATCATCATCCAAAACGTAACGGGCACGATTAAAACCATCGGTGTCCCATCCACAAATATCGCGACACGTCCCTCCAGCAATGCCGCAGCAACCGTGTCTGGGCGCTCCGTATACATAACCTGAGGGAAAGGCGAGTATGTGTTATCCTGGATCATCTCTTCGATATATCCGCTTTCCAGCACAGCATCTAAATTGATCTTACTGATTCGAACAGTAACCTCCTGTACGATCTCTGGATCAGCTATCCCATCCAGAAAGGCAACCACCAGATTGGTGTTTGTCTCACGTCCAACTACCAAAGACTTCATTTTCAATCGAGGTGTTCGCAATTTGCGCCGCAGCATCGACGTGTTCGTGCGAATATTTTCGATAAAACCCTCACGCGGCCCCCGTACGACGGCTTCTCCTTCTGGTTCATTAACCGAGCGCTTTTCTGCTCCACGAATGCCGAGCGTAAGCGCTTCTGTATTTCCCTCTACAAGAATACCTGTATCACCTGAAAGCACAGCCTGTAGCAGCTTTTTATAATCGTCTACTCTTCCCATCTGGGAAACAGGCAAAAGTGACTCTTCTATCACTTTTATATCTTCATCGCCGTCTTCAAGCACCATTAACGATTTCAGTGCAGAATTGACTTCTTTGGTATCAATCAGCCCATCGACGAAGACAGCAATCGCACGGACACTGTTTTTTTGGCGGAAATCTCGTATGACAAAGTCGGAGCAATCAGCGAACATTTTTTTCAACAGTTCAATGTTCTCTCCCAATTGAGGAGAAATCGGTATACCCTCCAGCTCAATCAAGCTGCAGGCATTCATTGTCTCAATCAGTTCCTTCATTTTATCTTTCTTCTTGAATTTCATTTTCATCACCAACCGTTGGAAAGCTACCCGTATTATGGTTGATTGGCAGGAAATATATGCAAAGAGCTATTCTCATCACATAGAGAATCGTGGATGGGAGATAGTAGGAACACCTATACCGTTTCAAAAGAAGGTGAACATGTCATTGTGTCCTGCAACAAAAGAGTACGAGCTGACGATCGACAATCACACATTGTCCATCACAAACCCTGACAAGCCTCTTTGGCCAGAGGCCGAGGTAACCAAGCTAGATTACTTGCGCTATTTGCTGATTGTTGCAGCCCCACTACTCCGGTATAGCAAGGATCGGCTCTTAACCGTCATTCGCTACCCTCACGGAATCGGTGACAAGCACTTCTATCAAAAGAACGCCCCGGACTATGCACCCGACTGGATACAAACGCATATGTGGGAAAACGTACGTTACGTACTGTGCAATGATCGAGCGACACTCGTATGGATGGCGAATCAAGCTGCATTGGAATGGCACGTCTCCTTTCACCTCGCCAAGGATGAGACTCCGACAGAGCTCGTGTTTGACCTCGATCCTTCCACAGATGACTTTGCTGTTGTGATAGAGTCTGCCCTCTTATTGAAACAGCTGCTCAATGAATTACAGCTGCCTTCATGGGTCAAGACATCCGGTTCCAGTGGCTTGCAAATCTATGTTCCGATCGAGCTCCGCTATACGTTTGAACAGACGCGCCAAGTCGGACATTTCATCGCATCCTATTTAGTCAGCAAGCATCCCTCCCTTTTAACCATCGAGCGCTTAGTGAAGAATCGAGGTGATAAGCTGTACATTGACTATTTGCAGCACTGGCGCGGAAAGACATTACCAGCCCCTTATTCAACCCGTGCAAAAGAACAGGCAACCGTCTCAACGCCACTCCTGTGGGAAGAAGTTCCCCATTCTCATCCCACAGATTTCACCGTTTATACGGTACCCAAACGTCTGGAAACATTCGGAGATTTATTTTCCTCCATATCTGCCCCGACAAAACGGGCCTCTCTTGATGCCATCCTCGGCTTTTTGCAGTGTCAGTAAGCCGTTAGTTGGAATCATGCTGCCTATTTGTGCTATACTTGGCACAGATGTTTTGAGGCAAGGAGGCACATTCATGATTGATCCGATCGCAATTGCAATCGGCCCCTTAAAGATTCACTGGTATGGCATTATAATGGGGCTGGCGTTTTTCTTGGGTACTTATCTCGCTCGCTACAATTCCAAACGTTCTGGCATTGATCCCGATCACGTCTTGAACATGGTGGTTCTGATCATTCCAGCAGCCATCGTTTGTGCAAGATTGTATTATGTTACGTTTGAATGGCAGCAGTACAAAGACAACCCACTGGACATCTTCGCAGTTTGGCAAGGCGGCTTGGCTATTCACGGTGGTTTAATCGGTGGTGTTCTGGCAGGAGCCTGGTATATTCGAAAACATAAACTGCCGTTCCTTCGTTTGGCTGACATTTTTATGCCGAGTGTTATTTTGGGTCAAGCCATCGGACGTTGGGGAAACTTTATCAACCAGGAAGCTCATGGTGGTCCCGTCTCTGCTGAGTTTATGGAAAAGTTCCCTGCGTTCATCCGCGAACAAATGTTTATCGGTGGACAATATTACCACCCTACATTCTTGTATGAATCGATGTGGAACCTTGTTGTTTTCGCCATTCTCATGCTCATGCTGTACCGATTCAAAAAATTCGATGGACAGGTCTTGTTTAGCTACATGATCCTGTATTCGATTGGACGCTTCTTCATTGAGGGCATGCGTACAGACAGTTTGTTGATAGCCGATACCCTGCGTGTCGCTCAATTAGTCAGCCTGTGCTTAATTGCTGCCGGTGTCATCTTGTTGCTCGTGTTTGCACGGAAAAGCAAGCAGGCCGGACATTCCCAAAACTCGATCGAATAACGTCAATATGCCATATCTATTGCCACTCAGGTCAATCCGACCGGGTGGTTTTTTCTTTGCCTTGTCTGAATTGTCGCAATGCAGGCAATAACTAGGAGAAAGAATGAAAAAGGAGGGGAATAGGATGGATGACGGAATTTTGGAAGAGTATCTTGATCGCTACGTACGTATTCATTTTGCTCCTGATAGGATCGGCCAAGGATTATCCGCGTATGCAGAAGGCAAATTGTATGATTACAGCCCAAATGGCATATTAATTGAAGAACGGGATGGCTCGCTTGACTATATCCCATTCTCTGCCGTACGCCTCGTGCAAATTAAACCCAAGCCGGGCTTATGGGAGCGTTTAACGGGATCAAGTTAATGAAAAAGACACCTTCCCGCGTACTTTACAACGGAAAGGTGTCTGTTGTCTGTTGGATAAAGATGTAGCTCTACAGGAATACGTCAAACACGACGTAACATGCAGCAGCCAAAAGTCCGGTAATCGGAAGGGTAATGACCCATGTGACCAATATTCGGCCAGCCAGGCCCCATTTTACAGCGTTCAGCTTTTGCGATGCCCCAACCCCCAAGATGGCGGATGTGATCACATGCGTTGTGCTCACTGGCAGTTTCAAAGCTGTAAAGATTGTGATAATCAAGGCAGAAGACAGGTCTGCTGAAAAACCGGAAATTGGCTTGATTTTCATAATCTTACCACCCAAGGTCTTGATGATCCGCCATCCACCAAATGCCGTTCCTAATGCCATTGCAAGAGCAGCTGAAAGTTTTACCCATAGTGGAATAACGAATTCGCCCGGTGCTTGTACCAAGAATCCTCCAGAAATCAGAGCAAGGGTGATTACGCCCATTGTTTTTTGCGCATCGTTGGCTCCATGGCTGAAAGCCTGCCAAGAAGCTGACAATACTTGCATCGAACGGAAACCTTTATTGGTTTTGTGATACGCTGAGTTACGAACAAACCAAGACACAAGCTTGATCACCACAAAACCAATAGCAAAGGCAACAAGCGGTGATATGATCAACGCCTGAATAATGCTAATGAAACCTGACCAGTTAATGGCGCCACTTCCTGCGGCACCAAAAGCGGCACCTGCAACGCCTCCGATAATCGCGTGCGAGGACGAGCTAGGAATTCCGAACCACCAGGTGATTAGGTTCCACAAAATCGCAGATGTCAACGCCGCCAAAACGACGACCAATCCATTTTCCAGTTTGAATGGATCGGTAATGCTTCCCCCGATTGTCTTCGCTACCCCCGTATACGAGAGTGCACCAATCAAATTACACAGGGATGCAATAATAATCGCGGTTTTCGGACTTAATGCGCGTGTCGAAACAGAAGTAGCAATCGCGTTCGCCGTATCATGAAAACCATTGATAAAGTCAAATGCTAGCGCCATGATGACGACGAGTACGAGAATAATCACCTCTGGCGAAAGATCAGGCATTCTTTAACACGATCCCTTCTACCAGGTTGGAGACGTCCTCAGCGAAGTCAGCACAGTCTTCGAGCTTATCGTAAATCTCTTTGAGTTTGATCGCTTCCATTGGGTTGGTATCAGGAGAATTCAACAAATCAGATACCATTTTGCGGTAGTTGGAGTCAGATTCATGCTCCAAATCTTTGATTTCCCCAGCGATTTGTGTAACGACTTTATGATCCAGCTTGCGCAGTGTGCGAATCAGCTCGATCAGCTTAGCCGAGCATTTCACCAAAATGTTGGCTTGTGCCAATACACGTGGATCTGGTTGAGTCACTTGGTACAGATACATACGATCAGCGACACCGTCAATGTAGTCGATCATCGAGTCCATCGTATGAGCGAGCTGGTGAATGTCTTCACGCTCAAGCGGAGTGATAAAAGTAGAGTTCAACTCGTTCATGATGCGACGAACGATTTCGTCTCCTTCTTTCTCGACAGCCTTGATTGCCTTAACCTTTGTTTCTAGATCTTGATAGTTTCCTATCATTTCATAGAAAAGATGAGTTCCTTTGTGTACCGTGGCAATCTGCTGTTCGAACAGATCAAAGAAGATATACTTGTTTGATTTTAACATACGGGACTTCTTCACTCCTTTGAATAAATGGCACCTACAAGATTATATCGAATGTTATTGTTTCCGTAAATTTAAAATCAAGGTCAAATGTGTATATTTTTCTTTAAGGAATTATTAAGTTTTTGTAAATGCTCTTTACAATAAAAAAAAACACTCGTGTCAAGAGAGAGGACGAGTGTTAGCCTTGCCAATATTTATCATTTCATTCGAAGCGACCATCATGCAATCTTTCCTTTTTTTCGCTTCATACATAAGCATATCTGCTTTTTTCGCTAACTCTTCCGCTGTTGCGGCATGCTGTGGATACGAGGCTACTCCGATGCTGACAGTGACCCCTGAAAGTGCGTCTCGCACTTGATTTTGAATTCGTTCTCCGATTCCCAGTGCTCTTCTTGTGTCTGTCTGCGTTAACAAAACGACGAATTCTTCCCCGCCCCACCTTCCAACAATGTCTTGTTTCCGTACACTTGCTTGCAAGATTCTTGCAAATTGGCAAAGGAGTCTGTCGCCTTCCATATGGCCAAATGAATCGTTGAATATTTTGAAATTATCCAAATCAATAAACAATAACGTAACAGATTGATGATTGCTTTTTGCCAACTCTACTTCTGCGACCAACTTGTCCAGAAATCTGCGATTGACGAGAACGCCTGTGAGTGAATCGTGATAAGCCATCTGCCGCAGCTGATCTATATATTTCCCTATACGATAGGCAGCAAGCGTCTGAATGACAGCCACAAGAAAAAGAAAGACAACCATACTCTCATCCGATGGCAATCCGTATCCGATCAGCCAAACCGAAATGATTCCACAGGACACACCCAAGCTAATCCAGCGTGAGCCCAAAGTACACTACCCCCGATCTATCCGATGTTCCCCTCTTTTCATTCATACATTAGACCTATCTATCAAAATCTACAGTAGGTCTTTTTTCATATAATCAGGAATATTTTACCTATCTTTTTTTATAAGTTCAAGCAAATCCACGAAACTGCCACTTATTCATTCAAACGAATCATGGAAAAATCCTGACAATCAACCTGCGGCCTTCGCACATGGTGCTGCATGAATTGGAACCAATTGGAAGGGATAAGCTAAGGGCTAATCAAAATAGACGGGAGTGAATGAATGGGTGCCCCGTATAGAAGCAGTAGCTACAGCAGTACCTTCCCACGAGATTACACAAGAGGATTCCATGAAACTGGCACGCCTATTTTTTCAAGATGCTTTTCCCGATATAGACCGTTTGTTACACGTGTTTGCACATAGTCACATTCAGAAGCGATATTTTAGTATGCCAATGGATTGGTTTTTGGAAGACCGACCGTTTGCGGAGAAAAATCAATTGTATATCGAGCATGCGGAAGCCTTGGCAGAGGAAGCAGCTCGAAAGTGTTTGACAAAAGCTGGGGTCGAGCCGTCATCCATCGATTGTCTGATGTTTGTATCAAGCACTGGCATTGCGACCCCAAGCCTTGATTCCCGCTTGCTCCATCGTTTAGGACTCCGTTCCCAAGCAACCCGTGTCCCGTTGTGGGGCCTCGGCTGTGCTGGTGGAGCGATGGGATTGTCGCGTGCATGCGAGTACACCCAGGCTTATCCCTCCCGGCGAGTATTGCTTGTGAGCGTAGAGCTGTGTGGCTTGACCTTCATCCGACAGGATTTGTCCAAAAGCAATTTGGTCGCAACCTGCCTCTTTGGGGATGGAGCTGCAGCCGTTTTAATAGAAGGAGATCAAGTGTCGTCCTCTTCGGACACACCTAAGGTTCAATTCTGTGATGCGCGAACGACAACATGGCCGGACACGGTAGATGTCATGGGATGGGAATTAACCGATCCAGGATTAAAAGTCATTTTCTCTCGTGACATCCCTACTCTCATTCGTTCTTCCATGCGAGAAAACGTGGAGAGCTTTTTGTCACCGCATGGGATGTCTATTGACCATCTACGTCATTTCATTTTCCATCCAGGTGGCGCCAAGGTACTAACGGCTTATCAGCGGTCCTTGGGCATTGGCACAGAAGCCACTCGGTTTTCTGAAGATGTCCTAACCAATTTTGGAAACATGTCCTCCCCTACGGTTCTGTTCGTCCTGGAAAAAAGCATGGAGAAGGCGTGGGAGCCAGGAGATCGCGGATTGGTCGCTGCGCTTGGACCTGGATTTAGCTCCGAGCTCTTACTTCTGGAGGCGAGATAGTCATGTTGCTCTTTTTTGGATTTGTCATGGCTGGAGTCGTGTTACAACGGCTGGTCGAGCTTCTCATTGCCATGAGGAATGCTCACTATATCCGCTCAAAAGGGGGCTACGAAGTTGGGGCGAGTCATTACAAATACATCGTCCTTCTTCATTTTCTCTTTTTTCTCTCACTCCTTTTCGAAGTGGTGGGAAAAGGTAGCGCAATGGTTCTGCCCTCTTGGTGGGCCATTCCGTTCAGCCTGTTTTTAATCGCGCAAGGACTTCGTTATTGGTGTATTCGCAGCTTGGGCAAACGGTGGAATACCCGCATCTTCATCCTCCCGGGCGAGGCTCCAATCAAGCGAGGTCCTTATCGGTTCATTCGTCACCCCAACTACTTGGTCGTATCGCTTGAGCTGCTGCTACTCCCGCTGACATTTTCCGCTGTGGCAACTGCCCTGGCGTTTTCTCTCTTAAATGCCTGGTTGCTCCTGCGCATACGGATACCCATGGAAGAAGCAAGCATCTACGATGGTCATCGTGAGTCATAAAAACGAAAAGTCTTTGGCACACGCACATGCCAAAGACTTTTTATCAGACAAAAGGTTTATCACTTATCATTCAACGGGTAAAGAAAAGAAGCTGTTACTCTTTCCCGTGAGGTGGATCAAGTGAATCGTACAACCATAGTGGAGCCTCAGGAGACGAAGCGGATCATCATCCGAGACTTTTTCGCTTTGATTGAAGCGGTCCCCAACAAGGATGACCAGGCTAGTATTCAAACATTTCTCCGCTATTTGCAAAGCCTGCTAAGAATCAAGCAAGTCATTCCACCGGTTGTGGAAATCATGACGGTCGTCAAACAAAACAAGCCACTTCTCTACCACGCGGCACGCAGAATTACTCTTCCTTCAAGCAATCTGCACATGCTATTTCAGCTAGAAATGGATATTATGCTTGCGCACGAAAGGCTCCGACAGTACGACAAATGATGGGGTAGGCTATACCTTACCCTTTCAAGTTTTCTGGATTCAGACATTCAAGCTCTGCAATGACAAAACGACCATCTTTGCGAATCAGGACGTCATCAAACCAGATTTCCCCTCCGCCCCAGTCCGGACGCTGGATGGAAACCATGTCCCAGTGCACAGACGATTTGTTGCCATTGTAAGCTTCGTCATAGCATTGACCAGGCGTGAAGTGGAAGCTTCCGTCTATTTTTTCGTCAAACAAGATATCTTTCATCGGGTTGCGAATGTAAGGATTCACACCGATGGCGAATTCTCCAATGAAGCGCGCTCCCTCGTCTGTATCCAAAATTTGATTCAAGCGTTCGGTATCGTTCGCTGTTGCTTCCACAATTTTGCCGTCCTTGAAGGTCAGGCGAACATTTTCGAATGTGAAGCCGTGGTATGGTGTTGGCGCATTATGAGTGATCACACCATTTACGGAATTCTTCACAGGTGCTGTATACACTTCACCATCTGGAATATTGCGCAGGCCAGCACATTTCACAGCAGGGATGTCCTTGATTGAGAAGGTGAGATCTGTTTCAGGTCCTACCAAGCGTACCTTGTCTGTGCGATTCATCAAGTCAACCAGACTGTCCATTGCTTTGTCCATTTTCGCGTAATCCAGGTTACATACTTGGAAGTAAAAATCTTCAAAAGCTGCTGTAGACATGTTCGCAAGCTGCGCCATGGAAGGATTCGGATAACGAAGAACAACCCACTTCGTTTTTGGCACGCGCACGTTCATCACTGGCAGCTCATACAAGCGAGAATAGATACTCAGCTTGTCACTTGGAACATCAGCCATCTCATTGATGTTGCTCGCTGCACGAATCCCGATATAACCTTGCATTTTCTCCATGAGTTCAACTTCATGTTGAGCCATGGTCTTCAACTGCTCTTCATTGCAATTCATTGCGATTTCTCGGCTTACGGCAGGATCAATCAATTGAACATAAGGACTGCCGCCTGCTTTGTAAATCTCACGCACGAGGGCTTGCACCAAATCCGGTGTATCCCCTTTCGCGTTGATCAAAATGTTTTCCCCTGGCTGTACTCGTACAGAATAGTTAACCAGATTGTACGCTAATTGATCTAATCGTGAGTCTCTCATTCGTGGCACACCCTTTTTAAATTTTCTGATTCCTCTTGTATTCTTACCGATACAATCTACTAAGTCAATAAAAAATTTTTTATCAATGGAATAAAAAGCGGCCAGCCTCCTTGTATCCGGGCTGGCCTTGCTCTTTTCCTATGCTTTTACATCGTCTGTTCTCTGTCCTCAATGGTTCCCATCTTGTAGATGTCACTGACCTGCTCCTGCGTCGTAGCCAGACCAGCCGTATGTTCGTCTGCCTCTTGATAATAGACGGCTGTGCCATCATCTTCAGCCCCTAACTCTCTCGCCCTGGACTGAGCCTGATCCTTATCATAACCTGCCATTTTCGTTCCTCCTTCCTTTTGATTTCTATCCGCTTTAGTTTGTACGGGAATCTCCAGATTTAGCAAAAAAAGACGCCTTGCCCAATCAAGGGACAAAGCGCCTTTATATTCAGCTAGCTTATTTTTCGTTATCAGATTCTGGAGCGATCATTGCCCAACCAGCTGCTGGAGCACTCACAGGAGTTACGCCACCAGTGATAACATATTGATCTGCTCCTGGCATCATTGCCCAGCCAGCTACGTTAGAGATGACTGGAACATATTGACCACTCACCCATACATACTCATCTTTACCTGGCATGATGACCCAGCCACCTTGTTGAGTCAAACCTTGAATTGGAGTAACGGTTTGTGGAGTCGCAGGTTTTACTTCAGGTTTAGTTGCTGGTGCAGTTGTTGTAGCATCAGTTGCCGGCTTTTCTTCAGTAGCTGGCTTTTCATCTGTTGCAGCTTTGTCTTCTGTTGCCGTTGTTGTTGCTTCTTTTGCAGGAGTCGTTTCAGTAGCTTTTACTGCCTCTTCAGCAAATGCAGCTTGTGTGAAGAGAGCTGCTCCTAAGATACAAGAACTCATGATCAGTGTGCTTTTCTTTTTCATATGTGTACACTCCCATTCCGCGGTACACACTTTTGTCTTACACGAATGTCCCCAAACCCGAACTTGAAGGCATGCTATATGCACTGCTGCATTTTCCTGAGAAAATACGTAAACTGCTCTAACTCGTCGTCAGTCAGATTCTCCAGCAGCTTTCCTACTAGTGCTCTCCTGTGGCACAAAAGTCCTTCCAGAGTTGGAACGGCTTGTTGTGACAAAGTGACCCACACGACACGTCGATCCTGTTCATCTCGAACCCGGTCAATAAAACCGGCCTTGACCAACCGATTGAGTGCGATCGTGGTGGCACTATTGGATAACTTCAAAATAGTCGCCAGCTCAGAAACTGTGCTTCGTCCTTTTTGATGTAGCACACGTAGCAAGATAAACTGCTTCGGACTGATTGACTCTTCCTCTAGCCAATTGTTAATAAAGAAACGAGCAATCTCGACAAAAACTCGATCCAGTTCCTCAAGTTTACTGGCACGGGACATATTGCTCACGACATCACCTATTTTCGGAAAATTAATAATATAAGTACTTTTACTATAAAACTATATAGCCTAAGTACCGGAAGATCAATAGGACTCCCGAAATTATTTCTTTTCACGAAAGATATGTATGAGCCAGACAAAGTGTTTACCACTTAATATTTTTATTGTAAAACTTATTTCAAGAACATCTTAACTCAAACAGGAAAAACTGACAATAGGTAAGCTAGCAAAATAATATTTCGACTTTTTCCAGCTTCATCCACGAACCAATTATTTCCTTGAATCATCTTTCGTATCTATTCGTATAGCATGTATAATGGGAAGACAGCCTTACACACACGAGGCAATTGACTCAGGCATATTTGCCACAGAAATCACATACATAGGAGAATTTCAATGGAACAAACCAACCCTACACCAAAATGGAAAGTGGAATTGCTTGATTGGTTAAAATCGTTTGTCTTGATTGGTGGATTGACAGCCTTCATCTACGTATTTGTCATGGCTCCCTACGTCGTCCAAGGGCGCTCCATGGAAAGTACGTTGCATGACCGCGAGCGTGTCATCGTAAACAAAGCGATTTACTACCTCAAAGAACCGCAGCCAGGTGATATCGTCATCATTCATCCAGATGCAACTGGCGACAACTGGATCAAGCGCGTGGTCGCTGTTGCTGGTGACACCGTTGAAGCCAAAAATGATCAAGTGTACGTCAATGGCAAACCGCTCAGCGAAGAGTATTTGGTCGAAAACAAGCTAAAAACCTCTGCGGCAGGTGTGACGTTAACCGAAGATTTTGATCCTGTGAAGATTCCTGAGGGCAGTGTGTTTGTCATGGGGGATAATCGCAACAACAGTATGGACAGCCGCGTCATTGGCCCTGTTCAACTGGATCATGTAGTAGGACGTGCAGAAGCTGTATACTGGCCGCTGTCCCAGATTCGCCTTCCACGTTAACATGGATCCAGGCAGCAAAAAGCCGCTCCTTATCGGGGCGGCTCTTTTCGTTTTGATGATGTTATTTGCGGGCAATTGCCGCTTCAGAAAAATAATCCTCCAAAGTAAGGCCACCTGCCATAATTTCTTTTGCCATTTCCTTTCCTACATAACGCAAATGCCAAGGCTCATACGCATATCCAGTCGTATCTTCCTTACCCTTCAAATAACGAATGACGAACCCAGAGTCTGCACAGTTGGCTGCCAGCCATAACCCTTCAGGTGTCTCACCAAACGATTCTTCCAGGCGTGTACTAGCATCATGTCCGGATACATCCATAGCCAAGCCAGTCTGATGCTCGCTCTTTCCAGGCACGGCACTGTAGGCAGCGGCATGTTCTGCACCTTGCGTCCTTACATACGTTTCGTACAGCGATTTTTGAGTCTTATATGAGCGATAGCCAGAAACGGCATACAGTTCAATACCTTCTGTCTTTGCTTTGGCAAACAGTTCTTCTAATGCTTGTGCGGCTTCTGCTCGCAGCAATCGCTTCTCCACTTTTTCATCAAAAGGAAACGGAACATTCGGCTCTACCAAATCCGGTGGAATATAATCGCCTGGCAATGCCCGCTGTTTATTTACGACAACCGAGAGATCTGTTGCATTCGTAACGGTTGGCACTCCATCCACATCTTTTATCGTCTCTGCAAGCGTTGCCCGTTGGGGACGTGTCGTCTCCTCTTTATTCGGCTCAACTGTCGTTGCTTGCGTGCCCTCACCTGCGGGCTGTCCATTCGACTCGCTGGAAAGCAATCCACTTAATGAGGGAGGTTCACATCCACTGAGTAGTGCTACTGATAGCGCTGCGATGATCGCAAGGCTGCTGGTGCGATTTTTGTTCATGATCGATCCTCCTGGTTCCTTACAGACACATACGTTCTGCTCTACCTTACCACGGAGTAGTACGAAAAAAAAGGTAGATAGGTCACGCTTTTTCAGCGGTATATTTCTCGTTTAGCTGTTTGACAAGCGCTGGTAACCATTCATTTAGCACCCAAAATGGGAAGCCCGCAGCCTTAGCCTTTCCGTTATCCATGTACAAGGATGCTAAAAATCCAAAGGGAGACGCGTCAGAAGCATCTGTCGTTTGTTCGATCCGGGCAGGTTTTCCGACTGTTTGCGCAATGGTCTCCATTAGCTTAGCAAGCGAAACAGTCCCATCCGAGCACGCATTCACTGGCCCTGTGATGGACGTTGTCGTCAGCCATGCCAAAAATTGAGCTGCTTCCTGTGCATGTATGAAGCCCATCTGTGCAGCGGGATTCGTGATACCAATCGGCCGCTCCTCTTGGACATGCTCAATATGAAACCATAGCCGCTGTGTGTAATCGTCTTCCGCCAGAACGATTGGAAAACGAACGGCTACGACAGGAAAGGCCTTTTCTTGAAAAAAGACGGCTTCTGCTTGACGCTTTCCCTCTTGATAGGTTGTCTCGTCTCTTGTTTTCAGGTTGATTGCATACGTGTATGGATCAAAGGCTTCTTCCTGTAGTGGTTCCTCGGCATAATCGTAGACGGACAAGGTAGAGGTCAAAACGTACTTTCCCACTTTCCCCCGAAAAACCTTACACGCATCCAGTGCATTTTGAGAGGAATAACAGATGTTATCGTACACCACGTCCCACTGCTCTTCCCCTGCTGCCGCTAGCGAGTGGACGTTATCTCGGTCAAGCGTCATTCTTTTGACAGCGGCAGGCAACTCCAATTGGGTAAGCCCCCTCGTTGCCACGGTAACGTCTGCCCCCGCTTCAACGAGAAGCTGGACCAATCGCTTTCCAAAAAATCGCGTTCCGCCGAGTACAAGTACTTTCTTCATTTTTGCTACATCCTTTCCTTATCAGCCTACTTTTTGCTATTCAACTCGATGGATCGCTCTCCTTCCTTCCACATAACCGTATAGCCCAACTTCTCGCCAACTTTTTTGACAGGCAAGTAAGGAATTCCCTTCAACATGACCACATCAGACTGGAAGGACGTCACTTTTTGTCCCAGCCCTAACAGCAACTTGTTGGCGTGAACATACGCTACTCCATCTATCATCGCTTTTTGATCTGCCCTGTATGGATAGACATTGCCGTTTACTCGTAAATGAAAGGGCCCATCTTTTTCTTTTGGGGACTGGATTGGCTGAGCAGCCGTATACGCAATGGCATCGACCCCGAGTACAGTACCCTCGCGTGTGTTATCTGCTCCGCCGTACATTTTTCCCGTTTCAAAATCGTACACAATCGCTTGGACGTTGCCAATGTTTGTCGGTTCCTCAACAAAGACGTGACCTTTTGCCATCAATTGCAGGATGACATCTTGGTCAATGCCCGCTTCCCACGTTACATTCGGATAGCTGCTAGAAAAAATGCGTGGTGCACGGATGGCATCCTCAATTTCCATTCCATGATCGATCACATTGAGAATCGTCTGCGATACAGAGGCGATAATGGTTGAGCCACCAGGTGAGCCAATTGCTAAAAAGGGCTTCCCGTCTTTTAGCACCATGGTTGGCGTCATGCTCGAACGTGGACGCTTGCCGGGCTCGACCTGATTGACTCCGCCAGGAATCGCGTCAAAATCTGTCAGCTCATTATTGAGCATGAAGCCATAACCAGGCACCATCACACCGCTGCCAAAAATATCTTCGATCGTGGTCGTATACGCAACGATATTCCCCCATTTGTCCATCACAGAGAAATGCGTGGTCTGCTTGACCGGAGATTGATCTCTCAGTTTCATGGACACCACTGGCTTTTTGCCAGGATCGTACTTCCAAGGATCTCCTGCCCCTACATTGGCATTCGCTGTCTCTTCACGAATGAGCTGGCGCCGCTCCTTGATGTATTCGTCAGCAATCAGCCCCTTTTTCGGTACTGGATAAACATCCGCGTCCGCCATAAACGCCGCCCGATCTGCGTAGGCAAGGTGATTGGCTTCGATCAGATGATGCAAATAGGCTACCGACCCAATGCCGTCCTTTTGGTTATCGTAGCCTTCCATCAGCTTCAAAATCTGAATGAGTGTCAAGCCGCCAGAACTGGGGGGTGCCATCGAAATCACTTCATACCCGCGATACATGCCGTGGACCGGTTCACGCTCTTTTACTTGATACGCCTGCAAATCATCGAGAGTCATAGAGCCTCCCGTCCTTTGTACTTCTTCGACAAGTGCCTTGCCAATTTCCCCTTCATACAAGGCATCAGAGCCTTTGTCTCGAATGATCTTCAACGTTTTCGCCAATTGGGGCTGAACCAGCATCTCGCCTTCTTTGAGTGGAACGCCGTTTGGCGCAAACACCTGTGCAGCAGCCCCGTGCTTTTTCAGCTTTTCCATGGAATTGGCAATAAATTGAGCGGACACCCAGTTGACGCGAACTCCTTTTTCCGCCAATTCAATCGACGGTTCTATCACTTTTCCCAAATCCCATGTCCCATACGATTTCAACGCCTGCTCTACTCCCAGCAATGTGCCTGGGACACCTACGGCCTGACCACTCGTATGTCTCTCCTCAAATGGGATCGGGTTACCATCCGCCTGTAAAAACATATCGGGAGTCACCTTGGAAGGAGCCACCTCTCGACTATCTAGCACCGTCACTTTGTTTTGATCCTTCACATAAATCATCATAAAGCCACCGCCGCCGATACCGGACATATACGGTTCTGCTACATTTAGCGCAAATTGGATCCCAGCCGCAGCGTCAATCGCATTGCCGCCTTTTGCCAAGATATCTCTACCGACCTGTGCCGCTGCTGGATGAGAGACCGCGACAATTCCTTTTGTAGCTCCTTGCACGCCTGCTGGCACACCTGGGACTTTCCCCACAGCCAAATGAGGAAACGAAAGCACGGTAACAATCGAGAGGGTAACCAACATCCCTTTTTTCATGCGATCCCTCCTATTCCATTTCATTAACTCCTCCTATTATTATAATTTTCAGCATTTTTCAAGGTCAACCCACATTCACAGTTGCCTAGGCAAACTTTTCTCTACAGAAAAAAACACTCTTCTGTAACAAGACTTGTCGTCTTCGCAGAAGAGTGTTGCGATTTTTGCTTAAGGCATGACGACCAAATTGCTCACCACGCGTCGTTCTTTGCCGCCAGAAGGCTTGTTCAACAGCTTGCCGTTGTAATAAAACGCACTGGAGCCGCCGCCGTCGAGGTTATACGCATCCACGACATGCCACTCTTGCAGCTTTCTTTGCGCTTCCTCCAGCGTAACACCATTACTCCAGCCATCTCGTCTTCCATCAATGACAATCAGCAGCAAATCGCCGTTGTCGAAATGCCCGATCAGTGTTCGCGGTTGACGCGCATTCGCCCATTCACGCGGGATAGGCAATCGTTTTCCACCCTGCAAAAGACGCGGCAAGAAGCTCGCTCCCTGCAATATCCCTTGTTGCGTAATTTGCGCCTGCGTCTTGATGCTTGTTCCGACCAGATGACCTTTGTTATTGAAACCGACAAAGCTCAGCTTCGCATTATTGGAAAAGGTTCGAATCTTGCCGTCAACAACCGTAATGCCTAGCGGAGTCAGATTGCCCTGCTTGTCCGACATAAAGCCGCCTGCATTGATCGCAAGAATGGAGCCTGTACGCTTACCAGCTTGACTTGTTGTTTCTCCCTTACTTTTCACAGAGTTGTTGGCCAGCACCATTTTCAGCGCGTTTGGATCATTGAGGCGAACTTTGGCCATATAGCCGCGGTATCCGCCTTCTTGCAGGGAATATACTTTCACTGTCGAGTTTTTCCCGAAGTGTTGACCGATCGGCTTGCCAAGCATGTTGGACAAAATCGTGTCCAATACATCCGCAGATTTTTGTGTCTGGGATTTGCTCGCTTCCAATGCGCTGCTGATCTTCTTGTGTTGTTGCTCGTATTCTTTCTGTTCCTTTTTCGAGCGATCCTGAATGTCTTCGATGACGGTTTCTACGTTTCGAAGCTGCACCTTGGTATCGTTGAGCCGTTCCCCCAGCTCATCTGCTTGGCTCTTCGCTACGGCAGAAGAAAGCTTCAGTCCTTCTGTCTGGAGCTTGTCCACTGGATTGTCCAGCGCAAAAGCGACCAAAAAACCGAGCGCTGGCGCCAACAGAAAGAGAAAGAAACGGTTTATCTTACCAAGCACGGGCAGCATCCTCCAATTTTTTCAGAGATGCTTTCAAATCAACCAGCTGTTTGTTGAGTTGGTCAACCCGATCCTGCAGGGCTTCTTTGGTCTTGTTGGTGCCACCAATGGTTTCACCCGTCAAAGCCAAATCTTCTTCCAGATTTCCTAGACCCTTCTGGACATTTTGCATTTCTTCCTGCACGAGAGTCAATTGATCTCCCAATGCCTTCATCTGCTTTTGATTATTTTCCTGAATTTGATCAATTCGTTGGTTTACAAATTGTTGCTGCTTGTCCAACGTATAAACAGCAAAGGCATATCCAGCATAGGCAAGTCCTACCCAGACCAGAACGGCCAAAACGATCGGTAGTAAAGGGCGCTTACCTTCTGTCTGGGAGGGAATCAATGCCTGAAAAAGACTGCCTCTTCTGCGTCTTCCTTTCTGCTTCCCGTTTGCCGGGAGTGGCAGTGTGGGTGACGAAGTCGATGACGCTCCCATGTATTTGTCGTCCATCGGCTCCCTCCTCCTTTCTGTGGCATAGAGTGAGGTTTTATTATAACATAGAAAGTTTTTGAAGCAGCATTTTGCTGAATAATGGGAAAATACGTCGAGAAAAGAAAATACCGCCACTATTTTTTGGCGGTACTTCGCTTTATTTTCGGAGTTGAAATTCGTTTTGTAGCTGATTGTGCAGCCTTTGCAAAAACAGGATCGGGTCTTCCTTGTTGGTCTGTTCGTCAACAAGCTCTAATTTTTTGCGTAGGATGCTGGCTATTAGATTCCCAAGTTCATATTTTTTCGCTTGAGATAAAGAAGATAATCTGCTAATGAAGGAGGAAAGCAGCTGCCAATCCTCTCGGGTAATCGCCTGTTTTTGGCGCTCATCAAGCACGAGTAGCGCATGATTCAAATCAAAGCCGTTTGGCTGTTTGTCTTTCTTTTTCTGAAAAAGAGTCGATCGCTGTCCTGACTCCACTACGACAATTGTGCCCGCTACCATATCACCAATTCGCTTATCACGGGGGTGAAAAAAGCAGACGAGCGCCCCGAGAAAATAACCAGTCGGCATTGCGTCAATGATGCGAAACAGATTCCGGATCGTCGAGGAAACAAACGTCGCAGGCTGTCCGTTATCACGGATGACCCGGATTCCCACCAGCCTTTTGCCAACGGTCTGTCCACCCCAGAATGCTTCCTGTAACCAATAGTAGCCAAAATTTATTACGAAAGTCACCAGGAGAACGATGGCCAACGTGTAGTTGCCAGAATCCGGGGAAAAATCATCTTCATTTCCAAATAAAACTATACCAAACAATATAAATACAGTAAGATTAACCAGGAACAAAATTCCTGTATCAATCAGCATCGCAGTGGCGCGACTGCCTAAACCTGCCGTCTGAAATCGCAGCATAACATGCTCGGGTGTCACGACAGACGCTTCTCGATTTGACCCACTGACGTATGTCGGTTCATTCATGATGTTTTTCTTCCCCCCTCGAAACTATGAGTTTTTTACGAGTGATTACACACACGCTAATGAAGGAGGCATTATACATGGATATTACCTCGTTTTGGCACAAGCATAAGGCCTCTTGGGCCGAACTGGAACAATTAGTGGAGCGTTTTACCCGACAACCTCGGCACATCAGTGCTACCGATATTGATCGACTGACACAGCTATACAAGAAGACGTCTGCTCATTTGGCCTATGTACGCTCCTACCATCCTGCGGACGAGATCACCCTCTACTTAAACCAACTTGTCTTACGTGCACACAATTTGGCTTACAAGCAGCGAATAGGCAGCTGGCAGCAGCTCAAGCATTTCTTTGGCAGCTACTTGATGGGTCTCGTACATAAGCGAATGAGCTTCATTGGTGTGGCAGCGCTTCTTTTCATCATCGGTGGCATTTCTGGTTTTGCCGCCGTCATGGTCGATCCACTCAACCTGTATTATGTATTGCCACAAGGGATGGCGGAGCAGATCGATCCATCCAGGCTGGGAGAAGGGCACGAATCACTCGACAGTCCGGTCATCTCCACGATGATTATGACCAACAACATCAAAGTCGCGATGCTGGCCTTTGTCAGTGGAATTACGTTTGGAATCGTTCCCATCTACCTTCTCTTATTCAATGGCCTTCTGGTTGGAGCTTTGGCAGCCGTCTACTATCAGGCAGATAGCAGCTACGCGTTTTGGGCCTACATTTTGCCGCACGGCGTGATTGAGCTGACTGCCATCTTTATTGCGGGCGGAGCAGGTCTTCACATGGGATACCGCCTGCTTGTGCCCGGTCGTTACGCACGAAGACATCAATTTTTGGAGGCGGCAAAAGAGTCTGCACATCTGCTGTTGGCTACCATCCCGCTTTTGTTCATCGCGGGAATCATCGAGGGCTATATTACACCCTCGAGTCTCTCTCTCGAAGCCAAGTACATCGTAGCTGTTGGCACATTGCTTTTGCTGATTGCCTGGTACCTCCTCGGATACAAGTCCGATTCTCACAAAGCTTCTCTTGATTTGATGTCCAAATAGGTATTGATAACCGTTAGCGTCAATTGATCGGCCGGAACGTCCAGTACCTGGATACCCGCGCCGATCATTTTTTGTTGAAACGCCCTGCGATCGAGCTGGAACCGTTGAGCTACCGCCTTCGTAAACGCCAAGCTGCTGTTGCTCGTGTCTATATGACTCCATTCATGCAGCAGCGGATCTGCCAAAGACAGCAACAGGAGCAAATGCGAACGGCGCATCCGCCACAAATAATTGCTCAACTGATCTTCGACGAGGTAGTTTTCCATATCTGAAAAAAGAACGACCAAGCTCCTTCTCTTTTGCTGGCGATTCAAAAATTCAAGCGCCTTCGCTGGATCAGCCTCAACAAAATCACTCGTCAGGTTGTAGGTCGCCTCCAAAAGGGTGTGCAAGTGGCGCAGTCCTCTGCCTGGAGGTATGTACGTCTTGATTTCATGCGAATAGGCTAGTAGCGCTACCTGATCTCCTTGACGCAATGCCACTGCCGCTAACGTGAGAGCAGACTCCAGTGATCGATCCAGCCTCGTCTGATTATCCAGCTCGACGCCCATCAACCTGCCGCAATCGATCAGAATGGTAATCACCTTGCCATGCTCTGGTCGATATTGGTTCGTCATCAAACGTCGGGAGCGTGCAGAAGCGGACCAGTTAATCATCCGAGGATCATCGTCCGGCACGTAATCGCGGATCGCATGGAATTCCGTACCCGCTTTCTCCCTGCGCATGATTTTTTTCCCGTCGACGATCAAGCTCTCCTGCAATGAAGCCAAATAGCCACGAACGGCTGAAAGGTCGGGGTATACCTTGATCGTTTGTTCACACGCAAAGCGGCTTTGGCGATACCACAAACCGAGCTTGCCATGCCAGCGCATATACAGCCAGCGGAACACGTACTCTCCGCGTTCTTTTCCTCTTGTTTCAAAACGGATGTTGGTTAAGGGTTGCTCCATCACGCCTGTGATTGATCCGGTTTCTTCAAAAGTCAGCGGAAGATCTTCCACGATGGAGTACGAAACGGATTGCCCGCTATTATTGGCAAGCTCAAGCTCGATAGAAACCGATTGTCCAATATCCGTCTGCTCAGGCAAGATACGCCGGATCGACAAGTCTCGGCGTTTGGGGATGGTAACCCAATCCAAGATGCTAGCGATCAGGAGTAAACCGTTGTACAAAAAGAATGTCGAATAGCCAATCTCCAGCAAAAAACCGATGATCGCGATGGGCGTCCCTAGCAAAACTGCCACGAGTAGTCGCTTGGATGGCAAGACAAAACGGTCTGCCAAAAAATCAGCGAGGAACTGGAATAGCCGCCAGCGTCTCTTCGATGATGTGGTCACTGGTACCCCCCTCCAATTCTACCTGCGGTGACAGAATGAGTCGGTGCCGCAAAGCAGGGCGGGCTACCATCTTCACGTCATCAGGCGTCACGAACTTGCGATTGTCCAAAAGGGCCCAGGCCTTGCTCGCCATCAACACGGCGATTCCAGCACGAGAGCTTGCACCTAAGAGCAATCGTTTCGTTTCACGTGTATTGCGAATCAGTGTCGTAATGTACTCCAGAATCGAATCATCCACAACCACTTCTTCTAATTGGCGTCGCTTCTCCAAAATCGCCTCCCATGTAAAGAGCGGCTCTTGATTACACTCGTGGCTGCGCTTGTTGGGAATATGTTTTGCGAGGATTTGCTTTTCATTTTCATGGGAAGGATACGACATCGTTAGCTTGAACAAAAAGCGATCGAGCTGTGCCTCCGGCAACACATACGTTCCTTCATACTCCACCGGGTTTTGCGTAGCGACGACAAAAAACGGATCAGGCAAAGGATAGGTGACACCATGAATCGTCACTTGTCCCTCCTCCATTGCTTCTAAAAGGGCCGCCTGGGTTTTCGGAGGAGTCCGGTTAATCTCATCCGCCAGCAATAAGTTAGCGAAAACAGGACCTTTGATTGTCTCAAACTGGTTTTGCTGCATATTGAACACCACATGACCAATAATGTCCGATGGCATCATGTCAGGCGTAAACTGGACGCGCTTACTCTCGCCCCCCATCAACTCCGATAAGGTCTTTACCATTTTTGTCTTTCCGATACCGGGTACACCTTCTAGCAAAACGTGTCCGCCAGCAACCAAAGCGGTTAGCAGCAGCCGAATATTTTGTCGTTGACCAACCAGCTCTTTTTCCATTTGTTGCAACAATTGCTCCACCGTAGTTGTCACTCCTTCTCCAGACGCTTCGTAATCTCATCCAACAAGAGACTGTCTGCAAGCAAGCCCTTGGGCGAGTATCGCCCTTCGTTTTTTGCCTGCTCCAATCGTTCCAGTAGATGAGCGAATTTCTCTACCTCTTGATTTGTCCATCTTGTTTTGGCATATCGCACGATTTCTACACGATCAGCTCGTTGGTGCACTCCCCACCGATCGTACAACAGCTGCCGCATGTATGCTTCTCGATGTCGTAACGCATCCTTTGCCAGCCCTCTTCGCTCATACCAACTAGATACGGCGAGCAACGTCTCATCACCACGTCGTACTGTCCATTCCCTAAGCGTATAGACTGGTCCGAAACGTTTTCCTCTCCACCACACATACAGCAAAAGCAGGATACCGAGTTGCATGCAAGCGGCTATGAGCCATCCTGGATAGATCGCCAAAAAACCTGGTTTTTCTTGCAAGCCATGATGGTACTCGTCTACCCAAAGAACGGACCAATCTCCTTGTACATACGGCCAGATCGCTTCAAAGTGAGACAGTCGATCAATTTTTTGATTGGTTAGCCATTCCGGTACAAGAAAAAACGTGACACTGCCATCTCCTACCTCTGTTCTTCCCCCGAGTATCCCCTGGTCGTCATAGAGAAGTGGCTCCATGTCGTCATCTTCTAAAAATCGCAATGGGGTCTCTGCTTTGCCCATGAACCTGCCTAAAATGAGAGGTCCCTGAATGTTTCGCTCCTGATTTTCTTTACCCCGGATGTACTCCGTCTGAAAGGGAAGGTCTTCCCACTCTGGTCTCGATTGAAAGAGAATCAAGTCATTGCCTTCACTGACCCAATCCAGAATGTCTATCTGTTCCTCTGGAAGCAGTCTTTCTGGCTCTACTACAAGCATGGCCTGCCCTGTTGCTGTTGGTAAAAAACGCATAGGCTGGCGCCATTCCTTTACCTGCTTGCCTTTTTCCTCCAGTAGTACGAGCACAGCCTTGATTCCGCTCGACTGTGCAGACGAAGCCAAGTACGGCGGGAGAGGTTCAGCTGTAGGCTTGACGATCAGCCAGCCCACGATGACGAGCAACAAGCTAGTCACAATGATTCCGACACGATAGGTGCGCAAACTATCCATGCTGTCCCTCCTCGCGCCAGATGCCTTCCAGTTCGTTCACACGCTGCCAGAACGACCCTTCATCAACAAGCGCCTGCCCGTACCAAACAGCGTCGAATTCTCGTGCGAAGCTGCCAAACACATCGCGTAAGCTCGGCTGATTTGCCTCAATTTCTTCTGCGTATTCCCAATTCGTTTTCCATTTCTCTACACGAACCCATGACTTCATTTGCAAATAAACCAACAACGCCAAAAACAACGAGCGTTCTCCTTCCCGCCATTCTCCTCGCGCTGCTTTTTCTTTCGCATCACGCAAATAGTCTACATGAGAACGTATTTTTTCACCGTCCATAAACAGCGGTCGATGCTTCTTCTGTTCCCAAATCATTCTGCGGAACAACCAGTAAATGATGCCGACCAGTCCCAATACTGCCAGAATGAGCACGAGTGTAGATACGGTATTAGCCGCACCCGATGGAATGTGGGTCCACTGAAATAGCTCGGCGATCAACTCGATCACATACTCCACCGCTCTTTGAATCCAGTTCTCTCCACTTCCTTGGGGCAAATTGAACTCGTCTCTGGCTAGAATCTCTTGTAAATGCTCCTTGTCATCTACCCAAGGACTCGTGCTAATCATGTGTAACTCCCGTCTCTTGTGCAGGGGTAGGATTTGCTGGTTCTACTGGTGCGGATGTAGCAAGCTGACGGCTTACTAGCTCTTGTAAATCTGTCCCTTCTTTTCTCACACGCAGATCAAAGTAAGCCAAAGCGTAAACAATGGCCATCCAAGGGGTCAAGAGGCAGGTAAGTACAACTAGAATCAATTGCGTGAGGATCGATGTACCCAAGACGCCAGTGAGTACTAATTGGATGCCGCTAGAGAACATCGAGTAGATCACACTCAGAACAACAAAAATACCGAATAAGCGCCAAAAGTTTCCTTTTGTCATATTCCAGCTCTGACCAATTCCGACACCATCGCGTTCGAACAGAACGAGCGGCATATAAAAACCCCAACGAATTAAGAAAAAGCCTGGTACGAGCATCATCCCAGCAATTAAAAATAAATAGCCAAATAAAACCAGAATGATCATAAGCACAATGCTGCCTTCCTCTGACGGATTAAACATGGTTTCCAATGTCATTCCACCAGCGAAGGCGATCAGAAAGAAAATCAATCCATATACGATGACAAATGCTGTCGATACTGCAAATGCGATGACTCCATATAGGAAAGTACTACCTGCGAGCGGCCAAAATCGGCGAAGTGCCCCCTTCAACGCATCTTTTAAGCTCAAGATCTCTCCCTCGAGGGCAGCCTTCGTCAGTAAAATCGAACCGGAAATCATTTGCGGATAGGCGATAATCCAAAGGATCGGTGCGACAAGGAAGAAGAATATGAGCAACATAGGCAGGCTTTGTGTCATAAATTCTTCTTGTCCGGCAAATTTTGCGCCTAACGATTCTGCAAAGTCCAGACCTTCTGTATCTTGTGCAAGCAAAGGCACCCTGGTAAAGTCAACCAGAAGCAGTTGCTGCAGGAGTAATAATGGACCGAACCAAATTAAAGCCAACAAAAAGAATGCTCCAAAATGCTGGCGATACACTGAAAAGCTCTTGTCCAACAGCTTCCCCACTCCCATGGGGGCAATCGGCGTACGATTCATGAGAAACCTCCATCTTTCTTTTTGAGATTACCTGATAAGTATACACGATTTTCCTGTTTTTTTAAAAAAATCATCTAATTTTGCTAATGTTTCCCTGCCTGATTTTGTCAAATCAGGTGTTAGTCCAATGCGGTCATCCCCCTGTTGAATATGATATTGCATGCATAGTTAGGAGGGTGTTGCCTTTGAAAGCATTGAGAAAGAAGAAGCTAAAAGCAAAGCAAGCCCGTTGCCGCTGCAAGAAGCGATCTACCAAACGCAAAAACAATAGTCTGCTCAGGAAACTACGACGTTTTGTGCGTATCCACGTTCGCGCACCTCAAGTGAATGTGACCACCCCCACACCTCAAGTAGAAGCGCCTGTCGTGCAAGTAGAAGCACCTGTTGTACAGGTAGAATCGCCTGTTGTACAAGTAGAGGCACCTTATGTACAAGTAGAAGCTCCGAAGCCAATCGTCATCCCGGCACCATTCGTGAAGGTTGATGTCGAAAAGGAAGAATCAGCGGATCAAGCATCTATAGAGGGGCTTCGCCAAGAGCTCAGCAAATGCATGAGAAACGATCAACGTGTGGAGGTCTTACTGACGACAGAATGGGGACCCGAGAGTCGTTCTTACCGAGTCGGCAAGCTTCTTAGAGTGGAAGAAGGAATCATTGAATTACAGACATCTTCACGATCGATCGTTATTCCTATCACCCATATCGTCGCGATTATTCCAAATGCATAAATCCAATTGAACAAGCTGATATTCTGCGAGGCTTTAGGATGGCCTAAAGATGCGGGGAGTCTGTGCGTAATAGATTCCCCGCATCCCCCCATTTCGTTCAAACACATGCGGGACTAGCCCTTTTGTTCAGACAGGCCAGTCCACTCTGGCGGGACATTGCATGACTCTTCGTCCTTAAAGTATAAATAAACGCCCACTTCTCCGTTCTCTCTTTAGGGAAGTGGGCTGTAGCATTCACTTTTTGGTTTTACCTATCCCTGTTATTCCATACGTCAAGCACATCTCTTGCGACTCGATCCCATGTAAATCTCTGTTCGGCGAGCTGGCGTCCACTTCTCCCCATTTGACGTTGGAGGTCGCGGCTAGACAATAGTTGTTTCAGCTGTGCAGCAAACGCTAGAGGATCCTCCGGCTGCTCGACCAACAGTCCATTTCCTCCGATGATCACCTCAGCATTTCCACCCCGCTTTGTCGTGACAAAGGGCAGTCCGGCAGCCATCGCTTCATAATGAACACGTGCCAGTGGTTCCTCCCATTGCGATGGACAGACAAAAACGTCCCCCGCCCAGAACCAGTGGTGAATCTGATCTGCTGGAACAAATCCCGTTGTAATAACCGGAACAGGCGAACGATTCGCTAAAGAGCGTACATATGCTGCATAGTCACTGATTTTATTTTCTCCGTACCAGGACCCTCCAACCAAGACGAGGGCGATGTTGGAATGATAGGAGCGGAGTTCATTCATCGCACGAACCAGAATGTCTGCCCCTTTTTTCGGTGTCAGTCTTCCTACAAACAAGATCACTTGCTTGTTGCCAAGATTGTGTGTCGCCCGCAGTTCCTGCCGAATCTTTTGCGCCGTCTTGGACCCATCCACCGGAACGAACGTTTCCAAGTTCACACCTGAATAAATCGTGCGAAGTTTATTTGCGGCTTCTGGATACAACGAGGCAATGACCCGACCGACATAATCACTAATGGTGATGATCCGTTCTGTTTCAGCAACGGCTCTAGCAGCTTCTGCCTGCCCTATTTTTACTGGATCAAACATATCATTGTGCATACTTAGAATGATGCGTGCGTTCGGGCATACCTCACGAATGATGGGCACCATCCGCGGTCGGTTAAAAACATGGATGACATCATAGTTGTTCGCACTCAGAAAAGCGGCTACCTCGCGCGCATAGATCTCGAACACCCCTTGACCATCTACCCGGACATAACGCGCATTGCGAACCATTTCATCCTTCGGTAGCGTGGGATCCGACGTTCCCAGGATAGTCAGCTCATGATGCCTCCCTAGAATATCTGCAATCCCCGCAATATATGTCTGAATCGCTCCCCCTCGTATAGGAGGGACTGGCAATTTTTCTGTACAGACCATGATAACTTTCATCTGTATTCTCCTTTCCCGTACCGACCTCTTACATTAGTTGCCTTTCGATTTCTTTGATTTTTGACGCTGCTTCTTTATCTGCGTATTTCGGATTAGTTTCGCTGTCTTGGCAACCTTCTTGCTTTTATTGGAAGTGACGGTCCGGGACTGCTGTTTAGATGTCCACACAGTTTCTTTTTTGTTTTTTCCAGCTTGACTAGCGGGTTTTACTTTTGGTGATTTGCTCTTTACTCCAATAGAGACCCGAACTTTGCTTAGAGACTTGCTTGACTTTTTGCTGCTTTTTGAGACAGCAGAGCTCATTACCCGCTTCTTGCTTTGACGGCCGAGTTTTCGTACGTTACTTGGAGCAAATGGTGCTGATGGTGTGAACGGAGCACTTCCCGAAAATGAGATCGGACCTCTGCGGGTTGTGCTGCTATTTTCCGCACTTGCCCTTTCCTGCTGGCTTTCTTGCGGTTTATTTAGCGCTTTCTCGGAACGGGAACTGGCTACCTTGTCACTTACAGGCTTTTTGTCTTTGGACTCTTTGAGTTTGTACTCTTTGTCTTTGGATCCCTTGACCTTTGACTCTTTATCCTTAGACACTTTGATCTTCGTAGACTTTTTGTCTTTCGGCTCTTCTACTAAAGCCTCTGTTGTTGGTGGTGTGGACAACCCAACAGGTAACAATTCCTTGATACCGGATGCCAACCTTTGCGGTTCAACCACTTCTGTTATTTGATCATAGTTGCCCGGTTCGTACTTACTAATGTCTTTCGCGAGCTCTGCCAATGCCGCATCTTTTGTTTGATCCCCCGTCAGTACTCGTTGCAGGATGCCTTCCGCCTCAGTCGACAAGAAGGTGGCTGGATCATAAAACATCTCTTTGAGATGCTTATAAAATTCGTTTGGCACTGCCATGTCATTCAAGAGCACTTCGAACGATTCGCGATCTAGTGGATTTGCCTTATGGTAGGCTTCGATCATGCCTCGCATCCAGGTAACATCCCAGACGCCCATATCATCCATCGTACTGGTGATGAGCTTGCGCAAATCCCGAAATGGCAAATCGTACGACACGCCATCCAGGTCGATGACCCAAAGCCCTCCAGGTCCATTTTGACCATTTGACCAGCCGTAATCTTGGTGAACCAACCCCCAGTGCGCCTCTCCCATTTTGATCATTTTCGGATAGGCAGACGCTTTTAATTTCTCTAAGGCTGCCCATGCTCGCTGTTCATAGTGATCGACGACGGCCAAAATGGATTTACTTGTTGGGGTTTCACTGTAGGCTTTTGCTATTTCCCGCATCCACCCGATTTTTTTGGCAATCTTTTGATAATGATTGGGCCAACGATATAAACGGGAGGAGTTTTTGGCTCCTGCGGGCGGAACATAGCCTTTCGAATGGCGATGGAATTCACCAAGACCGTAGCAAAGCTCTTGCGCGCCTACCAAATCTACTTTTGTCGCAGGCTGCAAGGCAATCCAATCGGTAACAATCCATAGTTTCCCGCCTTTTTCCACATAAAGACTTCCATTTCGGGCTGGAATCAGTGCTGGGACCCTTGCCCCCTGTTTGACAACGTATTCTTGGAAAGCCACACTATAGAGACTCCGTTCAGGCGTACGGTGCAGTACCTTTAGGCTACGCGGACCTTTATCTGTCTCGATGCGCCAAATAGCCCCGCCTTTATCTGGCTTGGAAGTAATGAGCGTACGACTTTTTACCGACATGTCATACTCTTTGATCACTTGTTCTGCGATCGCATCTACTTCTGGTGGCACTGTCAAATCCCAGTTAGCCGGCGTTTCCACATTCCCTTCTCGGGTATCCCATGGCTTAATCACATATTGTTCCATTCCATTCCCCCCACACTTCTGTGGTGATGCCTTCGTCCTTCTCCATAAGCTATTCGCTATGTCCTTATCTCGAACCGGACAAATATCATTGGGAATCTGCCAATTCGTTATTCGCACAGGGATAAAGTCTCACAAAAAAACAGCTTGACCCCTCGCGTGGTAGCGACAGTCAAGCTGTTTGTTAAATCATCAGCAATTCGCGTATTTCTTGTTCGGTTAAAGAAGAGATTGCCTCTTGTCCCGGTGTAATGATTTCTTCGATCAAGTTTTTCTTTTTTTGTTGCAGCTCGTACATCTTTTCTTCGACCGTCCCCTCTGCAACAAGCCTAATCACTTGGACGACGTTCTTTTGTCCGATGCGATGGGCACGATCAGCTGCCTGTTGTTCGACGGCGGGATTCCACCACAGATCATACAGGATTACGGTGTCCGCACCCGTCACATTCAATCCTGTTCCCCCCGCTTTCAACGACATGAGGAACAAATCACGCTCCCCCTCGTTAAACCGGTTACACAAATCTAGCCTCTCTGCCACTGGTGTTTGTCCATCCAAATAGAAAAACGGGACACCATGATAGCCCAGCTCACGTCCGATCATCCCCAACATCTCTGTGAATTGAGAAAAGAGTAAAACGCGCTTTCCAGCGTTTTTGCATTCACCGAGGATCTCGAATAGCTGTTCGAGCTTGGCTGACCCTCCGTCATACTCTTTAACGAACAGCGCTGGGTGACAACATATCTGGCGCAGTCTGGTCAAGCCTGCGAGAATTTTGATCCGATTTTTTTGAAAGCCTTTATTGTACAGATGCTTCACTGTTTCCTGTTGGAGCTGTGCCAAATAGGCAACATACAGCTTTTTCTGCTCGGGCAACAGCTTTGCGCTTTGCAGTGTTTCAATTTTTGGTGGCAATTCCTTTAAAACTTCCGACTTGAGCCTACGCAATAAAAATGGACGCGTTCGCTTCGCAATCGTTTCTCTCGGCAAGTCGAGGAATTCCTTTCGTGCCGGAAAAAGCTCTGGGAAAACAGCATCGTAGATAGACCACAGCTCCTCTATCCTGTTTTCCACAGGTGTTCCCGTAAGCGCAAAGCGATGCTTGGCTTTTATCCGTTTGACTGTCTGAGCGGTTTGCGTGACATAGTTTTTGAAGGTCTGTGCTTCATCCAAGATCAAGGTGTGGAAGGAATGCTCCTCGAACTGGGCATGATCACGGCGCAAGAGTGGATACGAAGTAATAAGCACATCGATTTCTGACTGCTCGTTTACGATTTGAGTCCGCTCTTCCTTCGTGCCATCCACAATAACGCTACGGATCATTGGCGCGAACTTTTTGATTTCGTTGTGCCAATTGTATAAAAGAGAGGCAGGAGCCACAATAATCGCTGGTAGCTTTTGTTCTCGGATTTCGGGCAGAACAGAGAGGAGGAAGGTCACGCTTTGCAATGTCTTCCCTAGACCCATATCATCTGCGAGAATTCCCCCAAAGCCGTAGTGTGCCAGTGTTTTCATCCACTGATAGCCGTACTTCTGGTAATCGCGAAGTGTCCCCTGCAAAGATTCGGGTACAGGAAAGTCCAGATTATCAGGGTTTCGCATATTCTCCAAAAACTGACGCAACGATTTTCCTAACTGAACAGACTGTCCCTGCATGGGTATATCCATCAAACGCAATCCGTAAATAGCAGGCAGTTGAAAGCCACTTCCCATTTGATCTGCGTATTGCATGCCCATCTCGTCCAAGAAACGATTGATTTGCTCAAATTCTTTTGTTTCAAGCGGCAGAAGCGCTCCATTCGACAGCCGATGATATCTGCGCTTTTCTTCTACCGATTGGATGACGCCTCGAATCTCAGACTCGGGTATGCCATCCATATCAAAGCGAAAATCCAACCAATTTGTTCGCTCATTCACATCCACTTTGACTTTAGGGGGGATGTGGAGAGGCTGAATCCTGATTTTTACGGAGGTCGTCGCGTATACCTTTAACAGCTTTTCCAGCTTAGGAACGACATGATAAAGGAAGTCATACTCAGCCTCCTCATCATCTAGAAAATACCCCTCTTCCGTGCGGGTAAAGGCACTTTCCTCCATCAGCTCTAAAATCTGCCGCTCCTTCTCCCCGTCACGCATCAAAATCAGCTCACTGCCACGTTGCCCTCCCCCTTCATGGCCTTCGAGCGGATTGATGACGATATCACCGTATTGAAACTCCAGTCCCGCCAGCAGTCTGTCTCTTACTCGATCCAGATACAGCTTGGCTTTTAACTGGAATTGCACGACCCGTTCGGAGACAGCTTTTGCAATATGCACGTTCCCCAGTTTCATCAAGGCCGGGACAATCTGCACCATGAATGGTTCGATTTTTTCAGCGGGAATGTGAATCCTCTCACTGCTATGGGATTCCAACAAGTGCTTGAGCTCCGCCAAACTGTGGCATTGTTCCTTGGGCAGTCTGTGCCATTTTCCATCTACGAGCAGCAGGCCGTAAGCTTCCAAGACAGTAATGTGCTTGAAGCCCTGCACTTCCAGTTGATATTGATCTGTTTTTGTCTGATCAAATTCGAAGTGGAGTGGCGGTCGATCATCTAGACATACGAACGTTGGATATATTTGCTCATGATCCTGAATGTGAACAGACGGAGCACTGAGTAGCAAGGCAAAGAATCGCTCCCAGGTAAACGGCGGAACGAGAAGAATCCGTTCCCCACCCACATGCTTCTGTTCCTGATAACGATCGCTCGCTGTCTCCCGATACAGTTTCTCCGTTCGGTAAATTTGCAGGAGTTCGCGAAGGATAGCTTCGTGCTCTGGCAAAAAACGATGCAAATTCGGATCATAGGTAAATTGGCTGGAGAATTGATACACCTGCTGCTTATCCACCCGTTCTAAAAATGCGCGAATGTCCTTTACGATGTACAACCTCTTTGGCCCTAGCTTCAGCTCTATTCCGATCATGCTTTTGCGAAAGCCATACCGAACGATTTTACATATGATTTCCAAGGCAAGCGTTGTTCGTGAATCCAGCAACACACGATGATGGCTCGTCCGAAGCGGGCGGTCCACAAACAAACCGAATAATCCCTCTGTTAGCTGGGAATCAGGCTGATCTGTCATGCCTGCTTGTTTCGTTGTCATGGAAGTGGAAAAGCTGTCAGGATGCTCGTCTACTAGTAGATCGCGCATGGTTAACAACGAGGCTGCGATATGTTGGCAGTACTGATCGTACGACGCCAAAGTCGGGCAGCTGCACACTGCTGCCATACCAGACTCGTCCAGTTCAATAGTGACCTGATAATTATTTTTTCCGGCGTTCACTGTCGTTCTGATCCACGCAGGTTCCGGTTGAAAATGCTCCACAAGCACGTTCCCAGAACGGTAAAAAGTCTTTCCTCTCTCATATGAAAGGCGACCACACCATTCTTTTATCATTTGATGGCTCACTTGAAAGCTCATTTTCTGTTCCATCCTCATTTTGAAATATGTTTAATATTACAGAATGCAACTGAAAAAAGATACGCATGAAAGCGTATCTTTTTCCCCTTATAAAAATCAATTAGGCGTCATCGGAATCTTCGTCGTCAGAATCTTCTTCATCGGAATCCTCTGCATCAGAATCTTCTCCGGCATTGTCTTCTTCATCTTCTTCATCGTCATCGTCATCGTCGTCATTATTGCCGAAGTATAATTTTTTCGTAGTGCCATCTTCGTATTCGATTTTTACTTCCATTTCTTCTGCACCTTCACCAAGTGCCTCACGTAATTGCTCTAACCATTCGTTCATGTTAACTACACCTCCTGGTTATAGATGATCTCTTGGCAGCATTTGCCAACAGCTTTACTGTCGACATTGATACTATATGAAGAGTTCCTTTTTCATGTATGGACAGTTGTCCCCGTCCTCACAGTAGACTTTTACACAGCTTGCCTTTGCAAGTAACGCATGTACTTAACAAGCTTGTTGCATACGTACCGGTTACATATTTGGAAGTAGACTGGACAAACTTTTGATGGAATCGACTTCAATACATCACGACTTTACAACAGAAGGGAGAGCTTATTCTTGAGCAGACGATGGATCAAAAGCTTGTTGGTCGGGATTAGCTTGTTGCTTACAAGTGCCTTGCCAGTTGACTCGATTATGGCCTCACCAGATCACCCGTACCATTTTGGATTTAAAAAGAGCAAGAATGGTCAGTTACCCTCTATCAACGAGGAGGGCTTTAAAAGTATTGTGGATCGTCACGGTGCGGTTTTTTTAGGGGATACCACGAAAAAAGAGCTTTATTTGACTTTTGATAACGGTTATGAGAATGGCTTTACACCAAAGATTTTAGATACTCTTCTCGCCAAAAAAGTTCCTGCCATTTTCTTTGTGACAGGGCACTTTGTGAAGGAACAGCCCGAGTTGTTAAAGCGAATGGCAAAAGAAGGACATCTGATTGGTAATCATTCCTGGAGCCACCCCGATATGACAACCGTACCGAATCAGAAAATCAAAGACGAACTAACGAAAGTAAGTGATGCCGTCCAGCAAGTGATCGGGCAAGCGAACATGCGTTACTTGCGACCTCCCAGAGGAATTTTCAGCGATCGCACACTTGCTGTAACCAAAGATTTGGGCTATACCAATGTTTTTTGGTCGGTTGCCTATAGGGATTGGGATACCAAAGTCCAACGTGGGGCAAAATACGCTTATGATAATGTGATGGCCCAATTGCATCCCGGCGCTGTTATTCTGCTCCATTCTGTCTCCAAAGACAATGCAGAGGCTCTCGGGACGATAATCGATGAAGCACGCAAGCAAGGCTATGAATTCAAGAGCTTGGATCAGCTTCCGAAAAAGTAGGGCAAGCCTCCCTTTTGCAAGCAAAAACTCCCGCTGCTTCGCATGTGCAAAGCGCGGGAGTTTTTGGGTTTAGTCGCGATCCAGCAAGGATGCTCCAGCAATACCTGGATGCGTCATTTCAAATGGATCGAGAATCAGATCCAGTTCTTCTTCTGTCAGTACATTGTGTTGCAAGCACAGCTCACGTACAGACTTTCCTGTCAAAATAGCTTCGCGGGCAATGCGTGCAGCAGTCTCATAACCAAGATGAGGATTTACCGCTGTGATGACGCCTACGCTTTTTTCCACGTATTCTTTCATGCGCTCGCGGTTTGCCTCGATTCCTTCCAAGCAGTGACGCGTAAAGACATCGAATGCATTGTCCATAATGCTGATCGATTGCAGCAAGTTGAAGACAAGCACAGGCTCCATCACGTTCAGTTCTAGCTGACCTGCTTCAGATGCCAAACAAATCGTATGGTCATTTCCGATGACCTGAAACGCTACTTGGTTGATGAGTTCTGCCATGACCGGATTGACTTTTCCTGGCATGATCGAGGAGCCTGGCTGACGTGCTGGCAAGGAGATTTCCCCCAGTCCAGCTCGAGGTCCGGATGCCATCAAACGCAAGTCATTCGCGATTTTAGACATATTCATCATGCAAACTTTCAGTGCTGCTGATACTTCTGTATACGCATCCGTGTTTTGTGTAGCATCCACGAGATGCTCTGCACCTGTCAGTGGGAAGCCTGTGATATCGGCAAGATGCTTGACTACTGTTGTAATGTAACGAGGGTCAGCATTCAAACCCGTTCCTACCGCAGTCGCTCCCATATTTACTTCGTATAAATGCTGACGAGATTGCTTAATACGCTTGATGTCGCGTTCAAGCACTCGACGGTATGCTTCAAATTCTTGGCCCAAGCGAATCGGAACCGCATCCTGCAAATGCGTTCTGCCCATTTTAATGACATCATCGAATTCTTTTGCTTTTTGGCCAAATGCATCATGCATCTTATCCATCGTTACGAGCAACTTTTCCAACAGGGTGAGTGTTGCAATATGAATCGCTGTTGGGAACGCATCGTTGGTAGACTGAGACATGTTGACATGTGTATTTGGGCTTAAGTGGAAATAATCTCCTTTTTTCTCACCAAGCATCTCAAGACCACGGTTCGCGATCACTTCGTTGGCATTCATATTAATCGAAGTACCTGCTCCACCCTGGATCGGATCGACGATAAATTGATCATGCCATTTTCCTTGCATGATTTCTTCCGCCGCAGCAACAATCGCATTTCCTAACCGCGGATTCAATCTGGAAACTTCCATATTTGCCATTGCAGCTGCTTTTTTTACCATTGCCATTGCATTGATGAGGGAAAAATGAAGACGGTACCCGGTGATTGGGAAGTTTTCCGTTGCTCGCATCGTTTGCACGCCATAATAAGCATCTACTGGAATTTGCTTCTCGCCAAGAAAGTCTTTTTCCACTCGAAACGTCTGTTGTTCCATTGTTATCAGACCAGCCTTCTAGGAATAATGGTTGCTACTTCCCCTCCATTCTACCACAGTTTCATGCAGGAAGACTCATCCACCTGAAACTCTATTATTCGTTTTTACGTCTTACTATTTGTAGGTACCATTTCATACCAGACAGAATCGAGGGATACCATGAAAAAAATGCTTTTGCTGCTGTTGACGATCGGCTTGCTGCAAGGATGCTCGAGTGGCACAGATAGCCCTTCCACTCCAACAGAACAACAGAAGCCACCTGTTGCAACGAAGCCCGAGACACCTACTTCTGAGCCACCCGCAACCACCCAACCTACAACGCCTGAAAAGCCACCAACGAATCAAACAGGTCAACAGGAGACTGTCTATGGCAATGATATTTTCCGCAATGTCACTGTGAAGAAAACCGCCCAAGACACGTATGAAATCAAAGGACAGGCGAGCGTGTTCGAAGCTGTACTCAATTATGTCGTAGAAGATGGACACAACGAGCTGACGCAAGGTTCCGTGCAGGCTTCTACTGCTGCTCCTGACTGGGGAGATTTTACCCATACACTGAAAGTGAAAAAAGCGGAACCGAACAGCACACTGACACTCATCTTGTTTGAAACAAGCATGAAAGACGGCAGCCGAAGAATGGAACTGATCATTCCTCTCCCGGAATAAGGCCTGCAAAAAAATCAGACCCTCTCTATGAAAAGAGAGGGTCTGATTGAAAGGGTCTATTATTAGATAGCAGTAGACAGTCAGTTGCCGTATGCCTTGCTGTTACTTTTACTCGCCTTGTTCTTCCTTGAAGCATTCCATGCAGAGTGCACCATTGTTATCGATTTCATACTCGGTCAAGCGAGCTTGACAAGACTTGCATGTTTTTTCCGTGAGCACTAAGTTCAAGACTATATCTCCTCTCAATGATGTAAACTAGTCTATTTATATTATAACCAATGATTTATATCAGAAAAACTTCTATCTGTTAAAATTTCGTGAATTTTCAAATATAAAAAATAATAAACAAAGAGGAGCCCATCATGACCTCACCCTATTTTTCACTTTTCCTGACAGGAGAGCCGTTTCGGCTGTTTTCCTCTTCTCACGTTATTACCTTGATTCTTGTGCTCTGTCTGGTCATGCTCACCTATTTATTTCGGCAAAAGCTCAAAGCCCCGACACATCGACTCACTACCCGTTACGTACTTGCAGGTGTCTTGCTTTTATCAGAGGTTTGTTATCAGCTTTGGCATGTTTATACCGAGAGCTGGACGGCTGCTTACACATTACCCTTGCAGCTATGTAGCGTGACTCTCCTGCTTTCTGCCGTGATGCTGATGATGCGAAGCTACCGACTGTATGAGATTACGTTTTTTGCCGGGATTGGCGGCGCGATGCAGGCATTGCTTACCCCCGAGTTGTTTTATCCATTTCCGCATTTTCGCTTTGTGCATTTTTTTGTAGCCCACGCGGGAATCGTCCTTGCTTGCTTGTACATGACATGGGTAGAAGGCTACCGCCCGACTGTCCGTTCGATCTGGAAAACGATGGGCTTTTTAAACCTGCTTTTGCTCGTCGCACTTTTCGTCAACCAATGGACCGGTGGAAATTACTTATTTGTCTCTCGCAAACCGGACAATCCCAGTCTGATTGACTTTTTGGGCCCGTATCCGTGGTACATCGTTTCGTTGGAAGGAGTAGCCCTCGCGTTGTTTTTCTTGTTGTACCTGCCCTTTGTCCGAAAGCAGCCGCTGGCGAAGGAAGTCAAGAGCGATTTGTCTGTCTGAATCACGCTTGCTGCTCGTTCACCCAATCGGTTACACACTGCAAGAAGCGTTTGGCAGCCGGTGACTGCTTGGCAAAAGAGGTTGCTGCCACCCCCAGCGAGCGGTAATGCTCCCCTTCCAGCGGGATCATCCGAATATTGGCTGGCAAGCGAAACAAAATCATTTCCGGGAGAATGCTGATCCCAAGCCCATTTTGCACCATGGCAATAATTGCGTGATCATCCCCTACTTCATATTTGATTCGCGGCTCAATCTGATACTGCGCCAACAAACGCTGTATATCATTGTCACAGCCCGTCTTCGGCATGATAAATGTCTCTTCGGCCAGTCGGCTCACATGCACCCGCTCCTCTTTGTAGAGCGGGTGTTCCTCTGTCACCAGCAAATACATCTGATCCTTTTTTAAAGGAATCCATTCCAAATCCTCTGTTGTTGGTAAGGAGACGAAGCCAAAATCAATCTCTCCGGTTTGAATCCAACTTTCAATTCCATCGTAATACCCTTCCATCAGCTTAATCTCGATCGCCGGATACTGGTCTTGGAACCGCTTGAGGATTCCTGGAAGCCATTGTGTGGATACACTCGTGAAGGTTCCAATTCTCACCGTTCCGACCTCCAACCCATTGATCGCAAACACCTCTTGTTTCATCCGCTCATGACAGCGCAAGGTCTCACGCATGTACGGAAGCAGTCGCTCCCCATTACTCGTGAGGCTGATACCTGACCGTCCTCTGGTCAAAAGCGAAAACCCAAATTCCCGTTCCAGACTCGCAATCGCATGGCTGATCGCTGATTGTGTTAGACCTAGTATTTCTCCAGCTTTGGTTAAGCTCCCTGACTCAATAACGGTGATCACTACCTCAAACTTGTTTAAACTCACCCTTCTTCGTCCCCTTTACATGAATCGGATTCATGAAAATCATCACAAACATTCATTTTTCTTATTCAAACGATACTCGTATACTGTTTATGGCGCAACACTGATTAGGACCCGCTTTTTCCCGGGCAAGGAGGCTTATTTCATCATGAAACCGCAAGTGAAAGCCGATTTGGCAATGATTTTGGTCACCCTGTTTTGGGGAACCTCGTATGTGTTTATGCAAATGGGATTAAAGGATTTGGAGACTTTCAATCTGATTGGTATCCGCTTTGGCATTGCTTTTCTACTTGCAGCCGCCTTGTTTCATAAACGATTACGTGGCACGAATCGAAAAACAATGCTTCATGCATTCATACTCGGCGCGCTCCTTTTCGGGGTTTTTGCCACCATCACGAACGGAGTGAAATCAACGACAGCTTCCCAAGCAGGTTTTCTCGTTAGCTTGACCGTTATCTTTGTTCCGCTCTTATCTATTCTTTTGCGAAACCGTCCGGAAAAAAGAGTCTTTGTCGGCGCTGGACTGGCCATGATCGGTATTGGCCTGCTCACACTAAGCGCTGAATTTCGCATCAGCCAAGGAGACCTTTTGTGCATCGCTGGTGCCCTCTTTTACGCTACACATATTACCGTAACAGGCCGATGGGCCAATCAATCGGATACGATCCAGTTGGGAATTTACCAGCTTGGCTTTACGGCGCTGCTGGGCATTGTTTTTTCATTTACACTGGAGACCCCGACATTACCGCAGACTACAGAGGCTTGGATCGCCGTGCTCGCCCTTAGCGTACTGTGCAGCGCAATTGGCTTTGTCGTTCAAACGGTGGCCCAAAAATATACGACCGCTACGCACACGGGTGTTATTTTTTCCTTGGAGCCAGTCTTCGCTGCCTTGTTTGCCTTCCTGGTCACAGGCGAAACACTGTCTCTACGCGGGTACATAGGCGCAGGTCTCGTTTTGATCAGTGTGCTGATTGCAGAAATCGATGTGAAGAGCTTACTGCGCCCAAAGCAGCTGACAAAAAACCCGACTCACTTATCCTGAGTCGGGTTTTGCGTATGGGTCATGCAAGAGAGCAATCTGAAAGAAATCCATGCCAGATTTATTTGCTATGATGGAAAAAATGAGTGTATCCATGACGACACTACTTAGTATGGAGGGATGGACATGAATCAAAACAATGAAGCAAATAAAATCGCAACGCAAGTAGGCGAATGCGAGATTGTGATCACCCGCGTATTTGATACTCCACGCGATCTTGTGTTTGATGCTTGGACGAAAGAGGAGAACCTGTCGAAGTGGTGGGGGCCTCTGGGTTTTACGATGACTTCTGAGAAGTTTGATCTAAAACCGGGCGGTACATGGCAGTTTATCATGCACGGTCCTGATGGCGTTGATTTTCCCAACACCAACGTCTTTGTCGAGGTCGTTCAACTTGAGCGAATCGTTTTCAAGCATACTGTATTTCCTCATTTTCTAGCGACAGCCATCTTTGAGGATCTGGATGGCAAGACCAAACTTACTTATCGCACCGTTTTTGAAGAAACGACGGCTGTATTCGATAAGGTGAAAACATACGCCGTCCCAGGTGCCGAACAGACCATGGATCGTCTTGAGGAGCATCTAGCAAGTATGTCTTCACAGTAGATCGTTCCATAAAACAGCGACAGTCCAGGACTTTCCTTTCTTGTCCAGGGCTGCCGCTGCTCTGATTTTTCGGGTTATTTTTTCAAGACGTGTAGCACACTTTTCCACCAATGATGGTCATCATGACCTTTGTCGAAAGCAGCTCGTCTGGATCGATGGTAAACAGGTCTTTGGAATAGACGGTCAGATCCGCATATTTTCCTCGAGACAGCGTGCCTTTGATATGATCCTCGTTGGTCACCTGTGCACTGCCCAATGTAAACAGATGAATGGCTTCCTCCATCGTCAGTTTTTCTTGCGGGAAATATCCATCGTGCGTGTCTCCCGGTGCTTTGCGGGTGACGGCTGCGTGTATCCCCAACAGCGGATCGATTGGTTCTACCGGGGTATCCGAGCCCGCCGCGCAAATGATTCCGTACTCCATCATCGTTTTCCAGATGTACGAGTGTTGAATCCGTTCCTGTCCTACCCGATCCATTACCCACGGGAAGTCTCCTGCGAGAAAACGCGGTTGGATATCTGCGATCCGATGAGGATGCTTCAAGCGTTCCAGCAGGTCCGGCCGCAAGATTTGTGTGTGTATGAGGCGATCCCGATAGGCGACTGCCGGAAACTGATCCAAGCTGTCCAGCACCATTTCCAGTGCTTTGTCGCCAATGGTGTGTACAGCGATAGGCATCCCGAGTTCACGTGCTTGCCGAACCAGCTCTGTCAGCTCGCCTTGCTCATGCACAGGATAACCGCTGGTACTCGGATCATCAGCGTATGGGGCTGACAGGTAAGCCGTCCTACGTCCTAATGCTCCATCTGCAAAAATTTTCACCGCACCGATTTGCACATGAGCGTTGCCGTAACCTGCCGTCATTTTTAAGTCGCGCAGCTCATGCATATGCGGATAGTAGACAAGCAGGTTACTGCGCAGCGCAAGCTCTTCACCATTAATGAGCTCATCATAGAGCCGATACGTTTGCTCAAGTCCGCCCAATTCACGCAAATCCTCCGTATGTGCCCCTGTCAATCCATGCGCCATTGCATAGCGAATCGAGCTGCGCAGGCTTTGCTTCAACTGATCGTAGTCAGGTCTTGGAATATGCTTCGTAATCAGGTTGGAGGCCGTTTCCAACAACATGCCCGTTGGCTTTCCATTCACAGGATCATGTACTATGACTCCTCCCGCTGGCACCTCCATATCACGATGATAGCCACATAGCTCCAATGCCTTGCTGTTGACCAAATTCGCATGTCCACATATTCGTGCCAGAAGAATTGGGCAATGTGGAGCAACTTGATCAAGCTCGTCGATAGTAGGAATGCCACCACCATCCGCGAATAAATTCTCATCCCAGCCGTAGCCTTGTATCCACGCATTTTCTGGTGTGGCTTGTGCTTTTTCTTTCAAGAGAAGCAGCATCTCGTCCTTGGAACGAGCTTTACTTAAATCCAGCTGCAAAAAGGTGAGACCGAGCCATCCCAAGTGCAGATGGCTGTCAATCAATCCCGGAGTAGCAGTATATCCTTGCAGATCTATGACGGTTGCATCACTACCTCCGTATTGAAGAAGCATGTCCGCATCGCTGCCCAAGTCATGCACAATTCCATCTCGAACAACTAATGCTTGTACGAACAAATGCCGGGAATCTCCTGTGTAAATGCGTCCATTTCTGAAAATGGTTGTCGTCATCTCGTGACCTCTTTTCTGTTCGCTTCTGTTATTTTTCGTATGCCTATCCCCTCTTAATTTGTTTGCTGCTAGTCTTTTTCCTCCTTGAAATGAAATAACGTTCAAAAAATTGCGACCTTCGCTTTTCCATTTGGGAAAACATGGTGTTTCCTCACTTCCCTGTTGAAAGCAGCAATGGTAGGGCACGTTATGTTCATGTCCTATTTTTACGCGGAGGGAACGTATGCAACAAAAAACAAAAAAACGCCTTCCATCCTTCCTTCAAATGCAGGAGTCCCTTGGTCTAAAAATGTCGCGCCATAAGCCTTCTGTGCAAAAGCCATCCGGTCGGCTGGACACTCAAGCTAAGCTGCTGCTCCTGGTCAACGCCGTATTTATTGCCGCTGGCTCCCTTTCTGGCACGTTTGTAAACGTCTATTTGTGGAAGGTAAAAAGTCAATTTGCGCCGATCGCTTGGTTTACTTTTGCCGCTCATCTTGCGGGTGCTCTGACCTTCTGGCTTGCGGGCTGGTACGTGAAGCGTCTGAACAAAATGAATGTCCTGCGTGCCGGAATGGCCGTTTCTGCCCTTTTTTATTTGCTTGTTCTTCTGGCAGGTCCCAAAGCTGTCTCTTATGCCGTACCGCTTGGGCTCGTTCAGGGTATAGCGAGTGGGTTTTTCTGGCTTTCGTTTAATGTGGTGTACTTCGAAATCACGAATGCCGATAACCGCGACCTTTTCAACGGTTGGGCAGGGTTGCTTGCTTCCATTGGCGGCATGCTCGCTCCATGGATATCGGGCTTGCTCATTACGCGGCTTCCGGGCAACAGCGGCTACTCCCTTATTTTCGGGATCTCTCTTGCCCTATTTGTCGTCGGTGTGTTCATCAGCTTTTTTCTTAAAAAACGTCAATCGGAAGGGACGTATTCCTGGAGCTTTTCCTTACGTTGTTTGCGAGAGGAGCCCGAGTGGCGCTGGGCGGCAGGGGCTTTGGCTGGTCAAGGACTGCGTGAAGGTGTATTCGGCTTTGTGATCGGTCTACTCGTCTACATTTCCACGAGAAGCGAGATGACACTCGGCAACTACTGGTTGACTACATCTGCCGTCGGACTTGTGAGCTACTTTCTGATCGCCAAATGGTTCTCTCCTCGCTTTCGCAAGTGGGGAATGCTCACTGGCTCTGTCATCATGTGGGGGATTCTCTTCGTATTTTTTTGGCAGGTGAGCTTTACGACTCTGCTTATTTTCGGGATTGCCGTGTCCATCGCTTATCCGCTGTTTTCTGTGCCCATGCTCTCCACGATTTTTGATCTGATTGGCACGAACGAAGAGAGCGCACGCAACCGGGTCGAGTATGTCGTGCTCCGAGAGTTTGCTCTGGACGTTGGTCGGCTGGTGGGGATTTTGATCTTTCTGCTAGTAACGTCCTTGAGCGTCTCTCCTCTTACACTGAACTGGTTGATTCTGTGTATCGGAATTGGCCCACTCATCGCGTGGGTGTGCATGACTAAGCTATTCCGTCACGTCCCTGCGACTAAAAAAGCAGACAACTGAACGAAGTTTGCGCCCATACCTAAACAAAACCCGCTTCGGCTGACTTTCCTAGCGGGTTTTGTCACTGATACTGATGTCCACCTTTATGAAAAACGTCGAGGCGTTTTTCACACAAAAAAACCTTTCCGACTTGGAAGCTTGCTCCTACAGGAAAGGTTACGTTGTTTTTTTCGATTATGGTTGGACTACTTTTTCTTTCGCTTTCGTTACGATGTGGTGACCGAGCGGCAAGCCACGCTGCTCCAGCTCATTAGCTGTCACAATATGGAGCGTCTCACTTTTACACGGCATGGGCATCAATCCGCCCAATGGACTCATCACTCTTCCGATCGTGTCTGTCTCAATGAGCACGTACAGGCCTTTTTCCTCCAATTGTTGCATGAATTCTCCCCAACGCTTGGAAGTAATCTGATCGGCGTGCTTGGTGAATATGACACCCATTTCTTGTGCTAGCATGTTAAATCTCCTTTGTTCTATCCGTCAAATATATGCTTCAAAAGATAATCTAACAATACAGGGAAACCTCCCTTCTGGCAAAATCCGTGTAAGCCAAAAAAACACGAAAAACGGCTGTTTTTGACCGCTTTTCGTTTCAGGAATCTCACATCTTCCTCGCACACACCGTTTCAACGCGGCACGCTGTTTTTTGCCGCTTGCTTTTGAAAAAGGGGCCTATTTTTGCCGATTTCTTGAGTAATTCTCATGCCTTGCCCATCATGTACCTGTATTTCCTCGATTTAGAAGCTCGCTGCCAGCTCCACATGCAGCAGTCGGGCAAAAGGAACCCAGTGAATATCGGAGCCAGCCCGAAGCTTGAGGCGTCTCGCCGCTTGATCAATATGGATAATGTGGGCAGACAGGCGGCGCGGCTCTCGCCCGTCATAATAGGTCAACGTCAGGATGCTCTCTGTCTGGAACGCCTGCCATACCAGTTCGCTCAAGGCGCTGAGCTGCTCCTGATCCAGCTCGGGTGGTACATAGCGGCGCTCTTCTTCCTTGATGCGCAAATACATTTCCCGATGCTCCGGCAGCACAAACCGACTGGCCACGAATACATTTTCCTTTTTGGACACGCGTTTTTCCCTCATTGCTTGCTCTCTCCTCGCTGTTCATATCGGGTCCACAAATGGACGAGCTCCTGACACTCTGCCCGCAATACCTCAATCGTATAGATCGCTTCTCGCGCATACCCGCGTTGTCGATAGTGGACGACATACATATGTCCCTGACGTCGTGAACTGACGACCGTGCACCCTCTCTGCCGCAAGATGCGACGTAGCTGGTGATGCTGCCGCTCCGCCCACCGCGAGAGCTCATCGAACATCATCTGATAAGAAAACTTCAACGGCACAATCCGCATCTGCCCCAGATCGGCCATGACTGCCCGAAACAAAATGCCAAATAAAATATACTGGCGTATCAATTCCTGCTCGTCAGACACCATCGGCTCCGTCACTTGTAGTGTCCTCCGATCTTACGCGCGCGCTCTTTCGCCTGTCCCGCTTCCAACACAGAGGCGGCGCGCAGGATGGCGTCCTGACCGTATCGGCTCCGGATATCATCCATGGCTTGTGCCAACGAACGCCGCTTGTGATTGTCCGTAAACAGATTGAGTTGCACCACGTTGTCAGGGACAAGCTGCCCCAGATTGACCCCGATACTGCGGACGGGCGTTTCCTGCCAATGACGGTCAAACAGAAAGCAAGCCGCTTCGTACAAAGTCATGGCATCATTCGTCTGTTCCGTGAGCTTCATCTGCCGTCCAAAGCCCGTTCCAGCAGCCAAATCGGCCCCACGACAGCCCACAGACAGTACGGAGCCCATCAGCTCCTTTTTCCGCGCCCGACGACACACTTCTTCGCACAGCTCTAAAAGCACCACTTTGATTTCCGATGCTGTATGGTAATCCCGCGGCAACGTCATGTGATGACCGATCCCTTTTTGCGAATCATAGGAATCCAAAGCCACGGGTGAATCGTCGATTCCGTGAGCCGTGCGCCACAGCACTTCCCCGTTCACTCCCCAATGTCGGGTGAGGATGGCTGGCCTCATATCTGCAAGCTGTCCGATCTGATAGACGCCCATTCGATGAAAATGCCGCTTCATGCGTGAGCCTACTCCGAACAGCTTTTCAATCGGAAGCTTCCAGAGCGTATCCGCTAACGTTTCCCGCTTGAGCCAAAAAACGCCTTCTTCCCGTTTCTTGGCGAAATTATCGCAGGCCATCTTGGCCAGTACCTTGTTCTCTCCGATGCCTACCCGACAGTTGATTCCCGTCTCCATCCAAACGCGCTGCCGAATCTGTGCAGCCATCTGCAACGGATCACCAAACAGGTGGACGCTGCCTGTTACGTCGAGAAACTGCTCATCGATCGAGTACGGCTCCACCTTGTCAGTAAATGCCTCGAATATGCGAGTGATTTGCATGGAGATGCGAATGTACATCTCCATGCGCGGACGAACAACGACGAGCTGGCGACACTTCTGCTGCGCCTGCCACAGCGCTTCGGCAGCGACCACTCCGTATGACTTGGCAATCGGGCACGCTGCCAGCACGACTCCGCTACGCCGCTCTGGATCGCCCGCGACGACAATTGGTTTGTTTCGCAGCTCTGGATTGGCCCCTTTCTCGATACTGGCATAAAAGCTCTGCATGTCGATCAAAAACACGATCCGCTTGTTCGCATTGGACACACGATCATCCCCTAAATAAGAACTTATGTTCTCTTGTTGCTTTGTTCTTATTATAGCAAACAAACGTTCGCTTTTATGCCTGTCTCGCGCAAAAAAAAGTTGGTAATTATTTCTTTTCAGACAAGCACACGTCGGTAGGGGTTCCGCAAACAAGAGCGAATCCAATAAGGGATTACTTTTTCACGACAGGAATCCAAATTTCGCTTCGAAATGTTGGTGATGAAGTGTCTTTGCTTTCGTTCCACAAAATCTCAGGACCCTCAGCCTGCTCATAACCGGAGGATAAAAACCATTCCGAATAAATCCGGGCCCAGATATCTTGCAGCGTATCAGGAAAAGGACCCACTGCTTCGAAAACCGCCCAGGTGGACGCAGGAACTTCAAGTACTGCCCAATTGTCTGGATAACCTTTTGTAGTAGCTACGCCGATATAGTGATCGAGCTCGTCATATTCCAGCCGACCTTCTGAAAAGTTCGTGGACGCACTGATCAGTCCAAGTGGTTCGACATCGGATAGCGATTTTAGTTGCTGAATCATCTCCATATCTAATGAAGCCCACATGGCCGCAATCTCTGGATTGACTCCACGATAAATCAACGGAACTCTTTTTTTCAGACCCACAATGCGAAATGCCTCTTTTTCTTCCATACGGTAGTTCATGGCACTGCCTCCTTTAATGGATAGATGAAAGGTCATTCGCGGATAAGCCTTCAAGGAATGGCCGATGTGTCTGGCTTCTGTCGGAGTGACTCCATGCACATTCTGAAAAGCTCTGGCAAAGGAATCAGCCGATCCGTATCCGTATTTGATCGCAATGTCAATGACACGCTCGTTGCTGTCCGCAAGCTCAAAAGCTGCAAGCGTAATGCGTCGGCGCCGGATGTACTCGGATAGCGGAACACCAGCGAGAAAAGAAAACAGCCTTTTGAAGTGATACTCGGAGCAGCAAGCCACCTGGGCGATTTCTTTATAGTCAATCTCGCTTGTCAAATGGTCTTCGATATAGTCCAGAGCCTCATTCAGCTTCACAAGCAAATCCATGGTAATGACCTCCCTTTCTCCCTTAGAATAGCAGATGCAAAATCGGGCGATCCGACATTTCGTGCACGATTATGACGGGTCGATCTTGTAAAAACGACTATGGAAAGGAGCTTTATCCCAATGACAACAACTTCCCCTCTACTCCCCCAAATCGGAGCTATTTTTGTAGCCGTCAGCGACATCGAGCGCGCACGCGACTGGTACTGCCGTCTCTTGGGCATTCCCGCAGACGGTGAAATTATGTTCGGGCATATATACTGCATTCCTTTACAAAGCGGACTGACGCTCGTTCTAGATAGCAAAAACTTTCCGAATCGCATCACAGATGATACCCTCTTGTTTCATTTCAACACACAGGATATCGAAGCCTCTTATTCATTTCTCAAAGAGAGCGAAGTTGAAGTCGTCACTCCTATCCAGCATGGCCACTGGTTCAACTTCCGCGATCCCGACGGCAATCTGATCATGGTAAGCCAATGTTAAAGAAAAAGGAGATACACGCATGACCATCCACTTGCGCCGCACGACACCGGCAGACATTCCATTCGTATGCGAAGTAGAAAATGCACCAGAGAATACCCCGTTCATTATTCCGTGGAGCGAAGATCGGCACCACAACGCTCTTGGCGACCCGGACATCCTCCATATGATCGCCGAAAAAAAAGAAACAGGCCACCCCGTCGGCTACGTTATCATCGCCGGGCTGACCAATCCTCATCAAAGTATTGAGCTCATTCGTATTACAATCGCAGTGAAGGGAGAGGGCTACGGACGCAACATCCTGCGTCAGATCAAACATTGGGCATTCATCGGACAAAAAGCCCATCGACTCTGGCTCGATGTAAAAGAAACGAACGACCGCGCCCGCAGCCTTTACCTATCGGAAGGGTTTCACATAGAGGGAACCTTGCGCGATTGCCTGAAATCGGGCGATACTTACGAATCCCTGATCATTTTATCAATGCTGGCAACGGAATATGACGCGCCTAAGGGGCAAATGCGTCCGGAGTCGTGACATACAACCATTTGCCGTCGTTGCTCGCTCCCAAAATCGATACACTTGCTGGAAGTCCCTTCACCAGCACAGCTTGTTGCTTACGATCGGCATCGAACAGGAAGAGCGACGACACAGACTCTGTTCCTTGCTCAGCTTTTTCCCAATCGATATAAACCAAATGGTGAGTACCTGGAATCCATATCGCTTCTGGCTTCATTTCCATCAGTTTGACGTCGCCCTTAAACACCCCTGCATTCCAATACATTTGATAGGCGCCATCTGTCGACTGGATATAGCCAGACCAAGCTTCTTTGGGAACGGGTGGATTCCAGCTGATCACTTTGCCTGACTGCCAATCGTAGCGTTGACGAAGCTCTTCAAAGCTATCTTCCTCTGTTCTCATTTCAAACGTCGCGTAACGTCCATCATCCATAAAACGGACGGGCTGGACTTGCCCATTCATCTCATCTGTTGGAACCCATCCTTTGATAACCCCTGGGAGGCGCCGTTCTTTCCCAGTCGCCAAATCGTACACGACCAGATCGAGATCTTTTTTCTGTTCAGTCTTGCCTACTGCCATCAATACATGCTTGCGATCATGGCTAAAGCTGGCTCCATGTACGTATCCATCTACCTTGACACGAATGGCAAACTCACTTTTCGGTACGTCTGTCCCTTTCGGTGGATGAGCGAAAAAGAAGCCGCGACGATCTGCCATGAAGTCGCCTGCACCGCTATAATTGTCAGTGAGCTCCACTGGATAAGCCGTCAGTACTTTTGTCTGTGTGTCATAAATCGAGTACAGCATGGGGAAACGGGCATCGCACTCACAATATTCTGTAAATCGCTCCAGCAACACATACCGTTCCTCAGAGTCGATAAACTCCATGGGAGTCCTGACGGCAAAGTCCGTCATTTTTTCTTTCACCTTGCCATCGACTGAGACTCGCCATATCTGAGCCGGAGCAAACACCACCGCCGAGAAATTGTTCGTATCGTCAAACACGGTTCCCTTTACCGTCTTCGCTCCTGCTACGTTTACAACATACTCCGTCCAGCTTCTGTCTTTGGCAAGCGTATCAGAAAGGGTAGCCAGCAATTGCAGTTGGCGATCGTGCACCCAGTGAAACGTAAAAATCGGCTCCACGAATCCCAAGTTCTCTTTTTTGGTCTCTTCCTGAGCATTTTTGCGGATAGCTGCTTCGACCGTTCCACGGTTCACGGCTTCTTTAAAAAAGAGAGTGTACGCCTGTGGTGCAGGTCCCACGACCGTTCTTCGAGGAGAGCGGAGCTGTGGAGCATCGTTTAGCTGAATGACCACGTCTTCTTTCATCGCGGCGTAGTCGTAAGGCAGTTCCTTTTGCTTCCATTCCTTTGTCGTTTGGCTGGTCGTATGGGATGGGCCAGTCTGAGCAATCCGACTGTCCGTGGAAGTTGCTTGCGCGAAGTCGGATCCTGTCAAAATAATCAATGCGAACACAATGGACATACTCATTCCCCGAATTTTTCGCAAAGACAAAAAACTCGCCTCGCTTCCTAGAAAAATTTACCTTACAGAGGATAGACGTCGAATGCCAGCTTAAGGTTTCACCCCACAATAGAAAAAGCCTCCCCACACCTTGAAGTGGGAAGGCCTGTCTTTCTTAATCAAAGACGACACCGTCCAGTACGCCCTCATTCTTCAAATAGTCACGCAGCCAGTGATACTTTTCGTCCCGCCAGAAAGAATCCTCTGCTACCAGCTTGACAGTCTCCTGTCTCGCTACCTCCAGCGCTTTGTAATCACTTAATAAATCAGCGACTTTAAACTCTGGCAAGCCGCTCTGCTTGGTTCCAAAAAAATCACCCGGTCCGCGCAATTCCAAATCGCGCTGCGACAGCTCAAATCCATCCGTCGTCTCGCACATGACACGCATCCGCTCTTTTCCGATCTCGGATTTCGGGTCGGCGATCAACACGCAATACGACTGTTCGGAGCCACGTCCTACGCGCCCACGCAATTGGTGAAGCTGAGCAAGACCAAACCGCTCTGCATCATAAATCACCATATAGGTGGCATTCGGAACATTCACACCGACCTCTACGACCGTTGTACTGACCAGGACAGCGTGCTCTGCGGCAAGGAAGGCTTGCATGACGGCATCCTTTTCCTTCGCTGGCAGTCGTCCATGCATCAAGCCTACGCCGAATTCAGGGAAAATGTGTGTGAGCTGAGCATGTACATCAATTGCATTTTGCACGTCGAGCTTTTCAGATTCCTCAATAAGCGGACAAATAACGTAGGCCTGTCGTCCTTTGCGCAGCTCATCCCGCATTTGCTCCAGCACAGCCGGAAACTGATCATGCTTTTTCCATGTCGTCTCAATCGGTTTGCGCCCCGCAGGCATTTGATCAATCGTCGAGACGTCCATGTCGCCAAATGCCGTAATGGCCAGTGTTCTCGGAATTGGCGTTGCAGTCATAAACAAGACATCAGGCGACAAGCCTTTATTCCGTAAAATTCGCCGTTGCTCCACACCAAATCGGTGCTGCTCGTCCGTAATCACGAGGCCAAGACGGGAGAAAAACACATCCTCCTGAATGAGCGCATGGGTACCAACTACGACATCGATTAACCCCATTTGCAGAGAGCCGATGACTTCGCGTCTACGTTTCGCCGTCAGTGAGCCTGACAAGAGCGCGACCTGAATGCCGTAATCGGACAAGAGCTTCGTCAACGACTGAACATGCTGCTCGGCGAGAATCTCCGTCGGTACCATCAGCGCTCCCTGATAACCTGCTTTCACCGCAGCAATCAGCGCAATGGCAGCTACGACGGTTTTCCCCGAGCCTACGTCCCCTTGCAGCAAACGATTCATCGCATGAGGTGCCCGCATGTCATCCAATATTTCTTTTACGACTCGTTTCTGGGCATCTGTCAACGGAAACGGCAACCCTTTGACAAATTCCCGTACCTCTTCCATTGGAATCGCCAGTGCAACGCCTTCCGTTTGCTGCCGATTAATCTTGCGCAATGTTTGCATTTTCAATTGGAATAAGAAAAGTTCCTCGAACATAATCCGCCGCCGCGCTTGACGACCATCTTCCGCATTTTCAGGAAAATGAATCGAATGAAAGGCATGAATCCGCGGCATCAATCGGTAGCGCTCCACGATATCCGCAGGAAGGATTTCAGGAATTTCCTTTCCGTACTGGCGCAACGCCAGTTGAATGGTTTTGCGCAGCAGTGTATGCGTCACATCGCCGCCAAGTGGATAGACAGGGGCGAGCTCGCCTCGTTTTGTCGCACGTTCGGAGTCTACCTCTGTCATTTCGCTCACAGTTATCTGCAGCTTGTGCTTGTCCCATTTTCCTGTAACGAGTATTTCCTTGCCTGGCGACAGCCTGCTTTTGACAAACGTCTGATTGAACCAGACAGCCGTCACCACGACACGGTCCATGACAACCTTGACGGACAATCGTGATTTTCTTTTTCCATAAAAACGAACAGAGGGTTCGCCGTACACCGTACCTGCCAGCGTGACCCTCTCTCCGTCTTTTACTTCTGTCAAATCGCGCACACGGTAATCTTCATAGCGAGACGGGAAATACTCCAGCAAATCACCAATGCTGTTGATTCCCAGTCCTGCAAATGCCTTCGCCCGCTCTTCCCCTACCCCGTGCAAAAGGGAGACGGGCGATTGATATGCACCAGCCATCTTACTTCTCCATCCGTACGCCGAACACTTTGGCTTCGATCATGCGGCCCGTTTGCGTAGCAGCAAGACCACCCTGTGCGGTTTCCTTCAGCGTAGTCGGCATGGCGCAGCCGATTCGGTACATGGCCTCGATGACTTCATCTGTCGGGATCACGCTCTTTATGCCTGCCATTGCCATATCTGCGGCTACCGTCGCAATCGCTGCTCCCATCGCATTTCGTTTCACACATGGTACTTCAACCAGTCCGGCTACGGGGTCACAGACCAGACCGAGCATATTTTTCAATGCGATCGCCACTGCTTGAGCAGATTCCTCAGGCGTACCACCAGCCATTTCTACAATCGCCGCAGCAGCCATGGCTGTTGCAGAGCCTACCTCCGCCTGGCAACCACCCGCAGCACCCGAAATGAAAGCGTTATTGGCAATGCAATACCCAATAGCGCCTGCCGTGAACAAATAGTTGACCATTTCCTCACGGGTCGGCTGAAGCTTGTCAGATACGGCAAACAACGTCCCTGGTACAATGCCGCATGCTCCTGCTGTAGGTGTTGCGACAATCGTGCCCATTGCTGCGTTTACTTCGTTCACCGCCACGGACATCGAGACAGCATTCAAAAGTGTAGGACCGGACAAAAATGTCTTGGTCTCCATATATGTTTGCAGCTTCTTCGCATCGCCGCCCGTCAATCCGCTATGCGAGCGAATATCTTCGGTAAGCCCGCGACGCACTGCTTTTTCCATCACATCGAGGTTGGCGTACATATCTTGCATAATGGCATCCCGACTGCGCTGGGACACTTCCATTTCTGCTTCAATCATCACCTCGGAGATCTTCTTCCCCTGGGATTCGGCCAACTCAACTAGTTCAGCCACATTACGAAACATCTGGTTGTTCACTCCTCTTATCCTGCTCGTCCTTTTGCTTAGTTCAATGCGAGCAGGGATACGTCAAAGATATGGGGGATTTGACGAATTTCCTCCAGAACTTCCGGGGAGATCGTCGAATCTGTTTCGATTGCCATCAAAGCACGCGAACCTCGTGTGTGTCGAGACACTTCCATGAATCCCACATTAATGTTGTGCTGCGTCAGTACCTTTGCCACAGCCGCAATCATCCCAAAGCGATCTTCATGTAAAACCAAGAGCGTCGGTGTATCGAAGCCCAACTGAAAGGAAAACCCGTTCACTTCCAACACTTCGATCTTCCCGCCACCAATGGAAACACCCACGATTTCGATCTGATGCTCATCATCAGACAGCTTGATCCGCGCCGTGTTCGGGTGCTCTGTCAAAACATCAGAAGTGGACAACTCCACTTGCATGCCAGCTTTTTCTGCAATCACCAGCGAATTTTTCAGACGCAAATCCGACGTGTCAAAGTCAAGAATTCCTGCCACTGTCGCCACATCAGAACCATGTCCTTGATACGTTTTTGCAAATGAGCCGTAAAAAACAATTTCTGCTCGCAAAGGCATTCTGCCAAACAGCTTGCGAGCTACACGACCGATACGAGCTGCACCAGCCGTATGGGAGCTAGATGGCCCAACCATGATTGGACCGATAATATCAAATACGCTTTTGTACTTCAACCGGTTCTCCTCCTGAATCACAAGGGGTTCAACAAGATTCACTTTCATTGTATCCTACAGCCTTTGAAAGCGCTACAGAGGAAACTGTACGTAAGGCAATCAAAATCGATTTACGCAGACAACATGCGGACAAATCAGGATAAATGAAAAAACTCCCAGTGAAAAAAGGAAGCCCACGACCAGCATGTTTTATTTCTTTGGAAGTGAAGTTAGGAATACCTTTACTGGCTCTGGTTCTCGGACGAAATCTGCTTGAACATCATTTCCTTCGTTTGCAGCTTCTCCTATTGGAATTCCATCATGATAAGGGAAGTGAATAAACTCGTTAATGATTGGTTCAAGCTCATCAAGGATTTCAATTTTTCCGCTAAAAGGGAGTCTTTCATGAATCTGAGAGATAAGATTAAATCTTAGTTGTGAAGCCTGCCAATCGAACCAAACATATAACAGCATTCCATGATCACTATTTGATTTTAAAATTTGCTGTTGTCTATTCTCTATTACTTTACGAAAAAAGTTCATGAAATCAAAAACTGTGAACTGACTAGCTAACTGCATACTTAAAGAAATAGACCACCTATTAGCAGAAATTTCTTTATTCAAATCATCTTTATGGCCCCCAATAAATAGAGAGTCATACACAATATCCTCCAACTCAATAAGGAATTCATCCTTATTCACCAAAACCTCTCCCTTATTTTTCATGACTATGAAAAAAAGAAGCCCCCTGCCTCAGGGAAGCTCCTCTCCATATCATATATGCCTTACTGATTTTTTACCATGACGATCCCGAGTAGACCTGGACCTGTATGCGTACCGATCACGGGACCAATCTCTTCCAACCAAGAGTCCGTTACCGAAAACTCTTGCTTGAGTCGTTCCAAGAGCTCAGCCGCTTGATCTGGAACACTGCTGTGCAGTACAGCGATTTTCACAGGCTCGCCTTGCGCGTATTCCTGCAACGCTTCAAATACGCGATTCAGAGCTTTCTTCGTCCCTCGTACCTTGTCAAAAGCAGACACGTATCCGGCAGGATCCAGCGTCAAAATCGGCTTGATATTCAAGAGCGAACCGATGACGGCAGATGCTTTGCCGATCCGACCGCCTTTTTGCAGGAACTCCAGCGTATCCACAATAAAGTATACCTGCACCTCATCCAAATAACGATCAATCTGATCCAGAATTTGTTCCTTGTTTTTGCCTGCTTGAGCGGCTTTGGCAGCCTCCACACAGATCATTCCATGAACAAACGAAGCTTTGCGAGAATCGATCACCGTAATGTCGATATTTTCGTCCAACATCGACTTGGCGATCATCGCTGATTGATAGGTCCCCGATAAGGAACCAGATAAAAGTATGGCAATGATTTGCACGTCCTTGCCATATTTCTCATGGATCGCTTTGTACGCTTCGGCAAATTCAAGCGGAGACGGCTGCGAGGTCGTCGGCATCACGCTCGATTGCTTCAGCTTATCGAAAAACTCCGAAGACGAGATAGTGACTGCGTCCACATACGTTTCCGCCCCAAACATGATTTTCAACGGGACGGCCACGATCCCCAATGACTGCCTGACAGCTGCATCGATATCAGACGCACTGTCGGTAAGAATCACAATTGGCATTCTCGATCGCTCCTCTCCCTATTCATTCGTGTTCAAAAAATTGGCTTTTACTCGACAGAAAAAATGAATGGATACAACGGTTGACCGCCTGCCTGGATCTCAACTTCCACATCCGGGAATGGATCGGACAATGCTTTTTCCAAAGCATGAGCCTGATCTTCTGTCGCATCTTCTCCTAAGAATATCGTAATGATTTCGGAGTCTTCATCCACCATTCCCAAGAGCAGCGTCGTGGCGCAAGCTAACAAGTCAGGACCTGCTGTGACAATTTCTTTCTCAGCCATGCCGATAAAATCGCCTTCTTTGATTTGTACCTCACCCATTTGTGTGTCGCGAACCGCGTGGGTCACCATCCCTGTTTTCACCTGAGCAATCGCCTTCGTCATCGCTTGCACGTTCGCTTCTGGTTCAACATCCACGCGGAAGCTGATCAGTGCTGCCAATCCCTGCGGAATGCTCTTCGTCGGTATGACAGAAACAGGAACTTCAGCGAGCTCGGATGCCTGCTGTGCTGCCATGATGATATTGCTGTTGTTTGGCAGGATGATGATGTGCTGGGCATTTAGACCCGCGACGGCCTTCATGAAGTCCTCTGTGCTCGGGTTCATCGTTTGGCCGCCCTCTACTACCACATGCACACCCATGCTGCGCAGAATCGTAGCGATCCCCTCACCAGCAGCTACCGCGACCAATCCGTAAGGAAGCAGGTCTGCAACAGGTTGAGCAGCTGTTTCTGGCTTCGCCTGTCCTTTGCTCTCTTCCGCTTTGAGAATGTTCGCATGCTGCTCGCGCATGTTTTCTATCTTCAATCGATGCAGGCTACCGAATTGCTGAGCGTATTGCAGTACGCTTCCCGGATGCTCTGCATGAATATGTACCTTGACCACTTCATCATCAGAGACGACGAGCAGTGAATCGCCCATCGTATCCAGATGGTTGCGGAACAGCGCTTCTGAGAACGTTTTTTTGTTCGGCTCGGTGCTATGCGCGACATGAACCATAAACTCCGTACAGTACCCGTACGTGATGTCTTCCGTTTTCATGTGGATTTGCGCATTATGCTGCTCCGAAATGAGCTTGTCCAGCTCTTGCTGACCCATTTTAGGTACCGAACGCTCACGATCAGCAGATAGCTCCTCCCCGCGCAATGCTCGCAAAAACCCTTCATAAATAAACAAGAGACCTTGTCCACCTGAGTCGACTACGCCCACTTCTTTTAGAACAGGCAGCATTTCCGGCGTACGCAATAGCGTAGTTAGTGCCTGCTCGTATGTTTTTTCCATGACAGAGATAATATCATCTGACGTGCGCGCTGCACGCACAGCCATCTCCGCCGCTTCACGGGCAACAGTCAAAATCGTGCCTTCTACCGGCTTCATCACTGCTTGATACGCAGAGTCAACACCAGCTTTCAAGGCATCGGCAAACTGACGGGCGTTAACCTCATCTTTTCCATTGACTGATTTGCTGAAGCCACGGAATAACTGGGACAAAATCACGCCGGAGTTACCGCGCGCGCCCATTAACAGACCTTTTGCCAAAGCAGCTGCCGATTCAGTGATTCGGGGGGATTCTTTTCGAGTTAGCTCCTCCACACCGGAAGAGAAAGTCAAATTCATGTTTGTCCCCGTATCGCCATCCGGCACAGGAAAGACGTTTAATCCATCCACTACTCTGACGTTGTCGGATAAAAGGTTCGCCCCCAGGTAAACCATCCGGCTAAACAGCACGCCATCTAGACGCGTATGTACCAACTGATGTTCCTCCTTACATATCCCTGTCTGTACGAACTCCCTGCACAAAAATATTAACAGCAGTCACATCAATGCCTACCGTTTGCTCCAAGGTATATCGAACACGGCGTTGAACGTTGCCTGCCACCTCGGAAATTTTCACGCCATAGCTGACGATAATGTGCATGTCCAAAACTACTTCGCCATTTGTGTTATGAACGACGACACCTTTGCTCAGGTTGTCTCTTCCTAACAACTCAGCGATTCCATCTTTCAACGCTTTGCGAGAAGCCATGCCCACAAGTCCAAAAACTTCCATGGCCGCGCCTCCAGCAATCCGTGCGATCACGTCTTCGGTAACATCGATCTTTCCTAGCGATGTATTCATTTCCACTGTCATGCAAGGACTCCTCCTCTGTTAAAACAGCTTGACCGTCATAGGTAAGCGTAACCATGCTTCCTTACAATTCTACACTAACACTTAATAGAAATGAAGCGTTTTGTCGATCCTATCAACCCTACGAGAAAGACGGGGGAAATCATCTTGTCAAGTATTGCAATTGACAGCAATGGTGTGCTAATATAGTCGAGTATTTGTATTTCCCACAAAGGAAATCCCGTTTAGATGTAACAAGGGAGGTGGATCTTAATGGCACGTCGTTGCTTTGTAACAGGTAAATCTGCTAAAGCTGGAAACGCTCGCTCCCACTCCATGCGCGCAACTCGCCGCACCTGGGGTGTCAACGTACAAAAAGTGCGCATTCTCGTAAATGGAAAACCGAAGCGCGTTTATGTAAGTACTCGAGCACTGAAATCCGGTCTCGTAACTCGCGTATAGTTGATTTCAGCTATGCGAAAAAAAGCACCCTCGAGGTGCTTTTTTGCATTTCTCCCGTTTCTCCACTCTTCTCCCAAAGGGAGGCTCGGGGCCGAAGCTTCACTTTTTCTTGTTGAACGCCTCGATGATGCCCCGAATCATGCCACCCAGGAACTTCGGCAACTTGATGGTGTAAAACCGCATGCTACCCCTCCTCACCGAAATTACTACACACGATACAAATACACGCCGGCCCCTATGAGTGCTAATGCCAATAGGCTATACCAAACCCACGGAGGTGCCCAATACAGGAAGATGGTGATTCCCCCGACAGCCAACGCAACCCCGAGAACACGTCGCAAGGCGCCCCCCTGTCGCAGGCGATAGGAGCGCAATCCCATTTCGCTTAAGCACCTCCTTTAGGTGTTCTCAAAAACGTGCATATTACATCATATTCTGCTGTCGGATAAACATGTATCCTGCCACATGAAAAAAGTAGATGCCTAAGAAGTAAAAAATCAGGCAACGGTAACTCGCTGCCTGATTACATTATGTGGATAGTTTGTACATGATACCGATTTTTTCCTTTTTTATACAACTCGATCGCGTGCGGGGAGCAGCAGCTGTGATGCACTACTAAGCACAACTGTCAGAACGACTCCCGCGATAATCATTTCTGGCAGCAGATACGTGATGTTATAAATGAGGGAATATTGCCAGACTGGTACACCTTCTGGCGCATAGCTGCCAAACCAGATAATCCCCGATAGAAAATGGCAGACAAATCGCGCAATCACGCCGATGAACAAGCCGCTCCACAGTACCATGATTCGTTGCTTCGTTCCTTCGTAGCCAGACAGACGAAAAAGCCCAGCGAGACCCAGCGCACCAAAAGCAAGCGGATAATCCAGCAAAAGCTGAACCGGATGAACAACTGTACTGCCCAAGAGCAATTGAAGAAATCCGACAACAAGCCCTGTCACGACACCAGCAGCGAGTCCACGGCGAACAGCAATCAATGCGATTGGCACCATCACAAGGGACACAGAGCCACCCTGTGGCATTTCGAAAACCTTGATCTGACTAAACACAATTGCAAGAGCCGCCATCATCGCCATTTCCAACAAAATGACCAACCGTTGACGATCCAATATAGTCACTCCTCAAAATAGAATAAATAAAATTTCTTTTACACCGATAATGTTTCTGATTCTAGCCCAAGTCTATGCTCGTGTCAAAGAAAAAAGCCGCTGCCTCATCGGCACTGCGGCTAGTTGTATTACCGAACTTTCTCCAAAAACTGCTGGGCACGTTCACTTCTTGGCTTTTGGAAAAACTCTTCTGGTGGCGTATCCTCCAAGAGACGACCATCATCGAGGAATAAAATACGGTCTGACACCTCTTCGGCAAAGCGCATTTCATGCGTGACGATTGCCATAGTCATTCCGCTATCAGCCAGCCCCTTCATAACCTCCAAAACCTCCTTGACCATCTCAGGGTCAAGAGCAGAGGTCGGCTCGTCAAAGAGCATGATTTGCGGCTCCATCACAAGCGAACGGGCAATGGCTACACGCTGCTTTTGACCGCCTGACAAGCGCGAAGGAAAGGCATCCGCTTTATCTGCCAGCCCTACACGTGCCAATAGCTCGCGCGCCTTCTGTTCCGCTTCAGCCGCAGACATGCCTTTTACTTTCATCGGAGCATAGGTCAAGTTTTTCAACACCGTCATATGCGGAAACAGGTGAAAATGCTGGAAAACCATCCCGATTTGTTGGCGAATGCCCATCACGTCCGCTTTTGGCGCGGTGATTTCCTGGCCGTTGATCGTAATAGTACCTGTCGTTGGTGTCTCCATCAGGTTAATGCAGCGCAATAGCGTTGACTTCCCCGATCCAGATGGACCAATGATGGCGACAACCTCCCCTTTACCGATATTCGTCGTGATGCCCTTCAAAACATTCAGTTGTCCAAAAGACTTCGTAATGTTATCAATTTTAATCACTGAGTCTCATCCTCCGTTCCAGTACACGAGCTACCCAAGTCAGGATCATAACCATGACATAGTACAGGATACCGGCCATCATGTATGGCTCAAAATAGCGGAAGATGGTGCCTTTGACCACATTCGCGTTCTGCATGATGTCTGCAAGACCAATCGTGGAAACGAGTGCGGATTCCTTCAAGAGTGCAATCGTTTCATTGACAAGAGCAGGCAAGATATTTTTGACAGCCTGCGGCAAAATAATGTCGAGCATCATCCGGTGATAAGGTACTCCAAGCGCTTTGGCCGCTTCCCACTGCCCTTTATCCACCGCCAAAATTCCACCACGAATGGTCTCGGAAATGTATGCACCTGAGTTTAATGTAAACGTCAATACAGCTGCTTCCAGTTGTGAAATATTGTAACCAGTAAGCTGTGGCGTTGCAAAATATACAAAGGTCAGTTGCAAAATCAAAGGTGTCCCGCGGAAAACAGACGTGTAGGCAACCGCGAGCCAGTTTAGCAATTTCACATTCGAAATTTTAATGAGTGCGAGGATGGAGCCCCAGAAAAATCCTAATACGACCGAAATCAAAGTAACAAGTAACGTGCCCTTTATCCCTTCCAATATGAAAGGAATATAGGGCACGATTTGTGCAAAATCCAAATTCATGCCCATTCTCCCCTCTTGCTGCTTATACAGTTATTCGTCGTTGTCTGGAGAGATTATTGACCGAACCATTTTTGAATCAGCTTGTCCATTTCTCCGTTTTCTTGCATCTTTTTAATCACTTCATTAAATTTTTGTACGTGCGGCGATCCTTTTGGGAACGCAACAGCGGAGCCATTCTTTTCATTTTCTTCCATTGTAGTGAATTGCAGAGAATCATTGTTTGCCACGAAGCCTTTCGCTACGGTGTCCTCAATAATGGCAGCATCTACACGGCCTGCTTTTACTTCTTCAACAATCTCAGGCAACTTGTTCAGCGAAGTGATCTGCAAGCCGGAAACGGTCTTTGCAAGCTCCCTTGCTGCCCCTTCTTGAATAGAACCGAGCTGTACCGCCACTTTTTTGCCAGCCAATTGCTCAGGCTTGGTCAGATTGCTGTCTTTCTTTGCTACGATCGTATTTTTCGCATCGTAATAGATGGTGGAGAAATCAGCGTTCTTCTCGCGCTCAGGTGTTGCCGTCATGCCAGCCATAACGAAGTCCGCGCGATTCGTTTGCAGTGCGGGAATAAGTCCGTCAAAGTTCATATCGTTGATTTGCAGTTCGTAGCCAAGCTCTTTTGCAATGTATTTCGCGATATCAATGTCAAAGCCGACAATCTCGTCTTTTCCGCTGCTCAGATCGTGATATTCATACGGCTTATAGTCAGCAGAAGTAACCATGACCAATGTTTTCTTGTCGCCAGCGGAAGGTGCAGGTGCTTGTCCTGTTGCGGTTTGATTGCCTGTACCGCATCCAGCGATCACAACTGCCGCAAGCATAGAAGTAAGTGCCAGAGAAATAAATGATTTTGTGTTCTTCATGATGAACCCCCGTTGTTATGATTTTTACGCATAAAGCAGTCTATTCGTAGCATTAATTTGCATGAAAACTTATATTTATGCATCACAATGATTATTTTACTCATAATCTGAACAATTTCAATCATTTTTTACTTGTATTTTAAATACAGAATATACTGAATTTTATGCACAAACCTTTATTTTTGTGGCAGAAAAGCACACAAGGCCTTATAGTGCTAGTAAAAGGAATTACAGGAGGCTGACATGGAGAAAAACTGGACGTCCTATTTTCAGCAGCAGCTCCCAGAAATTATCGAGGAACTGCGTACATATGTAGAGATGGAAACACCCACCCATAACAAGCAAGCTGTCGATCGATTAGGCAGCCTGATTGCAGAACGCTTTCGCCAATTGGGGTGTCGGGTGGAAAGCTTGCCACAAGAGCAATACGGAAATCAGCTGCGAATGGAGTATGGAGACGGCGACGAACAAATCCTCATTCTCGGTCACTTCGATACCGTAAAAGAGGTTGGAACACTAGCAGTAGAGCCTTGTCGCGAGGAAAATGGCCGACTCTATGGACCTGGTACATACGACATGAAAGCGGGAATTGTGTTTAGCTATTTTGCCCTGCGCGCCATGATGGAACATAATCTTTCGCCCAAAAATAAGCTCGTCTTTTTTTGGAATACCGACGAAGAGATTGGCAGTGTTTCCTCCGAAATGCTCATTAGAGAGGAAGCAAAAAGGAGTAAATATGCATTGGTACTGGAGCCCGCCGCTGGAGATGGCTCTTTGAAAACAAGCCGTAAAGGCGGAGGAGACTTCATTTTAAAAGTAACGGGCCGCGCTGCTCATGCGGGCAATGATCACGCCAAGGGGGTCAATGCAATTGCTGAGCTGGCTCACCACGTCCTCGCTATTCAATCATTTACGAATTATGAAGCGGGCACAACCTTATCTGTCGGTACCATTACAGGCGGAAGTGCATCGAACGTCGTGCCTGACTTTGCCATGACGGAAATTGATGTGCGTATCCAAAGTCGCGAGGAAAGCGAGCGTATTACCCGATTGATGAGTCAGCTGACCCCTGTCCATCCGGAAGCCAAGCTGTTCGTGGAAGGCGGAATCACCAAGCCTCCTATGGAACGAACTGCTGGTACTGAGAAACTATTCTTGCATGCGCAGGAGCAAGCACGTCTGGAAAGTTTTGAATTGACGGAGCAAGGTGTCGGTGGAACTAGCGACGGAAACTTCGCCGCAGATGCAGGAACACCAACTCTTGACGGTTTGGGACCTGTTGGTGATGGAGCCCACGCTTCCCATGAGCATATCGTCATTGACGCCATACCTGGCAGGATTGCCGTCATGCTTCGGATGTTTTTAACCTTGTCATAATAAATTTACAGGTGTATAATTTTATGGAAATTTAAGGCTCCGTCTACTTAACGACGGAGCCTTATCTGCACTATTTTCGAATGGGCAGACATATATATACCTATTCGAATAACAAGGAGAGGGAACCATGGAATCAAACTTCACATCGCCAAGCAATCCTGTTGGATTTTGGCGCCGGCTCGGTGCCGGTCTGCTAGATGCAATCATTATTGGATTACCGCTACTACTGATCACCTATATCATTACAGGCAATACAGAAGACAATCTTGTTACCAATATCATTACTTCACTTTACAACCTTCTTGTACCTGTATTTTGGCACGGCTATACAGTGGGCAAACGAATTGCCGGTATTCGCATCGCCCGAATCGATGGAGATCCTGTAGGAATCGGAACCATGCTGCTACGCAATTTGGTCGGAGGGATCGTGTACGTCATTACACTCGGTATTGGTATAATCGTCAGTGCCATCATGGTTGCTGTTCGTCAGGATAAACGCTCGCTCCATGATTTGATCGCCGGTACGTATGTAACATCGGATCAGCCTTAAATTACTACTCATCTTACACAGAAAATAGCTGCTCTACGATGAGCCCCCTTAGATTTATTGGAAAAACCACCCGTTTTCCGACGAATCTAAGGGGGTATTTTTATCAGATTGGCGCCTACAACAGCATGTTCCGACTAAAGAAGACCGGATATAATCATCCGGTCTTCTTTACTTTATCCATTTAGCAGTTTATTGGAACAGCACTTTATCTGTTTTTGCATCCATAAACACCATTGTTGTGTATGGCGGCAGGCTTGCACGCACAATGATATAAGGTGTGTGCACCGCTGGCATTGTAATATCTTCTGGAGAAGGATTTGTCAGCTCTACATAAACCTTGAGCATTTCCCATCCTTGCTCTGTTCCAACAACCTTCAGACTATAACCAGAGGTAGGCATTTCACCACGAGAGACTACATACAAGTCGCCTTGACGGTGTACACCCTTCTTATCTTTTACTTTTCCTACGAATGTTCGTTCAGCCGCTGATAATGTACCTTCTTTTTCGATAGACAATTTTTTCGTTTGCACGTCTACCTGAGAAGCCGAGATCGACTCCGAATGTTTTTGTTCAGCCTGCACGGCAGTTTGTGAAAATGGGAGGATGGAGAGAATGGTGAGAACCGCTACACTGTTTTTCAATAACGATTTCATACTTTATCAACTCCTGATTTTTTTTAGAGGGCAACAACATTACTTGATACTGGCCAGTATCTCTCAGATAGGATTTTTACCACTATCTGGATAATTTGATTTAATCATTATATTTATTAAAAAGCAATATTTTCCAAAATGTTTTATTTTTGTTAATTAACTTTTACTCATATATCACCAAAAATCCTTATTAGAGTGGGAATAATTTGATTTCATCCTATTTGTAGCTTGAACGATAATTATACTTACATTTTTATTATTAATTGATTTATCACATAATTAGTTATAATATTCAGATGATTACGAATGGACTATTCACAGAAGAAAGCACAAAAAAGCTGACGCCGATTATATCGTCGTCAGCTTACAGCTTCTAAGCATTATTTTTACTGTCCACGAATCGCAGCAATCGCTTGACCGCGATTTTCCTGATTGAATACCGCGCTTCCTGCAACGAGGACTGTCGCTCCTGCTTCCTCGCACAAACGTGCTGTTTGTGCGTTGACACCACCATCGATTTCGATTTCCACATGCCCCAAGCCACGCTCGTTCAGCATTTGACGCAACTGGGCAACCTTTGGCACAACGCTGTGAATGAATTTTTGTCCACCAAAACCAGGGTTCACTGTCATGAGGAGAACCATATCCAAATCAGCAAGGACTGGCTCGATCGTGGAAATCGGTGTAGCCGGGTTCAATACCACTCCCGCTTTCACACCTTGCTCCTTGATCAAGTACAGCGTGCGATGCAGATGACGACATGCTTCCTGATGAACAGTAATCCAGTCTGCTCCACTTTTCGCGAATTGCGGAATGTAGCGATCTGGCTCCTCAATCATCAAGTGCACATCGAGTGGCAGCTTGGTCACTGGACGAATCGCTTCCACAATCAGAGGACCGATCGTAATGTTTGGAACGAAGTGTCCATCCATCACATCCACGTGAATCCAGTCTGCTCCTCCCTTCTCGACATCGAGAATTTCTTCACCCAGACGGGCAAAATCAGCAGATAGGATAGAAGGTGCGATTTTTACCATGGTTTGTTCCTCCGTTGGTATTCTTTTAGCTCTTCGCGGAATTGCTTGTAGTGCTCGTAGCGCTGTTCACTGATTTCTCCAGCCTCCAGCGCGGCCTGCACGGCACAAGCTGGCTCGCTTACGTGAAGACAGCCACGGAACTTGCATTCCGAGCTGCGATCGGCAAAGTCCAGGAAGGATTCCGCCAGGTCAAGCTCGGAGAAATCGATAAATTCCAATGAACTGAAGCCCGGTGTGTCTGCCACATAGCCGCCGCCCGCAAGCGGAATCAGCTCGACATGACGCGTTGTATGCTTTCCGCGTCCGAGCTTTTGGCTGACATCTCCTGTCTGCAAGCTGACACCCGGAAACAGCATGTTGATCAGGGAGGATTTACCCACACCTGACTGACCGGCGAAAACCGAAATACGGTCGCGCAAAATCTCACGCACGTCCTCTACACCGCGTTCATCCACCGTTGAGGTCGGAATCACGCGGTACCCGATCGCTTCATACTTCTTCACGATTTCGGTGACCTCTTCTTCCGACACTTGATCGGCTTTGGATAAGACAATCACGGAATCAATCCCTGCATGCTCCGTGTGCGTCAGGAACTTGTCCAGCAGCAACGGGCTAAACATCGGCTTGTACATCGAAAAGACGAGTACCGCCTGATCCACATTGGAAATGGGCGGACGAACCAACTCATTCGTCCGTTCGCCCACCTCCATGATATAGCCTTCTTCCTCATTGATCACATCGTAGACGACCCAATCCCCAACCAGTGGGTTTACTTTTGCATCTTTTTTCTTGAAGAGCCCTCGTGCACGGCAACTGTAGATTCGCCCTTCGTCGGCTACATAATAGAAACCGCTGAGCGCTTTCACAATCCGTCCTTCTGGCATTCATGTCCCTCCACTACACTATGGCAAGCTGTTATAGGAAACTGGAATCGTCTGGTATTCATTGAAGCCTTGATCAGTTGATCGTTTCACAAAGACCTTGACTACCGAGTCCTTCTGTGGCGCCAAGACGATTGGTACATCGTACTCTTTATTTTCGGTGATCGTCTCCGTCTGGAAAACTTTTGCCTCTCCACGAGCATCTGTCACTTCAATTTTCACTTCCAGTGGTTCACCAGGTACAACCTCTACATAAACCGGAACGTTTGCCAGCTTGGCGTCCTGCGGATATTGGCCATTGCTGACCTCAAGCGGAATCGCTACATCCTTTTGCACTTCCATTCCCGGATCGTAAGGGTGAGTGCTGAGAACAATACCTGGTTTGTCAGTCGTATAAGAAGGTACCTCGGTGATTTTCCCGACAGCCAGCCCTTTTTTGAACAATTCTACTTGCGCAACCTCTACGGATTTATTCCGGACATCCGGCATTTTCACGAAGGTTTTCCCTTTACTGATCGTGACCGTCACATTCGTTTTGGTCGGGAAGACCTTTTCATTTGCGGCTGGAGACTGCTTGATAACCGTCCCTACCTCAGCCTTGTCGTCCTCTTCCTCTACGAAAGTGACATTCTCCAGTTTAAAGCCATTGCTTTTCAATGCTTCCTCTGCTGTTGCTCGCGGCAACGTAACCAGATTTGGCATGTTGATCTCTTGTTGTCCTTTGCTTACAAACAAGGTCACAACGGAATTTTCCTTTAACCGCATGGGAGGTGCAGGGTCCTGGCGTATCACCATTCCCTTTTCTATCGTATCATTGGCTTCTTCGACGATACGGGCAACAAGTTTGGCATCCTGAATCTTTTTCTCAGCAAGCGTCACTTCGATCCCTTCCACATGAGGCACCTGTGCCTCTGGAACAGACGGGAACAGATTCAACAGTAAGTTAAATCCGAAGAATGCCAGTACGAAAAACAGTCCGATACCGCCTACCCAGAACAGGGCTTTGACCCACCATTGTTTCTTGGCTGGTTTGGCATCCTCTTCTTCTGCACGCTGCTCATAGCGGCTACGCCCCGCTCCTCCGGTTTTGCCATTGGTATGGCCTTCGAGCATGTCAGGTGTGATGATCGGCACCACACGCGTCATTTCTTCATCCACCGGGAACGTCAGCTTTTCTTCGTTTAATCGTTCTGGGAACAGGCAGGTCTCCAAATCTTCTAGCATTTCACTCGCGGATGCGTATCTGAGAAATGGATCCTTTACCAGCGCCTTCAAAATGACATTTTCCACACTCTGCGGGATAGCCGGATTGACTTGGCGCGGCTCTGGAAGCGGCTCCTGCAAATGCTTGAGCGCCACTGATATAGGCGAGTCCCCGGAAAACGGCAGTTCACCCGTCACCATTTCGTACAAGACGATCCCCAGCGAGTAAATATCGGATTTTTCCCCAGTAATCCCACCGCGCGCCTGCTCTGGCGAAAAATAATGGACAGAGCCAAGCATCGCATTCGTATGCGTAATCGTTGCTGAAGTAACGGCTCGCGCAATCCCGAAATCCGTAACCTTCACCCGACCATTTTTTCCAATCATAATGTTATGCGGCTTAATATCTCGATGAATGATCTGGTTTTGATGCGCATGATCGAGTGCATCGCAAATTTGCTCGGCGATCCGCACTGCCTCTTCTACCGGCAGCGCACCACGTTGAATGATGACCTCTTTCAACGTATAGCCTTCTATGTACTCCATCACCATGTAATGGGTATCGCCATCCTGACCGACATCATACACCCCAACCACATTGGGGTGAGATAAGCTCGCCACCGCCTGCGCTTCACGTCGAAAACGATTTACGAAATCTTCGTCCGTACCAAACTGTGAACGCAGTACTTTAACTGCCACTGGACGATTCAAAATTAAATCTTTGGCCTTATATACAATGGCCATACCGCCCCCACCGACGCGGGATTCTATTTGGTATCGTCCTCCCAGTCGTTGACCTTCCATCTCTCTCACCCCTCTTTCTGACCGGCATCAAGCGTATTTCGTACGGCAACCAGCGTTATGTTATCTTCCCCACCAGCATCCAGTGCTTCCTGCACCAAACCGTCCACCTTCGCTTGTAACGATATCTGTTTCTGCAACTTTTCTTCCAAGGAAGGATGACTGACCTTGTTGCTCAATCCATCTGAGCAAATCAAGACGATATCACCCTCTGACCATTCAAACTGCCCAAGATCAATGAGTACATCCGGTTCTGTCCCGAGTGAACGCATAATAACATTGCGGTGAGGGTGGACAGACGCCTCCTCGGCTGTAATCTGTCCACTTTTCATCAGCTCATTGACAAGGGAATGGTCTTCTGTTTTCATGACCAGTCCGTCTTGGTTGTAAAAATACAGACGGCTGTCACCGATATGCGCGGTAATCACGGAGGATTGGTCGAACAAGGCAGCAACTACGGTTGTGCCCATGCCACTGCACTCCGGATGTTCAAGCGCATATTCATAGACTTCTTTATTCGCAAGCAGAACGGCGTTCATCAATTGCTCACGCACATCCTCTGCTTCGAGGTCCCCATCTAGGTGACGCAGTTCTTTCACTATTCGCTCAACAGCTAGGCGACTGGCAATATCACCAGCCTGATGGCCACCCATACCATCTGCTACAATGGCGAGCACGCGTCCGTTTAAATCGGTCACACAGGCATAATAGTCCTCGTTAACCTGACGAACCCGACCAACATGGGATTTCATCGCGATTTCCATGGCATCACCCCACGGTTTCTTTAGCGTGTTGTGCCCTCAATTGTCCACAAGCAGCAGCAATGTCACTGCCTTGCTCGCGTCTGATGGTCACATTGATTCCTTTTTCCTCTAAAATGCGTTTGAACTGAAAAATCTCATTACGTGGCGTGCGTACATAATCACGCTCTGGCACGTAGTTTACCGGGATCAGATTCACGTGGCAAAGCATGTCGCCAATGAGTTCGGCCAGCTCCTCTGCATGCTCGGGCTGATCGTTTTTCCCGCCGAATAGACCGTACTCAAAGCTGATGCGACGCCCTGTCTTGTTAATGTAATGGTGACATGCCTCCATCAGCTTAGCAAGCGGAAAGCCACGGTTGATCGGCATCAGCTGGCTTCTCAGCTCTGTGTTTGGAGCGTGCAGGGAAATCGCCAGGTTCACTTGTCCGCCTCGTTCAGCAAACTCGTAAATCTTCGGTACAATTCCACTGGTGGAAACCGTAATGTGACGAGCACCGATATTCAATCCACGGTTATCGTTGATGACGGACAAGAACGCCATCAAGCTCTCGAAGTTCTCGAACGGCTCCCCGATCCCCATGACGACAACGTGACTGACACGCTCACCTTCCGCATCCAGTCTGCGTTGTGCCGTCAATACTTGAGAGACGATTTCACCTGCATCCAGGTTACGCTTCAGTCCACCTAATGTAGATGCACAAAACGTACAACCAATACGGCACCCCACCTGTGTCGTAACACAAATGCTGTTTCCGTAGTTATGACGCATAATCACTGTCTCAATCGCATGTCCATCGACAAGCTGGAACAAAAACTTGATCGTCCCATCCTGCGATTCCTGATGCGTGATTTCCTTGAGTGGCTCCATACGGAATGTATCAGCCAGCTTTTCGCGCAGCTCCTTGGACAAATTGCTCATCTCTTCAAAAGAAGAGACGCGTTTTACATATAGCCAGTCAAAAATTTGTTGCGCACGAAATGCTTTGTCGCCTGCACTAACCAGCCATTCTTTCATTTCATCTTGCGTTAAACTGTAAATAAGCGGCTTTGCGCCAGTAAATGTCGTTAACGGCATTCTATCTCCACATCCTCAAAATCATTGCTTGCCTAAATCCATTCTATCATTGTACCTCGTGGGGCGTCTCGCTTCAAACGGTTTTGACATCCAGATTCACAAATGCGTCGCTTTTCCTAGTGTAAACCAATCTAAGCGCGCGCAAACAAAGGCAAAGGAGTGGCATTTTCCACCTGTTGGTGCGCCACCCCTTGTTTGTACATCCGTTACCTTATCCTCTTCGTTTCAATCGCGCGATAAAGAATCCATCACTCTCGAAATGGTGAGGCAAAATTTGCACGCAGGCTCCGGTTTCATCGACATGCCCTCTGACAGCCTCAGGCAGGTCTTGTGCCAGTGTATCATCAAATACGAAATCAGGGTGTTCTTCAACAAAGCGGCGAACAATCTCCTGGTTTTCTGCTGGCTCAATCGTACATGTGCTGTAAACCATGACACCACCCTCTGCGAGTAGCGGCGCCAATGTTTTGAGCAGTTCGTACTGTAGCTGAGCAATCGCACGGACATCTTCCGGCGTTTTGTTCCACTTCAGATCAGGCTTGCGACGAATCACGCCAAATCCGGTGCATGGCGCATCCAGCAGGATTCGATCGAAAGTTCCCAGCGCTTTTTCGGGCAGGTCTAGTGCATCACTTACGATTGGCTGGATGATCGTAATCCCGAGTCTTTTCGCTGCATTTGCAATCAGATCGCGTTTGTGCGGATGCACGTCACTCGCTATGATTTCCCCGCGGTTTTCCATCATTTCGGCTATGTGCGTTGTTTTTCCACCAGGTGCCGCGCAAGCATCCAGTACACGCATACCTGGTTGGGCAGCAAGAGCTGGTGCTACGAGCATGGAACTCTCATCCTGGATCGTGAAGTAGCCTTCCTTGAACAAGCGAGAGCCTGCTACATGTCCGCCTTCCATCAGAATAGCATGAGGACTGACAGACGACGCTTGTCCTTCAAGCCCTTCTTCCGCCAGCTTGTCCAGCACTTGATCCTTCGTCGTTTTCCATGCATTGACCCGGATAGCGCTATGCGGGGTTCTGTTGTTGGCTTCGCAAATGGCAATCGTCGTCTCTTCGCCATATACGTTAAGCCACTGACGCACAAGCCATTCCGGATGCGAATAGGCTACGGCGATTTGCAAGGCACGGCTGCCTTTTGGCTGACGCTCCCACACATCCGGCTGGCGCAACACATTGCGCAAGACACCGTTGACCATCGAAGCAATCCCTTGGTGACCGCGTTTCTTGGCGATTTCAACCGCCTGGTGTACGGCAGCGCGCTCAGGAATACGGTCCAAAAAGTGAATTTGATACAAGCTGAGACGCAACAAATTACGGACCCAGGTCTGGACCTTTTTATTCCCGACAAAATGGGACAGGACATGATCCAGCGTCATCTTGCGCTGTATGGTACCGTACACAAGCTCTGTCACCAGCCCTGCATCTGCTGCACTTAGATTTTCCCGATCCAAGACATTGCGCAGTTCAAGATTGCTGTAGGACTTATGTTCTTCTACCCTGTTCAAAACATCGAGGGCGATATCGCGAGCTCCCTTTTTTGCCACGGACTATTCTCCTACCTTTGTGCCGATTTCAATGCTGCTGCCCGCTCCGCGCAAAAAGTCGAGTGCACTCATACGTTTTTTGCCTTCTGGCTGCAATTCGGTTATTTTCACAGCACCGCTACCGCAAGCGACAACGATACCGTCTTCCTCACAGGCGATGATGGTTCCCGGCTCTTTGCCTTCACCGGACGCAGGCATTTTTTCTACCCACCACAGCTTCCAAATCTTTCCTTCGCATGTGGTAAATGCGACAGGCCATGGATTCAAGCCGCGGACTTGGTTGTAAATCTGTTCCGCAGAACGGCTCCAGTCAATTTTTTCGTCTGTACGCTTGATATTCGGGGCAAAAGTCGCTTCCGAATGATCCTGTTGCTCTGCTACAAGCTCACCAGCCAACAGGGGCGGAACAGTAGCAATCAACAGCTCAGAGCCTGCCGCAGCCAATTTGTCATGTAAGGTCCCCACTGTATCGCGCTCTTCAATCGGCACGACTACCTTGGACAGCATATCCCCTGCATCGAGAGCTTCCACCATGTACATGATCGTTACGCCTGTTTCCGCTTCTCCCTCAACAATCGATTTATGAATCGGGGCACCCCCGCGATATTTCGGCAAAAGAGAGGCGTGCACATTAATGCAGCCATATTTCGGGGCATCGAGCAGTTTTTTAGGCAAAATCTGCCCATATGCCGCGGTAATGATCAGATCAGGCTTGAGGGCCAGCACTTCTTCAAGCGCTTCCTCTGCCTTGATTTTTTCCGGTTGCAATACCAAAAGTCCATGACGCAAAGCCGCCTCCTTCACGGGGGGCGGCGTCAATACTTGCTTGCGTCCAACGGGACGATCGGGTTGTGTTACGACTCCAATCACGTTGTAGCCTGCTTCGAGTACTGCCGTAAGACTCGATACAGCAAAGTCAGGCGTACCCATAAACAGGATGCGAGCATCTTTCAAATGGTTATTCCCCTTCCTGGTTCGGGTTTACTTTGTACACCTTGTCAGCTACATCGATAAAGAGGACACCGTTCAAATGATCGATTTCATGTTGAGCACAACGGGACAACAGGTCGTCTGCCTCGAGCTCAACCACATTCCCGTTACGGTCATGACCGCGCAGCTTGATCCACTTGTGGCGACGAACGTCTCCTTGCAGGCCAGGAATGCTCAAGCAACCTTCTGGATAATCGTATTGCTCCCCTTCATGCTCAATGATTTCCGGATTGATCATTTCAATCAGTCCATCACCGCAATCCATCACGATGACACGCTTGGAGATGCCCACTTGTGGAGCAGCCAAGCCTACACCGTCTGCATCGTACATCGTGTCTGCCATATCATCAAGCAGCTTGTGCAAGTTGGAATTAAATTTGGTTACGACCATTGCCTTTTCACGCAAAATCGGATCTGGATGTTTTACAATTGTGCGAATCGCCATGTGTTTCATATCCTCCCTAAAGCAGTACGTAAGGGTCGACGTCAATCGTCATCAATACTTTCTGCTGTTTGTTCCATTCTTCAAACGCAGCCGTCGCCTGAGCGAGCAGCTCTGACAGTTGCGGTTCATCACGATATTTTAGCATGATCTGAAAACGAAATCTATCCTTCACCCTTGCAATGGGCGAAGCCACAGGGCCCAAGAGGATCGTCGTCTGTGCCAAACGCTGCCGCAAATAGTCAGCCATCGTATGCGCACCACGGATCACAACAGGTACCTCCTCGTGGCTAAACGTAATTAATACGAGACGGAAATATGGCGGGTAGCCTGTTCGTCTGCGCTGCATCATTTCATCCTGATAAAATGCGGGATAATCATGTTTAGTCGCATGAACAATGCTATAGTGCTCCGGCGTATACGTCTGAATCACAACATCGCCGTCCAGCTCATGCCGTCCTGCCCGTCCACCTACCTGCGTCAAAAGCTGAAATGTCTTCTCCGCTGCACGGAAGTCGGGCAGATGCAAGGACGTATCCGCTGCAATGATGCCCGCCAGCGTCACTCGTGGAAAATCAAGTCCCTTGGCAATCATCTGCGTACCGAGCAGAACGTCGCCTTGACCTGAGCGGAATTTATTTAGCAGCTCTTCGTGAGAGCCTTTTCGCGAGGTCGTGTCCACATCCATTCGGATGACCCGAATTCCAGGGAAAAGTTTTGCCAGCTCGGCTTCCACCTTTTGCGTTCCCGTACCAAAAAAGCGGATATGCTCACTTTGACACTCCGGACAATGCTTAGGCTGTGCAATGGTGTATCCACAGTAATGGCAGCGCGCCGTATGATTCGATTTATGATAAGTAAGCGAGATGTCGCAATGAATGCAACGCATCGTATATCCGCAGGAGCGGCACATGACAAAGGTAGAAAAGCCTCTTCGATTAAGGAAAATGACCATCTGTTCTTCTTTTGCCAATCGATCCGCAATCATCTCATGCAGCTTCCGGCTGAACATCGAGCGATTCTGGGCCTGAAGCTCCTCGCGCATATCCACGACATGTACCTCTGGCATCGGGCGATTCCCGACACGCTCCGGCATACGCAACAGCTCGTATCGGCCTCGCGTAGCCAATGCATACGTCTCCAAGGCAGGAGTCGCGCTTCCCATGACAAGGACACCCTGATTCTCTTTCGCTCGCCACAGAGCTACTTCTCGTGCATGATATCGCGGGGTCTCTTCTTGCTTATACGAACTCTCATGCTCTTCATCGATCACAATCAAGCCAACATTCCGAAACGGAGCAAAGATGGCAGATCGGGCACCCACCACCACTTTCACTTGCTTGCGAATGATCTTGCGCCACTCGTCAAAACGCTCTCCTTGCGACAACGCACTGTGCAAGACAGCTACATCTGCGCCAAAACGAGCTTTGAAGCGCTCAACCATTTGCGGAGTCAGTGCGATTTCAGGAACGAGAAAGATCGCCTCGCGCCCTTTTTCCAACGTGCGTTCGATCGCTTCAAGATATACTTCTGTCTTACCGCTTCCGGTAACCCCGTGGAGCAAGTAAGAAGCATAGGTTCCCGATTCAATCGATTGCAAGATAGGTGTCAGTACCTCTTCCTGTAACGGGGTAAAGACAGGCTTCTGCTTATCCTGGAATCGTCGATTAGCGTACGGGTCCCGGTAAACCTCCACTTGCTCGATCGCGATCCAGCCTTTTGCTTCCAGGCTTTTCAGTGGAGAGCGCGTAATTCCGTATTCATCCCGCAGCATTTGTACAGATAAGGACTGCTCGTTGTGCATGAGCATCAGTTGAAGGACACGGCGCATCTGCTCTGCCCGTGCTGGCAACGAACCAATCGCTTCCTCCAGCTTCCCCTCATCCAATAAGCTTCGGACAAATGATTGCTGCTTGCGAGTTATTTTGTCTCTTACTTGATACTCCGTAGCAAGCAGACCGCTTTGTATCCAGCCCGGAACGAGTAAATACTCCTCTGCAAATTGTTTCTCCACTTCTGTCAGCAGTAGTTGCCGTTTGCGAAACAATTCCCACAGAAGCCCCGATCTCCCGCATGCCTCTTCATCCAATGCGTCTGTCGCTGTCAACCACTTCTCCGACTTCCCTTTGAGCACAGCCGGAAGCATCGCCTGTACAGCTGTTACCCACGGACACAAGTATTGCTTGGACATCCATTCGCTCATCTTTAGCAGCTCTGGCGTGAGAGGAGGAGTGTCGTCTTGTACCTGCACGACATCTTTTAGTCGCGAACGATCTGGTATGGCTTGGTCGTCCTCTACGATCCCGATAACATAGCCTTGCAATTGACGAGGGCCAAACGGGACAACCACGCGGCTACCAATGCGAATCAGTGGACGCAACCAAGGCGGAACATGGTAATCAAAAGGTCGATTCGTTCGATTGACCGGAACGTCCACGATAATTTGGGCAATCATGACAGGTCTTGGAGCGGCCTATGCTCTTGCACCGCAAGGACAGCATCAAACAGCTTGTCTGCCACAGCCCGCTTACTCAATTTATCCAATGCCAGTTGCTCTCCGCCACGGGTTAGCAAGGTCACGATATTCGTATCGCTCCCCATACCTGCTCCCTCAAGCAACACATTATTGGCTACGATCATATCGAGATTTTTTCGCTCCAGCTTGGACTGGGCATGCTGTAACACATTTTGGGTCTCTGCTGCAAAGCCTACGACGAATTGCTTCGTTTTGCGCTCACCGATCGTCTTTAAAATATCGGGTGCTTTTTCTAGCACGAGGTCGAGTGGACCATCACCCTTTTTCAGCTTATGTTCAGCTACATGCTTCGGTCGATAATCGGAAACGGCTGCTGATTTGACGACAATGTCACAGTGTGGCAACTGCTCCATGACGGCATCGAACATTTCTTGTACCGATTCCACCGCGATGAATTCTACTCCATCAGGACGTGCCAAGGTTGTCGGCCCACTGACCAACGTGACCTTTGCCCCTCTGTCTCGTGCCGCTTCCGCGATGGCGTAGCCCATTTTTCCTGAAGCATGATTGGTTATGTAACGAACGGGATCAATTTTTTCACGAGTCGGTCCCGCTGTGATCAGTACGTGCTTGTCCTGCAAATCTTTTTCTCGGATCGTTTGTCTGGTCTCATCGGAGGCAAACCACTGACGCACAGCTTCGACGATCTCCTCTGGCTCCGCCAAACGCCCTTTGCCAATCCAGCCACATGCCAAAAGCCCGACACCCGGTTCCACAAACCGATAACCATAAGCCGTAAGCTTATCCATATTGGCGATAACCGCGGGGTGATTGTACATATTGACGTTCATGGCAGGCGCGACCATGACAGGCGCTTTCGTAGCCAATACAGTCGTCGTCAGCATATCATCCGCAATGCCATTCGCCATTTTGCCAATCACGTTTGCCGTTGCTGGCGCAATCAAAATGAGATCAGCTCGATCAGCCAGTTCAATATGGCTAATCACATGTGGATCTGGCTCCGTAAATGTATCTGTATAAACAGGCAGGTGAGACAAGGCTTGAAACGTCAAAGGCTGAACAAACTGCAAGGCGCTCTCTGTCAAAATGACATGCACCAATGCACCTACTTGTGTCAACTTGCTGGTCAGTGCAGCAGCCTTATAAGCAGCAATGCCGCCAGATACTCCAAGAACAATTCGTTTTCCTGCAAGCGAATGCATCTGCACTCTCTCCTTTCTCCCCTATCCGAAATCCGAAAAAAACAACCTCGTGAGGTTGTTTTTAAAGGTGACTGCTTATTTGCGACCGTCCAAAAACTCGTGAACGAGCTCGTCGGAGATGAACTCCTCCAGTGCCAAACCTACAAACTTTTTGGATTTTGGTCTCACGACTTGAACTTCGCTGTTTTCGCGAAGCTGACGCGCACGCTTGGATGCGACTGTCACCAGGATGTACTTGCTCTCTGCCTTTTCGGTCAATTCGTCAATAGATGGATACAACATAATTCTATTCAACCTCCTGTAACCATTTGCGATATTTGTGAACCTGACGATCTTTTTTCAGATGCTCCGCTGTAATAATCGCTTGGATACGATCGCACGCCGATTCGATGACGTCATTGACGACTACATAATCGTAGTGGTCCATGAGCTCGATTTCAGCACGCGCCACTTCCATGCGTTTGCGAATGATCTCTTGTGATTCTGTCCCGCGTCCCACGATCCGGTTTTCCAGTTCGTTTAAATCAGGCGGAGCCAGGAACAGGAATGTACCTTGCGGGAAGCTCTCTTTTACTTGAAGAGCACCCTGAACTTCAATCTCAAGAATGACATCGCGCCCTTCATTGAGCATATCGTCCACGAACTGACGAGGGGTTCCGTAGTAATTCCCCACGTATTCTGCCCATTCCAGGAGAGCATCTTCTTCAATCATCCGCTTGAACTCTTCCTGGCTTTTAAAAAAGTAATTAACTCCTTCTACCTCTCCAGGACGCGGCTGGCGTGTGGTAGCGGAAACAGAATACACCAGACCAGGCATCACTTCACGAAGTGCCTTGCATACTGTTCCTTTTCCCACACCAGCTGGTCCGGAAAGAACCAAAAGGAGACCACGATCAACCATGCTCATTGTTTACACTCCTACTTTATTCGTCCGATTCGTCATCCTTCGTAGTCAAGCGTTGTGCCACTGTTTCTGGCTGTACCGCTGACAAAATCACGTGATCGCTGTCTGTAATAATGACCGCACGTGTACGTCTCCCATAGGTAGCGTCCACTAGCATGTTGCGATCGCGCGCTTCCTGGATGATCCGTTTGATAGGAGCGGACTCCGGACTTACAATTGAAATAATGCGGTTGGCATTGACGATGTTGCCAAAACCGATATTGATTAGCTTGATTGCCATGACGGCCCAGCCCATCCTTTCATGCTACTCGACATTCTGTATTTGCTCCCGCATCTTCTCCAGTTCTGTCTTGATCTCGACAGCTAAATGCTGAATGCGCAAATGATTCGCTTTGGAAGCAATCGTATTGGCTTCCCGATTCATTTCCTGGAGCAGAAAATCCAGTTTTCGACCAATTGCTTCTTCTTTGCCTAATTGATTGGCAAACTGTTGGCAATGACTATCTAAACGGGTCAACTCTTCACTAATATCACTTTTATCAGCGAAAAAGGCAACCTCTTGCGCTACACGAGCAGGGTCCAATTCAAAAGGCGTCAAACCGGCCCACTCACTTACGCGTTGCTCGAGTCGGCCCTTATAATCTTCCTTACAAAGTGGGGCCAACTGGGAGATCTCCCGCGTCCATGTGTTGACGGCAGTCAGGCGACTGGCTAGATCAGCGTGCAACAGTTTACCCTCGGTCTCTTTCATCGAAACGAGATCCAAGGCGGCGCCCCTGACTAGGTCTTGGAGCCACTCTGCCAGCTCCTCCACATTGTCGTCCTCTGACTCTTTGGTATGTATCACGCCAGGAAAGTGTAGCAGATCCTTGACGGTTAAAGGCGTCTCTAGCGCAAAACGCTGAGTCATCTCGCGGGAAATGGAGACTAGCTGTTCAGCTACATCCCAGTCAATGTCCATAACCGTAGCAGAAGAACTTTTCCCTTCCACTGAGACATTGACATCGACACGCCCTCTTTTGACATACTGTGCAACCAGCTTACGAATCGAATCCTCAAGCATATTCCACGCTTTGGGCAGGCGCACGACAATCTCAGAAAAGCGGTGATTCACTGCACGTATCTCGACTGTTGCTCGAATGGAGCCTTTGCTATCTTCTTTTCTACCGTAACCAGTCATGCTTCGAATCACAAGTTTTCACTTCCATAGACGCAAAATCGTTAATTTATTATAGGAGACAACTCTTGGCAGTGTCAACCGAAGCACCCCCACCACGATGAGATTCCTCCTTGCTCTGACTTATGCTACACTGTGACTGGCAGCTCTCTATCTATTATTCTAGCCATTTTTTTGATCTGAGGTGACTTTTGTGGCATTTGATGGCGTAGTAACCCGCTCTGTTGCGCGGGAATTACATAAACTGGTAGGAGGACGCATCTCAAAAATCCACCAGCCCCACCATAGCGATATTATTATGCAAGTACGGACACAAGGAGAAACGGTAAAATTCCTCCTGTCTGCAAACCCGACCTATCCCCGCTTACACATCACGACAGAAGAATTCACGAATCCGCTGGAAGCTCCGATGTTTTGCATGCTATTGCGCAAGCATTGTGAGGGCGGCGTAATTGAATCCGTCCGGCAAATCGGGATGGAGCGAATCATTCACATCGACGTACGCACCCGGGATGAGCTGGGTGACACGGCTGTCCGCCGCATTATTGTAGAGATCATGGGCAAGCACAGCAACATCATCCTCATCGATCCTGCAACCGGAATAATTTTGGATAGCGCCATGCACGTGACGCTCGCCATCAGCCAGTACAGACAAGTTACGCCCGGCAGACCTTACGTCACTCCTCCGAGCCAAGATAAACGCGACCCTCTCACTGTAACGGAGCAAGCGTTTATTTCTTCCCTCGATTGGAACGGCGGTCGTTTGGACAAGCAAATCGTAGATGGCTATACCGGGATCAGTCCCTTATTGGCAAAAGAAATTTTGCACAGAGCCGGCCTCGCGAATCGTGAATCACTGTGGGCTGCCTTTTCACAGGTGATGAAAGCAATCAGCGATCATGCGTATGTGCCATCCATTGTAGAGGCAAACGGCAAAGCGTATTTTCACGTCGTCGAGCTGACACATCTCTCAAATGGAGTTACAACCCCCTATCCTTCCGTCCAAGAATGCTTGCAGGCATTTTACGAAGGAAAGGCGCTCCGTGACACCGTCAAACAACGTGCGCACGATTTGATTCGCTTTGTCACTGTTGAGCGCAATAAAAATGTAAAGAAAATCGAGAAGCTCCAGCAAACGCTGAAAGATGCGCATGAAGCAGATCTGTTTCGTCTGTACGGTGAATTGATCACCGCCAATATGCACCAAATGAAGCGAGGGGATCGCGAGCTCGTCACAGTCAACTGGTATGACGAAGCGGGAGGTACCATCACCATTCCGCTCGACCCATTAAAGACCCCGTCGGAAAATTTGCAGTCGTATTACAAACGGTATAACAAGGCCAAAAACAGCCTTTCCATCGTGAGTGAGCAGATTGAGCAAGCGCAGGCTGAACTCTTGTATTTGGACGGCGTATTGGTCCAACTGGAACATGCCACCCTAAAAGATGCCGAAGAAATTCGCGAGGAGCTCGTTGAGCAAGGCTACATGCGAGATCGTAAAAAACGTGGCCCGCGCAAGAAAAAAGATACCCGACCAGAGCTGGATACGTACCTTTCTTCGGATGGCATTGAAATTTTGGTCGGCAAAAACAATAAACAAAATGAATACCTGACCAACAAGCTCGCATCGTCGCAAGAAACATGGCTGCACACCAAGGATATTCCTGGATCCCATGTGGTCATTCGCGCTCGGGAATTTTCGGATGAGACGTTGCTTGAAGCAGCCAATCTGGCGGCTTTCTTCAGTCGCGCCAAAGAAGGAAGTCAGATTCCCGTAGATTATACGCTCGTGAAGCATGTAAAAAAACCGAGCGGGGCCAAGCCTGGCTATGTGATCTACGAACAGCAACGAACGCTGTATGTGACACCGGATGAAGCACTGATCCGCCGTTTAAAATCAAACACCTCTTCTACGAATAGTGCGACTACCTAAGTTCATACTAAGGGCATGAAAGGTGGTGTTCGCTCTTTGAACATCGTTCTCAAGCTCTTGTTTAACGGAATCATTGCCATTCCAGGGCTTTGGTGGTCAGGGACGTCCCTTATGTTTGCCGTGCTCGCAAGCGTGATTGTTAGTTTACTGGGTTATGTATTGGATTTGACAATCCTCCCTCGTACAAACAATACGTTTGCAAGCACCGCTGATTTCTTGTTCGTGTATGCCTCCTTGTGGCTTGGCTGTTACTTGTTTGGTCAGACCATATCCTTATCAGGTTTGCTGTTGACGACATTTGCCATTACGGTGGTGGAATACTTTTTCCATGGTTACCTGCAACGGCACGGCGTCCACCATTCCAAACATCCGGGCTGAAGCATCATTTCTATTTTGGAAGGAGGATCAGGATGAACGTTATTGGCATCATCCAGACCGATCTGAACGAATTCAACGTGCTGTTTGAGCAGCAAGGTGGAAACGGACAAGGACAGCAATCACACGACGGCGGACAAAACCATCAACAAGACCAAGACAGCGACTCGATGTTTCTCAGCTTTCTCGATGAACAACCGAGTTCAAATGAACACAGCGGGCAAGGGAACAGTCAAGGCGGAGGCCAAGGCGGACAACAGCAAAATGGCCCGCAAGAGCTGACCGTCCGCATTAAAGGAATTCCTGAGGGACAAAAAGCGAATTTCCTGCAAATGTATCAAATTCTTCAAGATGCCCAAGACTCCCAAACCCTTGAAAAGGACCTGACCATTGTCGATCACGGGGATCAAGACCAGGGCGCCCAAAAACAAGGGCAGGGCCACGGCTCGGGCAAGCAAAACAAAACCACTCATTAGTTTGAAGACAAAAAACAAAAACCACCTGGAAGCAGATTCCAAGTGGTTTTTGTTTTTGCTATCGGTCATTCATTGCGTTCATAAACGGCCAAGTCCCCGCTCTGCCGTTGACCTCATGTTTCTATAACCTGCGCTCACACAGGTGGGCGACCCTTCTGTACTTCAACCTTCCCATGCATCCAAAAAGGAGGTGGGCCTGACATCCATCACAGTTTCCGTCTCCCGAAAAACACGTATAAGGTTAGAAACATTTACGGCCTATCGTACATCGCAGGATCTTGATATCCCTACTTTAACACAGAATGGTCCTTTGCTCAACGGATAAAGTTCCCTTTGGACTTTTCAATCTTATCAATCCCATGAGCTAAGCATTTCCCTGCCAAAAAATCGCTACGTCCGCTTTACCTTCGCTTGTACAAGCGTCTGAAATTCAGGACGTGCGATCAGGGATGGCTGCTGTTGCTTTTCCCAGTCTAGGGCATATTCTAGGCCCTCTATCTGGCAGCGTCCCAACCCTTCTTTGGTTACGGCATACGCTTGTTTCGGCAGGCGACGTACCGCAGTAACCAATTTTTCCAGCTCACTTTCGACTTGACTGGCTTCAACGGCTCGATAGATCAAGCCGATTTCCTCCGCCTTTTTCCCTGTAATCCTTTCTCCCAGCAATGCGAGCCGCTTCGCCCACGCCGTACCAACAAGCCTCGGCAAAAGGTATGTCCCGCCAAAATCCGTTGTCAGACCGATCTGGACAAAGGGCTCCTGCAACAGAGCATCTTCCGTCGCAATGACAAAATCAGCATGCAACGCAAGATTGAGTCCCGCTCCGACCGCTACTCCTTCGATGACTGCAATCACAGGCTTTGGCATTTGATGCAAATTAGCGATGAAATCATTAATGATCGTCAATGATTGATCAGCATCACTCTGATCCGTCAGCGCAGTCAACACGCCCAAATCCGCACCGGAGCAAAAGTTCCCTCCTGCTCCCCGCAAAAGAAGCACATCGACTTCCTCATCTGTTGAAGCTTTTGCAATCGCGTCCTGCAAAAGGGAAAACATTTCAACCGTCATCGCATTGAGGACGTGTGGCCTGTTTAGCGTCATCGTGCAGATTCCATCCGCTTTTGTTACGATCAATTGTGTTTGATGATCCTGTTCCATCCTTTTTCTCACCCTTTCCTATGAAGAAGCGGCAGGAATAACCCCCTGCCTTTGCAGCCGGCTCAAATCCTCTTCTGTGAGGTTCAGCTTGCGTTTTAGCAGCTCGTGCGTGTAATCGGTGTGCCATGGGGGTGACAACCTCTCCGCCCTATTGCGATGCGCGAAACTCCGCTCTTGATTGGGCGACTTCTTTTCCAAATAAGGAAGCGTATACGCTATCTCCCTGTTCGCAACGTACGGATTGTCTGCCCAGTTTTCCCAATCTTCAACGGCGGTCAGACAGCAATCCACCTCACTACCCAGCTCACTCCACTCGGCTTGGGTTCTGGACAGAAACAGTGCTTTCATATCGTCAAACATCTCTGGATGCAGAGCAACGCTAGCCCGGTGGCATAGCTCCCAGTCTGCTCTTCCTACCGCGCGGCAAAAATTGAGCCAGAACTTCTCTTCCAACGCAGCAAGTGCGACATACTGACCGTCTGCTGTCTCATAGACCTGATACGCCAGCAAACTCCCTCTCCCGGTCTCTCGTCCAATGGAGGAGCTGTATGACATAAACAGTGCGTGCAGCCCTGTCCAAGAGCTAAACAAGTCAGCCGATGAAACATCCAAATAAGCTCCCCGGCCTGTCCGCGTACGTTGCACAAGCGCCGCACATATTTGTTCACTGGCATACAGCCCGAGAGCGTAATCAGAAAGCGGAATATCTGCAACGACAGGCTTGCCTTCCAGATCGCGAACCAGTGAGAGAAATCCACTTACTGCCTGGACATTCAAGTCATGCCCCCCTATTTGGTATAGCTCGCCGCTTTGGCCATAGCCCGTCACAGAGCAATAAATGACCGCAGGGTGCATCTCCCACAGGTGATCGTAATCAAGTCCCAAATGTCGCATCACACCTGGTCGATAGCTTTCCACCACAACATCAGCCTGTCTGGCCAGAGCAAACGCGAGCGCTTTTCCCTCATTCGTCCGCAAATTTAAGGAAATACTTTTATGATTGCGATGTGAACGCAGGTAAAACGCTCCCGTCTCTCTAGCTTCCGAATGAGAAGGTCTGGTTAACGGTGAGTGAGCTTTGTCGTGAAACGGTTCCACCTCAATGACCTCTGCCCCCAAATCAGCCAGGCGCATCGTACAAAGCGGACCTGGAAGATGGCGAGAAAAATCAACTATTGTCACTCCCGTCAACATGATTTGACTCCCCCTTCACCGACTACACTCACTTGTAATTCGAGATGAACGACTGTTCACCCTCTTTTTTAATGGAAAATTCAAACAAATACAAAAAGCCGTCCCACAAGGAACGACTTTCCCAAGATCGGTTATTTGATAAACCGGAGAGTGAGCGGGTAACGGAATTCTTTTCCCTCATTCGCTTTCACCGCAGCGATGATAACGAAGATCGCCCAAAAAATAAAAAGGGCTCCCAATAATAGTGCGCCGATAAAAATGATAATCAATAAACTTGAAATGGCGGCATAAATCATTACCGAGATGCTAAAATTCAGGGCCTCTTTTCCATGCTGATAAAAAAAGGCTCCCTCTTCACGCTTGATCAACCATACGATTAAAGGTCCTAATACATTGCCGAACGGAACGACAAAACCAAGGAAGGCAGATAGATGTACGATCATCGCCCACATTCGCTCCTCTTTCCCATTCAGGAATTGCATACCCATACCTCCCTTAACCCTTTTCCACTATTGTACGACAAATTGCACGAAACTTGCGAAAAAACGAAAAAAGCGCCACCCCGGCGCCTTTCTCTATTAATACTTGCTCTCGTTACTTCCGCCGTGACTTCCACCGTAACCGCCGCCGTATCCGCCACCATAAGAGGAGCCGTAACCATCGAAGCCGCCATCGTAACCGCCGTAACCGCCGCCAAAGTGTTCAAAACCACCAAAGTGACCGTGACCGTGTCCACAACTACGACCGTATGGCTTACAATGGGTTCTGTAGTGTGGCTTGTAGAAGCAATGCTTTCTGTACACTTTCTTTTCGCAGCATTTAAAGCATCTGCGACGAGATCTTCTGCATCCGCAACTCATTAACCTCACTCCTTCCTTTTCGTTACATCTACAAGGTATGTAGGTGATGACATATCGGCATGGACAGAAGTCTAGATTCTAGTCAAAATCAGCGGATGTCTCGTAGGCTATTTTGCAGTAGGAGTGGTCAAATGCTGATTGGATCGCTGTTTTTCCGAGCAAGACAGCGGACCAGACGAAGCGAATTCAAAACTTATCGCCAATAAAAGGGAGGGCATTAAGCCTGTATACCGGGTCATACTAATGCAGATGACAAATCCTTAGGAAGAAGGTGCCTTCGTGGGAGAACACAGCCGTTTTCGTGAAGGAGAAAAGTCTCCGAAAAATGCCGTATACATGGAGATTGGTGAGTCCGGTGCAAGCGTGCAGGACCCGATGATCATCGAGCTTTCCAGAGGGGAAAAGTTCCCCGCTACACGAAATAAAAATCGCGTATGGACGCAAAAGTAAGGAATGCAAAAAACCAACCTGGCAGCATGCACAAGGTTGGTTTCTCTTTTTTACGAATGGTCGTCGTCTTCGTCGTCGTTTTCTTCCTCTTCGTCTTCTTCATCGCCGCTTACGTAAATAATGGTGACACCCAAGCTCTCCAATAACGAAAGGACTTCTTTGTTCAACTCCTGATCCATGAGCAATCCCAGGCTTTCCACAAGCTCGAGCTCTTCCAGCTCGCCCTGTTCAGCATCCTCGATCAGTTCTATAATTTCGGTCATTCGCTTTTTTTCCAATACGGCTACGAGTTCATCTCTTGTCATAAATCGTTTTACACCTCATTTTCTACTCTCTATGCTTTATAATAGTACATAAACGATCCATTGAAAACCAAGCAGTGAGGTGAAGATCACCATGTATCCGCAACCGTATCTGGATTATTTGATCCAGTTTCATGTAGAACGCGATTATTTTGAGTGTCATGAGATTCTCGAGGAGTATTGGAAAAGCGCTCCTCCCCATGAGCGACAGCCTGTGTGGGTTGGTTTGATTCAAATCTCCGTCGCTCTTTATCATCAGAGACGCGGGAATCAGGCAGGTGCAATCAAGATGCTCACGAGCGCCATTTCCCTTGTCAAAAAGCATCATCTAGACATCCAAAAGCTTGGGTTGGATAGTGATAGTCTGGCGAGCCTGCTTGAAGAGCGTCTGACAGAAATGCAAAATGGTCAGCCCTATCGAAGCATGTCTCTGCCCATGTCCGATGCTTTGAAACAGGCATATCAAGAGGCTTGTACGATGCAAAATCACCCTGAGCATAGGGATAGCGATATGCAAGACGCCTACTTGCTGAATAAGCATACCTTGAGGGATCGCAGCGAAGTTATGGCAGAACGCCAGCACCAGCTACAAAAGCGCGAAGCACGTCGGAACAACGAGTCAAACTAATCTGCGCACAGCTGTAAATAACTGGATGGGACAGCGTCGCTCAAGCAATAGTGCTCACCCACTCGGTAAAAGCAAATGCCGGCTTCATGGGCTTCCTTTGCATTCACAGTGACGAGGCGCAATGTGTCTGTCGGCTCTCCTATATGCTCCGGTCTATCCGCAAGCTGCACATACTCACTGGCGATCGGTAACAGGCCGCCAGTGAGTACTTGTTTCAATAACTTTCGATGTGTCCCGTAATAGAGAACATCAGGTGGCACGATCTCCATGAGCCTGCTTTTTGCAATCGAGGGCAAAAAGCCGTAGGTAACTCGAATGAGTGATCCTCCGTCCCATTCGATACTCCGCTCCGGATCGAATTCCACGACTTGATGAAGATCTTGCCTGGTTATGTATGCGCACCCTTTCAGTGTATGAAGATATTCCAGCAACGGCTCAACCGGGGTATACCCATACGTGTCATAGTAGAGTTGAAATGCTTCACTGTTTTGCCGAAGTATGCTAAGCAATCGCTTGCGAAGTCTCGTTTCCTTATGTATCGCCAGCATCATTTTCTCCCTCCTATCCGGTCAATAAATCCAAAGAACCACAGCTAGTGCGAGACCCAAATCCGCGAGTAAATGACTAATCCAGTTTGGATAAATCGAAGGAAACATTTCTTTCAGCCATCCCCATATCAGCCCTACACCAAAAACCAACGACGTTATGAACAAGCCGTTTCGCAAACCAAATAGGAGCGTAGAGATAATCAGGTGATACAAAGAATAAAAAAAGCCAGAAAGAAAAATGGATAGGAAGCGGGATAAGGATGCACGAAACCGCTGCAATACGAAGCCTCGCCAGAACAATTCTTCCAGCAGCGAGTTAATGAAAATAAGATAGACGGAAAAAACCCAAATCCAGCGGCGCTTAATCCCCCATGCTTCCATGCCTGCTCGAACAGCTTCAGGTCTTCCCGGTTCCTGCAAGAGCAACCAAAGTCCAGCAAGCACTCCTGTCAACATCAGAACGCCAAGTGCCAGTCCGTATAAAGTACCCTGCCATTCAAAACTTCCCCACGCGGACTGCCATTGCTTGCGCAAATCTCCTTCCCACCATCCGTGAATGACGGGAATACAGATGCATACGAGCACATGAAAAGAAAAAAACGTGATAATGACACTATGCTTTTCCACCAGTCCGTAAAAGATCGTGAGTGTCGCAGCAAACCCATACACAATCAACAGTAGCAACGTTCGTTTTCGCGCCATTTACGAATATCTCCTTTGGGCGTAATGGCCGCAGCATTGCGTTAGTTTGTCCGTTATGAATACGAAGAATACCCACAAAGACAATAAATATACAAGCGTTTGCATGAATGCTATACTAGAGAAATCGCTTTTTCTCAAATGAAAGGATCGGTTTAAATTTTTACCTATCTAACGAATGTTTGGAGTGGCTCTCATGTTATGGCGTAATCGTACCTTTCTGCTTTTAATGAGCGGAGAGATCGTCGCGGGAGCGGGCATGTGGATTTCGATTATTGCCAATCTTTCGTTCATGCAGAAACTTGTTCCTTCTGATACGGTGAAGGGCTTGATTCTGATGTGTGGATTGGTGGTCAGCATTCTCCTCGCCCCAAAAGCGGGTGTGGTGATTGACATGTACGACAAAGGCAAGATCATGCTGTTTGCCAGCCTGATCCGGACACTTAGCCCAGTCTTCATGTTCCCAGCTCTTGCAAATGATTCTCTTCTGTGGATGATCGTATCTTTGATCGTGATGCAATGCTCTGCTGCTTTTTATTTTCCGACCGTGCAGGCTTCCTTGCCAGCCATCCTTTCTCAGGACGAGTTACTCAAGGCGAACAGCGCATATTTGAATATCTCTACGCTCTCGCGCATTGGCGGAACAGCAATCGGCGGTATACTCGTTGCGTCCATGGACCTGTCCATGCTGTATGTATTCTCTATCATCGCGTATGCAGTACTCGCTGTGGTCACGCTCTTTCTCCGCATTCCTCCAGTCACTTCTCGGAAAATTCAGGAAAAAGTGGAGTTTCGCGAAGTACTGACGATCTCGCGACAAGACCCGGCTTTGTTTGTCGGACTGATTAATAATGGGTTGATCACCTTGTTCCTTGGTGGTGTGAACCTGATGATCTTGAACTTTAGTGAGCTGCAACAGGAACCTCAGCTCATGGGATGGATCTATGCGGCAGAAGGAATCAGCATTTTGATTGGGGGACTCTTGGCAAAACGTTGGATAGGTCACAGAAATCTCGTGGCAGCTTCCACCATCATGCTCTTTTTCTTCGCGCTGTCCCAGTTTGGCATGTCATTCGCCGATAACAAATTCATGGTCCTTGCTTCCTTCTCCGTGTTCGGCTTTGTCGTTGCTTTCTTCTTCCCGGTCACCGCAACGATTTTCCAGAAGCGCCTGCCACCACACCAGCAAGGGCGATTCTTTTCTTTCAAGAGCATGCTAGATCGTGGATTTTTCTTGTTGGCTCTTGCGATTACAGGAGTTGGGCTGGACCTTCTCGGCATTAGCGGCTACCTCCTTTTCATAGGCTCGCTAACACTGCTCTTTGGCTTGTTAACTTTTATTTACAGTAAAAAGCATAAGCTGGATGTTCGCTCTCATGATGAAGCTGCTGCCTAATATCGGAATGGAACGTACCAAGACAACCGCTTTCCTATCGACCATGCTTTGGTGTACACTAGTGAATGTACGTTGAACACGAATGGAGGCGTTTTTCCATGCAGATCCTTTCCTCTCCCGTTTTGGGAATCCTGCTGCCTCTCGTGATGGCTATTGCAGTGATCTTTTTGAGAATGCGTCGGCAAAAAAAGCCAGCTTCTGCAAAAAGCATTATTTTGCCACCATTCTTTATGGCGACAGGGTTTGCGATGTTCTTGTTCCCGGAGGCGCAATTACCGCCCAAGTTTGATATTGCAGCCTTTGTGGTTGGGGTAATCTTTTCGATTCCGTTGATTATGACGTCACGTTTCGAAATCATTGGGCAAGATGTGTATTTGAAACGGTCCCGTGCGTTTTTCTTCATTTTGTCCGGTCTGTTGGTCATCCGGCTGATTATTAAACTGTTGATCAATGATAGCTTTACACCGATTCAAACAGGTGGACTGTTCTTCTTGCTCGCATTTGGTATGCTCGTGCCTTGGCGTATCGCGATGCTGGTGATGTACCGGAATTTAACTAAAAAAACGTTTGGTACCTAGTAAAAAAACCACCTCCATTGCGAGGTGGTTTCTTTCAGTGCGCCCAGCATGGGCGATAACTCTAGGGTGTAAGTCCCGAACGGGGGTTGGCTGTACCAACCGTTAGCTCAAGGCAAGGGTGTCTACCGTGAGGTGGAATCTGGAGGAAGCCGGCGGCAAAGTCCCGACCTGAGGTACACGAATCCAATTTGAGGCTGTTGTATTCGGGCGAGTCTGCTGAACAAGACGAAGCCCTATACAGCCAAGGAATACAGCAGTAAACTTGGGCAGGTACATGGGATGAAAGTTATCGCTCTTACCTGGGGAGGTCTGCATGAAGTGCCTTCAAATGTTGGTAACCGTCTCCGTAAGGAGTCGCTGAACATGCAGAAGTCAGCAGAAGCCATAGTACCCAAATAAAGGACGCTTGAACGGGGAAGGGCTGAACATTAAGTCAACACATCCGCTAATCACTTTCGTGATCATACTGTGAAGCAGAATTCCGTAAGGAACTACTCTTGGAGAATAAGGGTGAAGCCCTGAGGGTACAAGAGAGGGCTGAGTATTGACCGACAAGACTAGAAGGATGCGTGCGAAGGAAAGGGTATCGTCATGGAGTTGTTGGAGAAAGTCCTATCACGGGAAAATCTATTAGTGGCGCTCGAAAGAGTGGAGAGAAACAAAGGATCGGCGGGAATCGACAGTGTTTCAACCGAACAACTGCGCGATTATATCCGTGAACACTGGTTAACCATTAAAGAACAGATTATGAAAGGAACCTATAAACCTTCCCCTGTCCGCAGAGTCGAAATCCCGAAAACTGACGGAGGGGTAAGGTTATTAGGTATTCCTACCGTGATAGATCGCTTAATCCAACAAGCCATTCTCCAAGTTCTTACTCCCATATTCGATCCCCACTTTTCAGAATCGAGTTTCGGATTCCGACCGAATCGCAGTGCGCATGACGCTATGAGACAGGCACAATCTTATATTTCCGAAGGATATCGCTTTGTCGTAGATATGGACTTAGAGAAATTCTTCGACCGGGTAAATCACGATATTTTAATGAGTCGGGTTGCCCGAAAAGTAAAAGACAAAGCTTTGTTGAAACTTATTCGCGCATACTTACAAGCAGGCATCATGATCAATGGAGTCTGCCTCTCGGCAGTAGAAGGCACACCACAAGGTGGCCCGCTTAGTCCGTTATTGGCGAACATCCTGCTTGACGACTTGGATAAAGAGCTGGAAAAGAGAGGACATCGCTTTTGTAGATATGCAGACGATAGCAACATCTACGTGAAAACAAAGCGGGCGGGAGAACGGGTAAAAGAGAGTATCCAAAACTACTTGGAGAAGGTACTTAAGCTAAAAGTAAATGAGCAGAAAAGTGCAGTGGATCGACCTTGGAAACGTAAGTTCCTCGGTTTCAGTTTCACTAACGCAAAGCAAGCAAGGATTCGGCTTCATCCAAAATCACTTCTGAAGTTGAAAGAGAAAATCCGCTTCATCACAAATCCGGTATGGAGCATCTCTATGGATGAAAGGATTGGGAAGCTAAACCAGTATCTCATGGGATGGGTTGGATATTTCGCCCTTGCAGATGCAAAGAAAATTCTACAATCCATCGAAGAATGGATACGGCGCAGACTCCGACTTTGCTTGTGGTCTCAGTGGAAGCGAATAAAAACCCGATATCGAGAACTTCGTTCTCTGGGTTTATCACACGTCCAAGCAATAGAAATTGCAAACACCCGAAAGGGTGCGTGGCGTTCCACAAAGACTCCTCAAATACACAAAGCCCTCGGAGTTGCATACTGGCAACAACAAGGGCTGAAAAGTTTAGTACAACGATATTCTGTTCTTCGTCAAGCTTGATGAACCGCCGTATACCGGACGGTACGTACGGTGGTGTGAGAGGACGGGAGTTAGTCACTCCCTCCTACTCGATTTTATTCAATCATCAAAAAAGAAATCTGCATTCGCTTCACATCTATTTGATAATCCAGAACCAGTCGGTAATTCGTAAGGCTCCCCTTTCCCGCAAACAGTGATGGGGTACCCTTCCGTCGGAAGTTGATCATTGGTAATGGTTTTGATTTCTTTCCCCTGGATCACATATTTTTGCTGATACTCGTCAGCATTCTTTATCCGTTCTCCATCGAATCTGAGGGTATACCCTACAAATGGCTGTTCCAGAGAAAGGTTTCGAACCTGGACCTCATCCAACACTTCAAAAAATCTCGAAGCCTCTACAAATTCCCCATATTCGACCCCTTTAGCACCGATTTTCTCAGCGCGGATTGTATATCGATTTGTGTCAGCAGAAAAATGGATATCATAATAAATGGAGTCCTTTTCTGAAACGCTGACTACATAATAGTACAAGCGATCAATCAGACCATTTTTTTGATAATGCGACTTGAAATATACCAGCCGTGCATGCTCGTCGATTTTGAGTTGATCTCGAATCGTCCTCCAATCATTCGTGAATTTGATTTGAAACATATTGTTGCTGGCAGCTACTACATCTCGTGGACGTTCAAACAGTTCCCTCTCCACTGCTGGCGAAATCAAATACAGGATGAGGAAACATGCTAAACCGAGATAAGCGGAACGTTTTTTTGTTTTCACATTCGTCATTGGACGGAAAATCAAAAGAAATAGCAAAAAGCCCAAAGGTAACGGCATCTCGTTTACCTTAAAAGCAAATGCCCCTAACCAAAAATATCCGACAATTTTCCATCCTAGGTTTGACTCGGTTTCTTCACGTTTTTTGTAAATAAAGACTAACAGAACAATTAGGATGATGGCTAACAAGATACTCATTATGGGCATCTCGATCACCTCTACTTTCTTCTGTTATATTATATCTTTACTTTTATGCTTTTTCACCCAAATTTAACTATTTTTACAAATTCGAATTTTTCGTTCCGTTCCTCTGCCGGTGTCTCTTCGTTGCTTGCCACTCTATCTTCCCCTTCCGTAACGAGATATAATGGTTAAATTATAACTGAACTTAGTATTGGGCAACGCCGCTATGACGAACGACTTCTTGGAGGACTGAGCTGTAAATATCTTACATGGTCAGAATCCTTGGAGAAGATTGAAAATACAAGGTCGTGTTAGGAAGGGGAAGTGCAAGAGGTGATTTCAAGAGAAGAATTGGAAAAGAATCAAGTATGGCTCTATGCTTTCGTACTACTTATTGCCGCTGGAGTAGGCTTGTTATGGCCAGAATCCAGTGAGAGCTTAGATAGCATGATTTCATTGATACTTGCCATCTTACTGTATGGGATGTTTGCCCAAATACCGTTTTTTCGTTTGAAAGAGGCACTATCGAATCGAAAGTTCATTTATGCACTACTTGTTACGAATTACATAGCTGTACCTATCCTTGTTTGGGGGTTGACTTATTTTCTTCCAAACGATCCAGCAATACGATTAGGTGTACTTCTTGTTTTGCTTACTCCCTGCATTGATTATGTTATCGTCTTTACACAACTTGGGAGAGGGAACGAAAAGCTTGTTTTGGTTTCAACCCCTATACTCTTTGTCACCCAAATGCTTTTATTACCTATTTATTTAGGGCTTTTTATGGGCAAGACATCGGCAGAAATTGTGAGTGTCGGACCGTTTTTCGAAGCATTTTTTGGTCTTATTGTCGCTCCACTGGTACTTGCTCTCCTTACTCAATGGTGGTCTAGACGCCAACCATACGGAGAACGTTTTCTTGATGCTACAGCATGGCTTCCTGTGCCTTTTATGGCACTAACCCTTTTTATTGTTGTTGCCTCTCAAATCTCTAAACTATATACCTCTTTTCATTTTATTAGCCTAGTGATTCCCGTTTATGTAGCCTATATGGCCATAGCACCGATTCTTGCACGTATCGTTTCTCGAATATTCCGTTTAGATACTAGAGCAGGGCGGGCTCTTATCTTTAGTGCAGGAACCCGAAACTCTCTTGTCGTTCTTCCTTTTGCACTGGCGCTACCTGAACCTCTAAACGGGGTAGTGTCTGCTGTCATCGTAACGCAAACCATTGTAGAGCTGATTGGGGAACTAGTATATATTCGTCTTGTTCCACATGTACTTTTACGAGAGACGAAGGGAAATGCTGGTTAAACTATCTACCAGGGGTGGTGTCAACTTCATTGGTACCACCCCTTGTTCTAAATAACTATTCCAGCTCTGCTAGAAAGTAATATCCTCCACCAATCTTATACTCACTATTCGTCCCTCCTCCTGCCAACCTCGCAAAAAACGGTCTTTGCCCGCGTTTTTTCCATGCAGTCTGCGCCATTCCCTCCTCAGTCGGTTGGCAAAGTACTACATTTCCACCCGGAAGTTCAAATGCTTGGCAGATGGCCCCCAATTCTTTATCGTGGAATACTTCGCTCTTCTCCCACCCAAACCAGCTTTGCCAACGTGCTGTTGCTTCTTCCAAATCCGTCACGGCATACCCTACAGACTTGAGATCGGCAGCACCGTTCGGATGTGCGTTAATGATGCCGCGATTAGTCAAATCTTCTCTTCTCTCTGCATCCGTTTGCGACCATTCAATGAGAAAGGGCGGGAGAAGAGTACTATCTGCATCTTCGAGGAACAACATCCGCCATCGAAGCGTCGTGCCATCATCACGCGTACGACTTCCCGCAACAGGTCCAGTAACTTGCAAGCCTTGGCTTCGCAAGCGCTCTGCCCACGCATCCATCTCGTTGGTCCGAAGGGCAATCTGGTCAAATCCTTCTCCCTTTGCCTCATCCTCAATGCATTGACGTATTAGTGGATTCTCTGATTGTCGAGCAAGCTCCTGATGTTCAACCGCCAAAAACTCAACATAGGAAAGCCCGAAATAACTAAGGCTATTCCATGTCCCCCAAGACGCATGACGCCCTCCAGCAACCGCATGAAAACCCGCTTGGCAAAATTGCTCCGCTGCTTCCTGAGGAGTCCGATGTACAAAATGAACCAAATGATCAAAAGTTAATCGCACCTTTTTTCTCCCCTTTTTCGTATTACTTATAGGATATCAAAATTCATTTATGTAAGGATAGAAAGACAAGGGGGAAAAATGAACGAGAACAGATCAAGCCGGATACATGCTCGGCGCAAACGCTCACGCAGAAAATGGGCACGTGTGGGAAAGAGCACGCTCCTCTTTAGCCTGTTGGCCATCTTCGTCGTCGGAACCTACTACTTATTTCAAACTGCCATGGATGGAGAACATGCCAACCCGAACACCCAGCCTGCTCCTGATGATACCGCGAACCAAAAGTCTTCCGTGCAGCTCACCTTTGTCGGTGACATCATGATGTCAGGAAACGTTGAGAAAACCTTACTTGCAAACAGCTATGACTACCCATACAAACATGTAAGCTCGCTCTTTTTGCAAGATGATATCACCATTGCCAATTTGGAGACGCCGATCACCGACACAGGTGTTGCTGCTCAAAACAAGGAGTATGTTTACAAGTCATCGCCACTTGCTGTTCCTGCCATGAAAAACGCTGGGATTGATGTGGTGAATCTGGCCAATAACCACTCCATGGACCAAGGCGTTCCGGGATTGCTGGATACCTTTGAAGCTTTGGACGAAAACCGTATAGAATACGTCGGTGCCGGTAAGGATGCAAGCCGTGCCTATTCACCTGTTTTCCTAGAAAAGAACGGCATCAAGATCGCGATTCTCGGCTTCAGCAGGGTCATTCCCGAAACGAGCTGGTTTGCAGGGAATTCCCAGCCAGGTATGGCCGCTTCCTATGATCCTACACTGGCAGTGAAAGCGATCCAGGATGCGAACAGCCAAGCGGATCTCGTGGTGGTGATTGCACACTGGGGCAAAGAACGCTCCGATTATCCTGTCGATCATCAAAAGGAGCTGTCTCGTGCCTACATCGATGCTGGTGCAGATTTGATTGTCGGCGGTCATCCCCACGTACTGCAAGGCTTTGAACGTTACAACGACAAATGGATTGCGTACAGTCTTGGCAATTTCATTTTCACACGTGCAAACGAACCCAAGACTTGGGAAACGATGGTCCTACAAGCAAACTGCTCCAAAAGTGGTGATTGTGAGCTAACGATGCTTCCATTTCATGCAGAATTAGGACAAGCTGTACCCATGAATGAAAGCAACGGCGCTGCCCTGTTAAAACGCATTGAATCCATTTCTGAGCAAGTCGACATACAAAGTGACGGACGTGTGCAGCCACATGCAAAGGCGGTGGAGACTGCCCCCTGATAAAAGAAGCCGTATTTCCAGATTCCTAGAAATACGGCTTTTCTTCTTATGATTCCTCTTACTTACGCAGATTCAAGAATAGGGAAGCAGCGCACTTCTAAGCCAAAATCATTTTTCAATAAGGACACTTGCTGTTCACTGATTCCCGTCACGATCAACCCTGCGCGCAAGACGCCTCCCAAATCGAATTGGACTTTTAGTTTATGCACGTTCACCCCGGCCTGCTGAAGGAAATACAAGACCCGATCTGGCGTCGCAGTATGACATGAGCCCTCCAGATAACATAGGACGTGTTCTGTCGAGTCCAACGTGCCTCCAGCTTTGTCAGCCGTTTTTTCTTTCCAGGTAGGATGCGGTGTGAATGGCTGTGTCAATAAATAGGCCAAATCTTCCACGACTGCACTTGCTGTAGGGAGCTCTCCTGCCCCTCTTCCTGTAAACAACAAGTCTCCCACGATGTTGCCGGATAGCTGGACAGCATTAAACGCATCGTGGATTTGCGCCAACGGATGGCTCAGCGGAAGCATGGTTGGTTCAACAGATAGGCGAATGCCTTTTTCGGCTTGATAAGCCTGCGCGATCAGCTTGATCCGGTACCCTAAGTCGCTTGCAATCCGAATGTGGCCTGCTGACAAATCTGCAATTCCTTTGCGAACAACATCCGCTAAAGGCAGCGATTCTCCATAAACAAGCTGTGCCAGGATATACAATTTATACATAGCATCAAAGCCTTCTACATCCGAACGAGGGTCTGCTTCCGCATAGCCCAGCTCCTGTGCTTGCTTGAGCACCTCCTGGTAGGAGAGCTGCTCTGCTTCCATTTTCGTCAAAATGAAGTTCGTTGTTCCGTTGAGAATACCACGAACGCCTTGGATATCGTTCGTACGTAGGAACTGCCGGAGCACACTCAAGATCGGGATACCCCCAGCCACACTCGCTTCATAGGCAAGATGCACTTGATGCTGATTTGCCAAATCGACTAGCTCTGTTCCTTTTTTCGCCAGGAGCTCTTTGTTGGCGGTTACCACATGGCAGCCCTTTTCGATCAAAGCACGTACGTAGTCATAGGTAGGTTCTACACCGCCCATGACCTCCACCACGATATCCACATCGCTTCTCAATACATCCTCAAAATCTGTCGTCAGTAAAGCCGGGTCGACATGAACCGCCCGCTCTTTTTCCGAGTCACGCACCAATGCCTTGACGATCTCAATTCGTTTTCCCAGACGAGAAGCCAGCTTCTCCTGTTGTGAACGGATCGTTTTGATTACGCCCCCACCCACTGTCCCCAATCCCAATAATCCCACGCGTACCACTTCTGCACTCATCCTGACCACCCCATACCCCGAATTTTAGATAAAAAGAAAAGCCATCTTCGATAAGAAGAAGGCTTGATAGCAGCTAATGCTCCCCCTCCTTATCTCCCAGGACACGTAAATGTCCTGCAGGAATTGGCACCTTGTCACAAAATATACGTGACGGTTGCCGGGCTTCATCGGGCCAGTCCCTCCACCTCTCTGGATAAAGAAAATATGAAATTAAAAAAACCTTCTTCGCTAAGAAGAAGGTTCATCTACTAATAGAGTAACCCGCTTCTTATCTTTCGAGACGAAACGTCTCGCAGGAATTGGCACCTTGTTGCAATATGCAACGGTTGCCGGGCTTCATCGGGCCAGACCCTCCACCTCTCTGGATAAGAACCATTTATGCTGTTAGGCTTTATTCTAAGAAATTCCAAGGCAAGCGTCAACAAAATTCTTTCTTTTCTGATTGCAAGCTGATTTGGCAAGGATTTCAGTTGTGGGTGAACAGGCTTTCTACCTCTTCCATACTGCAGCAAGCACAATGAAACACGCCCTCCTGGCATTCCTCAGGCTGCTCTTTTTCCTCAACATATCCGCACCATTGGCAAATAAAAAGTTGTATCATTGCTCGCCCTCCTCTTCTATTATTCTGCCCAAAATAAAAAGAGCATTTTCCGTTCGACCGTGACGATCGTTAGAAAATGCCAGAAAAGGAGGGGCATACTTGTCCACTCGCTGTTTTTTTCGCAAGCCATCTCTAACACCTCCCTATCTCCCGTAGGTCTATCAGTGTTGTCGAAACAGGCAGGTCTCCTGACTATGGGTTCATCGCCTAGCGTCGCCTTCCCCGTCTATTTTGATAGACCAGTGGCTTTTTGGACGCTGACTCCCCTCTTACAGTGGCGGGACCGTGTCGGATTTGCACCGAGCTTCCCTATTATCCTTGTGGCGAGTTGGTTACGCTCTAAGGAACCTGTTTCCACCTATGAAATTGTCTATTTTCACTGCTACCTTCAGATTTTACCTTACCCCAAATACCGCTCTTTCAAAATGCGAGTGTGATGAGCTTCATGTCCAACAATCACATAGGCCAATGTCCTTGCAGATAGCTTGTTTCCGTTGGCAAGTCCTGTACGCAACCACGCTTCTGGAGAGATTCCTCGCACCAAAGCGATGGTGGAAGCACGGACAGCCTTATACTCTTCCAGTAAATCAGACAGGTCTCTTAGCTGAAAACACCCGTGTTCAACAAAAGCATTCTCATCAAAACCGACGAGGGGTGTCTGATCTCCTCTCGCGATTCTCAGCAAGCGATAGCTCATGATGCGTTCTGCATCGATGAGATGACCCAACACCTCTTTAACCGTCCATTTGCCTGGCGCATACCGATAATCAATTTGCTCGGGGGCAAGGGACGAAAATAATGCGACGATCCTCTCTCCTTGCTGCGTGAGGATCGTTTGGAGCTCCCCCTCCGGTACAAGACCCATGTAATAGTCAAAATAAGCAGCGTATTCATCGCGCTCTGGTCGTCTGAGCATATGTTTCCCACTCCTCGTCATTCAGTTTCAATAGACAAGTTACTATGTAAACCTTCAAACAATAGGACCCTTGCCGGGGCTGCATCCGTGCCGACCAGCTTGAGTGGTGCAGCTACCAGAAAATACTCGCCTGGCGGGACCTCTGCTAGCCGCAAGCCTTCCACGACAATGACTCCCGCTGCAAACAATTTTTTATGGGTGGGGTGACCTTCCTGGCTGCGTTCGATTCCAAGTGCATCGGTACCAATGCCACGCACCCCTAGCTCACTTACATATTCCGCACCCTCTTCAGACAGAAAGATAAATTCAAAGGAGAACGCCTCTTCAAAAGAGTTTTTCGTTTTAAACAGGACAAAATCTCCTCGCTCAAGATCGAAGCTCTCCAAGTCAGCGCGAGTGATCCTGTCCTCGACCGCTGTGAGATCAAGAACTTTACACTTGCCCACTAGCTTCTCCAAGGAAATACTCTCAAATGTATCACCAGCATTCACCATATGCAGGGGAGCATCCACATGGGTACCTGTGTGGAGGTCCATGTCGATTCTCGATTCTGTTACATAACCGTTGGTAGCGGTACGTATTTTCGGCTGCTTTTCCGGCTTGTTTTTATACACCGTCATTCCTTCGTACACGATGGCGGTTACATCATACATTTTCATCCCAAACGCCCTCCCTTTTGCCTACTGGTTTTTTCGATCCGCTGGAAAAACAATCCCCATCTGCCTTCTCGCTTCATCCATGACCTGCATGGCCATTTTGGAAACTTCATGCGAATTCGTTGCAGATTGTCTGGCCCCGATCTTCGCCAAGTGTAGAAATTCTCTTATTTCATAATGCATGGTCTTCGGGGTCTGCGGCCTTGCTACTTGCTCGATTCGTCCGTCCCTGTAGCGAATGTCCACTTCTTTGAGATGGTTGATTCGATCGATCACCATCGTAGCGTCCTCCCCTTGAATTTCTGCTGGCTGATAGGAGGTCGTAATTTTCGAGAAGCTAATGATGGCATCCATCTCTCGATACTTCAACAACATACTGCCTTCTCCGTCCACTCCAGAATCAAGCACGATTCCTTCTGCTTTGATCACGTCTGGTCTGCCAAAAAGGATGAGTAACGGATAAAGACAATAAATACCGATGTCCATCAAGGCTCCGTTTGAAAAAGCAGGATCAAAAGCACGTAAAACCTTCCCTTCGCGGTAGGCGTCATAGCGGGAAGAATATTGGCAATTGCTAGCAATAAAACGTCGTACTTTTCCCAGCTTGTGCAGGTTGTCTTGTATCGCAAAAAAATTCGGCAACAGTGTAGATTTGACAGCCTCCATGAGCAGCACGTCATTTCTTTTCGCTGCCTGGATCATTTCTTCTACCTCAATCGCATTAGAAGCCAGTGGCTTTTCACACAATACGTGCAGCCCCGCTTCCATGCACTGGATCGCTTGTTCCGCGTGGCAGGAGTTGGGGCTCGCAATATAGACCGCGTCCAAATTTTTGCTTGTAACCATTTCTTCTAGGCTGCTATAGGCGAATGGAGCATGGTACTTGTCAGCGATTTCCTTGGCGCGTTCGATCGTACGTGAATAAACAGCCTGAAGAGAAAATCCTTCTACTTCTTGACCAGCCTGGATAAATTCCTCGGTGATCCAGTTCGTTCCGATTACGCCAAATCGCATCTCATCCGCTCCCTTTTCTTTTTCTATCTGGTTGCAGTAACTGGCAGTCGTTCTTCGGCCTTATCCAGCCACCACACGAATCCGTCTGCTGCAAGCAATTGCTCTGCGGCCTTCGGTCCGAATGAGCCTGCTTCGTACGTAAAGAGCGGCACCAAATTTTCAGCGAAGGCTTCCAAAATCGGTGTCACCCACTCCCACGACAGCCGGACCTCATCCCAATGCGCAAAGTAAGTGGAATCCCCCCGGAGTGCATCGAACAAGAGCAGCTCGTACGCTTCTGGCACGTCTTTTGTCCCTGAACTGAAATCTACCGTCACCGGCTCAATCTTACCGCTATTTGTCGGATTCTTACTATTTACCTGCAAAGCAATACCTTCATTTGGATTCACACTGATGATCAACAAATTAGGCGATGGCGTTTCATTTTGCTCCTGATATAGCTTTTCGTGCGGATTTTTGAACTCAATGACGATCCTGGTTGATTTCTCTTGCAGTCTTTTTCCCGTGCGAATATAAAAAGGTACCCCTTCCCAAAACGGGTCATCAATCCAGACACGCGTGGCAATATACGTTTCTGTCAGGGAAACGGGATCGACACCAGGCTCGTCCCTGTAGCCAGCTACAGGCGTTCCTTGAATATGACCTGCGCTATACTGACCGCGAATCACGTGGGTCCCGACTTCTTCTTTCTTCATCGGGCGCACGGCTGCCATCACCTTGCGTTTTTCTTCGCGGATATGAGCAGATGTGATTCGCTTCGGAAGCTGCATGGCGATAATCATCAGCATTTGCAGCATGTGATTTTGGAGCATGTCCCGCAGTGCTCCGGCTGGCTCGTAATATCCAGCCCGGTCCTCGACGCCGACCGTTTCATTCGCCGTAATTTGTACGTTGGCGATGTATTGATTGTTCCAGAGAGCCTGGAAAACCGGGTTCGCGAATTCGAGAGCTTCGAGGTTTTGCACCATCGGTTTCCCCAAGTAATGATCAATGCGATATATCTCTTCTTCTGAAAATGCTTTTCCCAGCTTTTCATTCAATTCTTTCGCGGATTGCAAATCATGCCCAAACGGTTTTTCGATGATCAGACGCTTCCAGCCTGTCGTTGAACCCAGTCCGCTGTCTTTGACATTGGTTGCAATTCCCTCGAAAAATTGAGGGGCCACTGACAAGTAAAACATCCGGTTTTGCGGAATCTGCAACTCTTGCTCTCTTTGCAGGACCAAATCATGTAACGTTACATAAGCACGCGGTTCCATGACATCTACTTCCGCATAGCGACAAGCAGACAAGAAAACATCTAGCTCGCGGGAATCAATCTGGGCGCGACGGGAAAATTCATGGACAGACTGGCGAACAGATTCCTGAAATTCGTCATCAGACCAGGCCCTTCTCCCCACACCAATAATCGAAAAGGCAGCAGGCAACTTTTGATCTACAAATAAGGTAAAGAGCGCAGGGAAAATTTTGCGTTTGGCTAAATCTCCTGTCGCACCAAAAAGGACAAAGGTCATCGCTTCCATCTACTTTTTCATTCCCTTCATACGTACGCCGTGATGATGGTTTTTGTGGTTACCCTGTTATTATTCGAGAAAATCACTGCTTTATCAATATGCAGCGTTACGAACGTCGCAAGATTGCACGTACCGGACTTCCATCTGCTTCTACTAAAGGAAGCGGCAGTGCGATCAATTCATAATCACCCGGTTCCACATGATCGAGGAGAAGCCCCTCCAAAATATGAATATCATGCTGGTGAAGTCCATGATGAGCAGCCAGTTCCTTGCTGTCCAACGGATCGACAGATGGGACATCTACTCCGATCAGCCGAATGCCCTTTTTGGCAAAGAACGCTGGCAAGTCCGCTCGCAGATGACAGATCGTTGACGGAAACTGATTGGGGTCGCTCCATGATAATGTTTTGAGCAGCAAGCGTTCCACCCCCTCCAGATCAATCTGGGCAAAATCTTCTGGACCAATGCTGGAGTGTCCAGTAAGCTCTACCACTCTCGCCTCTCCGATGTACAAGTCTAGAGGTAATTCAGCTATTTTGCGGCCATCATCATCGAAGTGAAATGGAGCATCCACATGAGTACCTGTGTGAATACTCATGGTTACTTTGCCGACATTGACTGAGCCACTCTCCGCTTTGGGCCAGTTTACGACATAGTGAAAGGGAGTGTCCCCTGGCCAGGTCGGCATACCTGCCATGAACGGACGGGATATATCTATTATTTTCATCGCGTAACCTCCACCTTCCAGCAACTGTTCAAGCCTATACTCAGCGTACAAAAAAGACTGTATTGAGTCAATATTCTAACATTTGTACCAAAAAAAGACTGCAGCTTGATAGCGTGCCGACAGTCTTTTCGTTGATTTCAGATTCTACTGTGGAGAGACAGGTAATCCCACACTTCATCATAAATTCCGTTATCATCCACTTGTTTCAAATGTTCTTTCAAAGTCCTCAACCACTCAATGGTTGTTGGATACGTAGCTGCAATGGCCTCCCGTAGATCGCTCATTTGAATGGGGCGGTCGACCCCTTTTGTTACGACATCATGCCATACCTGCTCCGTCGCGAGCTCCACTACATACTCGATGTCTGCCCCCGAATAAAACTCCGTCCATCCTGCTAACTGCTCATAATTTAGTATCTCAGTGGGACGGCCCTCCAGTTTTAGGCGAAAAATATCCTCCCGTGCTTGCCGATCTGGCGGTCCGACAAAAATCCAGTGATCAAAGCCGGCCGCTCGGAGCATGGATGGCTCCAATTCCCACGGGACGTTGGTTGCACCCATCAGGACGAATCGTTCGTTGTACTCGCCTACCTCCGCTATCTGCTGAAGCCATTTGGAATCGATCCCCTGTCTAGGATAGGAGTTCGCATGCTCTTCGTAATGGCTGGAAGCCTCCAGTTCATCTAAAAAAAACAGAAAAGGTTTATTGGCAGGGGCTGTTGCCAGTAAGTCATGGATGTTGAACTGCCTGTTCGACGGCGTATACATACTTCGACCGCCTGTGTTCGCCATGGAGAAAAAATGAGCCTGGCATTCTTCTGAGGTTGCTTTTGCCAGCAAAGATTTTCCACACCCCGATGGGCCGTAAAGTAAGATGGTACTTTTCTTTTGAGGCAACCGTTGCGAAATAGGCTGTAGGAGTCTTTGAAAGATTGCCTCTTTTACTCGTCCAAGCCCGCCGACCATTCCAAAGCCCGCCGTTTTCTCAACGAGTTGTACCGATTTCGTGGTGGTCTTCCCTTTTCCCCCTTCAATGACGCGTATCTTAGGTGAAAACATCGTAGTGTATGTAGAGGAATCCTTCTGATTGATCCCTTTTAACGTCCGCGAATAGGGGGATTCTTTTTGTAGCTTGTTGAGCTCGATCACAATTTTTTCCTTCATCGCTTCATTACCATAGGCAAGGGCCTGCGTAAATGCCTGTAAAGCCTCCGTACGATCCCCCTGCTCAGCATGCTCTAACCCTAACAACAGCCATACTGGTGCATTGCGTTGATCGCTCGTCAACATGCTTTTCAGTATTTCTATCTTCGTCATCTGCTTCATCCTCTGCGATCGTTTAAGCTTCAAGCGATCGTTTAGTATCACGGACATATCCATTATAATGCATACGTCTCGCAAGAAGAATACGAAAAATAGGAAAAGATGGAAGAAGGGCTGTGACCGTCACACGAAAAAGACGCCTCCAGCTGCACAGCATTGGGCGTCCAAAATTCAGTCTCTATCCTTTCGCCGGATAAACTCCGCCTTCCACACAAATGATGAACGAGAGTCCGAGATAAGGTTGCATATTATTATGAGGCTGAGTCCCGCCTGTGGTTCCAATTGCTTGCGGGCTAAGCTGTGTCCCATCACTCGTGTTGGAGTAAGGAATGATACCTCCCCGGCCACCAGTGGATGACCATTTTGCCCCTGTTGGCGTATCCCCTGTAGGAGTTGAGCACGCATTGGGAACATGCGTATGCGCCGGAATTTCGTTTTGTAGCAGTGTTATCTTGGCTGCGCCATCTGTCTGACCTGCCGTACGCGGTGTCAATCCAGGTCCTTCCCCCTGGTTCATCGGGGCTGTGCCTCTTAAATTGGGAAGCGCAAATGTGGTCTTGCCATCTCCGCCATACTTTGTTCCCAATATCGAATACAAAGCAGGATTGGAAGAGACTGCAATCAATTGTCCATCACAAAAAGCCCAGTCCTTCGGCGGGAAGCTGCCAGCGAAGATACGAATTTCTCCAATATACGGATCCATATGATAGTGCCTCCTCTAGTTTCTTGGCGGGTAAATCCCTTGAATCGCGATGCAAAAATTCCCGACCAAATACGGCTGCATATTCGTATGAGGTGCACTGTTTCCTACTGTTTGCAACGCACTCTCACTCATCGTCGTATCAGGGGTTGTCCCATAGGTTGTGGTGGATGCTTGTGCCCAGTAGTTCCCAGCGCTAATTTTTTCACTGGCAGTTGCATTCGAGCCGGTCGCCGAATGGGTATGGGCGGGTATCTCGCTTGTCGTAAGTATATGACTTTCTTCACCGGCTGACAGACCACGCGTAACGATGGGGCGATCCTGTTGATTGTTTACATGAACGGGGACACGCCCTCTTAAATCTGGCAAAACAAACGTGGTTTTCCCATCCCCACCATAAGCAGTTCCTAACAAGGAATACAGTGCCTGATTTGTATTGATAGGCAACACCGCTCCATTACACAAAGCCCAACCCTTTGGCGCAAATGGAAAGGGAAAAAATCGAATTTCTCCAAGAAATGGTTCCACGTAAAATCCTCCTGTTCGATTGGAATGTTAATTTTGTTGAGGATAGATCCCATACAGGGCAATGATGAAATTAATAACCGTAAACGGCATCAGGTTACTGTGTGGTTGATTTCCACCTACAGTACTCAAGCTGGACGCGTTCATCAATCCATCAGGTGCATTTGTTGAATATAGCTGCGAATTCTTTGCCCATACAGCATTGGTGGGGCTATTCTGCGTTCCTGGCTGCGATGATGCATGGACCGTATGTGTATGCGCGGGCAATTGTGGGGCGTTTAAGGTGACTGATTCTACACCATTTTTTTCACCTATCACGAAGGTAGTTCCTGTGCTCGGATTTTTCCCTTGATGGAGCGGGATACGCCCTCGTAAATCAGGCAACGCAAAAGTCGTTTGTCCATCCCCGCCATATGTGAATCCAATCAAACTAAACAGCGTGTCGTTTTCAGAAATAGATAAGATCTGTCCATTGCATAATGCCCATCCTTGTGGTGCATAATCTCCTCCAAACATCCTAATTTCTCCAAGAAATGGCTCTGCCATGTTGCTTCCTCCTTATGTAAAGTGGTTATTTCCTTTGTCAAACGAACTGTTTGGTCATTTTTGCAGAAGTGGCTGCCATTCCATTTGGATATACAGCCCCCTTGAATCTGTCACGATGAAATGAAGTCGTTCATATAATCGAAAGGCAGGATTCCCCTGTAAAACATGTAAACGGATCGGTAATTGGACAGCTTCAGCCTCTTTTTGCAAATCGCCAATAATGCCAGAACCAACACCCTGTCCCCGATAAGCAGGTAGCAAAGAAATATCAACAAGATGCAGTGCTTCCCCGCTCGCATCCGTGATCAAACGACCGATAGGCTGCCCGGATCGCAGAATGATTTGATGATTTTGAGCGGGAAATTGCATTTGGTAAGATTTCTGCTGCATGATAAACTGCGACTGTAAAAAAGCAAGCTTGTCCGACTCACTCCAACCCCAAAGTGCCATTTCTTCGGTTCTCGTAGAACAGTACAATTCCCAAATAAATGATTCGTCTTGCTCATATTCAAAAGGTCTGGTATGTACCATAATCCTCCTTGTAGTAATCGTTGTACTTTTCTGAAATCCTTCCTGATTAAATAGCAATCATCAATCATGATATCATTATCCAAATTCTTTCTAACACTAACTAAAGTTAGCTCTTTTACATGAAAAACGCTTCGTCCCGAAAAAGAGAAGAAGCGTTTTTATCGCTTGCAAAAATAAGGAAGAACTCATATACTTTGGTTTAAATGATTAAGTTTATTAACGGAGTGTGCAATGACGAATCCAACCTGCAATGAAAAAGCGACGCAAATATTTATGGAGTTAAGTCCATACTTCCAAGGCTTGGGTGATCCGATTCGGCAGCAAATCGTAGCTCTTCTCATCGACAAGGAAAGCATGAACGTAACACAAATTGCCGAACATATTCCCATGTCTAGACCTACGGTGTCTCATCACTTGAAAATATTAAAACAAGCGGGCCTAGTAAACGTTCAAAAGAAGGGAACGGAGATGTTTTATCGGCTTGAATTTACAGAGGCGATCCGTCTTTTTAAGCAATTGGTGACTTTCGTCGAAGAAGAGTGCAACTGAATAGGACGTCACGAGAAGGGACAGTGTGTCCCTGTTTTTCACAGCTATCCGTTAATAAACTTAAACGAATAAACATTTAATCAAAGGAGAAATCGTCATGAATCCCACCAAAGTTTTAATTGTCGGCGGCTACGGAACGGTTGGGAGCCAAATTGCCAAGATCCTGCACGATCGCCACCCTACTCTCGAATTATTGCTGGGAGGAAGGTCTGCCGGAAAACCTTTGCCTTTTGCGTCCACGAGGCTAAAGCCTTTTCTCTTGGACATCTCCAAATCTGATCCTCTCGCCCATGCTCCAGATGATTTGGCCTTGATTATCAGTGCAGTAAATGATCCAGATGACAAACTGTTGCTTGCTGCGGTTCGCCGACAGATCCCTTTGATTGACGTCACGCGTTGGACAGAGCGATTTACACGGTCAATCGACCGATTGAAGAAGGAGAACATGGGCTCTCCAGTTATACTCGCCTCAGGATGGATGGGGGGAACTGTAGCCCTTCTTGCAAGCATACATACCTCTTCCCTGCAAGATGTCCGGATTCATCTTCACGCACTTTATTCTCTTCAAGACAAAGCAGGTCCAGATTCCACCGACTATATGGATCGTATGACGATCCCTTTTACTGTCACCACCCCCACTGGCGTAAAAGAAGTGACACCCATGTCAGATCCGGTACCCGTGACCTTTCCGAATGGGTTTCATACGAAATGCTATCGTCTTGACACACCGGATCACATGACGCTCGTGAAAGCCCCAAACGTAACTGCCGCTGATTTTCGGATCGCCTTTGACAATAAACTGTCTACTTTTGCCCTCGTTTTATTGGTAAAAAGCCGGATATGGGACATGCTTGGCAAAAGCACACGTCAAAAAATACTGTACAATCCGGGTGCAGGGTCACCTCACCATGTTGTCATCCAAATAAATGGGCGCAATGAGCATGGCATGAACGTGAAACGCCAAGTCGAGATCACTGATCCGAAAGGGCAGACTCACCTGACCGCTTTGGGAGCTGCCATTTTTGCACAACCAGTCCTTCGGCAAAGCGAAAACGAAACGGTTACGCCCGGTGTTCTTTTTCCAGAGGATTTGAGGCATCTCGAAATGTCTGCCGAGGATATCCTCCAGTTCTATCGATCCGAAGGGGTCCAGATTACGATCCATGACGAAACAAAAAAGAGTAGGACGGTTTGACCCCGCCCTACTCTTCATCATGTCTCCCTTATTCAAAAAAAGTACGCGGGGATTTCAGCCATTCGCCCAATACTTTTTCCTGTTCGCTAGTAATAACCCCTTGCTCTGAAGCTACTTCCAAAAGCGCTATATAATTCGAAATGGTGGAGCAAGGAATGCCTGCTTCCTCAAACAAGGCTTGGGCATCCGGGAATTGATAGCTGAAAATGGCTACGACCCCCAGTACCTCTCCACCCTCTGCCTGTACCGCTTGCGCCGCTTTCAAGGAGCTGCCTCCTGTGGAAATCAGGTCTTCAATCACGACGACCTTTTGACCAGCCGCCAATGCGCCCTCAATCTGATTTTGGCGACCGTGGCCTTTTGCCTTGTCCCGTACGTAGATCATAGGCAGATCAAGCAGCTCTGCTACCCATGCAGCATGTGGAATACCAGCAGTCGCTGTCCCCGCCACGACTTGCGCATCTGGGTACTGCTCCTTGATCAAATCGGCAAATGCTTTCGCAACGGCACGACGCACATGCGGATAAGACATCGTGATCCGATTGTCGCAGTAGATTGGGGATTTAATCCCGGACGTCCATGTAAAAGGTTGCTCCGGACGCAGATGAACTGCCCCGATTTCGAGAAGATTCGCTGCAATTTGTTTAGCGGTTGTCATTGTCGTCATTTCACTTATTCCCTCCAGCTGGCTACTTTACGAACGATCTTTTTCCACTGCTGCGACGATACTTTGCCATACCCCTACCGGATCTTTAGCACCCGTAATGGCGCGTCCGATCACGAGGTAATCACTACCCAAGCGGAATGCCTGTTCTGGCGTCGTGATACGCGTCTGATCACCTTGATCTGCTCCCAGTGGGCGAATTCCTGGCGTTACGGTTACAAAGGCGTCTCCGGCAGCTTTTTTGATCATCGGTACTTCTAGTGGAGAAGCAACGACCCCATCCAAACCTGCTTGCTTGGTCATCCGTGCATAGTGCACGACAACATCTTCTACCGCACCTGGTATTGCCAATTCTTGATTCATCGTTTGCAAACCAGTGGATGTCAGCATCGTTACACCGATCAGGAGGGGACGAGCAGCACCTGCCGCTGTCCCTTGCTCCAAGCCTTCTCTCGCTGCCGCCATCATAGCTACGCCGCCTGCCGCATGAACGTTTACCATGTCTGCTCCCAGTCGCGCTAGGCTTCTCATCGCGCCTTTTGCTGTATTGGGAATATCATGAACCTTCAAGTCGAGGAACACGTTGAGTCCTTTTTCCTTCAAGAAGGAAACGATCGCTGGCCCTTCTGCGTAAGCGAGCTCCATCCCTACTTTTACATAACGGATATGCCCCTGTAGCGGCTCGATGCACTTCTTGACTTCATCCAGTGTGGAAAAGTCGAGCGCAACAATCATGCGTTCGCGAATATCGGTTAGTTGTTGTTGCACGCTGCTCTCCCCTTTTTATACGGTTACTGCCACTTTGGCACCAGCACGCTGGGCTGGCATTGCTTCTGTAGAGAATGTGATCGTCTCCAGTACGTGCAGGAGAGCGGAAGCTGTATCGAGTGAAGTCAAGCATACGGCGCCGTTCTCGACCGCTTCCCGACGAATGCGGAAGCCGTCGCGTTGTGGCGTTTTGCCTTTTGTCAGTGTATTGAGTACGATGTTCGCTTCGCCTGTATGGATGACATCCAACAGATTTGGCGTGCCTTCTGACAATTTGCTTACGCGTGTGACTTGCAGTCCCGCTTGCTCCAAATAATCGGCTGTGCCTGCGGTTGCCATCAGCTTGAAGCCGAGGTGGCGGAAGCGTTTCACGATGTCCAGCGCTTCTTCCTTGTCTTTGTCAGCAACAGTCACGAGCAAGGTGCCTTGTGTCGGGATATTCATGCCTGCTGCGACCAAGCCTTTGTACAACGCTTTTGCCAAAGTGCTCTCGCGTCCCATGACTTCTCCGGTCGATTTCATTTCAGGGCCGAGCGTAATATCAACGCGGCGCAGCTTTGCGAAGGAGAAGACTGGTACTTTGACAGAAACCATCGACTCCTCTGGATGGTAGCCCGGTGTAAAGCCTTGTTCCATGATAGAGTGACCAAGGATCGCTTTCGTCGCGATGTTCGCCATTGGAATCCCCGTTACTTTGGAAAGGAATGGCACTGTACGGGACGAACGCGGATTGACCTCGATTACGTATGGGCGATCTTTATAGATGACGAACTGGATGTTGAGCAAGCCTTTGATTTGCAGGGCACGCGCCAGCTTCGTCGTCATGTCGATCAGCTCATCCTTAATCGCTTGGGACAAGGATTGCGGAGGATATACGGCGATAGAGTCGCCGGAGTGCACCCCTGCTCGTTCGATATGCTCCATGATGCCTGGGATCAGAACGTTTTCGCCGTCGCAGATCGCATCGACTTCCGCTTCTATTCCGACCATGTAACGGTCTACCAGTACAGGGTGATCAGGGTTTACCTTCACCGCTTTTTCCATGTACTCCAACAGTTCGGGCTGGTTGTAGACGATTTCCATCGCACGTCCGCCAAGTACGTAGGATGGGCGAACCAGGACCGGGAAGCCAAGACCCTCTGCCGCCACTACTGCCTGATCGACTGACGTAACCGTTTTGCCCGGTGGTTGGGCGATTTCCAGCTCGCGCAGCAGCGCTTCGAACTTCTCACGGTTTTCCGCCGCGTCGATGTTTTCCAGACTCGTACCCAAGATTTTGATTCCGCGTGCAGTCAGCTTGTCAGCCAGGTTGATCGCGGTTTGTCCGCCGAATTGTACGATGACACCCTCTGGTTTTTCTACATCGAGAATGTTCATGACGTCTTCGATGTACAGCGGCTCGAAGTACAGGCGATCAGAGGTGTTGAAGTCTGTGGAAACTGTCTCCGGGTTGTTATTGATGATCACTGCCTCATAGCCCGCTTCTCTCAATGCCCAGACGGCGTGAACCGTTGCGTAGTCAAACTCGATTCCTTGACCGATGCGGATTGGTCCGGAGCCCAGTACCACCACGCGTTTTTTGCCTGTCTCGATGCGCTCGTCTTCTACTTCATAAGCGGAGTAGTAGTACGGTGTTTGCGCCTCGAATTCTGCCGCGCAAGTATCTACCATTTTATATACAGGTACAAAGCCTTTTTCTTTGCGCATGGCGTGTACCGCTTCTTCTGTCTCACCGCACAGCTCAGCAATTTTGCGGTCAGTGAAGCCCATGCGTTTTGCTTCGTATAGCTTCTCGCTCGTCAAGCCTTTTGCCAGTTGTGCTTCAAAGGCAATCATTTTATGGATCTTGTGCAGGAAGAACAGATCGATCTTGGTCAGGCTGTGCAGTTGTTCGATCGTCCAGCCACGGCGCAGTGCTTCTGCCAGCAGGAAGAGGCGTTCGTCATCTGCGTGCACCAGACGTGCTTTCAGGTCGTCCTCGCTGATTTCGCCTGCTCCCTTAATCTCAATGTGATAGCTGCCGATTTCCAAGGAGCGGATGGCCTTCATGATCGATTCTTCAAAAGTCCGACCGATTGCCATTACTTCTCCAGTCGCTTTCATTTGCGTACCCAGCTTGCGATTGGCGGATTGGAACTTGTCAAACGGCCAACGTGGGATTTTGCTGACGATGTAGTCCAGTGTTGGCTCGAAGCATGCATATGTTTGCCCTGTCACCGGGTTTTTCAGTTCGTCCAACGTGTAGCCGATTGCGATTTTGGCTGCCATCTTTGCAATTGGGTAGCCTGTTGCCTTGGAAGCCAGTGCAGAAGAGCGGCTCACACGCGGGTTCACTTCGATCACGTAGTACTGGAAGCTGTGCGGGTCGAGTGCGTATTGTACGTTGCAGCCACCCTCGATACCGAGCGCCCGGATGATGTTTAGTGCCGATGTGCGCAGCATTTGATACTCGCGGTCAGCCAGTGTTTGGCTAGGCGCTACTACGATGGAGTCACCAGTATGCACACCGACTGGGTCGATGTTTTCCATGTTGCACACGACGATGCAGTTGTCGTTGGCATCGCGCATCACTTCGTACTCGATTTCTTTCATGCCGGCAATGCTTTTCTCGATCAAGCATTGTGTAATCGGGGAGTATTTCAATCCGCTTGCGACGATCTCGCGGAGGGTTTCTTCATCATCACAAATTCCGCCGCCTGTACCACCCAAGGTGTAGGCAGGACGAACGATGATGGGATAACCGATTTCGTTTGCAAAATCAACCGCTTCTTCTATCGTGCTCACGATGACTGATTCAGGTACTGGCTCGCCCAGTTCATTCATGAGGGAGCGGAACAGGTCGCGGTCTTCTGCTTGCTTGATCGATTCCAGCTTGGTTCCGAGCAGCTTTACATTTTCTTGCTCGAGAACGCCTGCTTCGGAGAGGGCAACAGCCATGTTCAAGCCTGTTTGACCGCCAAGTGTAGGAAGCAGTCCATCCGGCTTCTCTTGACGAATGACGCGCGCTACGAATTCAGGTGTGATTGGCTCGATATATACTTTGTCCGCCATGTTTGTATCAGTCATGATGGTCGCCGGGTTGGAGTTAATCAGAACTACCTCCATACCCTCTTCTTTTAACGCTTCGCATGCTTGCGTGCCTGCATAGTCAAATTCTGCAGCCTGCCCGATGACGATTGGTCCAGAGCCTATTACGAGGATTTTTTTCAGATTATCTTGTTTTGGCATGAGTTTTTTCCTCCTTAGCTGTTTCCATCATCGCAAGAAACTGGTCGAACAGGTAGCCGGAATCATACGGTCCTGGAGCTGCTTCTGGATGGTACTGTACTGAGAATGCATTCTTCGCGGCATGACGTACACCTTCGATGGTGCCATCATTCAGGGCGATATGTGTAACTTCCAGCTCCGTGCCTGCGAGCGAGTCTTCTTTTACTGCATAGCTGTGGTTCTGGGATGTGATATAGGTGCGTCCGGTTGGCAGCTCTTTTACTGGATGGTTGCCGCCACGGTGTCCGAATTTCATTTTCGTCGTGTCAGCGCCAGATGCCAGCGCGAACAGTTGGTGACCGAGGCAAATTCCGAACAGAGGATATTCACCCAAGATTTCGCGAATCATCTCTACAGCTTGCGGTACGTCCTTCGGGTCCCCAGGGCCATTGGATAAAAGTATCCCGTCCGGTTGAATGAGGCGAATCTCTTCTGCTGTTACATTGTAAGGTACAACGACTACGTCACAGTTGCGCTTGGTCAGCTCGCGCAAAATCCCGTGCTTGGCCCCGAAGTCTACCAGTACTACCCGATGCCCTGTACCTGGGCAGCTGAAGACGCTTTTCGTAGAAACGCGTGGTACTTGGTCTGTCATCAATGTCGTGCCGTTCAGGGCAGCAACCAATTCAGCCAACGGGGCTTCACTGGTGGTAATCATGCCCTTCATCGTGCCGTGGTAACGAATTTTTCTCGTCAGCATCCGGGTGTCGATTCCAGCAATGCCCGGAATTTCGTATGTTTTCAGCAGTTCATCGAGTGTGTTCGTATTGCGCCAGTTGCTCGGTGCCTCACAATGCTCGCGAACAACGAAGCCGTGAATGTATGGACGAACAGCTTCAAAGTCGTCTCGATTGATCCCGTAATTTCCGATTAGCGGGTATGTCATGGTGACGATCTGTCCGCAGTAGGATGGGTCGGACAAAACCTCCTGATAGCCAGTCAGCCCTGTATTGAAAACCACTTCCCCGTAAGACTCCTTTGTCGCTCCAAATGCCGTCCCGATAAATTCTGTTCCATCTTCCAAGATCAATCTTGCACGCATTTATGCTCCTCCTCCATTGTCGTGTAAAAACTTTTGTCTCGTCTGTCAGTCGTTTTTACACGTTTTGATATACGATCTTTCCATCTACCAGCGTCAGCGTCGGCCAGCCTTTGCATACCCAACCAGCAAATGGTGTGTTGATTCCTTTACTTGCGAATGTGCTTGGGTCAATTGTTTTTTCCGTTTCCAGATCCATCACAGTCAGGTCTGCTGGTGCGCCTACTTCCAGACGTCCATATGGCAGTTTGAATGCTTCTGCTGGCTTCACGGTCAACAGCTCAACCAGCTTCTTCAAGGTCAGCTCTCCCGTTTGTACGAGATTTGTGTACAACAGTGGGAAAGCTGTCTCCAGTCCGACGATTCCGAATGGTGCGCGGTTGATCCCGTTGGCTTTTTCCTCTTGGGTGTGTGGTGCATGGTCGGTTGCGATCATATCAATGGTGCCGTCTTTCAATCCCGCAATCAGTGCAGCGCGATCTTCACGAGAGCGCAGGGGCGGGTTCATTTTCCAATTTGTATCCAGATTGTCCGGGATATCCTCGTCGCACAGCAAGAGATGATGTGGACTGACTTCACACGTTACATTCACGCCAGCGCGTTTTCCGTCGCGTACCAGACGAACCGATTCTTTTGCACTGATGTGACATACGTGGTAGTGCACACCTGTCTGTTCTGCCAGCAAAATATCGCGGCCAACGTGGATGGACTCTGACTCAGAAGGAATTCCTGGGAGTCCGTGTCGAGCTGCAACCACCCCGTCATGCAAAGCTGCTCCCGGGATCAACAGGTCTTCGTCCTCACAGTGAGCGACGATTGCGATACCGAGCTCTGCTGCTTTTTGCATAGCTTTTTTCATCATGGCGGTTGATTGGACACCCACACCGTCATCTGTCAGCGCGAAGATCCCTGCTTCTTTTAACCCAGCGAAATCCGTCAGCTCTTTTCCCAATTGGCGAACAGTAATTGCACCATACGGGATGACGCGCGCCATACCTGCCTCGCTCGCTTTGTCCAAAATGTAGGTCACAGTCTCGACACTATCGATGGATGGTCGTGTGTTTGGCATGCATGCTACCGTTGTAAATCCGCCTTGTACGGCTGCTTTTGCCCCTGTTTCGATCGTTTCTTTATGTTCAAAGCCTGGTTCACGCAGATGTACGTGGGCATCGATGAGACCCGCGCTAATCATACCCCCGTGGCAATCGATCCAATCATGCCCACAGCGATCGAGTGTTTCTCCCATCGCTGTGATTCTTCCCTTTTCCACCAATATTTCCATCGGGGTGAGTTCCCCCGCCTGATTTAGTACGTTGCCGTTGCCAAGGATGATTCCCATGTCATTTCGCTCCCTTTCAAAAGAGTTTCTAGAACTGCCATTCTTGCTGCGACTCCGTTGGTCACTTGGGTTTGGATCAAGGACGTTTCACATTCTACCAAATCGGTATGAATCTCAACCCCGCGATTGACGGGTGCCGGATGCATGATAACTGCGCCGGACTTCATCATTTTGGCTCTATCCAGTGTGAGCCCATGTGCCTTGTGATACTCTTCCTTCGATAGATAGAGGGATTCCGCATGGCGCTCCAGCTGCACGCGTAGCATCATGACCACATCTGCGGTTTGAACCGCTTCTTCCATTTCCACGATTTTCACACCTTGCGGGATATGCGCTGGCATCATCGTAGCGGGACCTGAGAGCAGCAGATTTACACCGAGCTTCGGCAGCGCATGCAGGTGAGAACCGAGCACGCGGCTGTGGCGCAGGTCTCCAATGATCGCAACCGTGAGACCAGAAAGCTTGCCAAACTGCCTTTTCATGGTCAGAAGATCGAGCAGGCATTGGGTCGGGTGCTCATTCGTTCCATCTCCTGCGTTGATCAGCTTCAGGTCTACGCTTTCAGCCAGCTCTTGCAGCAGGCCTTCCTTCTTGGTGCGGATCACGGCTGCTTCCACACCCATTGCTTCCAAGGTGCGGATTGTGTCATAGACCGTCTCGCCCTTTACAGTAGAGGAGGTTTCCGGAATGAAGTTCAAAACATGTGCGCCCAGTCGCTTTTGTGCTACTTCAAAAGAAAAGCGGGTTCTGGTGCTGGCCTCGAAGAACAGATTCGCGACAAACCGTCCGCGCAGGATATCCGCTTGCTCAGTTGGTCTGGCAGCCCAATACTCTGCTCGCTCGAGGAGCTGGATGATCTGTTCTTTCGATAAGTCTTTGAGGCCGATCAAATGCGCTACATTTTTCATCATGAATCCCTCCGATTCTTTAATGTTCAAAAGGAACGGTCAAGCCCGTTCTTTTGCAGACCGCAAGCGGTCAAATCCTGTTTTATGAAAAACGTCGAGACGTTTTTCACAAAGAAAAAACTTCTTGGCATCGCTTTGCATCTGGAGGCAAGCGAGACAAGAAGCTGGTTGAGTGCCTTTTTGGGCAGCCGAAACAGCGTTCTTTGCCTTGCCAGCCTCTCTGGACTGGATTTAAAGGATTGGGAACGTATAGGCTATTTATTTTTGTTCTTCAAGATGCGCTTCTCCCATCGCGGACGCTTTTCCTGGAAGGATCAGGTGCAGAATAATTCCCAGGAAGGTAGAGAGTGCGATATTATCGATGGTCAGGTCGCTCAGGAAAGCGATACCTGTACTTGCAAAACTGATTTTGTATCCGCCGATTCCCGTGACGAGGATGACGGCTGCGAGAATCATGTTGCGCTTGTCTGCAAAATTCACTTTGTGCTCGACGTACATCCGCAAGCCTTGTGCCGCGATGATACCGAACAGGATGATGGAGACACCGCCAAGTACCGGCGTTGGGATTGTCATTAAAATGGCGCTAACCTTACCAGCGAAGGCGAACATGATTGCCAGTACAGCCGCCAGACCGATGACCACTCGACTGTATACCTTAGTCATTGCAAGGACACCGATGTTTTCTCCATATGTCGTTGCTGGCGGACCTCCCAAGATAGCTGCCAGTGAGGTTGCCACCCCGTCTCCGAGCAAGCTGCGGTGCAGACCCGGATTTTTCATCAGATCGCGATCCATGACCTTGCTCGTTACCAGCAAGTGACCCAAATGCTCTGCCAGCGTGACGAAAGCGACTGGTGCGATGACCAGTGCTGCGATCCATGCAGAGCCGTCACCGATCACACTCATCACTTCGGTAAATTTGAAGTGCTCCGCAAACATTTTTTGTGGCGTGATAAACCAGTCTGCTTCTACTACTTTTTGAAAGTTAATCAGTTCAGGGTGACGCAGCAGTGTGTATACATAACCTGTAACCATACCGATCAAGATGGGGATAAGACCAAGGAAACCGCGCAGCATAACTGCTGCAAGCACTGTTATGACCACTGTTACCAGCGAGATTTCAATCGATGTCAATGACATTTGCGATTGACCATCTACAGTGACTTTCGTTGCCATGTCTACTGCTACGCCAGCCAGGCTCAGACCGATCACGACGATGACAGAGGCGATGACAACTGGTGGCAGTACCCGATCAAGCCATTTGACCCCTGCCTTCTTGACGATTCCGGCGACGATGATGTACACAATCCCGGAGAGGAAGCAGCCTAAGAGTGCGGTCCCTACTCCATGTGATTGACTCACGACGATAATCGGACCGATGAAAGCGAACGAAGAACCGAGGTAGTTCGGCAGCTTTCCTTTGGTGATCCACAGGAACAACAGGGTTCCAATCCCACTTGCCATGAGCGCCGTTGCAACATCCAGCCCCGTTAAGATCGGCACCAATACAGTCGAGCCGAACATCGCGAACAAGTGTTGAATACTAAGTGGCAACAATCGCGAAATATGTGGTGTTTCGTCTACATCGATGTAATTTTTCTGGCTCATGCCTGTATGCCCCCTGTGTTGTTTCATTCAAAACTTCTTTTATACAAAAAGCTTCTTTTTATACAAAAAACCTCTTTGTGCGGGCACAAAGAGGCTAGCTTCGCCATAGTCATGGGAAGTATCTTGCCTCTTGCCGACCTCACAGGATCGTTTTTAAAGAGGAATCCTATTCTTTTTACAGTAGCTGTCGGATGGAGACAATGTCCATAACGTCCACTTCTGCCAATTGTACATCGACAATTTCCGTTCTAGCAGTTGGGAGGTTCTTTCCGACGAAATCAGGGCGGATTGGCAGCTCGCGATGACCGCGATCAACCAGCACAGCCAGTTGAATCATCCGTGGGCGACCGTTATCAATCAGTGCATCCAATGCGGCACGCACCGTTCTTCCCGTGTAGAGAACATCATCGACCAGAATCACCGTCTTGCCTGTGATTTGATCCGGTAGCTTGGAGCCTTGCAAAATGGCATCTTCGGACTTGTGCTGAAGATCGTCGCGATAAAACGTAATGTCCAGCTCACCGACTGGGACTTTCACATTTTCAATCATTTCGATTCTTTCCACAAGGCGCTGCGCGAGGTAGATCCCTCTGGTCTTAATCCCCACGATAATGAGATCCTCGACGCCTTTATTTCGCTCAATAATTTCATGTGCGATTCGCGTGAGCGCGCGGCGGATCGCCGCTTCATCCATAATAACGCTTTTGTTGATCATCTCAATATCCCCCTTTTCGACGGGAACAGTGGACCTTACGAAAAAAGGCTCCTTGTCAGGAGACAAGAAGCCTTCGGACAAACTGACCGGACTTTTAAGCGTCCCGCCTGTTTGTCATTCCGTGCCCTTGCCAGCCTCACTGGACTGGATTAAAAGGTTCCATTCGTCATGTAGAATTATGTCACGATTCTGGACGGGTGTCAATGCAGCCCGGAAAAGTCTAACTATTCCCAATAGACGCTGACCCACGGTGGCAAATAGTTCGCATAATACCCAATGTCCCCTGTCATGTTTTTGATCAGCTCGACTTGTTTGTCCGCATTCTCACCAATTCCTTGGATAAACAAGGAGCCGTGCTCCGCTCGATCCAGCCGCAAGAAAAGAAGCTGTTTTCCATCTGGAGACGGCGCAGGATAGTAGTCCGCTGTATTCGCTTCCCCTTTTGTCACCTGCTGCTCCGCTCCATCTGCAGATCGCCGCCAGATGCCTTGTTCCGGTACCATGACCTTCTTCGGATCATACGAATACTCTGTAGCCAAGCCTCTGGTGAAAAGCAGCGTGTACGGAGCTTTTGGAATCCATACCGGATAAGTGTCTACCACCACTGGACCAGGGCTGACTGTTTTGACCTTTCCTGCTCGATCCGCTAGCTTTAACTGCTTGTTAGTCGTGGCGGTCCGGTCAGTACCATCGACAAAAGCCAGCTGTTCGCCATTTGGTGTCCAGGCAAGCCAATCAGGATAAGCCAATCCTGTTCCGAGGTCTATTGGCTTTTTGGCAGGCTGTGTCAAATCAAACCATTGAATCGGTACGCCATCAGCAGACAAGGAGCCTGAGTTATACCTGACAAAGTAGGCCACAGCCTTCCCATCCGGCGATACTTTTAAGCCTGTCGCTGCCCATGGGTAGATGCCTTCCTCCACTCTTGGCGGTTCTGCAATCGGGTAGGCAGCCAACGGTTTACCTGCAAGTGTGCGCAAGGCCAGCGTCATCGGCTTATTTTTTTCGGCTGGTAGTGAAACAAGCATGTTTTCCCCATCCGGCATCCAGGCAAAATCTTCGAAGTCAGCCCTCGTCGTACTTTGCAAAGCTAATTCTCCATGCTCTTGAACGTCTTTTACGATCAGCAATAGTCTCGGGGCTTCATTACGGCCTACATTCACGGTGTAAGCGAGCTTGTTCGCTTTCGGAGACCATTTTGGTGTTTCAAAAACCGCTCGCTCGTCTACCTGCACAGTTTTGCTGCCGTCAGCTCTGACGATCCACACATAGCCTGGTGTCGAGTAATTATCGTTGCCTTTGTATTTCACGAACAGGAGCCACTTGCCATCTGGCGACCAGCCCACGATCTGTGCATAGCCATCCTTGGTGATTTGCTTGATCTTTCCCGTCGCATCCCGTCCATCTACCAAAAACAAATGCTGGTTGCTCGTAAATGCCATTTTTGCCGGAACGCTTACTTCCTTGTTCACACGCTCCGGCCCTTGGCTTTGGGCTACCACCTTTGCTTCACCGTTTGCTGTGACAAGTACAACCAAAAGGACAAAAAGACCGAACAGCTTCCCCCATTTTCCGATCACAGGCATTCACTCCTTACACTCTCTATTGAATGATGAAAAAAACGCCAGAAGAAAGTAATAAGCTCTCTACTAGCGTTTTCCAATCCAACTGCCATTATGTAAGGGTCATAGGAAGACTTGCTGCAACAACAAGAAACGATTGCCATACAGATCCTTGAAAATAACCTCTATGCCATACATTACTTCGTTTGGTTCACTCACAAACTCCACGCCGCGTTGACGCAGTGTTTCGTATGTGGACCAAAAATCATCCGTATGCCAAACCCACATTGGATTTTTGCCGACCTGACGAAGCATTTCCTGCGCAACTTCTTCCCGATGCCAATGGGTAGGGTCATGCAATACAATCTCTAGCTCCTGCCCTGGAAGACCGACGGTGAGCCAACGAGAACCATCATCCATCCGAGAATCCATGCGTTTTTCGAAACCGAGTTTTTCCGTGTAAAACCGCAATGCATCTTCACAGTCGTGAACGTACAGTGTCACATGCGCTAATCTTTTTAGCACGGCTATTCCCCCTGTTCTCTACGCTTGTCTGAGAACTTCGATGACGTCAAGCATTTCCTTCGGCATTGGCGCTTCGAACTCGAGCTGCTCTCCTGTACGGGGATGGATGAATCCCAGCGTTTTCGCATGCAAAGCTTGTCCATCGAGCTCCAATGTATTTTTCGGACCGTATTTCGGGTCGCCCGCCAGTGGATAGTCAATGTACTTCATGTGTACGCGAATTTGATGGGTACGCCCTGTTTCGAGTTTCAATTCCACCATCGTGTACTCTTTGAAGCGCTCCAGCACGATAAAATGCGTAACAGCCGGCTTGCTGTTTTCAAAAACGACCGCCATTTGCTGGCGATTTTTCGGATCGCGCCCGATCGGTGCTTCAATCGTTCCCATTTCATGCGGGATGACCCCATGAACAAGCGCGACATACTTCCGATTGACCGTATGTGCTTTCAACTGTTCAGCCAACCCCATGTGTGCCTTGTCGTTTTTGGCTACCATCAACAGGCCGGACGTATCCTTGTCAATGCGATGGACAATTCCCGGACGCAAAACGCCATTAATTCCGGACAAATCCTTGCAATGTGCCAAAAGCCCATTGACGAGTGTCCCACTGTAATGACCAGGAGCAGGATGCACGACGAGACCACGTGGTTTATTCACGACCACGACATCGCTATCCTCGTATACAATATCAAGCGACATCTCTTCTGGCTGGATCGCCATTTCCTTTGGCGGCGGAACACGGAGGGTCACTTCGTCCTCTGCCTGTAGCTTGTAGTTGTTTTTGATCGGTTCACCATTTACAGTAACACGACCTTCCTTCACCCAAGCCTGTACCTGTGAACGGGACCAATCTTCATTTTGCAGCGTGATAAACTTGTCAATGCGCTCGTTCTTATCTGCTGGGTCTACTGTCCAATCGTAACGTTCAAACAATTGCGTGTCATTCATGTATGTTCTCCACCTATCCGAGCTTTCCCACTATTATTCTCATGACTATCTGTTTTTCTTCCCATCCAGAAAAACATCGAGAAGCAAAATCCCCACACCAATCGTGATGGCCATATCCGCCACATTAAAGATCGGGAAGTGAATCAACGTAAAATCGAGAAAATCTACGACTTGACCGGACATCGCGCGATCAATGAAATTCCCGACGGCTCCACCCAAGACAAATGACAGCGCCAACGATGCACGAGGTTGTTTTTTTCCCAAGCGAATCAAGGAAATGACAATCCCAATCACAACGACAGCGGTAATGGCGATAAAAAACCAACGTCGATTTTGCAGGATACCAAACGCCGCTCCCATGTTTCGATGGGAAGTTAGATGAAAGACGTCCGCGATCAAAGGAATGGATTCTCCCAGTTCCATATACTTCACGATTAAATACTTTGTAAACTGATCAAGCGCAATAATTACTGCCGCAATGAGATAGTACCACAATGGAATGTCCTCCTTATTCTGCTTCGACCAGCAACTGTACAAACACAATGTCAAATGATCATTTTACCAGAGACCGCCTACGTGAACAAGCGCTTTCCTTTTTTGAACAGTCGATAGCCTTTGCGTACGACTTCCAGCATCCACAATGGAATTTTCCATCCGCGATCCTTGATAAATGGCAGATACACCTTGTAATACGCCTTGCGTAAATCTCGCCATTTCGTGTCTGTATCATTGACATAGTAATCCGATACGTCAATCAGATAACCTCGTCCCTGATCCATTAATACATTTTTTCCATGGACATCATGCGGAAACAAGCCCTTCCTGCGGGCCTCTTCTAACGCTTCCTCCACGTCTTCAATCACCTGCGGAGGAATCGGAATACCAAAGCGGACACAGTCAAACAAGGGGATACCGTTCATCCGCGAAATGACCAAGTATCCTTCCCCATAATCATAACAGATGGGGAAGGAACGAGTCTCCCCTAGCTTGCGATAGACTTCGATTTCCTGTTCGGCTCCTGGTCGTCCAGGTGCGTATAGCTTGATTACTACCTTTGGATAGTCCGGGTGGGCAAATACGGCAGCATAATTGCCAGTACCGACCAGTTCCCACGGGTATGGCGTGTGGTGTACAACGACTGGATCATCTGGCGACAGACTCTCCACTTGAACTTCCTGTAAAAAAGCTTGTAATATATGCTGATCGATCCGCATCGTTTCTCATCATCTCTCATCAGTTACCGACTTCGAACTACGTTTAAAACAAAATTAATGAAGGTTCATCTACTACGATCATTCAGACATTTCCTATAAGGGGCAAAAAATCCTTTGCACTGGTTGGGGCCAGGAAGTCCTGTCCGATTCCAATGAAAGGATTGCATATGGACAAGAATACCTCATTTTTTTGATTTGGTAAATGGGAGTCTTGTACGTTGCTGTTGTGGTGGGGAGGAAACAGGAGAAAACGCTCAGATTCTAGGGCCACCTCCTGTGGGATTGACTGCACGACTCCATGCAAAAAGCGAAACCGCGTCCAAAGTGGTCTCTTCAGGATGTGTTTCAGAGGTGGACGCTAAATGCGTGTTTCGCTTTTTGCATTGCGTCTCGGTCGGTGTCCCTAAGATCTTCGCTTTTTTCTCCTGTTTCCTCTACGAGCTTTCTATTTAATCCCGATTTTTTAATACCTGAAAAGAATTGAAGAACCTCATCTGTTTCGGCAGAGAAGAATCCTTAAGTAACTGTCGTGGTGGGGAGGAAACAGGAGAAAACGCTCAGATTCTAGGGCCACCCCCTGTGGGATTGACTGCACGACTCCATGCAAAAAGCGAAACCGCGTCCAAAGTGGTTCTTTCAGGATGTGTTTCAGAGGTGGACGCTTAACGGCGTGTTTCGCTTTTTGCATGGAGTCTCGGTCGGTGTCCCTAAGATCTTCGCTTTTTTCTCCTGTTTCCTCTACGAGCTTTACGAGTTTCCCCCGCTTTTTAAAGCTTTGAAAGAATGAAGAACCTCATCAGTTACGCCAGAGAAGAATATTTCCAGACGTAGCGACTTGTGGAGTCCTACCCAGCGGAGAAGGGATTTGCGGGCAAAAGAAACGCAACCGTGCCCATACGACGAAGCGGCTACCACTTTTGCGTTTCCCCGCGAATCCCTTCGGAGCGGACAGTCCCAACCCAAACCAGGACGGAGCCTGGAGCCTAGACTGGAAATATTCTTCTCTTCTCCGCAGCCGCATAGAAGGACCCCACGCAAAAAGAAGAACCTGGCACATTCATGCAGGCTCTCCCTTCTGAATCTACACATTAATCTCCAAAAACCATTCGTGAATCGCATCTTGCAGCTTCTGCAAGGCTGTCGCATTCGTTGCTTCACAATAGATGCGTACCAACGGCTCTGTTCCAGACGGACGGATTAAGACCCAATGTCCTTCCTCGAGCAACAGCTTGACCCCATCCACTCGTTGAATCTCCAAAACCTGATAAGGACCAATGAGTGCAGGTGGCTTGGCGATCATTTGCTGTACCCATTGATCTTTTTCCGGCAATTTCATATCAAGCCGCGTGTGGAACAGCTCGCCGAATTGCTCGTAGACGTCTCGCAGTATTTGATCGATTCCTTTGTTTTCATACGCGCACATCTCGGCGAGCAGCAAATTGATGAGTACGCCATCCTTTTCCGGGATGTGACCGAGAATACTCGCCCCGCCACTTTCTTCTCCACCAATGAGCACGTCGCCTTTGCGCATTTCCTCACCGATGTACTTGAAACCAACCGGCGTCTCTACGAGCTCCAGACCATAATGCGTAGCCATCCGATCCAGTAGATGCGTGGTTGCTACTGTCCTGACAATCCGTCCGGTCAAGCCTCGATTTTTTCGCAAATGATAGGTGAGCAGGACCAGTGCTTCATTTGGCGTGATATACTGTCCGAAGCGGTCGACGACTCCGAAGCGATCTGCATCCCCGTCATTGGCAAGACCAAGAGATGCCTGGCGTTCTACGACTTCTTTTTTTAATAACTGCAAATGCTTATCGTTTGGCTCTGGCAAATCCCCTCCAAAAGCCGCGTCCGGGACTTCTCTGATTCCGACGTTTTTTACCCCCGCTTCTGACAAAAAACTGCTCACATAGCCCATACCCGCACCATGCATGGCATCGACAACAACGGACAAGGAAGAGTTTTGCAAAACGTCCATGTTTATCATCCGTCTCAGATGCGCCTCGTAATGAGGACGCAGCACAATGACTTGCAGAAGCTTGCGGGCCTTTGCTTCCGCGAGGGAAATCGCACGCACCGATTTGGTCTCGCAGGTTTCGGTGATCCATTCTTCCAATCTTTGCGTGATCGCAGGCGTTGCAGGTCCAGCGTACTCCGGAATGTATTTAATGCCGTTGTATTCGGGTGGATTGTGGCTGGCCGTGATCATGATTGCACCACTCGCTGCAAAATGCTTCACTCCAAAGGCTACGGCAGGCGTTGGCGCTGCTTCGTTCACCAAATAGGTTCGAATGTCATTGGCGGTCAGGACAGCTGCAACCTCCTTTGCAAAGCGTCTCCCCAGAAATCGCGTGTCATGCCCGACCAAAACAGGCTGCTCCTGTTGTCCGATTTCTTTGGTATAGCTGGCGATGGCTTGTGCGACAATACGGACATTCTCGACGGTAAAGCCATCTGCGATTATGTCGCGCCAACCGTCCGTACCGAAACGGATCGTTGTCATCTCCTCATTCTCCCTTCGTTACCGCAACTCATTCACCTTCTCCAAATAACGCAAAACAGTGGCGACATAAGTAGCATGCGACCACGTCAGGGGTGCAACGGATACGGGAGCACCTGTATACGGATCGAGCTGTTCGGATAACACGCCGCTTTGTAGGCCATGCCGTACGACCCAGACCAGTCTGTTCTTTGGCTCTTGGAGTTCATCGAGTGATTTTGCCTTGGCAATTTCCCAATCAGCCACCCATAAGGTGCAAATGATCCATGGATTTCCCGGGACCTTCACCGTGTCATGTGATTTTTTGAAATAGTAATCCCCTTGATAGCGAGCGATTCCACCGATCGCCGTGTCTACGTGCAAACTCTTTTTGACAGCTTCCATTGTCTGCGCAACTCTCGGATCGTCTACAGAAAACACATCAAGCGCAAACAGAGCGAACAAGCTGCTCTCCACCGTGAAATCTTTTTCGACACTCCCATCTGCTCTTACATAAATCCCACGCAGAAAACGCCCGATTTCAGGGTCGTACAGATGTTTTTCCATTGCCTCGCGAATGCGCTCTGCCCCTTCTGCGTAGCGTTTGTAGCGTCGATCATCCCCGAACAACTGGGCGAAACGAGCCGCAGCCATCAAGCCTGCGAAAACCGTAGCACTGGTAAACGTAAAAATTCCTCGTCGCTCTTCCCATAAGTCGTAGCTTGGTTTTGGAAGTTGCAGCTCTGGATGGACATACTCCAGCAAAAAGCGAGCAGCCGGACGAACCAGCGTAGGATAGAGCGCCTGGCAATCTTCAATTTGCTTGCCGCTCTTGAATTGCTCCCAGAGCGCGTACAGCACGAGTGCCGTCTCATCCTCCTGAATCGGAAGCTGAACCTCTCCGTCAACAATATACGGATGCCAACTGGAGCCAACAGACCCGTCTGGATTGTACTTGTGCTGCAAATACCCGTCCTTGTTCAAGGCGTCCGCGCAAAATCGGAAAAATGGTGCGACCACTCCCGTGTAGCCCGCTTTCGCCATCGCACTCGCAATCAACGCCCCGTCTCTTGGCCACATGTAACTGTAATGATCGCGATTAAATTGGAGAATATCCGAGTCATTCGCAGCGAGAATCGCTCCGTTCTGATCGATTTGCGTGCGAACGAGAAGCAAGCTGGTCTTGTACAGATTGACAACCTCTGCCGGAAGATCAGCAAAGTCCCGCTCTTCCTTATTGACCCAACGCTGCCAATACACAGCGACCCGACTGAGCAAACTCTCTGGATCACTTTCGAGTACATATTGGTTCAATCCTTTGACATCCTCATACGATTCACCAATGCACATCCAGTAAAAGAGCTCCTTCTCTTCTTGAGGTTGAAGGATGAGCGAAAAAGAAATCGTACTATCTACGGAGCCTTGTGCAATCGGATTGCCGGACAAAAGACCATCCTCCGCGTCTCTCCAAGTCCCCTCCGCATAGTTGAACCGCTTGATCCCGACGCTATATTGATCGATCCCACCCGTATCCGTTTTTCCATTCGCCATGATATACACATTGCGCTTGTAGTGATAAATCGTACGCAGAACGGGATCAAAAACAGCAGTATCCCCTACCTCTGTCTCATTCAAGCTGAAATCGTGATTAAAAAACAGCCTGACCTCCCGAACCTCGCTCGTCAAATTCCGAACGCACACCTTTTTCAAATAAATCGGGTCACGCTGATGCACCCCATCTGCGATTTGCAAGGAGATGCCCAGATGTTCATGATGCGCATGAACATCTGTCACCAACGACTCCTGTCCGTATCCGAGCTTCCGCGTCCAGCCGTCTTCATCCAGCCAGGAAAAGCGACCTTGCACCCAAATCCCCAGCTTGCTAAAGTGTCCCCCAACATGATTCAGCTGACCAACATACGGAAAATACAGATCTCGCATGTGCAGCTTGTCATCAAAATTAATCAGCAGTTTTCCGTTCCCGACGACGAGCGGTCTCGGCATGCCTTCACGTCCTTTTCGTTATAGGCTGTCGATCTCTCTCTTTTCGTGAAACTGATATTCGGCAATTCGTCTCGCGTAGGAAGAAGCAAGTGTAGCCGCGGTCTCTGCGGTAGCCCCTTGCGAAATTACCTTTACGTGCGAATCCTCTGAATCGGGTAAAATCAGTACCCAGCCATTCGAATCGTATACCTTGATTCCATCGACGAGCTCGAGCAGCTTGCCTTTGTTTTCTTCCATCACTCTGCGCATGACCTTCCCTTTTGCTGCCCATGGGCAAAAAACAGTCTTTTTCTCCATATGGCACGCTGGCAACAATTCCAGCAAAACGCTAAGCGGCTTTTCCTCAGAAGCCAGATAAGAAAGAATTCTCATGAGGCTGTACACAGCGTCAAACATCGGATGAAAACGCTGTTCGCTCGATACCTCCATCATGGATCGCGGCGAAACCTTGGTGCGTACAACCTCCATTTGCAACAGCTGGGCCATATGCTCCAATTCAATCGGTGCACTCACAGGAAGGCCAATTCGCCGATGTTGACCACTGCACGCCAATAGCTGCAGCGCCGTGATCTGTTCAGTTGCGAGCTTCTCTCCATGCTCGGTAAACAAGACAAATTGCTCGCCATTTTTATCGAGACGAACGCCCAAATCCGCTCCCTTTTTACGAATACCTTCTTGTATCGAGCTGTAATCGACAGTAACTCCCAGTGCATGCAAAAGAGGCGCAAGAAAAGTCGGAAAAAAACGCTGTTCACAATCGATCAGCAGGTGGAAGCGCTGACGCTGGATGGACGATACATTCAACTGTTGGACCAAAGCATGGAGATAAGCTTCTTGTACGTGATGCTCGACTTGCAGTGCTCCCAACCGATTCAGGTTGCGAATATAAGTCTCTTGCCAGTAGGCATTCTCAATTTTGCGCTCCAGATCACGAGAAATCGGCAAGCCCGCGTGATCGATGAATTGGATGACAATCTCTTTATCATCCACTGGCTCGGCCATATAAATATGTATGCCGCCTTTGCAAGCCAGAGAGCGCACGCCATACCGGATCAAGGGTGAATTCCCAATTCCGAGATCGACCGTATCAATTCCGGAAGAGCACAAGCTCGTCATGATGCTATGCTTCAATAACTGAGCAAAAGGGTGTGCGCATGCCGAGAGCGCAATTTTGTCCCCCGCTTGTAGTAAATACGCATAGGCAGCCGCAAGTCTTGTAACAAATTCGGGCGTGATGTCAACATTGCCAATGCCCTTGATTCCGTGCGTTCCAAACAAATTTTTGGTTTGCTTGGCACCGTAGATAAGCGAGGTGGTGACAGTCGCATTTTCCCCGACTTCCTTATTCGGCCAAATTTTGATTCCTGCCTTTACCACTGACTTCGCCCCAATGAGGCACTGGTCTCCAATGACCGCCCCTTCCCCGAGTTGTACACAATCTGCAATTCGGGTGTTGCGGCAGAGAGTCGTTCCTGTGATCTCTGCTTTTTTCCCAATGACACTGTTTTCCCAAATGATCGTTCTGGAAAGCTTCGTACCGGAAGAAATCACTGTATTTTTCCCCAGAATGGAATAAGCACCAACGGCAACTCCAGCTTGCAGGTGTACATTTTCACCGATATAGACAGGGCCTTCCAAACGGACCGATGAATCGATGCGAACATCATTTTCCAAGAAAATACGCGGTGCGATTTCCTGTGCTTTTATTTCGAGATGTACGCGTCCATCCAGCAAATCAAACTGGGCTTGCTGGTATACCTCTAAAGAACCAATATCAGACCAATAGCCGCTTGCCTCATAGCCATATAGAGGCTTTGCTGCTTGTAAAAACGACGGGAAAATTTCCTTGCTGAAATCCACTTCCCGCTCCTCTTCTATATAAGACAAGACCTCTGGCTCGCAGACGTATATCCCGGTATTCACCGTATCGCTAAAAACCTCCGCCCAGCTCGGCTTTTCTAAAAAACGGGTAATGCGTCCGCCCTCGTCTGTCATGACAACGCCAAATTCCAGCGGTGTTTCAACCCGCGTCAAAATCAACGTAGCCAGTGCATTATTTTGCTCATGAAAACGTATGGCTGCCGACAAATCGATGTCTGTCAACGTATCTCCACTGATCACGACAAAACGCTCATCGAGAAAATCCGCGCAGTTTTTCACGCTGCCTGCCGTGCCCAAAGGAATGGCTTCTTCAAAATAGACAAGCGAAACACCGTAGCGAGATCCATCACCAAACGTATCGCGGATGACGTCAGGCAGATACTGGAGTGTCACTGCTATCTCTGTAATCCCATGCTTTTTCAATAGATCAATCGTGTACTCCATGCAAGGCCGGTTTAAGAGTGGCACCATTGGTTTTGGCGTGTGGCATGTTAACGGACGTAGTCGTGTACCTTTTCCCCCAGCCATGATTACTGCCTTCATCTTCTTTTCTTCCTCCTTCATCGTTGCAATCTAGGTTGTCATGCCGATTTCCGCAGGTACGCTAAGTGAACGGTATAGATCGATGGTTTGACTAGCCAGAAGTGTCCAGTTATAAAACTGTTTAACATCTTGCATGGCCGTTTGGGCCAGTTGATGCCGCTGATCAGGGTCGCGCAGTAGCCAGCGGAGTTGATTCGTCAAGGATTCAGGGTCGCCTGTGTACATCATGGCGCCGTTTTCGCCGTGGCGAACGATCTCTCGCAGCCCTCCCGTATCCGCAACCAGAACAGGAGTCCCTAGAGCCATCGCTTCCAGCGCAACAATTCCAAAAGGCTCATACAAGCTCGGGAATACTGCCACATCAGCCAGGGCGAACAGCTCATCTCGCCTTCCATCGTCTACGAAGCCCAAGAAGCGGACCTGTTCAGAAAGTCCCATCTGATGAACCAATAGCTTCCACTCGTCTTGCATCGGTCCTCTGCCAGCTATGAGCAACCTCGCATGCGGAAACTCAGCGCGTAGCCTTGCCATAGCTTCTAACAAGAGGTGAACACCTTTTTCCTGAACCAAGCGCCCTACAAAAAAGAGAACAGGACCATCCCCTATCGCCAATTCCTGTCGAAGCTGTTCACGATTTACCTCCGTTAGGGGAATGAGATCGACACCATTGTGAATGACACGTAAATGGGAGGAGGGTGTTCCGAACAGGCGCTTGACTTCCGACTCCATATACTTGCTGCAAACGATTATTGCGTCAGAGCTTTGTGTTAGCGTACGTTCACACTCATGGATCCTTTGCTGCAACGGTGTATGAATACCTTGATGCCGACCATGTTCCAAAGCATGAATCGTGCTGACGAGCGGAAGAGAGTACCTCTGTTTCAGTTCGATTGCAGCCCAGCTAACTAGCCAATCGTGAGCGTGGATGACATCTGGTCGCACCCCGAGTGACCAGAGCTGATAGATAGCATCGACCATCGCCAAATTCAGTTGAAACACCCATGCCAGAAAGTCGGCTTGTTCAGAAGGAATGTACGTAGGCAAACGGTGTACGTGAACCCCTTCCATCATCTCCTCTACGGCGCATGAATCTGTCGCACGTGTCAGCACATGCACCACGATTCCTTGCTGGGCAAGATGCCTGGCGAGATCGTAGACAGCCCGACCTAGCCCCCCTACTACATGAGGGGGAAATTCCCATGCAAGCATTAAAACTGTTTTTGTCGAAGACTGATCTTGCGCAGCCGCTACCAATTGACGCGATACGTTCACTCTATGCGTTTGTTTAGGCAAATAGAACGTGATATCCACGTCAGGAAAGATCGGAAAGTCAGCTTCTGCTTGTGTAATTGCCTCTTCATCCAGTCGATGCTCCCGATACATCGCCAAGAGAGCCCGCATGCGAACCAAATGGTCATGAACGCGTTGCACCGCATACCGAGTGACCGTTTGACCGTCTAAAATAAACGCCCAATCACTGCTTTGGGCCAGCATCAATTCCCGTGCAGCCTGCTTGAGGCACCGTAACGCAAGCTGATCTCCTTTCTTTTCAGAATAGGTAATAATCGCTGTGATCAATTCCCGCTCCGCTTGATGCAGATGCCTGTATATCCAGCCATTGTTCTCGTTCAGCCAGACTTCTCCGTAGCCATTTCTCCCCCATGTTGACATCGGCAAGTGACCGCGATCCTGCTCTGGATACTCCTCCAAATATTCAGATGGTGTCATTAATTTCACTTCTTTTGAATCACACACCGTTTTGCGCATGAGAAAATCCAAAAACTGCGGACCCTCGAACCACCAATGACCAAACAGCTCCGCATCATAAGTGGCGACGACCAATGGCTTGCGGTCCATCCATTGACTGGCTTCCTCCACTTGACGCTCTCGGTGATACAAGAAATGTCCCGCATGTGACGCTGCTTTTTCGCGCGCCCAGCTTGGCTCATACCAGTCTTTATCCCCTTGTTTTCCGGTGATCCGATAATATTTCAAACCGGTATGCACGCGAATGCCTTCAGGATGGATGTACGGCTCGATGTAGCTCATCTCCCTGTCAAATCCGATATCCCGGTAGTATTCACGGTAGTCATAGTCCCCTGGATAACCATCGATCGAGCTCCATACCTGGCGGGAGGCCACTTCATCACGAGCAAAGGCAGCCACATCATGCGGCGTGAACAAGGGAGCCAGCAACCCTCTGCGAGGTAAAGGCGTCGCATGCTCTATCGTGTGACTGTCTACAAAGAAATACCGAAGCCCTGCCTCTTTCAGCAAGCGATCCAGTCCAGGTGTATACCCGCACTCTGGCAACCAAATTCCCTTCGGACGTCTTCCCAGAATCCGCTCATGCGTATCGATCCCTACCAGAAGCTGTGCCCGAATCGCCTCTTCTGTTTCCACATAGGGCAAAAAAGAGTGCGTGGCTGCGCAAGTGATGAGTTCGAGGCATCCACTGTCCGCGATATGCCTAAAGGCCTTGATCAGTTGAAAATCCCACTTGCGGCAGTAGGCAATGATCGTTCGAAAACGCTCCACATACATTTTGGCGATACGGTTTTCTTGAGGTTGACCTGTGGTTCGTTTGACTTCCTTCCCAGCCAATTCCACGGTTTTCGCTAGGTGTGTGCGAAAACGCGTCACGATCAGATCATCATCCAGCATGGAAAGTAATGTCGGTGAAATAGCAAGGGTCATGCGAAAAGCGATGCCGTCTGAGAGGAGCTTGTCGAAAACCATGAGCAAAGGAAGATAGCATTCCAGCATGGCTTCATACACCCAGCGCTCTTCCAGGCGATCGTCCCGATCCCCGTGTCGAACATAAGGCAGATGGGCATGCAACACGAGGGAGAGATAACCTTTGTGCACAAATGACACCTCACTTATTTGATGTTTTGGTATACAACGAGTAGGAGGAAAAGTTCTCAAACCAGGAAGGTGTAGCTGGATCGTGGGCGGGCTCCACTAACGGTTCCCCCCAGCTAGCTTTTGAATGGCGTGGAGTAACTACCGTTTCCGAGCGTAATATCGGACAAAACCGATTGTGTTCATATAAACCAAAATCAACCATATATGTACGTCCTGGCTCTACATCATTCACGTACCAGGAATAAGCCTCTTCGTGTACAAACACATCTCGGACGGAATGCGCATTTTTTCCATCAAATAAACGTTCAGTCACATCATACAGCCGCAATCCCTTCTGAATGTGACGATAATCGGCTTGCAGGTACGAAGCGACCATTCTCATGCGTGGCCAAGTGATTTCCCAATAGATGAATAACACAGTCGGTCCTTGTGCCATGACTTTGACAAGATCCCGACCATAAAACGCAGGTAATTGCCATTCCAATTCCGTTCTAGCGGAAGGTGGTGCCTCTGGCTTCGCACGGTCTTTTTGCAGGCGATACTTCACTTGACCGATCGTTAAGCCGATCTCTTTGGCAATTTGTGCAATGGACATGGATCGTGAACGCAGTTCGAGAATTTTTTCCAGCATCTTCTAGCACTCCCCTCCGCCAACTTCGCCTATCTGTGCTTTCCCAATGTCAATCATAGCCAATGCTACTAACAAAGACTGTCGAATGCTGAATGCACATCCCTTCTTCTTTTGTCGATCAACAATCATGTTTTCGTCACAGGCATACAAAAGTCGCTCTCCTTCCATTCTTACAAAGCGACTTCTCGAGACATTCTTTTCTTTTTACCAAATAGGAATAAAGTTCTATATTCCATCATCTTTTGTTTTATTTGTAAGTATTTTCATGTTGGATACCGATACTATAAAATATTCACTTATACTTCCAAAATGAATGAAAAAGGAGTCAACAAAAGCTATGAATCGTTCATGGATTAGCATGGTAACAGCAGGATCAATTGCCATTTCAACGGTAGCCGCAGGCTTGCCACTAGCAGCTCAAGCTAAAAGCACGCAGCAAACCCCATCCCAAGAGCCCATTGATTCGCAGATTGGTCATACACCCGTTCAGGAAAACATGTCGAAAGCACAGTTACGCCAAGCAGCCAAACAGGAGAAGTACAGCATCTCGCATCTCAAAACATTGGACAATTCAGAGCTTGTTGAATTGTTGAAGGAAATCAGTTGGACGCAAATCCCTGAGCTGTTTACTTACAACGACGACACTCAGGAATTTTATGAGGATCGGGAGCGGGTTCAGGCCATCATCGATGCGTTGCAAGAGAGTGGCAAGAACTTCACCAAGGATGACGAGCAGGGCATCCATACCTATGTAGAGGTTTTGCGTTCGGGGTATTACTTGGGGTACTACCATGATGAATTAAAGTATTTGATGGAGCCAAAGTATAAGCAAAAGATTATTCCAGCACTTCAAGCCATTACTGCCAATCAAAATTTCGCCTTCGGGACAAAGACTCAAAATGAAATTATTAGTTCAACGGGAAAGTTAATTAGCAACACGACTGTTGATTCTGAAACAATCGGTACTCTGTCAAAAGTAATGGAAGACTTTAACGACAATCGGGATAAATGGTCAGATGATCGCGTAGCAAGCGAGGCCTTTTACAGCGTCCTTCAAGGTATTGGCTATGTTCTGATTTGGGGAGTAGATGATTCAGGAAGAGATGAGCTGAAAGGTAACATCGACGCATTTCTCGACCCCATTTTTGACATGGCAGAAAATGGGGAGACTTCCGCTGATCACGTATGGTTGACGAACAATGCCCTGTATTACACAGGGAAATTAGGTAGCTACTACAGTGATCCAGACAAAGCCAATGACATATTGACGAATGCGATGAAAACGTATAAAAAGATGAGCGAGCCGTACTTCACTGCGGCGCAACAAATCGCAGAAGCATATGGCGAGGATGCCAATGGCAAAAAAATCGATCTCGAGGAAATGGTAAAAGAAGGCAAAAAGCATTATCTTCCGCAGCAATTCACCTTTGATGACGGAGCCGTTGTGTTCAAAACGGGAGATAAACTCACAGAAGAACAGGTTGAGCGCTTGTATTGGGCATCCAAGGAAGTGAAGGCACAATTTCATCGTGTCATCGGTAATGACAAAGAGCTAGAGAGCGGCAATCCGGATGATGTACTGACCATTGTCATCTACAATACGCCTGATGAATATAAAATAAATCGCTTCTTGTACGGATACGACACCGATAATGGTGGTATCTACATCGAGGGTACTGGCACTTTCTTCACCTACGATCGGACAAAAGAACAAAGCATCTACAGTCTGGAAGAGCTGTTCCGTCATGAATTCGTCCACTATTTGCAAGGCAGATATGAAGTGCCGGGCATGTGGGGACAAGGAAAGATATATGAAAACAGTCGCTTGCCTTGGTATGAAGAAGGCGGAGCTGAGTTTTTCGCAGGTTCTACCCGAACAGAAGGAATCAAGCCTCGCCAGTCAGTTGTAGGCAATATTCGAAATGCAGCGCCTTATCTCGATTACACTGCGGCCGATATGATGCATGCCAAATACGGAACCCTTGCATTCTATGACTACTCCTTCGCGCTTCAGTACCATCTATTCAAGAATGATTTTGCTCGTCTGGATAAAATCAATGATACGATCCGTTCCAATGATGTATCTGCTTATGATGACTTAATCGAAGAATTCAGCCGTGACCGCGCTCTTGAACGTGGCTATCAAGAGACATTAGAGGATTTGATCGACCAGTATGAAGAATTGGATGTTCCTCTCGTTTCAGATGATTACCTACAAAAAGCAGACGTGACGAACAAAGAAGAGGTTTATCGTCAAATCGCAAAGGTTGCTTCTCTGGTCGATGTGAAAACAGATGAGAAAGACTCTGGAGATTTCCGCAGCTTCACGTTGCGTGGGGTTTATACGGGTGGAGCTTCTCAAGGGGAATATCAAGATTGGCAAGAAATGAACCGCCTCACAGATGGATTCCTCAAGGAGTTATCGGATCTTTCCTGGAATGGCTATGACACGGTTACGAGCTACTTCACCAATTATCGTACGACAAAAGATGGACGCTTTGCCTATGATGTCGTGTTCCACGGGAAGCTGGCTCAAGAAGATGGCTCCGAAACGGAACAGCCAAACCCAAATCCTGAAGAGTCTTCCCTTTCATTAGGTAAGCCGATCACGGGTATCATTCATCCACAAAAACCGAGTCAGGAGTTCCGTCTCGATGTGAAATCAGCCCAACAGCTTCAAGTAGAGATGGAAACGAAGCAAGGAGATGGCGTGGCATGGCTTGTATTCCACGAAGCCGATAGAGAGAACTACATCTCCTATCCCACCAAGCGTGAAGGCAACAAGCTGATCGGATCATTCGATGCGAAACCAGGGACTTACTATGTGACTGCTTATACGTATCGTACAGAACAAGAGGACCAACCGTTTCGCTTATTGGTTACGGGGGAAGATCGCCCACAAGAGCAGCTCTATCAAGAAAACGAGAGCAATGATTCTACCGAGCAAGCAAATGGTCCATTAAAGATTGGCACGACTGTTTCAGGGGACATGAAAGGAAACGATTGGCAAGATATCTTTGCCTTCCAAGTAGATAAACCTGAAGAAATACGTATTTCTTTAAACCCTCAAGAGGGACAAGGTGTGACTTGGATGCTATTCCATGAAGGAAATCTGGATCAGCCTGTAACGTACCCGCAAGAGCGGGAGGGAAATCTGCAAAGTGCCCATTATCAAGTAAAGCCAGGCCGTTACTTCTTGTATGTGTACAAATATCAAAATGAAGATATTGTGTATACGGTAGAGACCAAGCAGCGTTAATCAGCAAAACAAAAGCACCCCCAAACGAGCTATCAAACTCGTTTGGGGGTGTTCGTTTCTCTCTTGTTTTTACAGTTATCGTCGTTTTGTAATCCGCCCAGAGCCCCCCACCTTCGTTCGTGGGGGCGATTTACTTTTCGGTGGGGAAAAGCTCGAACGTTTGGAAGAGAAAGAGTCACTCGAATTCGACGATTGACTGCTGGAAGAACGAATAATTTTGCCTGAACTACCGCTGGAAGATGAATCCGCCTTCTTCTTAAAAATGCTGCCGTCAGAACCTACCGTACCATCCGCGTTCTTCGCATTACCCCGTTTGAAAATACTGCCCGTACCCTCTTTGGTAATCGGCGGCGCTACTTTTTTGTCCTCGATTGTAGGCACGTGATACGTACCGGAAGGCTTGTATATGTCCTTGCTAGAGTAACCACGATAGCTGCCCTTTGTACTTTTCTTAAGTCCGTCGAACAAATCATCCAGTACGCTGGCTACAATATATCCCTGCAAAAACGAAGAATCGTAGTTTTGCCGGACGTACTCTTTGCTGTCGACCTCGATCAACGTATCTGTCGGCTTGGCAGCGTCTTGCTGCAAATGGTAGATCTCGTCCGGATAAATGAGGAACATATGCTGCGGATCTTCTTTGGAGATTTCATCTGGCGTATTCTGTTCCGCCAGATCCGAGGCTACTTCCGGTACAGTCTTGTCTTCCGCACGGTAGATGCGTGACGACTGTCCATTGTCCTTGGTGGAGACAGATTCAAGCGGATATGTCTCGCCAACCCCAGGGCTGCCACAACCCGCTAGCGTAAGGAGGAACAACGCCGGAATCAGTAGGAGCTTGATTGATTTCATCCATGGATTTGGCATGTACTTGTCCCTCCTCTCTATGTGCCGCGCAATACCTGCACGTCCGCTGGTAGAACACTTTCTCCCTCATAGAGCATGAAACGGCCATCCTGCCACTCGATCCGCAGCAATTGGCGTTGATCTGATTGGAATTGCCAGATGTACTGCTCCCCTGATGTGTGAAACGGCGCTTTTCCCACAGTCTGGACGGCGCCATTATATTGCTCCTCCAAATGGTAGGTGACATCATCCATCTCGATTGTGGTCGGTACCTCGTCTATTGAATCCAGTCGTCCATCAATAACGCTATATAGCTGATAGACGATCTTCTCCCGTTCTTCGATATACAGGTAGCGAATGGTCGTTCCATCCTGCAAGGTAAGCATCGTGGCTTTGCGACTCGCATTGCTCGCCTTCCCGATTACTTGATACGTAACGAGCGATACATCGACCACATCACCTGGTCCCACCGTCAGGATGCTCTTCTCCGGTGCAGGAGGCTCATGCTTGGCAAAAATGTTTTGGATTCGCTTCATCAAACTCATGCTGTACTCCCTTCCCTTTCACGTCTTACAGACATGCAGCCAAAATCAAGGCACCCACGAGATGGAATGAACCAGCCATCATGGCATGTGCTACCTTTCCTTCCTGCGTCCCTTTTTCCAGATCCAGTCCGGTTACTTGCTTTAACAGCCATTCCACGATTCTTTCCAAAAGGAATAAAATAATAAAGGAGACCACAGAAAAGAGCAGAGCTGTCCACAATGAGTTGGAGGTAATGATAGATTGCGATAAGATGTATCCTTGCGCAAACAGCTTCATAACAAAACGCGTCGTGACCGCAATGTTCCCATTTTTGATTTCCGTGATGTCCTTGTATTTCGTAAACAACGAATCGATCCACATCAAAACAAAAAGCAAAATGCCGCCGGCTCCTGTCCAAACCAGCATCCCTAGTATTTCTGTCCACGTCAAAGCGAATCACTCCACTTTCATCAAAGTGTATAAGGTCTGAAAAAAAGGGAAACCGCCTGAAGCGGTTTACCCCTCATATTTTTTCAACAGAGCAGCCAGTTCGTCCTCAACGGCTTGATCCTTATTCAACTTCGCAATTTCATCATCTAAAGAGCTCTGCTTTTTGTAAATCTCGCCGCTGGCTTCTGCTTCTGCTTCCATTTGCAGTGCTTTTTCTTCCATGCGTTTCAAGCCAGACATAGCCGAGTTCGTGTCGAAGCTACCCATCGCCTGATTAATCGTCTTTTGCGCTTTGGCTGCATTGACGCGGGCAACCAATGTCTCGCGCTTGTTTTTCAGTTCGGTAATCTGTTTTTTCATCTCAGCCAGCTTCTCACGCAATCCATCGGCTGCCAGCTTGTTTTTCTCGTAGCTGTCCTTGTATTCGTTCATTTTTTGCTCGGCAGCTTTCTTTTCTTCCAGAGCCCGTCGAGCCAGATCAATGTTCTGTGCTTGTGCTGCAATGTGAGCTTGCTCATCACGCTTTTTCACCAAGGCTTCCTGTTCTTCATACAGCACCTTGAATTTCTTTTCCAAAGCAATTTGAGCGGCAACCGCTTTCTCTGCTTCACTCAAGTCTTCTTGCATATCACGCAAATACTGGTCTGTCATTTTGATTGGATCTTCTGCTTTCTCAATCAAAGCGTACAAATTGGACATGGTCAAATCACGCAGTCTTTTAAAAATGGACATGGATTATTCCTCCTTAAGTACGTGCTAGGTAGTTCGGCCTGAATTTGCCGTCCCCGTTATACATGTATTTACGATGGTTACGCAAGTAAGTTTCAACAATTTATTTTTTTATTGGCTCACCTTTACTTTTCGTACAGCGCGACCTGTATTTCGTTTCAAAAACGCATCTACAATAATACCTATTCGAAAGTAAGTTCGCCCGATTCTACACTTTTCCAAATAAGTTTTGCTTGAAATTGTGTTCCAGCCTGATGCTCAAGCTTCATTCTACCCGTTTTGCCTTTTTCAATGTACCCGTCCGATAGTACGAGCTGTTGCTATATTGACCTATATACCCTTGACTACCACTAATTGTAAATGTTACTTTCTAGTAATACCCATTTTATGGGTCACTTTTTAAGGAGTGCTCGGCATGAAGTTACCTTTACATGATCGATTCATTGAGCAAGCGATTGAGTATGTAAGCCAAGATCAACGACTTATAGGTCTCCTCGCAGGCGGATCTATGATGTACGGAGAAATGGATGAGTTTAGTGATCTGGATTTAATAATCGTCTACAATTATGCTTTTCAAAATGAGATCATGGAACAACGCTTCCAAATTGCCGAAAGACTCGGTCATTTACTTTCTGCATTCACAGGCGAGCATGTCGGGGAACCGAGATTGCTTATTTGTTTATATGGCCCAGCCCCTCTTCATGTCGACCTTAAATTTGTACAACTGGAAGAGCTCGAATCCCGAGTCGAGAACCCACTGATTCTTTGGGAGAGTGGTTCTGATATTGCAACGATACTTAGTAAAACAAGTCCCTCTCTCCCTTTCCCTCAATCTCAGTGGATTGAAGATCGCTTCTGGGTATGGGTGCATTACTGCGCCACAAAATTAGGGAGAGGCGAATTATTCGAATTAATCGATACACTAACTTTTATGCGCAATGCAGTATTAGGGCCGTTGGTACTCATCCGCAACGGTCATTCCCCTCGAGGGGTTCGAAAGCTCGAGAAATACGCTCTCAAGGAACTGGAGGAACTAAAAGGAACGATTCCCATCCACAGCTTTGAAAGTTGCTACCACGCGCTAAAAAATACCATCAAGATGTACCAACGACTACGACAAGGATCTGAAATTGTACCTAGGAAGGAAGCAGAGCGCGTCTCAATCGCGTTTCTTGACGGTATATATTCAGGACAATCCCACTCGTAACTTGTTCAACGAACTGGTTCGAAATATGAATTAACCCCTCCCTAACATAGTGAAGCTAATAGTAATTAGCCTTGGGAGGGGTTATTTTTATGAAAATGACTGATCTCTGGCTTCCATTCACCTGTTCAACGACAGCACGGATTTGGAGAAATTTATTGAACTACTCCCGGATCGTCCATCTCAGATGTAGAAGAAAATGGCTATCCATGCTAGGTCAGTTTTTTACCAGCCGCGGCATCGGATAGCCATTTTTTGTGGGGCTCTTCAAAGGCATGCTTAGATCATAGCGTAGCCGTATCCTTTTCTTTGCGTAAGAAAACCAAAGGTAGAACGATTAGAACGACAGAGATCAGTGTACATAGAATAGGGTAGCCAACATCTTCTGCGAGCTTTCCGAAAAAAGGAACCAGAACCGCCAAGATGATCGTCTTGATCATGGATGAATAAGAAAGTAGCGTACTGCGTGAATTCCCCGAGATTCGCTGATTCGTCATATTGATTAAGACAGGCTCGATGATGGAGTAAAAGAAGCTGATGAGAATCATACAGATGATCCCGGATAGTTCAGGCAACAACGGAAGCATGAAAATACTCAAAGCCATCATGACGGTGAACAAGATAACCGTTGCTGTCCCTCCCAATCGTTTCTCCATGTGATAGGAGACGACGGAACCAAGAATACTTGTGCTTTGTATGAAAATAAATACAATGCCAAGCCATTCGATAGTCATTCCTTTCTCATGTAGGAAAGGTGAAACAAATAAAAACGTAAAGCAAAAAGCGGGAACAGCCAGAATAGCAGAATAGAGCAGTACATTGCGCAAGCTCTTTCTCTTCCATACCTTTCTTGAGGTACTGAAAATGAAGTGGATGAGAGGTTCGTGCTCTTTGTTTGTTCCCACCCCCGATTGTTTCGGTTCTTTGATGAAAGAGGCAACACACCCGGCAACAAAGGAGAGAATCCCACAAATAATAAACGGTAAACCAAGCGAGTAGGTAGCTAACCACCCGCCAATGATTCCGGCAAATGCAGTGGCAATACGCATCATTGCCAATTGATAGCTCACCGCTTTGGAAAATAGATTTTCTTTACCTTTCTCGTGTAGATAATCGTAGAGGAGTGCCTGGTCAGCTCCAGAAATAAAGCTCCCTCCCACGCTCCATACGATTTGCAGCAAGCAAAGAATCGGGAACCAGCCTGTGTATGCGTAGAGGATCATGGCAGGAGCCATTAATAAGGCTCCCATCACAAGAGAACGGGTGCGACCGAAACGATCTGCAACGATTCCAGCCGGTATCTCAGCCAAAGCGGCAGCTACCCAACCAAATCCCTCTACTATTCCGATTGTGGCCAGACTTAGGCCTCGTACCTGCTGTAAATACAGCACATAGATGGGAAGCCACAAATGAAATTTCGTAAAAAAGGAATAGATGAAAATCATAAGCATATTGGAATCTAGCAAAGCATGATTTTTCATTCAGTCATGCCTCACCCGACATAATAGTCGTAGACTGAGACGACTTCAAATCCTGTAGATTGATAGAGTGACAAGGCGTTTTGATTATCGACAGCCACTTCTAGGCTAATTCCTCCTATGTGTTCTCTTTGATTCAAGATTTCCACTGTCTGAGAGAGGATTTTTCTACCCAGCCCTTTTCCTTGGAGCCCTTTTTTTACGCAAAATCCTGAGATGAAAAACTCGTTATCCTCTTCGCTTACGGTAATCATCCCGACTGGTTCAGACTCGTACTGAGCCAGATACGTTTGAAAGGATGGCTCTGACAAATTGCGTGTAACTAGCGCAGTCATGAGCTCAGCTGTATCCTCAAAACCGCTTACGCCAATCTCTACCAGTGTCTGAAAATCATTCGTGGTGGCTGGGAAAAGCTGTAGACGGTTATCCGATTCCACAGCAGTTACGTGCGCTGTAGCGGAGTAATCCAGCTTGTATTCAGAGAATTGATAAGTGGTCGCTACGCCTTCTGCAAAAGAACTGGCTTCCTTGGACTTGCGATTGCTGACGAGTAAAATTTGCGTTACCTCACGCTTTTCACATTCAGCTTTTGCTTGTTCATACAGAGCGCGGAAGATTCCTTTGCGTCGATAGTCTGGATGAACCATTCCGCTGATCTCCACTTCTTTCGGACTGACGATCGCATACATACCGAGGAATCCAACCAGTTGCCCATCTTGGACGTACAGAAAATCATTCGTTTGTTCAGGTTGGCGGTTTTGGAGCATCGATACGTTCAGGTTGACGGATAAATCAAATTCATCGTATGCCTCGCATATTTTTGCCAAATGGACAATCTGTTTCAACCACTCTTCCGAAAGCCCTTTTGCTATTACAAGTCCTGCACCGTTGTTAATTGTACTCATCGTCTCAACCTCCCATTAGTATGTGAATAGAAAAAAGCCGTGGAGCTTTCAATCCCCACGGCAGTAGATAGCAAAAAAAACGTGGGGATATTCGATCCCCACGGCGGCAAACATAAACAAACTTGGCTACACCAAGCCTTTGACGCGTACATGGTTGCCATACAAAAAAACACGGGTAATCCCCGTGTTTTAGGCACAGCTAGGAGAACCTGCTAGATAAACTAGGAGGATTTCACGTACGCCAGATGGGGAAATGGAATATGATTGCATACTGAAATAGAACTCATGTATGTCATTGTCATGTTCCCCACCTCCATTATTGTTGCAAAATCAATAACTACCTTCAACTATACGTGAAGTACCGAAGTCTGACAATTGTTTTTTTCAACGTGTAAGAAAGTTTAAGTCCTTCACCATGTTAAGGCAATCTTGCTTGAACTTTTTGGATCGCACAAACCTTCTGCTAAAACGCGGTCGTTCCTCGTTGAAAAGTCCTCGATAAAGTTTTTTACCCTTGCTTTCAAGATCCCTAGTTCCCGCATTCTTCGCCGTTAGCCATTGATCTGCCCACAGACCTGATCAATTGTGTTTCTATTTGATGCAGGTTTGGATAAGCCCTACTTATTCATAGTATCCTTCCGTTGATTTGCGGAATTGTTTGAATTGATTCGCATCATGCCCGAACCACACTTGGGAATTCGTTCGGACAGCGAGCGTGCGGATTTTCTCAACCGTGTTCCGATAGCCGATCGAATCGTATATGATGCCTGGCAGCTTGACGGGTGGACCGTAACTCTCTGCCGTATAGATGGCATCGGAAGCGAGGATGATCCCGCCAGTTTCCGGCATTTCAATGTGCAAGCCTAACATGCCCCAAGCATGGCCGCTGCCAAAGTTCATAATCTTGATTCCTTCAGCCAGCTCCAGGTTATCTTCATGGCGTTTGACGGTCCGCCACTGTAAGTGGTTTTTGATCCAAGCATCGATGTCCGCCCAAACGTAGGCTCCTTCTTTTTCGTTGCGGGCATAGCTTTGCAACGTGCCGTTCAGCTCATCTTCATGGACAATAATTGTAGCGTTCGTGAACATCTCCAAGCACCCGGCATGGTCCAAATGCAAATGAGACGCAACGACGTACTTGATTTCCTCAGGTCTTACATGGATCTGCTCCAGCCGGTTATGCAGGTAACATTCCTCGCTCGCCACCCAAGGGGACGCCAGCTGAGTTGATGCGGCCCAGCGTCCTTCGATGCCCATCGAGTTCGGGTTGCAGGCTGTATCGAACAAAATTTTTCCTTCTGGATGATCGATCAATACCGTATAAATCGGAAATTCCACGAACTGTGTAGCTGCGTTCGGATTTTTGATCGTAGCAGGATTATGCATGGCGATTATCCAGTTTTTATCCATGCTCATTCGACCGTTATCCATCACATACAGCTTAGGGCGAGCTTTACTAATATTCGGCACGTTCATTTCCTCCCATGTAAGTAACGTTTTTGTCTGATTGCTACTGATGTTCAACTTTGTCGGCTTATAATGCATTGTTGCCATGCATCGCCGCTCCTCCGTTGGTGTAGACATATAATAATTCACGTACTAAACTTATGTAAGTAGGCACTTTAAGGTGGCCTGGGAACTTTGAAGTGCATAGGAGGGAAATCATTTGACATCTTCGGCTAAAGGAAAACAATCTGATATCTCATTGGCGGTGTGCGGATACAGCAGAGTTCTTGAAATTATTTCCAATAAGTGGACAGCGCTCGTCATTTATGCATTGGAAAACGGAAGCATTCGATACGGAGAAATGGAAAGAAGAATCGAGGGCATTTCAAAAAAAATGCTCACGCAAACGGTACGAAAACTGGAATGGAATGGGCTGGTCCAACGGCATATTACACCAACTGTGCCCCCAACAGTTGAATATACGCTCACTCCTTTAGGGGAAAGCTTGCTTCAGCCGATGAGAGAGCTAAGACAGTGGGGAAGGGAAAATTACTGGCATGTCGAGGCGGCAAGAGCCAATTATGATCTAACTTACTGTAAGGAGTCTCAGTCCTTGACAAATTGAAAATTAGGGTCTGTAAAATAAATTGTGAAACCTGGAAGTGATTGATCGGTAGAACACTAATCAGTCTACAACTTATTTTTCTGAGGTAATTGTTATGTAAGGGTGAAAACCGCGTCATTTCAACAAACTCAATCTAGAACTTTATTTTTCCTGAACAATTTCAGTTATTGAACTAACGGGTTCGTTAGTTTTAAAAAAAAGCGGCCAGCCTAAGACTTATTTTCAGGTCTTAGGTTGCCGCTGTATTATATATTGTGGTCAGTATATAACTTATTTTTCTAAGGCTAGAGATTTTTTATCCAAGAATTGCGTAGGATCAACAACTCCAGTCTAGAACATTATTTTGAATGAACAAATTGGTGATTTACGTGTCACAAAAAATTACTGTTCGAAAGTAAGCTCGCCCGATTCTACACTTTTCAAAATAAGTTTAGCTTGAAATGGTGTTCCATCCTGACGCTCAAGCTTCATTTTACCCGTTTTGCCTTTTTCAATGAGTGCTTTAATCTGCGTATCCGTCAGCATACGCCCGTAATTCTCTTTCCATATAACGAATTTACAGCCCACGTTGTAATTCGAACATCCGTAACCTTTGCGTCCCATGAAAATGGAGCCTCCGCAACCCGGTCGTGGACATTTGGTGATGATACTCGAAGTTGTAGTAGCGGTCTTTGCTGCGCTTCGAGTTGAAGCCCTTGTTGTGGCAGTACTGCCACCTGATTTACCTGTACTGCGCCCACCAGCTCGTCCTCTTGTTTTCGAAGATCCTTTTTGCGTGGTACTCTCACTCTCAAACAAGGTTTTTTCAGCACGAGATTGTACGCGAACCTTTTCTACGATCATCGTAGCGAATTTCTTCACATTCTCCATAAATTGCCCGTCGGCGGCGGTTCCTCGGGAGATCTCATTTAAGCGACGCTCCCAATGCCCCGTCATTTCAGGAGAGGTTAAAAGTTCGATACCTGCTCCCCTAATCAATTCGATAACGGTACGGCCTTTTAGCGTAAGTTGAACCTTTTTCCCCTGCATCTCAACGTATCCGACCTTTTTCAGCCGTTCGATGGTAGCGGCACGAGTTGCCGGAGTTCCCAGTCCAGATTCCTTCATCGCATCACGCAATTCCTCGTCCTCGATTTGCTTGCCTGCGCTTTCCATGGCCTTTAGAAGCGTTCCTTCCGTAAAATGCTTGGGCGGCTGTGTTTCTTTTTCCTTTACCATCGCATCCGAGCATACTACGCTGGCATCGGATTGAATGATAAAAGGCTCGTTCACTTCAATCTCTTCTTTATCCTCTTCTTCTTTGGCCGTACCTTTTCCATTCTTGGGCTTTTCCTTCTGCTGGTCGGCATAAATAATCTTCCAACCGAGACTTTTCTGTTCTTTCACCGACGTTCTGAAAAACTCATTTTCCACATCGGTTATGACCGTATGCATCTTATATTCTGCTGGCGGATAAAACTGCGACAGAAAACGGCGAACGATCAAATCATATAACTTCTGCTCATCTGGCGTAAGCCCTGAAGCCTTACGATTGGTCGGCAGGATTGCATGGTGGTCGTCTACCTTTGCCGGATTACATATAAATTTGTTGCCTTTATGAACCAAACTACGGTTTGCACCCTTTACCAGAGCGTCATATCCAGTGCCTTGCAAGGACGACAGGGTGTTGTGCATTTCAGGAATATTTTGCTCTGTCACATAGTTGGAATTCGTTCTCGGATAAGAAATCACCTTGTGTTTTTCATACAGCGCCTGTGCTATATCCAAGGTTTTCTTGGCGGAAAAACCGTACTTGCCATTGGCCTCACGTTGCAGCAATGTCAGGTCATACAGCTTGAATGGATACTCCTTGGTATCCTTTACTTCGTAGGAGGCGATCCGCCCTTGTTTTCCTTTCACTTTACGAGCCAACATTTCTGCTTTAGCCGGATCGGTTAAGCGATCACCTTGCCAAAGACCCTTGTACATCCTCTCCCCCTGCGAAAAATGCCCTTCGACTTGAAAAAACGTAACCGATGAGAAAGCCTCAATCTGCTTCTGTCGATCATAAATGAGCGCAAGGACAGGGGTCTGTACTCGTCCGACAGAAAGAAGCACGTTATGTTTGGTCGTAAATGCACGTGAGCCATTCATCCCGATTAGCCAATCGGCTTCACTTCGTGCTTTTGCTGCCCTCGTTAAGTTTTCATAGGCAGCGGCATCCTTCATCTCTGCGAATCCTTTCCTGATCGTTTCAGGGGTCAAGTCCGAGATCCACAGTCTTTTAACGGGTTGCGTCAATTTTAGATGTCGCTGAATGAGGGAAAAGATGTGTTGACCTTCCCGCCCGGCATCGCATGCATTAACCAGCAGATTGCTTCGTTTGGCCAACTGCCCGATTATTTTTAGCTGGTCGATTGTTTTCCGATTGGGTACTAGCTTAAACGGCTCGGGAATGATAGGAAGATCATTGATATTCCACTTTTTATATTTTTGGTCGTACGCCTCCGGTTCTGCCAGTTCAATTAAATGCCCGATTGCCCACGTAATCATGTATTTTTCACCTTCTAAATAGGTGCGGTGATTTTTCGCTTTAGGATCTATTGCGGCGGCAATATTTCGTCCCATATCAGGTTTCTCCGCAATAATTAATATCTTCAAATGGTTATCGCTCCTTCTAAAACTCTCAAGCCTGTCGAGATTCAGTCTATCGTTCTGGATTCCTCTCTATTTTACTACAAGTTAGCCAAGTAATCTCGTCCTGGCTGCGACAGCCCACTCGATTTTTGCCAACGCCTGGCAATACACCTCATTCATCTCTGCTGCAAATGCTGTCTCCTCCATTCGTGTCAGCACATGCCATACATCGCCCTTGTTTTTGTACCAATCTAACGCCTTTGGCGGCTCATGGTGGATAGGTCTCCAAACTTGACGCAGCGTTGGGGAAAACAGCCGCTTTGCCCCTTGGCGCAACTGACAGTTCATTAGTTTTACCTGATAAGACTTGCCAGGAACTGTATCATTCACATCGTGAAAAAGATGCGGCCAATAATCTTTTCGCGAACCTGTGTGTGGCTGTTCCATTGCCCAAGCGTACGCTGCCTCCTGCCTATTCGCCCCCCCGAACAGCAGACTGTACAGCCTTTTTCCCAAACGGATTCTCTCTGGTAAGGAGGCAAAATGAAACACTCGCTCCCCCACGAGCTGCAAGAAGCTTCCCTGCTCATCGACCACTTTCCGCTGGGGAAACAAGATCAAATTCAGTTGCAAAAGCTCCTGGAGGGCAAACGGGATGGTGCGGACAACTGAATTTTGATAGCTTGAGTCTTTCATAAGCTGCTCTTCCAAATAGTTTTGTTCATTGATGATCAAAGCAATGGCGAGCAGCTCTTTATCTGTGGTCTTCCAAAAATGATTCCAGATCGCCTGCATGAACGTAGAGACGCCCAGATGGGGCAGTAAATAAAAAAGGTTGGTCTGTCGCCTGACACTCTCTTCATACAGTAACAATTGAGGGTACGCATCGTGAAAAATCAGCCAGTTCCCCCGCTCCAAAAACGAAAAATAATCCTGCTGCTCTTTTGTTCGAAGCAAGCGAGGCAATAATTCTCCCCGCAAATCAGTCATACTCCATCCCGCATTGCGCGATACGAGATGTGCCAATAGCGCCCAGTGAACCTGTGGATGCTTTTGATAAAACGACAAATAGGCGCGCGTTCTGTCTATGTTGTCACGGTTGTGGGCGTGTGTCTCCTGTTTGATCTGCTCTACCGTTTTTTGATCTTGTGCTGGCAATGGTGCTGTCGCCGTACGGACTTTCCCCAGATTCATGGCAAGCGGCAGACGTGATGCGTATTGGTACCACGACAAACCCATCGATGCCCTTCCCCCTCTCTTCCTCAGGCGCCGTATTTTATCGGGAGGTGAATGAGTTGCGTGAAGTCCAGCAAGAAATCAACCGTATTCAAGCCTTTTTGTTACAGCGCCAACAAGAGGATGGCACATGGCGCTTTTGTCTGGAAAGCTCACCGATGACAGACTCTCACATGATCATCCTATTGCGCACGCTGGGTATTCATGATGAGCGTTTGATGGAGAAGCTCACGGCTCACATCACGGCTCTCCAACACGATAATGGAGCATGGAAGCTGTATCCCGACGAGCAGGAAGGCCATCTGTCTACGACGATTGATTCGTATTACGCTCTGCTGTTATCAGGCAAATATACGAAGAACGAACCGAGAATGGCTCTGGCTCGCTCGTTTATTTTGGAAAAGGGTGGGCTGACACAAGCAAACATGCTGACCAAATTTGCTACAGCCTTGACAGGCCAATACCAGTGGCCCTCGCATTTTCTCGTTCCCGTCGAGATTGCTCTCTTGCCCCCGAGCTTCCCTGTCAGCTTTTACGATTTTGTCGGGTACGCACGTGTCCATCTTGCCCCCATGATGATTGTGGCTGATCGCAACTATGTAAAAAAGCCTGACAATGCACCAGACTTGTCCGATCTATACGCAGATACACCGATCTCTCGCGGTCTATATCCGCATCGATTCCTAGAGAATTTTCTCAAAGAGGGACAATCGTTTCTCGCCACCATCCACGATTCCTTGCAGCAGCTCCCCTTTTTACCCGGACAACTACACAAGCTCGCTCTACGTCGCCTGGAACAATACATCCTGGCGCGAATCGAGCCGGACGGTACGCTGTACAATTATTCGACCTCTACCTTTTTCATGATATTTGCGCTACTTGCACGGGGGTTTTCTCCGAAAGACCCACTGATCCAAAAAGCGATGCAAGGGCTTACCGGTAGTGTCTATGATTATGAAAACGGTGCACACTTGCAGCTAGCTACTTCAGCCGTCTGGGACACGGCGCTCTTGACTTTTTCGCTGCAAAAAAGCGGACTTTCTCCCACGCATCCCGCGATTCAAAAAGCAAACCGCTACCTTCTCCGAAAACAGCAGCATACGTACGGTGACTGGAAAATTCGCAATCCAAATGGAAAGCCTGGCGGTTGGGGATTTTCTGATTACAACACCATGAACCCCGATATTGATGATACGACAGCTGCTCTGCGCTCTCTACGCCTGCTGGCCCGTACGGATGTGACAGCAGCAACCGCATGGAAACGGGGGCTCGAATGGCTATTATCCATGCAAAACGACGATGGAGGCTGGCCTGCTTTTGAACGAAATACAGATGCTGATTTCATTCGCCACTTGCCTATCGAAGGAGCTGATACCGTCAGTACAGATCCGTCCTCTGCCGATTTGACAGGGAGGACCTTAGAATTCCTCGGAAACTATGCCGGACGAACATTGACTGACCTGCACGTAGAAAAAGGAGTCCGCTGGCTTCTCAAGCATCAAGAGTCAGACGGCTCCTGGTATGGACGTTGGGGAATTGCTTATCTATACGGTACTTGGGCTGCCATTACCGGGCTGATGGCGGTTGGCTTCTCCCCTACTGAACCCGCCATCCAAAAAGCGGTGGCGTGGCTGGTTGCCAACCAAAATCCCGACGGCGGCTGGGGGGAATCTTGCCAAAGTGACCTAAAGAAAACGTACGTCCCCCTCGGAGCAAGCACTCCCTCGCAGACAGCATGGGCAATCGATGCACTGATAGCCGTGTCATCCAAGCCGACGGCAGAGCTGCAACGAGGAATTCGCTATTTGCTCACTCACAATCAAGCAAATGACTGGACGACACGCTACCCGACTGGCGGGGGACGCCCTGGCGGCACTTACTTTGCTTATCACAGCTATCGCTGGATTTGGCCGTTGCTGGCTCTCAGCCACTATCAGGTCAAATACGCGAACACGTAAAAACCACCGCTATCCTCTTCGCAAACCAAGGTCTAACGGCCGAATAGGAACCTGGGGTGAATAAATCACGGCGTGTAGCGGCGTATCAAAAATAGTGTAGCAGGACAGGACATCGGTGTCCCCAATCAGCACAATTGACGACTGAGAAACCCCACCAAAACTGAAATCACCGACGTCTATTTTTTTATTCGTCACCTTCATATTCATGGAACTTTTTCTCCTTTTCCTAAAACTCGCCTATGCATACAGCGTATGCTGCTCGCACTGGTTCGGTCGCAAAAACAGGTATGAACACCCAATGGCCTACAACATACAATACAGAGAGGATCTCTCCCAAAAGGATGTGCCGAACATGCCAGCATTCGTTGGAGTCATCAATGTAAACAACGTGAGCGGCGTTTTCAATGTCGGAGACGTCCGTAAAATCGCACCTACCAGCTACACAAAAACCTTCGCGGGTGGAGGATCATTTAATTCCGGTACGAATTTGTCCTTCAAAATTCCACGTAGCGTCGTCTACGTCAATGATCAATCGGATAATGACATTCCTCTTTTTGTAGAAGAAACGAATGATTACCGGGCAAAGGGACGAGATTTCGCATGAACTTTTTTGTCACGCAGCATATCGTAATCAACTCACTTAAGATCGATGGCATTACCAACTCCTCTGTGTGCCAGATCGGAAGTGCAGGTATTATTAAGCCATTATCCAAGCTTTACAATACAGGGGGATTTACAGAACCAGCACCACCAGCAGGACCTCTTCCACAAGCTGTTTCGGAGGAGTTCGTTCCACTTGTCCCGTTGGTAGAGCCTTCACGCATTACCCCGCGTATGTCCCTACGGCGTCGCTAAATACGCTTTATGCTGGCTGAAGAAGGATGGTCGTCATGTACATGGAACACGAAATGATGCAATATATTCAACAGTTACATGACTATATACAATCGCAAAACAAAAAGATCGAACATATGAGACAGATGCTTGAACAACTGCAACAAGATGTCAATGACCTCAAGGAAAGGCAGATCCCTTCCGTCATTAAAAATGAATACAAATTCGACTTGCTCAAGGTTGAACGTCTCGAAGGGACTCTCAATATCGGATTAAATCCAAAAGGAAATGATTCTGGGATCGGTGATTTCTCCATCAATCAGTCAATGGACATCCCTGATCCTCCCCAAACCAGCGCTCCTCTTTTTGACCGTGTACAAAATGAGATTTATCAATATTTGGAGGGCGATGCCTACCTCGTTTTAGAAAAAATTGAAACGGAGTGCAATTACCCACTTGACCAAAATTATCGAGCGTTTATTTTAGATGATATTAAAAAGCAGATTGATCAACGCATCAAGCATTACCTAAACGATCTTCCTACTGATGAGCTGGAACCGGAGCAGCACGACATTTTCGTGCAAACGATCGTTCAAAAAGTGAAACGCGATATTGATAAAACATGCGAAACGTTTGTAAAAAATTTGCCGCGTGAGGTGAACGAACCTTGATCATGTATCAGGTGATTAACGAAGCCATTTGCGTGAAGCGAGTCACCATTGAAGCTCTCTCCTCTGCCGCCTCTTTATTTATCGGAGACACCCAGACGGTGAACCTCCGATCGATTTATGAAACGCCGCCTGAAAAAATGATTGTAGGTGCCACTATTCCCGTTGATACGGCAATTCCTGCTCCGTAAGGACGTTGGTCACCATGTGCCGAAGAACCAGTCATATCCACAAGGTAGATGTCCTCTCAGTAGATGCCTCATCGGTTCTGCAAGTAGGTGATTCCCAGTGCCTTGATGCTGTTTCCAATATTTTGGCGGTCCAGCGTGAAAAGGCCATCTTTTACGAAAACGAATTTATGTTCGAGGATTACTCTGCCTTCTCCATTCCTTTAGTCGCACCCAGCCCGACTGAACCGATTTGCATCGATACGTTCCATGACTGTCCTTACATTTTTGTTCGAAATGTGCGGGTCCCTTTCTTAGCTGCTGCCTCTGTTGTCCACATCGGTTCAAACGAGTCTATTTCATTAGAAACACGTGTGGTAAACATTCGCCACCTGTTCCGTGAAGAACCACATTCTGGGGGGAGGAGATAGCCTTTGCCTTCTGTCATTGGAGCTGTCAATATCAATAACAATTCAGGTACCGTTAACTTCGGAGATACCCTCAACATATCGCCAAAAACAGCCGCCAAGACATTCTCCGGTTCAGGAGGCGGCAACACAGGTAACGTCGTAAATACGCTCAATGGCGTCAACGCAACCAATACTGTGGACTCCAATCTCGTCGATCAGCCATTGTTTGGGAACATCTAATCCTTGCAGTGTTAATGTTTTTTCATTGACACTGTTTTTATTTTGGCTAAAAAACGAAACAAAAAAGGAGGCACGAGGCCCCCTGACTACAATATTTCAATATACCCTTCTGTTCCATGCACGCGAATTCGTTGTCCGTCTTTTATCAGTGTTGTAGCCTTTTCCACGCCGACAACGGCTGGTAAGCCATATTCACGCGCGATAACTGCTCCATGTGTCATTAGTCCACCGACTTCGGTGACTAGACCTTTTATCGATACAAACAAAGGAGTCCAGCCAGGATCAGTAAAGGCGGTGACTAATATATCGCCATCTTCTAAATCAGCATCTTCCATATTTAAGATGACGCGTGCTCGCCCCTCTATGACTCCGGTTGAAACAGGTATACCTACAAGCGCATTAGCTGGCAGATTTTCTCGCTTGTACTGACCAACAATAATTTCACCATCAGACGTGATTACACGTGGGGGAGTCAGTTTTTCAAAAAACTTGTACTCGTCTTTTCGTTTGTTGATGATCTGATCATCCAATTTGTCTGTGCGTACGACCTCATGAAGTTCTTCAAAAGTGAGATAGTATATATCGTCTTTTTCATGAATGACCTTTGTTTGTACGAGTTGTTCAGCTTCTTTCAGTAAAGCCTGCTTATAAACGAAGTAGCGATTCATCATGCTGTACTTTGGATATTCTCGATAGCCGATGAAATTCCGGATGAGGTCGATCATTTGTTTGGTTTTTTTTGCTTTTTGTTCACCATCCGGTAATTGCATGAGTCGCGCTAATAGCTCTTGTTCTTTTTCCAAAGCTTCCTGTTGTCCTTGCTCGAATTTCCGCTTGCCAGCATTCGGTTCAAAGTTTTTGATGTTACCTAGAATCATGGGGACAAGCATGATTGGTTTTTCACTCCAACGGGTTTTCGTTATATCGATTTCTCCGGAACATCGCATCCCGTATCTCGTAAGATACGCATAGATTGCGTCTTGCGTCTCCTGTCCACCTTCAAACTGAACCATTTCATTTAAAAAGTTATCATCTTTTACATGCTGTAAAAAATCAATGACTTCTGGATAAGGACGAACGATATCCGCAACATCCATGAGCGCCAGACCCATTTCCGAAGTAATATTGTTTGCCACAGATTGAGTAAGCGTGTCTGCTACGTTTTTTTCCCCCAACCACATGTTCATGTTTTCATTGATCCATTTTGAAGCATTCATAGCAGCCGTAATCACACCAATGTTTTGTGGATCAAATATAATCTTCTTTAATTGCTGGATGTCTTCTCGAATAAAATCAAATAAATCCGACCCTGATTTCGTTTGGATGTTATACTTTACCTCTTCAATCGATTTTTGACTGCGCTTAATCAAATCAGAAACAATGGTCGGATCGTTTTCGAATTGTTCTTGAAAACCCCAAAACGACATGCCTTTATTGCTTTTATCGGGATTCTGTTCTATTTTGAACGATTGTATAAAATCGCCTCGCTCTATGACGGTCAAGAGTGCGTCTTTGATAAGCGGATCGGATTGTCCCAGGGTATCTAGTATGGTTTGTCTGCTGTCAGGTGAAGCCAACATTTTTGTAACATCAACAAACAACCTTCCCCCCGCTTTACTCATGGGTGCAGAAGTCGTTAACAGGAAAAGAGACAGTCCTAATGGTTTCATAGGGTCGGTCATCATTTGTTGATGGCCAACAGATACATAGACGTGATTTTCTTGATCATTCGCTTCAGGGATCGGGTATAAAGTCGTGATCGGCCGACTCTGGACAATATAAAAGGTGTCATCACCCAAACACCATTCGATATCTTGCGGGGACCCAAAATAAGCTTCGATCTGTCTTCCAATGCGTGCCAGTTGTAAAATTTGTTCATCGGCTAGTGTTTGCGTCTTTTGCTGATCAGGATCGATCTGCTGTGTCTCTGTTCCGCCTTCTTTTCGTCCATAGATAGCCAATTTTTTGGTTGCTATCCGCTTATCAACGATTTCTGCTTCCTGCACTTTATAACAATCAGCAGATACCAGGCCAGAGACCAGTGCCTCTCCAAGTCCAAAACTGGCATCGATGGATAGCAACTTCCGGTTGGATGTAATGGGATCAGCGGTAAATAAAATCCCCGAAGCCTGTGGAAAAACCATCTTTTGAACGATAACCGATAAATAAACGTGACTGTGGTCAAATCCATTTTGCATACGGTAGATGACTGCGCGATCCGTAAAGAGAGAAGCCCAGCATTTGCTGATGTGCCGCAAGATTGCTTCTTTGCCAATGATATTTAAATAAGTGTCTTGTTGACCGGCAAAAGAGGCATGTGGTAAATCTTCAGCTGTCGCACTAGAACGCACTGCATAAGCATGCTCCTCTCCAAATTGGGAGAGATAGTGAGTAACGGCTTTCACAACATCGGAAGGAATCTCTGCTTCCATAATACTCTCTCGAATCTTCCTGCTGATTTCTCCAACTTGTTCTCGGTCTTGTACTTTTAACGTGGTTAGTTGATCCAACAATGCATGATACATGTCGTTTGATTCGACCATCTTTTGATATCCCACTGTTGTCACGCAAAATCCCTCTGGTACTTGTATTCCTTGAATTTTTGATAATTCCCCTAAATGTAACCCTTTTCCGCCAACGAGCAAAAGCTGCGTCTTTTTCATTTCCTGAAAACCGAGAACCAAAGAACTCATTCAATATCTCCCCTAACCATTCAAATGAGAAAAAGCATTTGACAAGAGTTCAGCAGCATGATACGATGATGATATAAGATGCAATAACTATGATCTCATATACAATAACAGTCGTGAACTGATTATATCATCGCGTCTGTTTATGTGCAATAAAAAGAACCTGGCGGAAAAATCCAGGTTCTTTTTTGATGTTTCGACTACACCTGCTGTTACAAGCTCGCCTTAAATGTTGTTTTTCCTTCGTTCGCAGCCCTACCACGCATCAAATAGATTTCTAACAATCCGTCCTGATATTGGGCCCTCATCCCTTTTGAACTGACGGAAACCGGAAGAGCCAGCTTTCGATAAAAGGGGCCGTAGCTTCTTTCCCCTTGTGTACGAAGCCCCTGATGCTCATTCCCCTTGATGATCCCCTTGACCTCCAACCACCGTTGCTCGGAGAGAGTAATCTCCAGACTATCGCGATCGAAGCCCGGCAGTTCACAGGAAACAATGACCATTTGCTCTGATTGGAAGATATCCGAGACTGGGGAAAAATGCGAATCGTCAGCCTGCACGAATCGCATCGGTTTTTCCTTCGTCTTTTTTTTTCTCTTTTTCACGGGTGGTACAGTTGGCGCGGCGTCGGCGGCCGTTTTTTGTGCAGCTTGTTTATTAAGCGTCGCGATATTCTCCCAAAAGTTTGTATCCAGCACCTGTCCCATCTGGCTCAATGCTTTCCACGGGTGATCTGGGTTAAAACCGAGCTTGGACAAACTTTCGGATGCTTTTTGCAACTGCTTCATGGTCTCTTGCAGATTTTTCATCACGTACACACTCCCCTTCCCAGCAGAGGCAAGACAGTCTATGTATGATAGAATATGTGCTTTTGCCTGGGGGGTGTGCTCAAGATCATCCAGTTTGCCCAATGTCAGCACTATCTGTTGCCGGTGCAGGCGGGGCCAAAATATCTGGGGGTGGCATATTACTATCCGTCGGCGCAGGATTGAGTTCGCCATTGCCATCTGGAACAGTCGGTTGTGTTACAGGCTCCTGTTTCGGTTCTGGATTAGTTTTTGGTGTTGTCGCTGGTTTTTGTGTTTTTGGCTGTTCTTTTGTCCCTATTGTAGACTTAGAATTTGGAGCTGGTGTTCTCTTCTCCGCTTTCATTTCGACCTTTGCTACTTCTGCTACAGCTGCATCACTGAGCTGTTCGCCCGGTCCGGTTACACCCACTTCTGTTTGCAGGGCAGTTCGGACCGCTTGCATGTTCTCCCTCGGCCACAAGGAATAAGGAGAACTCCAGATCGCCCCATTATTCAAAGTAACCATATTGCTTGACGAAAAGCTGGCAAAATCGAGTGCCAATCCTTTTATTTGGTCTTTCGAGAGATCGGTTTTGATATGCTGACCAACGGTATCCAGTACAACTGTCAAACTCGATAATCCATCCATCGACATGCTCTTTTCTGCCACGGCACGAATAACCTGCTGCTGTCTGCGGTTGCGATCGAAGTCGCTGGAGTTGTAAGCGTCTCCACGTCTGTCGATGCGATGACGGACGAAGCCGAGTGCCTGCTCGCCGTTCAATACTTGTTTCCCTTTTTTCAAATTGCGGTATACACCTTGCTTCGGCAATTCGTATACGAGATCGCGATCTACGTCAACCGTAATGCCACCTAGCTTGTCAATGACCGCTGTGAAGCCTTCGAAATCAAGCTGTACATAATGCTCAACCGAGATCCCCAGCATGTGATTCAACGTTTTTTTGAGCATCGTCATGCCATTTTCTGTGACAGGCTTCCCTTTGATTTCCGCATCTTTCCTGATATTTTCCCCTAATGCAAATACTTCATTGACCTTGTGATAGCCTGGATAGCCTGGGATTTGAACACGGGTATCACGTGGCAACGAAACCATGCTCAGCTTTTGCGTAACCGGATTGGCGACTGCAACGATAAGGACATCTGTGTTCAACATGCCGATGTTTTTGCGCGTATCCACCCCGACGATGACAAAAGCAATTGATTTCTTTTGCTCGTACGGCTTCTCTACAGCGGGTTGATCCGGCAGCTTGTAAGGGTCTACCGTTACGACGTCCAGGGTCTTGTCTAACTTGTTGAGGGTGAGGCCTGCTCCTACGGCCAACAAACAGAGGAATAAGCAACCCGCCAAGAGCAGATACATCCGCTTGCTTCGCTGGCCACGCTTCATCCGTTTACCCGGCTGTTTTGCAGGAGCTTGAGGCTTGTCATTCTTGGCTTGCACGTTCGGTTCACTCCTTTTTCGTATCACGGGGTCCATAGTGCTTTTGGCTTTTTATTTTTCAATATATTCTGGAAAACTTCCGTCTCATTTTACCACAATCTTCCGTTAAAATGTAGAATCCTGCCGATTCAACTCGAGCGGTTTTCCCTCTGAGTTCTTGCACTTGCGAATCGAAACAGGTAGTCTAAAACTGAGGAAAATCGGATAGATGAATAAGGGAATCGGAGGGACTTGAGAGTGGAACACATACAGGTGCTGATCGCAGGTGGCGGCATCGCAGGGTTGTCCGCAGCAATATGGTGCCAACGATTAGGTCTTTCTTGTCTTCTTATCGAAAAAACGGATAGACTCGGCGGCCAACTGCATCACATTTACAACGAGATTACCGACTTTCCGCCCCTTGTATATGACCAGGGAGCTGCCCTTGTAAAGGTACTGATCGAACATCCTTTCATTCAGCAGCAAAACATACGATTCAACGAGACCATTCTTTCCATTGATCAGGAAACGAAACAGGTGACCACTTCGAAATCCGTTTATCGTGTCGACTATTTACTCATTGCTACAGGCGTTGGTTGGAATGAAATCCCTGCCCTAGCTGGTTGTCCGAGCGTCCTGTCGCCTTGGTTTTCTACAACTGCCCAAGCGCACACCATCGCCGGGCAAGATATCGCCGTAATTGGCGGAGGAGATCGCGCATTAGAGAGTGCTGCGAATTTGAGTTTGCATGCCCGACAGGTCTATCTGTTGGTTCGGAGCAAGAAGTGGCGTGCTCGGCCGGAGTGGCAAAAGAAAATCACAGGCCTCCCCAACATCCAAGTCCTGTGGGAAACACAAGTTAGCGACTATCAGGACGAAGAGGCACGGACTGTTTTGTCACTCACCTCTACGCGAGAAGGTAATCCGGAGACGATCGTAGTCGATTGGATTTTGCCACGAATTGGCGTTCATGGAAACACAACTGGTCTCAACGGCTTGGACACGTTTGGCGATGAGTATTTGCAAACCGATTCGTATCACCGAGTCAACTCTCCATGGATATACGCAGTCGGAGACGTGAGCAATGGTGCCGCTTATGCGAGTTTGTCTCTAGCAGTTGGTCAAGCGATGAAGGCGGTCAAACATCTTTCCTTGCAAATCCAAAACACCAAATCAATGAGCCTGTAGAAGGAGAGCATTGCATGTACGCTTTTAACGACGATTTCGGCTTACCTGTCAAGCTAACCTTTTCCCCAGAAGAATATCGTAACCACCAAGCCGGTCACGTGCTGATCTTTGCTTTTTATCAAGGTAAGCTGTTATTTACGCGCCATCGTAAACGCGGTGTGGAGCTACCAGGGGGAAAAGTAGAACCGGGTGAAAGCAGCCTGGCAGCAGCAGTGCGTGAGGTCTATGAAGAAACTGGCGCTATTCTGGAAGGGATTGAGCGCATCGGACAGTACACCATCGACGACTCGATGCGAAAAGACATTTATATCGCCAAGGTAGCGCATTATACAAACCAGCCAAGTGGCTCCGATGTGCTTGCCACCATTGTGTTTCCGGATATCCCGCGGGATGTAAAAGGCAATCAGGAGTTTAGTCGAATTTTGCAAGATGATGTGTATCCGCTCGCACTCGAACGAGCTTTGCGTCATCCATTCGCTGAGTCCTAGCCATCATAAACAGGCTTGTCCCTACCGCTCTCCGACATTGTATTCGGTGAGACTGACCGGCAGAGACAGCCTGTTTATTGTTTTTCCTTTTCCTTCTTTCCCGACAACACACGCTTGACGAGCTCATTTGGATCAAAACCATACCTTTCGATGGCTCTCTCACGTTGTTCCTCATGTACCGTTTCCGGTTCAATTCCCAATACCTCTGATAGTTGCCGCCACGCTTTCGTCTCGCTGTCTTTTGTCCCCTGTCCTTGCTGCTCGACCTGCTTGGGTTTCAAGAAAAAGATCGCAACTACTGCGAAAACGAGCGATAAACCTGCGATTGATAGAAACATGACCGTTCGGGAAATTCCGAGCAACCAGGTAAAAATAGGTGGACCAATCGCAACACCGATAAAACGGACACCGCTATACAAAGAAGTAATCATGCCCCGCTCTGTTTTTTGTACGGCCCCAACGATCATGGAGTTCAAGCACGGTAAAATCATCCCTGTCCCTACGCTGCCAATGACCAAAATGCCAATCAGGATATAAGCCCCTTGGACAAAGCTGGCCAGAACGTAAGACGTAGCCAACAAAAACATGCCGATTATCACAAACAGACGCATCAGCTTCAGCTTCTTTTTAATGATGATTCCTGTCACGTATGCCGCTATACTCATTACGAGTAAGGGAATCGCCAAAAAGAAGCCTTTGATGACACCATCAATCTTGTATTTTTCCTCCAATAAATCAGAGAGGTAAAACAGTACACCAAACAACGTGAACAAGCAGATGCTCCCTATAAAAAACGCGGGGACAAGCCATTTTCCATGCTGCTTGAACACTTGCGCGATCGAATGCATGTACTGCTTGACGGGGAGCGGCTTCTTCTCCTGTTTCTTTTCCTTGGTCAAAAATAAAAACATCAGGAGGACGACCCCACAAATCATCGGAAAAGCTAAAAAGACCATGTACCAAGAAATGAGAGCTAGCAAGGAGCCAATAATCGGACTTAATACTTTTCCCATCCCATTGGATGTCTCCAAGAGCCCCAATGCCCTACTCTCCGATGCGCCATCGAACAAATCCCCTACCAATGCCATCGCGATGGGGGCTGTTCCGGCGGCACCAATCCCCTGCAGGACACGCCCTCCCATGATGGCCATATAAGGTTGATCGATCCACAACGCGGCAAGCCCTGCGACCAAACCACCCAAACCATACAGGGCAAGGGAGAGGATAATGACAATTTTTCTCCCAAATCGATCCGACAAATAGCCGGCAAAAGGGATAACAATACCTGCTGCAATCGAAAAAGCGGTGATCAACAAGCTCGACTGTAAGGAAGTGAGCTTCATTTCCGTTTTCATTGTAGGCAGTACAGGGATCAGCATCGAGTTGCCCAGCACCATAACTAATGGAACCCCGACTAGCCCAATTAGGTTTTTCGCATTTTGTGCCATACGAAACTCCTTGTCTTACGCATAAGCGCTACCGTCCCAGCGCAACGCGTTAATAATCTCCCAGTCAGGTTCAATGCCTATTCCCACGCCACTGGGTAGCGTCACTTCGCCATTTATGGGGCGCAGCGGAAACAATTGTGTAAAGGGGTTCTCCATCACGTCCCATTCGACAGGCTCAATGGGATGGCTATCCATTTTGGTCCATGCTAACAAGCAAGCTTGTGCAAATAACGTATACAATCGTGCCAGCGAGCCATCAAAGGAATGCGGAGACACGCGATAACCAAACTGACGGGCCATTTGCAAATGTGTTCGATAATCGTCAATGCCCCCTGTATGCATCAGGTCAGGCTGTGCAATATCGATGGCCCCCTCCTTAAACAAGGGCAAAAACTGTGTGCAACGGATCAAGTTTTCTCCGCCAGCAAGCGGAATGGATAAAGACGAGCGAAGCTTGACATATTCGTTTGTACGATCCATAGGCATCGGCTCCTCCAGCCAAAGCCAATTGCCATAACGGGAAAAAAGCCCTGCCCACTTCCTTGCAGTCGCACAGTCGTAGCTCTGATTGGCATCTATTGCTACTTGAACTTTTTCGGGAAGCATATTCATCAGTTTTTCAATGTGCGTCTGATCCTCTTGAACAGAGCGCCCGCCAATTTTTACTTTCACCATCTTGAAGCCATCGTCTACTTGCTGGCTGACTTGCTTCCATGACTGTTGCATCCAGTCTTCTGTTTCACGGTAGGATTGGAGGGAGGCATATACCGGGATACCAGAATGAATCTGCCCTCCCCACAGTTGGCACACAGATAACCCGGCCGCTTTCGCCAAAATTTCCGTAAAGGCCATACTGACACCTGAAGCCGATCGCTGATGCCACTTTCCTATGACATCGACAATGGCTACTCTGTCATCCACCTGCTTCCCCAGCAAGTACGGAATAATGCGCTCACTAAAGCCCTTGTGGATCGTCGGTAGCCAATCGATAATTTCTCCCCAGCCATCTATTCCAGCCCGTGTGATAATCCGAATGAGATAGCTCGTTCGATAACGCTTATACCCATTCGCATCACCGTAAGCTTGCGATAGACGATGAAGAAGCGGATACGTCTCCACGCGCTCAATTTGCAGGTCTGCGCTCGCTACCTGATCACGAATAGTCATCCATGCCCTCTCGCTCTGCTTGCTCTCCCTCATAATCGTCATAGGAGAGGAAGTTTCCTTTCCCTTCTCCTTTTCTCATGTACTCCTCATATGTCCCGCTTCTCATAAAATGCACACTGTCCGGTCCGTGATAGCCCTCAATATCGGTATAACCGATCTCCTCTACGGCTTCTACAAAACCATCCGGCTCATTGCTCTCGATATACATTTCGTCGTAATCCGTTTTGTCGGGTCCCTGGTACGAAAAAGGCGTACTGGATGTCCCCCATGACTCGACAATTTGCCAAGCATCCTCACCGTCGAATCCGTTTTGTCCTTCTTTTTCATCTAAAGACGTACGTCCGAATGGTGGCTGCAAAAACTCCTCTTCAATCGGACGCGACTCATTGACTATTGGCGCTGGTGCGTGCTCCTTGCACGTTTGTGACTGTGGCAATGCTTCCAGTCGCTCCACAGGTATTTGCTCTCCACAGACGGTACACAGGCCGTAGGTGCCTTCCTCCATACGCTGTAGCGCTTGATCAATCTCTTTTAACGTCTCACGATCGAGACTGTCTAGAGCCAAATCTTTTTCCCGTTCAAACATCTCGCTGCCGATATCTGCCGGATGATTATCGTACATGGAGAACTCCTGCAAAGAGGTTGTCATCGGTTCTCTCATGCCATAATGGTCCTGTACGCGGTCTTCCAGTTCTTTTTTCTGTTCCAGCAGCTTTTCCCGGAAGCTGGCCACCATCTTTTGGTCCACGCTGTACACCACCTTTGTTTGGTTTCCTCAACAGGTAGTATGTCTTGGTCCCGAAGGAAATATGACCAACAAAACGGCCATGCCTTTTTGTTGGTCCGCATGCGCCATATCTACCTTTATGAAAAACATCGAGATGTTTTTCACCGCAAAAAACCTGCCACCCCCAAAGGGAATGACAGGTTGATCAACCGATTTTATTCTGTTACATGTGCGTAATGTTGTTCGACGACATCAGCACAACGTACGCAGAGCGACGCGTGCGACTCGCGAGTGCCAACATCAGGTTTTACTACGCGGCAACGCTCGCATTTTCCACCGTCTGCGGCAGAGACCACAGCAGCAATTCCTTCGAGTTGTACCGCTTCTGCCGGAGCAGACCCACTGTGTACATCCACGTGAGCCACGATAAACAGGTCAGCTAGATCGTCCATTGCTGCCAATGTTTTCGCAACTTCTTCCGTTTGTGGGTACAGAGCCAGCTTCGCATCAACGGAGTTACCGAACACCTTGTTGCGGCGCGCTTCTTCCATGGCTTTGAGAACCTCGTCACGGATCGCCAGGAACGCATCCCATTTGCTCTCTGCTTCTGCTGCAAAGCTGAGATGTTGTTCGTCGCCTTCTGGCATATCTGTCAACTGCACACTCTTCTCTTCCACGCCTGGAATGAACGCCCACACCTCATCTGCTGTATGCGGCAAGAGTGGAGCAACCAGCTTCACCAGACTGAGCAAGCAATCGTACATCACTGTCTGTGCAGCACGTCGTTTCAGACTGTCTGGTGCTTCTACATACAGGCGATCCTTGCAAATATCCAGATAGAATGCGGACAAATCAATCACGCAGAAGTTGTGAACCGCATGGAAAACGGTATGGAACTGATATTCATCGTATGCTTTGCGTGTACGCTTCGCGACTTTTGCCGCTTTCGCCAGAACATAACGATCCAGCTCTCCCAGCTCTTCGTACGCTACGCGGTCTGTTGCTGGATTAAATCCATCCAGGTTACCCAACAGGAAGCGGAACGTATTGCGGATTTTGCGGTACACCTCAGCGATCTGGTTCAGAATCGCATCGGAAATGCGCACATCAGCTTGATAATCAACAGAAGCTACCCACAGACGCAAGATATCTGCGCCCATCTTGTCAATAACTTGTTGAGGCACGATGACGTTACCAAGAGATTTGGACATTTTGCGTCCTTCTCCATCCAATGCAAAGCCATGGCTCAGGACGGATTTGTAAGGAGCTGTGCCATACACGGCAACCCCTGTCGAGAGAGAAGAGTTAAACCAGCCACGATACTGGTCAGAGCCTTCCAGATACATGTCAGCTGGCCAAGCAATGCCTCTTTCGCGCAAAACAGCCTGGTGGCTGGAACCGGAGTCGAACCAAACGTCCATAATATCCGTTTCTTTGCGGAAATCGTTGCAATCGCATTTGGTGCAAGAAAGCCCTTCTGGAACGAGCTCATTTGCTTCACGGGAGAACCATACTTTCGATCCTTCTTTGCGGAACAGATCAGCAACATGGTTGATCGTCGTGTCGTTAATGATCGGTTCGTTACATGCTTTGCAATAGAAGATTGGAATCGGTACACCCCAGACACGCTGACGGGAAATGCACCAGTCGCCACGATCCGCAATCATGTTAGCCAGACGAGTTTCTCCCCAATGCGGAATCCATTTTACATTTTTAATCGCTTCGAGCATTTGCGTACGGAATCCGTCGATCGATGCGAACCATTGCTCTGTCGCGCGATAAATAACCGGTTTTTTCGTACGCCAGTCATGTGGGTAAGAGTGCGTGAAGAAACTGAGCTTCAAGAGTGCTCCGTTTTCTTTCAGCTTTTCGGTAATCACTTTGTTGGCATCTTCATAGAATAGACCTTCAAAGCCTGGTGCTTCATTGGTCATTTTACCTTCGTGATCTACCGGGCAAAGGACACCCAAATTGTATTTTTGACCAACGTTAAAGTCATCTTCCCCGTGTCCTGGAGCAGTATGAACGCAACCAGTACCTGCATCCAGGGTTACGTGCTCGCCCAGGATGAGTGGAGACTTGCGATCATAGAACGGATGCTGCGTTTCTACACCTTCCAGCTCTTGACCTTTAAAGGTTGCAAGAATCTCTACGCCTTCCCAGCCAATTTCTTTGCTCGCAGCTTCAATCAGACCGTTGGCTACCAGGAATTTGCGGCCATCTACCTTCACGACGTTGTACTCGAGTTCAGGGTGCAAGCTGATTGCGAGGTTTGCTGGCAATGTCCACGGAGTCGTTGTCCAGATCACAACACCTGTCTCTATGTCCAGCTTGCCTTTTCCATCTGCTACTTGGAAGCTGACGTAAATAGAAGGAGAACGCTTGTCTTTGTATTCGATTTCTGCGTCAGCCAGAGCCGTCTCAGAAGACGGAGACCAGTATACGCAGCGCAGACCTTTGTAAATATAACCCTTCTTCGCCATTTCACCGAATACGCGAATTTGGTTGGCTTCATACTCAGGCAGGAGTGTTACATAAGGGTTTTCCCAATCTCCGCGAACGCCCAGACGCTTGAATTGGTCGCGTTGCTTATCGATATAGGACCAAGCATATTCTTCACAGCGCTGGCGGAAATCGTTCACTTCGATGCTACGACGATCCAGCCCTTGTGCATTGATAATCGCTTGCTCAATCGGCAAACCATGTGTATCCCAGCCTGGGATGTACGGCGCATAAAAGCCTGCCATGGATTTATAGCGAACGATGAAGTCCTTAAGGATTTTGTTCAGTGCGTGACCAATATGAATGTCTCCATTCGCATATGGAGGGCCATCATGCAAGACAAAAGACGGGCGGTCTTTTGTACGATCCAACACTTGTTGGTAAATATTTTGCTCTTCCCATACCGCTTGCATCTGTGGCTCGCGGCTTGGCAAATTTCCACGCATAGGGAACTCGGTTTTTGGTAGCGCTAAAGTTTTGCTGTAATCCATGGCCTGATTCACTCCTTAAATAAATAAAAGCCTTCACTCATCCCCTAAAAGGGACGAGAGAAAGCTCCCGTGGTACCACCCTGATTGAACAAACCCGTACGACAAAAAAGCCTGCATCGGATTCGTTCCACTTCACTCATTCGTAACGGGAATGACGCGCTCACTTACTCACCTGTTCAACCATCAAGGTTCACCGGTTTTCGGATATTGAACTCCCGGGTGATTTTCTGCGAAAGCAACTGGCCGGGTTTTCACCTTTTCCCGACTCTCTAGGCAGTGCTGGCTCACGTACTCTTCCCGTTCATCGTCAATGATTTGTGATTTATTTCAAAAAAGTTGTCTTTCATTATAATACCATCATTGCTCGAACGTCAATGATTTATTCAACTGTTACAGGAGAATCAACCTGTGGCTGTTCGATGCTGTCCCAGTCGCCATTCTCCAGCATTTCCAGTTGCGCTTCCAAAAGCGTCCGAAAGCGCATACGGTAAACAGAAGCACGTTTTTTTAATTCTTCGATTTCGATTGCGATTTTGCGCGACTTCGCCAATGCTTCATTGACGATTCGGTCTGCATTTTTCTCCGCTTCTTTTAGGATGAGCTGCGCTTCCTTGCGGGCATTGGACTTCACATCCTCTGCTGTCTCCTGCGCCACCAGAATCGACTTGCTCAAATTTTCTTCCAAACTCTTATAGTAATCTACGCGCTCATTTAGAATGGCTACGCGCTCTTCCTGTTCTTTTTTCTCTTTTATCAAGAGCTCAAAATCTTTGATCACCTGATCGAGAAATTCGTTCACTTCGTCAATGTTATACCCACGAAAGCCTGTGCTGAATTCCTTATTGTGTATATCCAACGGCGTTAATGGCACATGAACCCCCCACTTTTCCCGATAATTCGTCTCTAATCATTTCGACAGGATTAGCAGTGTTTCCTGCCGTATTTTACAATTTTTTGCGCCTTGGTCCATCTTATGTAACCAGTCCGACAATCATTCGAATTCGTCCGCTACGCGTTGGACCTGCTACCTCAAGAATTTTGAACCGACCATAGCCTGCAAGAGATACCATATCCCCCATCTGGAGTTGATAAGACGGGTCTTCGATTACTTTCCAGTTGATTTTTACTTTTCCCGCTCGAATTGGCACCAGGGCTTTTGCGCGAGACATATTGTGTACTTCTCCGATGATCGCGTCAATTCGACCTGATGGCACGGTGATTGTTTTTTCTACAAACTTGGGTGCAGGCGGTGTGAACGCCTCCCATGCTACCCGTTCAAACTGAACAGATGTCCGGTGAATTTGTGTCACCTGCGCACAGACAAAATCAGCAACTTCCTCTGCTACAATCGCATAGCTGCCCGCTGAATCTGTCAGCATATCTCCGAATTTCTCCCGCTTCATCCCGACACCCAGCATCGCCCCCATCACATCTCGATGCTCCAGCACATGAAAGCGCTGATCTGCCTTGATTGCCAATAAGGTAAGGCGATAATCATCAGGTTCGACCGGGAGGTACTCCGGATGGATGATAATACGAACTCGCTCGGCACCTTCGTATCCTCCATATGGAGAAACCTTCACATCTGTTACTTGTGAGGATAGACTCTGAAAAATCAGCAACTGCCTCGGGTCTACAAAATCAGTAAGGCGCATGGCCTGCTTCCGCTCTACTTGCGTCAGCATTTCCAGCGCCCGTTCAACAAAGGGACGTTCTTCTTTTGAAAAATGGTCAAATATGCTCATCGTTTCACTCGCCTAGAACATGATTTGTTCCAAAATGGCGTACAGGCCAGATTGGGCAAGACGCAGGGCAATCAATGCGACAATCGGGGAGATATCGATGAAGCCGAGCGGTGGGATAAACCGGCGAAATGGCGCCAAATAAGGCTCAACCAGTTTTTCCAGTAACTGACCGATCCCTGTACCTCTCATTTGAGGAACCCATGACATTAAAATGTAAGCAATAATCATGTATTGATATACCGTAAAGGCAAAATTTAAAATCGAAATGACAGCAGTCATTAGCTCACCCTTTTACATTCGTCTTAAATGGCTACTCTTCCAGCACACTGGAGATCGTACCCTGAATATCTACATGGTCAGGTGTGCACACGAAGATCGTGTCTCCGACCTTTTGGATATCACCGTTTAATGCATATACCGTCCCGCTCAAAAAGTCGATAATTCTCTTGGCTTGGTCTTTTTCCACGCGATGAAGATTGACCACAACAGGTCTACGATGACGTAGGTTGTCAGCGATATCCTGTGCGTCGCTGTAATGACGGGGTTCACAGAGAATCAAACGGATTCCCTCCTTTTCCCGTGCTTGAAACGGTACTACGTTGTTAGTTCGACTGATCGCTGGCTGGCGTTTGTGCGAGGACTCTTGCTCTTCTCTTTCCTCTTCCACCGTTGTTGTCTCTTCGATGTATTCCTCGTTTTCTAACCCCAGAAACCCCATCAATTTATTCATAACACCCATACTCTTCCTCCTCTCTTACTCCGTGGTTTGGTCTGCTTTCCTTTACTCCGGCTTGACCAATACCGATCCTAAACGAATATATGTAGCTCCCTCTTCAATGGCCACTTCAAAATCACTAGACATGCCCATGGACAGTTCTTCCACCTGTGCGTGCGGGAATGCCATTTCGTTAATCCGTTGCTTCCACTCATAGAGACCACGGAACACCTGTCTGGCTTCCTCTTGGTTTTCGACAACAGGCGCCATTGTCATCAATCCAACGATACTTATATGTTTCATATTACTGGTTTCGCGCAAAAAAGCCAATACGTCATTGGGACTAAGCCCAAATTTTGTCTCTTCACCGGATATATTGATCTGTAAAAAGCATTTTACGACATGATCCAGCGCTTCACCGCGTCGATTCAACTCTTGTGCCAAAGAAAGTCGATCCAGAGAATGGATGTACGGGAATTTCCCTACGACTTCTTTTGCCTTGTTCGTCTGGAGGTGCCCGATAAAATGCCAGATTCCTTTATTGCCGTGTAGTTCATGCTTGGGCAGGGCATCCTGCACGCGATTTTCCCCGATATTCTCAACTCCTACAGCGAGCAAGTCGCCAATAGCATCTGCGTCGACATACTTGGTTACGGCAATAATTTTTACTTCCTCACGCTTGCGGTTCGCCCGATCGCAAGCAGCCTGAATTCTTGCCTCGATGGATTGCAGTCGTTCTTTTAACAATTCTTGTTCCTTAGTCATAACGAACCCTTCCCTTTCTTCTACAGGTTTTCCTTCCAGCCGATATAGGAAGCCATCCGTCCGGTAGTTCCTTGTATCCCAGCTTCCTTGCGATGAGAGAAAAACAAGTCTGTTCTGCAGCTTGTACACCAATTCGTGGAGAAAATATTCCCGGAAGAAATTCCAACTTCGAGCAATATCGCTGTGTTCAACTGACGGAGGTCCAGCATATATCGATCCCCAGTGGAAGAGATCACTGCTTTTTCCCAATCGCCTGCACAAGTGCGAACCTGCGTCATGATTCGCTCATCGACTTCATAGCAACAGCCGCCAATGGATGGGCCAATTGCGACGAAAATGTCCGCTGGCTTGGCCTGATAGTGCTTCGTCATTGCCTTCACCATTTCCTCGGCAATACGGCCTACTGTTCCCTTCCAGCCTGCGTGGGCAAGTCCGATTGCACCTGATTGAGGGTGTAGAAAATAGAGAGGCACACAATCTGCATAAAACGAGGTCAGCATGACTCCTTTTTCAAGGGTAAACAAACCATCTGTTGAAGAAATGACGTCCTCCAGACTTTCTTTTCCCGCCCCGCCTGCTGTAACCTGGCATACCTGATTCCCGTGCACTTGATCGGCGCATGTCCACGCCGAAAATGACATCCCGACTTGTTCTGCCAGCTTGCGTCTATTGGCTACTACGTTCGCAGATTCATCACCCACATGCAGCCCCATATTAAAAGACCCGTACGGTTGTTCACTTTCCCCGCCTGAGCGAATGGTAAACCCCGCCACTAATCCAGGAAATTGTTGCTCCCACTCTGTTAACGATAAGATTGACTTATCCTCCACCCTGACAAATGGTTCTCTCATGTTGTCACCTTCCTCATATGGCTAATCATACCATAGCCGAAAAGAAAAGAAAGGCTATCCGTGCCTTTCTCCCTTTCACGTTAGTATTCATCTCCGCCAGAAGTTTTTACTTCAACTTTAAGTGCTTCTTCCATCCGAACAAGAACCACATCTTTCCCGATCTTCACAATATTGCGCCAAGGAATGACATAATCGTTCCCGGCAGAAAAGAACCCGAGAAATTTTCCTGGTCCCGGTACGACGATAGCCTCTACGCGCCCGTGCCGCAGATCGATCTCCAAATCTGAAATTTGCCCAAGCCGTTTCCCATCGAGAATATTTACCACTTCTTTGGTCTGGAAGTCAGAGATTTTTACCATTCTTCCTCACCTTCTTTTCTCCGTTACTTTCAGTATATGAGTCCAAATAGGAATATGTCCGCTTCTTTGCCAAAAAGTAAGGCGATTGAAATCTAACGTTTCCGCTCGTACAAAAAACCCGAACGGTACAAGACCGCCGGGTCACCTATGTCGTTTCTCATTACGATTGAACGTGCTTTTGCATATGGGCAATTGCGGCTTTTTCTAATCGGGAGACCTGTGCCTGTGAGATACCGATTTCCTCTGCTACTTCCATCTGCGTTTTTCCTTCGTAAAAGCGCATGGATAATATCATTTTTTCTCGGTCACCTAGCCGCTGCATTCCCTCACGAAGTGCAATTTCCTCTACCCACGTGACATCTTTGTTCTTCTCGTCACTAATCTGATCCATGACGTAAATCGGATCGCCACCATCCTGATAAATCGGTTCAAACAATGAAACCGGATCTTGGATCGCATCGAGTGCAAACACGACATCTTCTTTGGCTACGTTCAATTCCTGAGAAATCTCGATAATGGTAGGCTCTCGCGAATGTTTGTTGGTCAAATTGTCACGCACCTGCAAGGCCTTGTACGCGATGTCTCGCAAAGAGCGGGAAACACGAATCGGATTGTTATCCCGTAAATAGCGGCGAATTTCTCCGATGATCATCGGTACGGCATACGTGGAAAACTTCACATTTTGCCCGAGATCAAAGTTGTCGATCGCTTTCATCAACCCGATGCAGCCCACTTGAAACAAGTCATCCACGAACTCTCCGCGATTGTTGAACCGTTGGATTACGCTAAGTACCAATCGCAAGTTGCCGTTGACCAGCTTCTCGCGGGCCGCCAGCTCCCCACTTTGCAGGCGCTCAAACAAATCCCGCATCTCTTTGTTTGTCAACACCGGAAGCTTGGAGGTATCTACCCCGCATATCTCTACCTTATTGCGCGTCACGTCTTTCCCTCCTCGAAGCAAGAAAAAAGTCCCTAACCCGGTTGTCTTGAAAGGCCGCGTAACTGACGCGTAGCCGACCAAGAAGGTGGCAAAAACCACCATCTGTTTCGGTTTAGGAACAGTATCCCCCCAAGCTGGGAAAATATGCGTTAGACCATCTTGTTGAATTCTTTTCGCAACCGTTTTATAATTCGCTTTTCCAAACGCGAAATATACGACTGTGAGATTCCCAATAAATCGGCTACATCCTTTTGTGTCTTTTCCTCTTCTCCCGCCAAACCGAAGCGCAGCTCCATGATAATTCTCTCGCGGTCAGACAGTTTATCCAGTGCTTTTTTCAGAAGCTTTCGATCTACTTGGTCCTCGATGTTTTTATAAATCGTGTCATTCTCCGTACCCAGAACATCTGAGAGCAGCAGCTCATTGCCATCCCAGTCAATGTTAAGCGGTTCATCAAAAGATACCTCTGAACGAATTTTATTATTTCGGCGAAGATACATGAGGATTTCGTTTTCGATACAACGAGAAGCATACGTTGCCAGCTTGATGTTCTTGTCTGGATCAAAGGTATTCACTGCCTTGATCAAGCCGATGGTGCCTATGCTAACCAAGTCCTCAATGTTAATTCCCGTATTCTCAAACTTGCGGGCGATGTAAACGACCAGACGAAGATTGCGTTCAATCAACATACCGCGGACAGCCGGATCACCAGACGGCAGTCGTCCGAGCAGCAGCTCCTCTTCTTCTCTGGTCAATGGTGGAGGCAATGCTTCACTCCCGCCAATATAATAGACTTCTTCGGCGCGTACACCAAGCCAGAGCAAGATTCGGTACCAGGTCAATTGGAGTTGTAGGCGAAGTTTTACATACATGATTAGCCCTCCTGTTTGAGAATAAAGGTTGATTCCTCTGTATAAGTTTCCATCAGCGCTGGGTGCACGATAGCCTGATACTTGCCGTCAGCAGCCAATGGGATCGGGTTAAGCCCGATTAGCACCCGTTCTGTTTCAAAACGAATCCCGTCTTGCACGACCATGACACGGTCTGGCTTGATTGCGAGCAAAAAATCCATTCCTCTTGACACGCTGCGATACGGGATCAGGCGTACCCGAGACTGCCATTCCAGCGGCAAATGATCCCAAGATCCGTCCAGCTTCTCCCACACTCCACCGTTTTCATCGGCTTGTCGGAGAAGCGACGGCGGAAGCAAATGTGCGAACATGCGATTTTCTATAATCATGACGGGTATGCGTGTAATCGGCTCGTGGAGCTGGTTTCCTGTGTCCACAAGTCCACGGCAAATGACTTTTTCCCCTGCTAGCGTGACGACGACATCGACAAGAAAGGTTTCGATTCTTCGTGGCTCCTGGATTGCACGGTAGCTCCTTTTCCCGATGAAAAAGATCAGGATAAAACCGATCAGGACGATCCCCAAAGTAGGCTTGAATCCGACGCCAAACCCATCATTATGCGTGACAACCAGTCCATTGACAATTTCACTCTGCGGTGCCAAAAAATACTGTAGCCCAAACACTCCCCCTCCGAACACAAATGCGACGAAGTAAAAAATGATCAAGTTTTGCGCAAAGGACAACAACCTCCTGTTCCCAAAAGCAATCCACAGCATGATGACAGAAAAGAGCAGTTTGACCCACCATTGGTACATGGAAGAAAACACAGGAAAAAAGAAAAAGACCAGATACGCGGAGCCAAACAGAGAGGCGAGTATCATTCTCCACCACACCATGCGCTCTTTGCGAAAATAAGCAGTAAACCAGAGTAACAAGGTATCAATAGCCACATTCAGGAGTAGAATGATATCAAGATACACAACCACTTGCTTTCCCCCTCATCTTTTGACCGATTTGGCAGCAAGCATGTGTCCTAGCAAAAATGGTAAATAGTAGGACGACTTCTATCAGTAAAAGCAGTATATATCAATGTGTATGTAAAGTCTGTCAATTCTTGACGGTGTTTTTTTGGTTTTTTTGTCTAACATTTTTCATCCAATCAACGAAAAAAAGCCTTGTCCCCACTGACGGGAACAAGGCTTTTGACAGTCATTTATCACTTTAGTTTTTGTTGCGGCGGCGATTGCGCAGGAATGCTGGAATATCCAGATTATCCAGGTTACCCATGGAGAAGAAGGACTTGTCTTCCTCTTCTTCCTTCGCACGGCTGTTATTCGTATTGGAAACTGGTGTCGGACGATTGCCAGGCGTGTTGATCGGCTGTTGTTGACGGCGCGGAGCTTCCGCCGCGCGTTGACTATGCTCGAAGCCTGTAGCAATTACGGTCACTACCAATTCATTTTTCAGATCCTCGTTAATCACCGCACCGAAAATCATGTTAACATCTGGGTCAGATGCAGAAGATACGATGTCGGCTGCTTCGTTTACTTCGTACAAGCTCAGGTTAGTCCCGCCAGTGATGTTCATGAGAACACCGCGTGCACCATCAATCGCAGTCTCGAGAAGTGGGCTGGAAATAGCCCGACGTGCAGCTTCAGCCGCACGATTTTCGCCACTGCTTACACCGATACCCATGAGAGCAGAACCGCGCTCAGTCATGATCGTCTTCACGTCAGCGAAGTCCAAGTTGATCAGTCCAGGTACCGCAATCAGGTCGGAAATACCTTGAACCCCTTGTCGCAGTACGTTGTCAACTTCGCGGAATGCTTCGAGCATTGGCGTATTTTTATCAACGATTTCCAAAAGACGGTCGTTAGGAATCACGATCAGTGTGTCTACTTTTTCTTTCAGAGCAGCGATACCGATCTCACCGTGCTGGGAACGTCTGCGACCCTCGAAAGAGAACGGACGAGTTACTACACCAACTGTAAGAGCACCCATTTCTTTGGCGATTTCTGCAACAACAGGTGCTGCACCTGTACCCGTACCTCCACCCATACCGGCAGTTACGAATACCATGTCAGCTCCACGCAAAGCGTTCTCAATCAAATCACGGCTTTCTTCCGCCGCTTTTTTACCGATCTCAGGATTCGCACCTGCTCCCAGTCCACGTGTCAATTTTTCCCCGATTTGCAGCTTGATATCTGCACTGGAGAGCTGAAGTGCTTGCGCGTCGGTGTTCAAGGTGATGAATTCTACACCCTTTACTCCACCGGCGATCATGCGGTTTACTGCGTTGCTACCTCCGCCCCCGCAACCAATAACTTTAATTCGTGCAAAGGATTCCAAGTCCATATCAAATTCCAGCATATTGCTAGTCCTCCCCAACTTCAACATAAGAAAACTTCGTGGCTACAGAAGCCTGTCAACTAAACACAATGGAACGAATCGATACCCGTCTTCGTCCTTGTAGTTAAGCTCGATAAAGCGAACTCCATTAAATAAATTCGCTAAACCAGTTTTTCACTTTTTCCATCAAACCGCCGCCTTCTTTTGGCTTAGACGAGACGGTTTGCTTCTGAGTGCCCTTGAATGAGGGGGTGACGCGAATGCTGCGGCGCTCCATCAACTGCAAGGCATATTGAATCAAACCTACCCCGGTGGTGTAGGCAGGATCTCGCACTCCGATGTAATCAGGAATCGCAATTCGAACAGGTGCGTCCAATTCTTCTTTTGCCAATTCCAACATGCCCGGCATAGCTACGGTACCACCCGTAAGAACATAGCCACCTGCAATTTCGTCGCGATAGCCCAATTTGTATACAGCATCCTCGACTAATTGGAATATTTCCGCAGCGCGCGGCTCGATAATATTGGCCAAATCCACTTGCGTAAATTGCTTTTCAACTTCACTGCCAATCCGGTTCACCTTGAACTTCACATCTTCGGATGCTTCGTCAATAAGGGCACAGCCGTTTTTGGTTTTCACACGATCTGCCACATCTGTATGCGTTCGCAGTCCGAGTGAAATATCGCTCGTAATGTGGTCGCCACCGATGCCGATCACGGTGGTCGCTGCCAGTTTCCCTTGCTCGAATACACCGATCGTGGTAGAACCCGCACCGATGTCGACAAGAACGACACCCATATTTTTGTCATCTTTGGATAGAGCAACAGTGCTAGCCGCAAGCGGTTGCAAGAATATTCCAGCTACACGCAGATTAGTTCGTTGAGCACAGCGAACGATGTTATGTACGACCGTTTTCAACCCGGTCACAATGGTCCCTTCCATTTCCAGTCGGACACCAATCATCCCACGAGGGTCCTTAATGCTCCCTTGTCCATCAACGATGTACTCCTTTGGGACTACCTCGATGATTTCACGGTCTGGAGGAATAGCCACGACCTTCGCTGCCTGAATTACGCGTTGAATATCTTCTTCTCGTATCTCACGGTCTTCGCTGGATACAGCGACAACCCCTTGGGTTTCATGCAGATCGATATGGTTTCCAGTGATCCCCACATACACTTCTTCGATTGAAACGCCAACCATGCGTTCCGCATGATCAACCGCTTCCCGGATGGCATGCACGGTTTGGTCGATGTCTACAATCACGCCCTTCTTGATTCCTTCTGAGTGTGATTGTCCGACGCCGATGATGTTGATGGAACCATTGTTGATCTCGCCGATCATGACGCGTACTTTGGATGTTCCAATGTCTAGGCTGACTATGAGTTCATTGCTTACCAAACCTGTGACACCTCCCCTGCTACGTCTTTTTTCTTGCTAAAGTGAGAACACCTGCATAAATTATTCCACACAGGACAACCATTCCCTTTTTTTCTTATTGATTTTTTGCAAAAAAATGACCATCTTCCCATTTTTCTTCGCGTTATTCTTGCTGATTGATCCATTTGGATAGAACAATTCTCCTAATGACAGCGAGATTGTTGAACAAACGGACCCCGAAAGCCACGATCGCAGCCAAATACAGATCAATCCCCAAGTACCCTCCAATGAAGGCCAAGCCTGCTGCAAAAAGTGTGTTGAAAAAGAATCCAGACATGAAAATACGAACGTTAAAAGTACGCTCTAAAAACGAACGAATCCCCCCAAAGATCGTATCCAATCCAGCCAAGAGGGCTATTGATAGATAGCTGCTATACTCCTGGGGCACACGCCAATCCAGTAGGAAGCCGACAACAAGACCGACAATCAGTCCGATAAGCGGGAGCCACATGGTTACGAATCTCCTTTTTGTTTTACAGGTTTCATAAATTGAATGACACGTGTTTCATTATTCGCTGAAATCATCAGCTTGTCCCGTTTTTCTGCCAGCACCTTTTTATTCGCCAGCTGGAAGTTTTCCTCTACGCCCTCCAGCTTCAATGCGGACAACAATACTTCAGGCTCCCCCAATGCTTTTATCTCATACGGAGCCCTGATCGTCCTGGTATCGATTTGGATGACATCTCCCACATTGCGGATCGCAGTGGTAGCAATCAGTCGATGGCCATTAATAGAAACAGCTTGTGCTCCGTTTGCAAACAGGATATTTACCAACCAGCGCAAATCTTCATCGTCAATCGTATAGTCTCCTACAACAGGCACAGGCATATGTCCATCCCCAACTGGCTCTGCAGGTGTATGGGCATCGACAACATCAATAACGATGCCTTCTCCCTCCATCCCTACCATTCCAGCCATTCGGCGAGTCCGTGCCAACTCCTCTTTCATAACGGAGATACTTTCATCTTCACTGAGTGAGGTTTCGTATTGGTAGTACAGCTGATTATACTTTGAAATGTCTGCGAGCAGGTTTTTGTGTTTCTCCAGTTCTTTTTGCAACGTGGTCCGAAGTTCCGCGATGCTGCGAGACTCTTTATGAACAGGATGAAGACTGCTTCGTAATTGCACAGTCAACATCACACCTATGATAGCACTAATGATGGCAAGAATAAATGTGATTTTACGGCTTTTTTGTAACATAGGTAAACGCATCCTTTTATTTAGGAGTGTTTCGTTTTCGCGTCACCAACAAAGGCAGGTAGTTCGACCCGCTCTTTTTTGGCTATGCTTATTTGTACAAAATCTTGCAAGGAGTGTAAAACACCTCCCGGCAAATTCAAAGCACTGTCTAGTGTGTCGGGATTCCCTATCGCTGTTACCACGAATGGAGCGGCCGATTTGATGCCGTTTACGATAATCGTTGGTCCAATGCAACGAATTTCGGAATTGCTTACCACACGCTGCCCGTTAATGCTGATGGCCTCTGCTCCTGCTGCACGCAGTTCATTGACGACCAGGCGCACGTCCTGCTCGTGCACGATGTAGTTTGCGATATCTGTGCTGTTCGCTGCATTCTGGCTATCCTGCATCGTTATGACAATACCTGGCCCTTCCACAGCGACTACCCCTGCTAGCATCCGCGCTGCATCCAGTTGACTGAGTGTATCAGCAGCCTCCGATTTACGCTCCGCCATCGCCTCTTCCACTTTTCCCACCTGACGTTGCAAATCGAGCAGTTGATTTTCCAGATGCCGATTTTGCTCCTTTTCAGCCAAAATCCGGTCATTCAATTGCGTTTCCTGTTGGAACAGCTGATCATTCATCCGTTCTTTGCGGGTAAGCTTGTTCGTTTCGAAGGAAGTGGCCACTAGAAAGCCGGTAGATAACGTCACGATGGTTAAATACAAATGAAATTTGCGACGACGACTCATGTCTACTTTCCCCTTTTTCATTTACTGCTGTGGCTGCTGTGGCTGCTCTTGCCCTTCCTGTATAGGAATAGCCCCTTGAGCCCCGTACGGAATAAACCACGGTTGCTCAAACAAAGAGAGCACCCCTTTTGTATCCGGCGGCAATTGTTTCATGATCGCCGGGTACCAGTTCATCATCTTGTCCAGCTTGTAGATGACGCTTCTTACTTCATTCCCGTCGCGCATGTACAGCGTTATGCGTTGCTTGTCGTAAACCGTCGGCGTCAATGTAATATCTGAAATCTCCGCGAGTACATTTGGCGATAATTTCGATAGCGACTTGGCGAGATGGGGAAGGAGCTCCGGTGAGGCCCACGAGCTAATCAATGGCCTGTCCACTACACGCTTGGCAAAATTAACCTGTTTGAGCACATAGCCATTGTCCAGTAAGGCATAGCGGCTTCCGTCCTGCCCACTCCAAAAAGCGACGCGCTTTTGTTCGGTTATATGTAGCGTGATCAACCCGGGGAAAGAGCGGCTCACCGTCACATCTTTAATGGCCTCTAATGGTTTCAAGTTATTTCGCACACTGTTCTCCCATACGTTTAGAAACTGCATGTCCTTCATTAGGCCAGATTCTGTAATGACTTGCTCTGTCGTATAAATATCATTACCAGTCACTCGAATCTCTTGCACCTTACTGTAAGGGGAACGGATAAAAACGATGATGAGAATGGTAAGAAAAAACAATACCAGCAGAAAGACCAGTTTGCGGTTGCCCCTTCTTCTGGGGCGTTGTTGCTTGACTTGCGGAATGCGTTCCTCATATACCGCCATGGCCGTACCCTTCCTCTTGTTTTTTAGGCTCATTGCCCAGAGCAAAGTAAATTACTGGATGTCTTTCGAATAAATGTCATTGAACAAAACAGGGAAAGCGGCATAACATTATGCCGCCCACTCTCCCTCGGTTACATCGATACTCGTGATATATCGGCTCCTAATTGACGCAACTGCTCTTCCAGCCGATCGTATCCACGATCAATATGATGGATCTGGTTCACCGTGGTAATACCTTCTGCAGCAAGCCCCGCGAGGACTAAGGCAGCACCTGCTCGAAGATCAGTAGCTTCGACATTCGTAGCGGTCAATTTATTGACACCCCGAATAATTGCGGAGCCAAGATCAACGTATATAGAGGCGCCCATTCGCGCCAATTCATTCACATGTTTGAATCTTCCTTCAAAAATGGTCTCTTTAATGACACTCGTTCCCCTAGCCTGTGACAGAAACACCATCAGCTGCGCCTGCAAATCGGTCGGAAACCCGGGATATGGCGAGGTGATGATCCGGTCGTAGGCACGTGGACGGGAGGTGCTTTTGATTTCCATTATATCATGGCGGGTCTTGATTTCAACACCGCAGCTACGGGCGACCTCAATCAATGCCATCAATTGCTCAGGCAGTGTATTGGTCAATTCGATATGTCCCTGTGAAATACCGACAGCCAGCAGATAAGTTCCTGTCACAATCCTGTCCGGTATGATCCGGTAACTGACGGAACGCAAACGAGGTACACCACTGATCTCAATCGTATCGGTGCCCGCCCCTCTGATCCTTGCTCCCATTGCATTCAGGAAATTCTGGAGGTCGATGATTTCCGGCTCACGTGCTGCATTACAAATTCGGGTCGTGCCTTTTGCCAGCACAGCCGCCATCATGATATTTTCCGTCGCGCCCACACTGGGGAAGGAAAGAAAGATATTGGACCCACGCAATTGTTTGGCCCGAAATGTAATGTAACCTTCCGATTCTTCAATTTTGGCTCCTAGCGCTGTCAATCCAGCCAAATGCAAGTCAATCCTGCGCTCTCCAATGTCACATCCACCTGGCCTGGAAATCGTGACCTCACCCAGACGTGCCAGGAGTGGTCCCGCCAAAAAAATCGAAGATCGCATTTGGCTCATTAAATCATCCGGCACCTGCGGGACACAGACAGACGTTGTATCCAGATCGACACATCCGTCCTCATGCTTCGTATTCGCCCCAAGCAACGTCAAGATTTCGAGCATGACCTTAATGTCTTTTAGATGGGGGACGTCATAGATATAGAATTGCCCTTCCGCGAGCACAGCAGCGGCAAGAATGGGAAGAGCAGCGTTCTTAGCACCTTGGATCCGAAGCGAACCGGACAGAGGTCTTCCGCCTTCGATCGCAAAAGTCTCCAAACTTTCACCTCCGTGTTACCCCTCGCCCACCACCAGGACTTCCGGATGCAGGTCAATCCCATTTTTCTCGAGAATCGTGCTCCGAACGTGATTAATCAAGGTGAGGACGTCGGTAGCCGTTGCTCCTCCGCAATTCACGATGAAGTTGGAGTGTTTTTCTGAAACCTGAGCTCCTCCGATCTGATAGCCCTTCAGCCCAGCTGCTTCAATCAGGCGACCTGCGTGGTCATTAGGCGGATTTCGGAACACACTGCCAGCACACGGCATCTGCAATGGCTGCGTATTGCGCCGTCGTTCCTTATTGACAGCGAGTGTGGCCGCAATCTCTTTGCGGTCGCCCGTCCTCAATTGAAAACGGGCCTCTAGCACGATCCCTTTTTGCTTTTGCAAAAGAGAAGTCCGGTAGCTAAAGCTCAGTTCCTCGTTACTCAACACTTTACTTTCGCCGTTTTCGAAAAGGATCTCGGCCTCAATAAGAATACGTGAAAGATCAGATCCGTGTGCCCCCGCATTCATATAGACGGCGCCGCCTACCGTACCAGGAATCCCTCCTGCAAACTCCATACCTGTTAATCCCATCTTGCCTGTCTCCACCGCCAGGCGGATCATGGAATATCCGGCACCCACACACACCTCTTCGCCCCTGAACTCACAGTGGCTTAAGCCCTCGGCCACTTTAAGCACGGCTCCACGTATCCCTCTGTCCCTCACCAGAAGGTTTGAACCGCGCCCGATTACACTCCAAGGAATTTCATGACGATGGATGATCTGCAAGGCCTTTTGCAAGGATGCTTTATCCTTGGGTTGGATTAACAAATCAGCAGGACCCCCGATCCGCCACGTTGTATGATTAGCAAGGGGTTCATCGGTCCACACTTTTTCGATTCCTGCTTGCATGAGCTCATCTGCGATTTTTTTCATTTGTGAACCTCCTGATACGTTTGCTAGGTCGGACCTAGTCTTCTCACGTGTTTGCTCCATACTATGCTTTCGCCCAGATCGGCGTGACAATCGCCTATCTGATCATTTTTTTCGTGTCATCGCCTCTAATTGACGAACGATCTCTGTCGCTGCTTGCGGCATCCCCAAGGAAAGTGAACTATTTTTCATCTCTTCCCATTTCGCTGGATTGGTAAGGATATTTTCCAAGGAAAGTAGCAAGCTCTCTCCGGTAAGGTCACGCTCAACGATAACATGAGCGGCCCCTTCGCGCTCCAATCCCCTTGCATTTTTCTCTTGATGGTTGTTCGTGACGTACGGGGACGGAATCAAGATTGAAGGCACACCTAGTGCCGTTATTTCTGCCAAGGTAGATGCTCCTGCGCGACCAACCAATACATGCGTCGCTGCTAAAACATCCGGCATATTATGGACGAACGGAAGCACAGAAATGTTACTTGGAAGTGTTCCTCGTTCACCAAGCTGTGCCGAAATCGCCTCAAAATGAACATCGCCCGTCACATATACAAAATGAGTATCGGTGTATTTACCTAACTGCGTAACAACCGAAAGCACTGCCTCATTGATTGCACGCGCTCCCCTGCTGCCACCAAAGATCAGCACGATTTTTTTGCTATTGTCCACACCCAAAAAGCTTCGACCCGCCTCGGCATTACCGTGCATAACTTCCGTTGCACGTGGATTTCCGGTCAGTACCGTTTTAGACGGGGGAAAATGGGCGAGCGATTCTTTGAACGAAACGGCCACCCGAGTAACTGAGCGAGAAAGGAACTTGTTGGTCAAGCCCGGCACTACGTTTTGCTCATGGATCAACGTTGGAATCCCCAAGCGCGAAGCTGCATATACGACTGGACCACATACGTAGCCACCCGTACCAATTACGACATCCGGTTTGAACTCGCGCAGCATTTTCTTGGCATCCCCAACAGCCCGGACGAATTTCCACAAGGTCTTCAAGTTGTCCAACGACAGCTTGCGTTTCAATCCGCTAATTTCTACGGATTGGAAAGGAATATTGGATCGCGGTACCAAACCTGCTTCCAAGCCTTTTTTACTACCAATATACAAAAAGGCAGCCTGCGGATATTGACGAGAAACTTCCCTCGCCACCGCAAGCGCCGGATAAATATGTCCACCTGTGCCACCGCCTGTTAAGACGACACGCATTACGTTCACACCCTTTTTTGAGAAGGAGTAGCAATAGGCTGCTTTACATTCTTATTGCGTACTCCTGTTGAGGTTTCTGTTATCGAGAAAAACGAGAGATGTTCAACAAGACACCTACACCTGTGAGCATCAGTGTCAGCGAAGAACCACCGTAGCTTAGGAACGGCAACGTGATTCCAGTCACCGGAAACATCCCTGTCACAACACCAATATTGATGACAACCTGGATGGCAATCATGCCAATGATCCCTAGGGCAAGCAGGCTTCCGAACAAATCTGGAGCCGTAATTGCCGTTCGCATTCCCCTCCACAACAAGAGAAGGAATAGCAAGAGAATGAGCGTGCCTCCGATGAAGCCCAGCTCCTCCGCGACAATCGAGAAAATAAAATCATTGTAAGGCTCAGGCAAGTACAGATGCTTCTGTCTGCTTTGTCCAAGGCCAAGACCCAACAAACCGCCGGGACCTATTGCGTAAAGAGATTGGATGATTTGATAGCCCGTATTGAGCGGATCCGACCACGGATCGAGGAAGGACGTAATCCTTTTGATTCGATAAGGTGCTGACAAAACCAAGCCGATGAAGCCAACAACTCCGATCATTCCCAAACCGACAAAATGACTAATCCGCGCACCTGACGCAAAAATCATAACGACGGCGGTTCCCATCAAAACCGTCCCGGTTCCCAAATCCGGTTGCAGCATGATCAAGCCAAAACACAGAACGGGAATTCCTAAGGCAGGCAGAAGACCTTTTCGGAACAAGACAATTTGCTTCTGATTATCTGAGAGCCACTTCGCCAGGAATGCAACGACGCCCAGTTTCGCAAATTCCCCTGGTTGAATTCCAAAAGCGCCGAAACCAAGCCAGCTTTTCGAGCCATTTACTTCGATCCCGATGATCAAAACCAAAATCAACAGACCGATGCTTACCAAATACCCTGGCTTGGCCCATTGCTTCCACACCCAGTAATCGATATTCATCGTAATGTACATGGATGTAATCCCTAACAGAGCGAAGATCAGTTGCCGCTTGGCGAAAAAATACGGATCGGAAAACGGCGGCTTTTGCGCCACGATCGCGCTGGCGCTATACACCATCACGATGCCAATTCCCAATAAAAAAAGTGTTGCAAAAATAATTACGAAGTCGGGGGCAGAGCGTACCTTGCTCATTGTGCCAGGTCATCCTTTCTCATGCCGTCCCGCTTTTGTCATATTCGTGATGATACCAGTGGGACGTTATGCTAGGCTTGTTTTAAGTCTATGCACGCCGTCCTTAAACATGCTCCCCCTTGTCTCAAACGAAGGAAACATGTCCCAACTCGCACAAGCAGGGCTCAGTAAGACCACATCACCTGATTCGGCCAACTGGGAAGCAGCAAGAACGGCTTTTTCCACAGTATCGACATGGATCCGCTCATTAATCCCTGCTTCCTGCGCACGTTCCAGTAAAATCGGAGCCGTTTGCCCGAGAGCGATGACTGCTTTTACCCGACCTTGGATCACAGGCAGCAGTTCCCGAAAATCAACACCACGATCCAGCCCACCGCAAATCCATACGACTGGCTCCTTGCACGCTTGCAAAGCGCGGGATGCCGCTTCCGGGTTAGTCGCTTTTGAATCATTGAAGTATTTGACACCGCGAATCGAATCCACGAACTCCATCCGGTGCTCTACCCCTGGGAAGGTAGTAAGAACTTGTATAATCGATTGCTTGTCCGCGCCTGCGAGCTTCGCAACCAGAATCGCTGCCAGTGCGTTGTCCAAATGAGGAACGGTAATATCCGCGATCGCAACGATTGGCTCTGTATTCCCATTCCCATCCGCAAACAGGATCAAACCATCCTTGACAAAAGCTCCTTTTGGCACCTCTTGACTCTTGCTAAAGTAGTAGATGGATGCAGGGAGGTCTTTGCATTTTTCTACGATCTCTGGTTGGTCATATGGCAAAATAGCTGCGTCATCTGCCGTTTGGTTGGCAAACATTTTCAGTTTGGCTGCCAAATACTCTTCCATGGTGTGATGGTAATCCAAATGAGCAGGATACAGATTGAGCAAAACACCGATATGTGGCCGGAACTTCCGCGTCCCCATCAGTTGGAAGCTACTCAATTCAGCAACGAGCCATTCGTCGGGACCAGCTTCCTCCGCTAGGCCGCACAATACGGTCCCAATGTTGCCTCCTACCTTCGCATCCAGACCCGCTTCTTTGAAAATCAGTCCGACGAGCGTCGTAGTCGTGGTCTTGCCATTGGAGCCTGTAATGCCGATAATCGGTGCCTTGGCAATCTGGGAGGCCAGCTCCACCTCCGTCACAACAGGAATGCCGAGTGCCTGCGCCTGCTTGACGGGTGCTGCTTCATACGGAATCCCCGGATTTTTGACCACAAGGGATACGCCTTCATGAATGAGATCATCGGGATGATAACCACAAATGACCGGAATCCCCAACGATTCCAGCTCTTCTACCCCGACCGCTTCTTCACGTGGCTTTTTATCATTTACGACGACATGAGCACCAAAGCGGTGTAGCAGTTTTGCCACTGCGACACCGCTCTTTGCCATACCAATAACGACGACATGCTTATTATGAAAACGCATCATCTGATTGTCACCACCTCAAGGTATACACCCAATCCAGCAAAGAACATACCGACGAGCCAAAACGTGACAACCACGCGCCACTCTGACCAGCCTGTTAATTCAAAATGATGATGCAGGGGACTCATACGGAAAATACGCTTTCCACGTGTCTTAAAGGAGACTACCTGCATAATAACAGAGAGCGTCTCGACAACGAATACCCCACCGATAATAGCCAAAAGTAATTCCGTCTTGGTCATGATTGCAATTCCCGCGAGCGCTCCACCAAGTCCGAGTGAACCCGTATCACCCATGAACACGCGTGCCGGATGCGCATTGAAGACGAGGAAGCCAAGTACCGCCCCTACAACAGCCGCACTAAAAATAGCAGTGTCATAATCTTGACCAAACCATGCGATGATCGCATAAGCACCAAAAGCAATCGCTCCCGTCCCTGCCAATAGTCCATCCAATCCATCTGTGATGTTAACGGCATTCGTTGTACCTACCAAGAGGAACAACAGGAATGGGAAGTAAAAATAGCCGAGCTCGAGCTTCCACGGTGTACCTGGCAGATGGATGGACGTGTCATGCCCCATCATAAGCAGCAAAATATAAGCGCCGATTGCCAAGACAATCTGACCAGCAAACTTCTGTTTGGCAGTCAACCCGAGGTTGCGTTTTTTCTTGATTTTGATGAAATCATCTAAAAACCCGATTAAACCGTATCCGAGGGTCACCAATAACAGGAAGTAAATTTCCATTTTCGCATTGGCAAACTTCAACACGGTAAATATGAGTGCCAAAAGAATGATGGTGCCTCCCATGGTGGGAGTTCCAGCCTTCTTAAAATGGGATTGCGGTCCTTCCTCACGAATTGCCTGCCCAAATTTCAGGCGGCGAAGGAAGGGAATAAACAATGGGCCAATGAGTACGGCGATGAGAAACGCAGCGACGATCGTGACGATTAGGACGTTGTCAACGAACATGCCCGAGCCTCCTTTCTTTCGATGCAGTGTGTGGCATCTGTTCTATTCTTGGTTGTACCGGGCAATCGCTTCGCGCGCAACTTCACGGTCATCGAAGGGCAACACCTGGTCTTTAATAATTTGATACGTTTCGTGTCCTTTTCCGGCGATCAAGATCACATCGTCCGGCTTTGCAAGCGAAACTGCATGGGCAATGGCTTCGCGTCGGTCTGTCAGTGCCGTATAACGATCAGGTGCCACTTCTGACAAACCAGCCAGCATGTCATCGAGAATCGCCTGCGGCTCCTCCGAGCGTGGATTATCTGATGTTAAGACGGTCAGATCAGCATATTTCGTTGCAATTTGCGCCATGATTGGGCGTTTGGTTCGATCCCTGTCGCCTCCGCAGCCCACAATGCAAAATACGTTGCCACGGGCAAATTCCTTGACAGTCATTAATGCATTTTCCAAGCTGTCTGGTGTGTGGGAGTAGTCGACGAGCACCGCAAACGGCTGACCAGCATCTACTGCTTCAAATCGCCCATTTACCCCCGCTACCTCTTCCAGGCTCGCTTTGATCGCTTCGAGTGGAATACCTTCTGCGAGTGTAACCGCGATGGCTGCCAAAGCGTTATACACATTGAACTTTCCCATCAGCCTCAAGTTCAGACGCGCACTGCCAGCGAAGCTTTCGACTGTAAAAGAAGTTCCTTTACTTGTGATTTCGATTTGTTTTGCCCTTACATCTGCTGGTTGATCGATGCCGTATGTAATGACTCGCGCCGGTGTAACGGTGGCATATAATTCGGACGCCTCATCATCGGCATTCAGTACAGCTGTTTTTAGACGGTCTGTGTCATAGCCGTTACCGAGCTGGGAAAACAATAATGATTTGGCGTAGCGATAGTTTTCCATCGTTTTATGGTAGTCGAGGTGATCCTGCGTCAGGTTGGTAAAAACCGCTGTATGAATTTCGCAACCGCGGACTCTTCCCAGCTCCAATGCATGAGAGGAAACCTCAATAATCGCATAGTCTGTGTTTACATCGCACATGCGACGAAAGCTTCTTTGCAAATCTATGGCATCTGGAGTCGTATTTTTGACTTCCTCCGTAACGTCTCCAATTCTCATATGGATCGTTCCGATTAAGCCTGTTTGCTTGCTTTGATCGCGCAAAATCTTGTCGATCAGATGCGTAGTGGTCGTCTTGCCATTTGTCCCGGTAACGCCAATGACTTTTACTTCTTTCGTGGGAGATCCGAAAATACGATCAGCCAGCATAGCCATTGCCCGCCGGGTATCCGGTACTTTGACAATAGTCGCTGGCACGTCCAGATCTTGTTCGGATAACACGGCGACGGCACCATTCTTCACCGCCTGGGCCGCGAACGTATGTCCATCCACGGTATATCCAGTTAGACAGACAAACAAGTAGCCGGGCTTTACCTGGCGCGAGTCTGCCGTCAAACCCGTAATCTCCATGCTGTCATCCCCCGAAACCGTTACTGGCAACAAAGGCATGAGCAGATCCCGTAGAAACATGAAACAGGCACCCCATTCTCCAACTAGTATAGACAGAAATTTGAACATTTGTACTTGGCTACGCCGATCATTTAGGCGCAGTCTTGATGAACAAAGGCAGAGCGAACGTAGACAAGCCTACTCCCCTCCGCCTTCGAAATCTCATTTTATAGCTAATTGGTCGATTTGTCACCAAGGTATATGCGAATTTTTCCGCCCTCATCAATTTTTACTCCAGGTGCTGGGGACTGCTGGATGACGTACTGACCTTTACCTGAAACGACTAGCGGCAGAGTATCATACGTTGTCACTACGTCTCTCATGGATTGTCCGACCATGTTTGGTACTTCGATTGGCGCCCGTTCTCCCAGTGCTTTGTTAATTTCCTTGGGGATGCCATCTTTTCGTTTGGGTACATTCAAATGCTGAAGGGAGGATTCCATGATACTTTTTACACTCGGGGCAGCAATCAATCCACCAAACGCCAGTGCTTTCGGATTATCTACAGCGAAATATACGACGAGCTGTGGATCATCAGCCGGCGCAAAGCCGATAAACGAAACGATGTATTCGCCATCGACGTAACGGCCATTCTTTACTTTTTGCGCGGTTCCCGTCTTACCTCCTACCCGATACCCTTCAATAAATGCCTTATTTCCCGTTCCTTGCGCGACCACACTTTCCAGCGCATGCCGAACTTTGGCCGAGGTCTCCTCGGTAATCACCTGTCGAACCTCTGTCGGCAAAGTCCTCGCTACCACATCGTGTGTCACACTATCCCGCCATTCTTTGGCGACAAACGGCTTCATAAGTTTACCACCATTGATAGCGGCTGAGACCGCAGCCATTTGTTGGATCGGCGTTACCGAAACCCCTTGACCGAAAGAAGTCGTCCCCAGCTCTACGGGTCCCACTTTTTTCAAGTTAAATAACAGCCCGTTTTCTTCGCCGATCAAATCGATCCCTGTCTTTTGTCCGAAGCCAAATTTTTTGATGTAGTCAAAAAGTCGTTCTTTTTGCAGTCGCTGGCCCATCGTCACGAAGCCAGGGTTACAAGAATTCTCTACCACTTCCAGCATCGTTTCCTGTCCATGCCCCTGACGCTTCCAGCAACGCAATCGCTTCCCTGCCACGTTTATGAATCCCGGATCGTAGAAGCCTTCGTTCAGATTGATAACGCCTTCGTTTAAAGCAGCGGCCAGTGTCACAATCTTGAATGTGGAACCAGGCTCGTATGTTTTCCAGATAGGGAGATTTCTATTGTACACCTCAGAAGGATAGTCTCTGTACGCATCCGGTTGAAAAGTCGGGCGACTCCCCATCCCCAATATTTCCCCTGTCTTTGGATTCATCGCGATCGCCAGAACATCATCTGGCTGATAAGCGACTACTGCCTGATCCAGCTCGCGTTCGATAAACGATTGGATGGCACTGTCGAGTGTTAAATACATGTCCATCCCATTCACGGGTGCTACGTAGTCTTCGGTTCCACCTGGCAGTACGCGCCCTTTGGCATCTGACGGAAATGAGATATGTCCCTCGGTCCCCATCAAGAAGGGATCATAAATTTTTTCAAGACCTGTCAACCCTTGATTGTCAATGCCTGTGAAACCAAGTATATGGGCTGCCATCGTTCCGTTCGGGTAAAAACGCTTCGTATCCCCTGCCAAGTATATCCCTGGCAAATTCAATTCTTGTATTTTCCTCGCCTTTTCAACAGACAGTTTTCTTCCACCCGGAATCTGGTTGTTGCTCATTGCTTTTTTCGTAATGGCACGAAATACATCTTCTTCTTTTTGCTCCAAAATGACGGCGAGCTGTCTCGCTGTTTCTTTCGGGTCTTTGATTTGCGCCCCTACCGATACCAGTGTAGGTACGGTCATATTCGTCACGAGCTCATTTCCGCTTCTGTCTAAAATGCGACCACGATTGGGCTGAAATTTAATCTCCCGTTTGAGAAGTTCATCTGACATCTGCGAGAGTTTCGGTCCTTCTATCAATTGAACATAACCCAAACGGGTGACAAGTGCCGAATACAAAACGACTCCTACAATCAAGATGATAAAAATGCGACGGCGTACAGTAGCATTGGATACCCGCAAAGCGAGTCCCCCCTCAAATAGGTTGTCTCTTCTTAACCTTATTCGCAGGGGGGACTAGTTAGAACTATGGAGTTGTCGGTGTTTGCGGTGATTGGCCTCCTGGTTTGTCAGGAGGTGTTGCCTGTCCAGAAGCTGGCGGCTGTGCTGCTCCACCTTGCCCGGTTTGCTGACCAGAAGATGGTGGAGCCGGATTATTTCCTCCTGCTGGATTTGTAGGAGGACTCGCTCCTGTATTGTTTGGCGTTGTTGTAGCAGGCACTGTGCTGCCCTCCTGACTAGAAGGAGGTGTTGCCGGTACAGGTGGTTCCGACACGGATTGCAGCGTCACCTGAAGCAGCTCTGTACCCTGGAGCACCGTTCCCGGAGGAATACTTTGTTGGCTGACGAAGCCAGTTCCACTCGATTTCACTGCGAGATTGATCAAAGAGGTGAACTCCATGACGTCCCGCAATGATTTTCCTTTGAAGTCAGGCATCTTCGTTCCGTTTACCCTGTCCGTTACAAGGATGATCTGTTCACCTGGAACGACCTGATTATAAGCTTCGGGATACTGTTTGACGATTTTCGTACCTGTTCCGGCTACCGTGACCGTCAAATTGTCCTGCTTCGCCCGCAATTGTGCGGCTGTCGTGGACATCCCTTCAAACTTAGGCAATGTCTTCTGTGTAGCTGGTGAGGATGCCAGCGCTGCCTGTACTTCTTTTTTCGGCGTCGGTTTTTTAGTACTATTAACTACCGACAGATCAGGCTGCTGCTGCAAATATTGCAGGCTGCGCTCCATGATAGTTGTAAACATCGGCGCAAGCATCATTTGGCCCCACAATGCATACCATGCATCTGTTTTCGGATCGTCAATGACAACATAAACTAACAACTTCGGATTGTCTTTTGGCGCAAAACCGATGAAGGAAACCACGTAACGACCATCCAAAATTTTCCCATTGTTAGGATTATATTTTTGTGCAGTTCCCGTCTTTCCTGCGACTTGATACCCTTCGATCTGATATAGTGTACCAGTTCCAGGTTTTTCTGAGACAACCTTGCCCAAAATGTCGCGTGTCTGTTTTGCAGTCGCTTCGCTTACGACCCGATCCACAACCTCACGTTGCGTGCGTTCGACAACGGCTCCTGTGTGAGGATCACGCATTTCTTTTAAAATATGAGGTTTTAGAAGCTCTCCTCCATTCGCGATCGCCCCCACAGCGGCAACCTGCTGGATCGCCGTAACCGTCGCTGCTTGACCATACGTTGTTGCAGCCCAGTCACGCGGTGACTGAGGTTTATACAGGTTGATTAAATTTCCTTCTTTTTCGTAAGGAAGCTCAATTCCGGTTTTTTGACCCATCCCGAATTTTTTGAAGTATTTCTTTAGACCCTCCAGCTTCAACCGTTCATAACCCAACTTAACGAACAATACGTTACTCGATCGCTGAACCCCTTCTAAAAAGCTGATGGTTCCCCAACCGGCACCATTGTTGTGGTCGCGGATCGGAATCTGCCCCTTGATGGTGTAAGCACCTGATTGATAGGTTTCATTCTGATTAAACATTTTTTCTTCAATCGCTGCCGCCAGCGTAATAATCTTAAACGTAGAGCCCGGCTCAAACATTGTGGTGACCGCATGGTTGTTGTAGTTTTCAATCCCGTTGTAGTACGTATTCGGATTAAACGTCGAGCGGTTGCCCATCGCCAATATCTCGCCCGTTTGCGGGTCGGCTACAACGACCGTCATGCCCTGCGGCTTGTACTGCTGCTCCACCTTATCAAGGGCTTGTTCTACATAATCCTGTATCTGGCGATCAATCGTAAGATATACATCTACGCCGTCTATTGCCGGAGTGTACTCTCCTTCTCCGTCCGGCAGCTGGTAGCCTGCACGATCCTTTTGGTAGGCAATATGTCCCTTTTGGCCAGCCAATTTATCGTTAAATTGCAGCTCGATCCCCATTTTCGGTTCATCATACAAATCAAGATAACCGATCACATGGGAAGCGAAGGCATTATTCGGATAAACCCGGCGAGTCGTTTCAGTCAAATAGATTCCTGGGAGCTGATTCTTTTTGAGCTTCTCACCACTTGGCAGTGTCGGATATTGCAAATTTAGAATTCGGTTCTTTTGCTCTTCACTGATCTTTAGCCCGAAGCGTCCCAATTCCACGACTTTGTTCGGCTTAGTCAAATTCTTCACTAATTCAGGAACCGGCGCATTCAAAATAGGAGCCAGCATATTCGCTGTGTAGTACGGATCTTTCACAAAATCTTCGTCTTTATCATTGCGTGGCTTCAGTTTTGCGTTTACCGTGTATGCCTTACCGTTATACGCCAAAATCTCGCCGTTTCGATCATAGATCGCCCCGCGCTTCGGCTTCAAGACTTGCTCCCTGTCCCACTGCTCTTGAGCCGTCCCCATGATTTCGGTAGCTTTGACAGTCTGAAGCCAGTAGATTCGAAAACTCAACGTCGAAAAAATCAAAATCGTACATAAGGCTACCATGAGAATTCGCCAATTTACTTTTCGCTTCCATTCCATCTCCGTTCATCTCCATCGCATCAAAGATCGCCCGCTCCCTAAGCCAACTGGCCCAGCTAAGAAAAAATGTTACCGCACATAAGGCGCAGTAACATTTAAGGTTTTTTGGGTTGTGGTTTTGGCAGATTCGCCTGTACTTCTGGGTTCCCGATCGTATGTACAGCTGCTGGATTGTATACCATCCCCTGCTTCTCTGCTTCTTTTTGCAGGCGATCCCGGTTGGTCATTTGTTCAATTTGCAATTTCAACGTTGCATTTTTTTCTGCCGTCACACGGTTTTCATGTTTGGTGGTCTGGATTTCGTAATTCAACTGGGAAATTTGCGAGTAGCGGACACCCACTAGACCCAAGCCGACGACGGTTAACGAGATAAATAAGAGATACAGCAATTTTTCTCCGGTCGGAATCGTTGGCTTGATTCGGACCGTGCGCTTTGTTGTTTTCGTTACAGAGCGGGATTGTTGTTCCAGCTCCATAGCTAAATTCCCTCGGTAGTAATAACTCATCGCTTCTCCCTCCCCTTTCTCGTCGATCCCGGTCTACAGCTTCTCCGCTACCCGTAGTTTAGCTGATCGTGCACGTTTGTTTGCTTCTAATTCTTCTTCTGATGGCAAAATCGGCTTTCTTGTAATGACTTTTACTACTGCTTTATTTCCGCATGTACAAATCGGAAAGGCTGGCGGGCACGTGCACCCTTTTGAAAAGTCTTGATAAATTTGCTTGCAGATTCTGTCCTCTAAGGAATGAAACGTAATGACACTTACGCGACCTTCTGGATTCAAAACCTCAATTGCATCGACGACGGCCTCTTTGAATGCATCCAATTCATCATTGACAGCGATCCGAATTGCCTGAAAGGTACGCTTCGCCGGATGGGGTCCGGTACGGCGCGCAGCGGCAGGAATTCCTTCCTTAATCAACTCAACGAGTTCACCTGTTGTTTGAATCGGCTGCTTCTTCCGTTGTTGAACGATTTGCCGGGCAATTCGGCGGGAAAATTTCTCTTCTCCGTACAGCCAAATGATCTTGGCAATCTCTTCTTCATCCCACTCATTGATAATGTCATAGGCGGACAATGGTGCTTGCTGATCCATTCTCATATCCAAGGGCGCATCGGCGTTGTAGCTGAAGCCGCGCTCTCCCTCGTCCAATTGTGGAGAGGATACCCCGAGGTCAAATAACACCCCGTCTACACCAGACAAGCCTAAATCTTTCACAATGTCTTTGATATGGCGGAAGTTGCTCTTTACCAGCGTGACTCTGTCCATATAGGAAGCGAGTCTTTCGCGGGCATTATCCAGTGCCCAGTCGTCCTGATCGATGGCGATAAGACGACCGCCCTCCGTCAGCTTGGAAGCAATCAAACTGCTATGCCCAGCTCCGCCGAGTGTACAGTCTACATAAATGCCCCCAGGACGAATGTTTAGCCCTTGGACAGCCTCATCCATCAAAACGGTTACGTGATGAAACGACAATGTCGTCACTCCTGTTCTTCTCGCTGCTACAAATTAAAATCAACCAGTTTTTCGGCAATTTCTCCAAAAGAGCCTTCTGACTGGGCAAAATAATCTTCCCAGCGTTCCTTGCTCCATACCTCTACACGGTTTGATACCCCGATGATCACACATTCTTTTTGCATGCCTGCATGCTCACGTAAATTGGGTGGTATGTTTACCCTTCCCTGCTTGTCCCACTCACATTCGGTGGCACCTGAAAAGAAAAATCGTGTAAATGCGCGAGCATCTGCTTTTGTAAATGGGAGAGACTTAAGTCTTTCCTCTAGTTGTTTCCACTCATCTTGCGGATAAGCAAACAAACATTGGTCCAGACCGCGGGTAATCACAAAGGAAGTACCGAGCCCTTCACGGAATTTGGCTGGGATCGTCAGGCGGCCTTTTTCGTCGATGCTGTGCTGATATTCCCCCATGAACACGCCCTGGTCCCCCACTTTCCTGTCGGTTGGCTCCACTTTCCCCCACTTTTCCCCACCTAGTACCTATTTGTTATTATAAAAAAAAATCCTGCGTTTGTATGCAGGATTTTTTCGCATATTTTTTTGCCGGGAAAAGACGGGATTCGAGGGACTATTCGACCCAGCTTTCCAAGTAGGATTTTTGCGCATCTGTCAATTTGTCGATTCCGATGTTCAGAGCTTCTAATTTGTACTGAGCCACCATTTGATCCAACTCGAATGGTACGTTCAGCACTTTTTTGCCAATGTTTTTGTACTGTTCATTGACATAAGCCAAGGATACCGCTTGCAAAGCAAAGGTCATATCCATGATTTCAGCCGGATGTCCGTCACCAGCAGCCAGGTTCACGAGGCGGCCTTCTGCGAGCAGATACACTTTTCGACCATCAGTCAAGACAAATTCTTCAATATCTTTACGCACAATACGGGAAGAAGTCGACATGGCATTCAGGTCAACCTTGTTTACTTCGACATCGAAGTGACCTGCGTTGGACAAGATTGCGCCATCTTTCATCACAGCAAAATGCTCTTTGCTGATGATATCGCGGTTACCTGTCACTGTTACGAAGTAGTCACCATGCTTCGCAGCTTCGAGCATTGGCATTACTTCAAATCCATCCATGTAAGCTTCTACCGCTTTGATTGGGTCGATTTCGGTTACGATTACTTTTGCGCCCAAACCTTTTGCACGCATTGCTACACCTTTACCGCACCAGCCATAGCCAGCTACCACAACTGTTTTACCAGCAACAACGAGGTTTGTTGTACGGTTGATACCATCCCATACGGATTGACCAGTACCATAGCGGTTGTCGAACAAGTATTTGCAGAATGCATCGTTTACGGCAACCATTGGGAACTCCAGCTTGCCTTCTTTCTCCAACGCTTTCAGGCGCAAAATACCTGTTGTCGTTTCTTCTGCACCACCGCGCACTTGAGACAGCAGATCACGGCGCTCGCTATGCAAAATAGTAATCAGGTCGCCACCGTCATCAATGATCAGGTCAGGACGAGTTTCCAGCGTTTTGATCAGATGCTCTTTGTATTCAGCAGGATCTGGATTGTATTTCGCAAATACGCGGATACCGTCTTCCACCAATGCTGCACAAATATCATCTTGCGTGGACAGCGGGTTGGAACCGGTAATGGTTACTTCAGCGCCACCAGCTTGAACTACTTTTGCCAGATAAGCTGTTTTTGCTTCCAAGTGCAAGGAGATCGCAACTTTCAGGCCTGCAAACGGCTGCTCTTTTTCAAAGCGCTCACGAATGCGGTTTAAGACAGGCATGTGTTCTTTTACCCAATCAATTTTCAGATGGCCGTTGTGCGCCAACGCCATATCTTTTACGATGCTTTCAGATACTGTGTTCATGTACGGATGGACCTCCTTTTATCTCATAAAGCAACCTTGTCTATCATATCATACGCAAGTTCAACCATCATCAGTTTTTCCAATTATTTTCCTATTAGCGGTAGTTTACGCTCCGCGGTTTCTACCGTAAGTAGCTCCAAAAAGCGCAACAAAGCCTGCGGCATCCATTTCTTTTTATGGTAGACCAACTGTCGGAAAACACGGATATCCGGATGGGAAAACGAGAGTATTACTAGTGTACCATTTTTTACTTCTTCTTGTACGACAATTTTCGGAAGTAACGCAATTCCTAAATCATAGGCAACGCATTGTTTAATCGCTTCCAGACTGCCAAATTCAAAAGAAGATTCCACGGTGGCGCCGGCTTCACGTAACACCGATTCCATCATCCCGCGGTAACTGCATCCCTTTTCTGTAAAAATCCAGGTTTCTCCGGTAAAATCATGGGTTTCTACCTTCTCTTTTTTCACAAGCGGATGGGTAGGGGCAGCAACAACAACTAGTTTTTCCTCACCTAAAACGACATTTTCCAGCTCAGATTGATCTTGTAGCCAATCGAGCACAAAAGCGAAATCGAACTTTCCTTCCTTTACTCCCTGCCTCAAGTCTTGGCAGATACCCGGTGCAAGCATGATCCGCATACGCGGCTGCTCCAAGCGGAATTTTTGCAAATAAGGAGGTAAATAAAAGGCTGCCAATGACTCCACTGTTCCGATACGCAACGTTCCTGCCAGTTGCGCTTGCTCTGACAGATTCGCTTTTGCCTCATCTAATACAGCTTGTAGCTGTTCGCTGTAGCCTAGAAGCACTTCGCCTGCATGGGTAAGCCTGATCTTTTTGCCCCAACGCTCGAATAGGCTGACACCGAACTCCGACTCCAGATTTTGAATTTGGGTCGTCACACTCGACTGCGCGTAACCCAGCACTTCTGCTGCACGAGTAAAGCTTTGGCATTTTGCTACTTCACGGAAGGTTTGCAAATAACGAGTATCCAGATTCCCCCCTCATTTCATCGAAAAAATCGATTTGAATCATCTAATATTATAGATAACTCCGATAATTATGTCTATGCTACACTTCAGTTATCAACGACAAGGTAAGTAAAAAAAGTGAGGGATCTACCTATGGGGAAATTATCCACGCAAGCCCCCGGTCTAGCTAAAACTCTGCGACTTCCACAGATCGTCGCCTTATACATCGGGGCTGTGATCGGTTCCGGCGTATTGCTCATCCCTGGACTCGCAGCTGAGAAGGCTGGCCCTGCTTCCATTTTAGCTTGGCTCGTCATGTCTATTCTCGTCCTGCCCATGGCCATTACGATGGGGCTGTTATCTGCTCGTTATCCGAGCTCAGGCGGAGTCTCTACATTTGTACGGACAGCGTACGGAGATCGATTCGGAAACATGGTTGGCTGGTTCTTTCTCTTATCTGTCCCGATTGGCGCACCGATTCTGAGTGTGACAGGGGCCAACTACATTGCCATCCTGCTGAACTGGAGTGAGTCGCAAGTATATGTGGCGGCTGGTCTGCTTCTTCTCGCTGTCCTTATGATGAATGTTGTAGGCTTGCATGTAGCTGCACGTGTCCAAACCGTTGTTGTCTCGCTGATTATCACGATTTTGATTTTGGCCGTTGTCGCCAGCATTCCACATGCCTCCGTCACTCACTTTACCCCTTTTTTGCCAAACGGTTGGCTAAGTGTCGTGCAAGCAGCAGGTCTAATGTTCTGGTGCTTCATTGGGTGGGAAGCCGTGACGCATCTCTCAGAGGAATTCGTCGATCCTGCAAAAAACGCGATTCGCGGTGTTTTGTGGAGTGCGGGAATCGTCGCTCTCTTGTATTTTGCCGTAGCCTTTATGACTGTGGCTACGCATAGCTACGGAGGCGGTATCTCGGCTGCCTCGCTCAGTGTCATGGTTCAACTCTCCTTAGGACCGATCGGCGGGTGGATTGTAGCTGTAACCGCCTTGTTCATTTGTATCGCAACAGCCAACGCTTACATTGGAGCTGCGTCGCGCATCGCCTATTCGTTGGCCCAAGAAAAGATCGCTCCTCGCTGGTTTGGCACTCTCCACGCAAAATACCGGACACCAACCGGCGGACTTCTGTTTCTCTCCCTTTGTTTTGTCGTCGTTCTTGGCGTACTCTATTTCGACGTGATCGACTTGTCGAGACTCATCGAGCTGCCCAATGCTACCTTTTTTGCGACTTACATCGGCGGGTGTCTAGCTGGAGTCCGGCTCTTGCACAATAGTCGCGTAGGCAGAATCGCTTCCTGGACTTCTCTCGTGTGTACAGTAGGACTCTATCCTTTTTTGGGGTGGTCCGCTCTCTATCCGCTTTTGATTGCACTCGTGCTTTTTATCTGCCAAAAACGTCATACCTGAAAGAAAAAAAGGCTGGGGTCGTGTCCCAGCCTTCTTTTCTTATTCATCTTTTCCAATCAGCCGAAACGTTTTGCCATCACTGGAGGTGAGGTAAAACGTACGATCAACACTTCCGCCCAAATCTCCTGCGTAATATTGAATCGTCATTCTATATTTATTCATTCCGATTTTGGCAAAGTACATCAGCTCATTAAACTGCGGAAACCGGACATAATCATACACTTCATACTGCATAAACGAAAAATGCTCGCGTAAAAATGATTCGCTCACAGCGAGATTGTTTTTCTTTACATACGCGACCAAGTCATCATAGCGACGAATCTTTTGCTTATCCATCACGTCACCTACAAATGACGAGACTGCTTGTGTCATTGCCTTTTTCTCGCTCTCCGATACGTTGCCAGGGTACAGCTCATCGATTTTTGTTTCCAAACGATTTAACAGGACGACTGCCTGTGCTCTGTTGATTTTGTCATCAGGACGAAAGCTTCCATCTGGAAAGCCTGCCAAAATCCCCATTTTGTAGGCAGGGTAGACCGTCATCACCTGTGTTTCATTTTCGACCGAAAGATCCGTGAAAAATTTTGCAGTCGTTCCCCGATATTTTTCCCCTTCTGATTGATGCCCGATGGCCGCCAGCAAGGTTCTTGCCGCTTCCAACCGTGTCATGCTTTCCGTCGGTTTCCCGGATGGCATAATACCCGCTGAAGCTAAATGGTGATAGGTTTTTTCCGACCAACGTCCCGCAGCAGCCTGCAAGTAGGTCTCTTTGATATAGCTTTCAGGCTCATGGCCTGTGAAGGAAGGTATGACGCGTTCAATCAGGGATAAAAACTGTTCTTGCGTCACCGTTTGCTCTGGCTTAAAGGTTCCGTCGGGAAAACCTTTGATCAATCCTTTTTTGGTAGCAATCCCTATTTCCTTTGCCGCCCAATGTCCATTTGTGTCGATAAATGCAGGGGAATTGGCCACGTATTCTTCCCGTGCGTCGGCCTTTTTCATTCCTACGGTTGCTATGCCCGTCAATAAAACCGACAAGCTAACAACTAGTAGAGTGGCTTTTTTCCCGATTTGTTGTAATGTAATCTGCATCCCGAGTACCACCTTTCCCCAAAAACAATCCATTACTACTAATACGCAGAATTTGTCGGAAAAGTTTCGGCATAATTGGAAGAAAAGTTTTCCATCTCCTTAAACAACAAAAAAATAGTCGGGTCCACTTCTAGGACGATCCGACTATTTTGCGCTGCAATTTACAGGTAATAAAGTTGATGAGTACCATCATGCGCGAATGGCGCATCTACTAATCGGTCAATCAAACCAAGACCATACTTATTTGCAAACGGGAAAAACGAATGCTTTCTTTCTTGCAGCCCACCTTCGGGCAACAAAGCGGTCTCAATTCGTTGGACGCGCACGTGCTCTACGTCATCCTTTTGCTGTAGCGAACGAATCAGACGCTCTTCCAAAAAGGAGACTTGCTCTAACAGCAGCTTACTATTTTTCTCAGCCAGACCACGCAATCCGCCATCCAGAGAAACGACTTCCTCTACCAACGGACGATAGATCGACATCATCGACTCCCGTGCCGAAGCGAATTGCTGCTCCAGTGGATGTGGCGCCTGGTTTTTGGACCACTCGGTTTTCCAAGCGGCGAAATCAGTCAAGACTCGTTCAACAGAAAGCCCCAAGCTATCCAGCAGTCTCAGTTGAGCACCTTCCACAAGGGTAATGGACATACGAGGCAATACGATCGGCATCTGCATCCCGAATAGCTCGAATACCTCCCGATAAAACGCCCAGTACGAAATCTCGCCCGGACCTCCAATGAAGGCAAGCGTAGGAAACAGATGCTCCTGCATCAACCCACGGGTTACAACATTTGTACTAAAACGCTCCGGGGAATCTGCGACCTGCTTGAGCAATTCATCGCGACTGTAAGCACGTCTCCGATTGATGAAGCGCTCTCCGTGACGTTCCAGCAGCAATCGATCATCGCCCTCATAGACGAACAGATTGGCCTGATGCTCTTCCACTTGCAATTGAAGCGGATAGCCAGCAGTTGAAATCCGATCCGCTGCCCGCAGCAACACCTTCGTCAATTGCTCATTGTTTTCAATGATCTGTGAAAAAATGGGTTGCTGTAGTTCACGAACGAACGGCAACGAGGATTCAACCAGAACGAGACCGTGCTTGCCAAACATTTTTGCCATCAAGCGGGCAAACCACTCTGCGACTGTGCGCGAATCTGCCGCAGTCTGCGTCAGCAACTCACGAATCTGTTTGGTTTCGGCAGTCTCTGTTTGTCCCTGGAAAAACTTCTCCAGGAACTGCGTACACAGCTCAGGGTCCAAGGGTAGCGTACTTACCGATTGGCGGCCCTTTTTGTTCAGAGCCAGTCGCTCTTTATGCAGGCGCTTTCCATCGTCCGCTCCCCAGTACACATGATCGATCTCATCGATGTCATGGTCTTCGCCAGCAATCCAGAACACCGGAATGACGTTCGCCTGAAGCTCGGCAGACAACCTCTTCGCTGCCTGGATCAGATGAACAGCTTTGTTGACCGTATAGAGTGGTCCACCCAGAACTCCTGCTTGCTGACCGCCGATGACCACATAGGTGTCCGGCCGTTTGAGCAACTCGATATTTTTCAGTGCTTCAGGGTGAGAGCCCATCTCTTTATTAAAACGATATAAACCTTCCACGAGCTGGTTCCGGTGAGGATAGGATTGACTTTGGAGCCATTCCACGCGTTCTCGGTAGGACTGTTCACGGTAGGGATTATGCGCAAAAAACTGTAATGCAGAGGCATTTTGCTGCTGGTACTCCTGTGCCAGCGGATTCGCCAATGGAAGCGCAAGACATTCAACATTCATGCAAGCTCACCTTTCTTCGGGCCATGGTCAACCAAAATTATAACATGCTCCACAGCCACAAAAAACAAGACAACCCACTTTAATGGGTTGTCAAAGTGTAATACAAGCTTGTTTGCGCTTGCATTAAAATTGCGGTGGGTTGACGGACCAGATTAACAAAGCTTCCGTTTCTCCTGTATTTTCGATTGAGTGCGTTTTACTGCTGTCAAATGAAATACTGTCTCCTGCTTCCAATACATGCTCTTCATCGTTGAAGCGTGCTGTCACACTTCCAGTGATGACCGTGAAGCACTCTTCTCCCTCTGACTGCACGAACTTGTCAACAGCCATTTCTCCAGGCATCAGTCGCACTTCCAGCATCCCCAGCTTGGCACTACCTCCCATCGAGAGTAGCGAATAAGTGCCCGTCGATTCAGGAAAGACCAGTTGTCTGCGTTTTTGCAAGCGAGTCACATGCACCTGCTTTTGATCAATATCTTCGAAAAAATGAATGATGGGTGACTCCAGAGCTTTGGTGATTTTCCACAGCGAATCCAGTGACGGCTGCGAAATTCCACGCTCTACTTGGCTCAGCAAACCTTTGCTCAACCCTGTCTTTCCTGCCATAATTTCCAAGGTAAAGCCGCGTTCTTTCCGAATCATTCGAATCTTATGACCGATGGTCTCGATGGGAAGTCGCATAGTTCCAACCTTCTTTCTTATCGGAATAAATACGATATGTATCAACAGTGCTTTACACGACACCCATCGTTTTGATAATTCCGGTCGTAAACAGCACTATGTAGACGATTCCAAACCAGAGAAACGACAATCGCCAGGCTGAAAATCCTACCTTTTTGAGGGAGAGCCGCCCCTTCAACTTCATCTGTACCCACCCAAGGAGCATGATTACCACCAGGTAAAAACAGATTACCCACCACCAAGCGGAAAATGCCTCGGGCCAAATCAGTTCGTAAGTGGAAACGGCAGAGCGAATCACCAAAAGATTCGTGATATTTATCGCGAAGCGGCCTGCCAATTTCTTGTTCCGCGTCATTCCATACAAGATGAAATAAACGATCGGAAATCCGAGAAACGGCACAACCGTCAGCGTCCCCCACAAATAGGCCCAGACATTCGCCAAAAAGGTCATCTACTGTCGCCTCCCTCCTTCCGTATTCCCATGTCTGACTTAAGAAGGATAACGCGAAGCAAGGTTTCGTGCAGCGGTGTCGGAATACCGGCCTTTTGTCCTACTTGGACGAGATAGCCGTTGATAGACTGCACTTCCGTCGGTCTGCGCTTCTTAATATCCTGCAGCATGGAGGAAAGATTACGGGAAGTATTTCGGCAAATGGAGACAATTTCCTGCAAGTCTGCATCCTCGATTTTTTGTCCGGCATACGCAGCCACTGTAGCTGCTTCCACAAATAAAGCACGCATGAGCTGTTGCGTATGTGAATTTTCGAGGAGAGCACCATTTGGGATTTCAAAAAGCGCGGTTAACGGATTGATCAGCGCATTTGCGATGAGCTTGCGCCAAGCGAAGGGCTGTATTGCCTTTTCATAGACAGCCTCCATGCCTGTTGATATTGCCCACTCAACAAATGTGCGAATCAGTGGATCATTGCAATCAGACGTCTCCCAAGAGCCTACGCGCAAAGTACCTGTACCGGTATGCACGACTTCTGTAGGCGACAATCTCCTTGCCCCTTCCGTATTAATCGCAAAGAAGCACTGTGTCTCCGTTAAAACGGTTCGAAGCAATTCGTAATGACCCATGCCATTTTGCAAAGCGATCACTCTTGCCTTGAGGTCTAACCCTCGTAAGGCTGGAAGCACGCTATGCAAATCTGGCTGCTTTACAGTTAACAGATACAGATTCCCTTCAGGCAATCCTTCTTCAATGGGGCTCGCGGTGACGGAAACAGTGACTGTCTCGCTATTCAGCTTTTGAAAGCTGAGCCCGCGTTCATTTAGCTGATTCGCCTGGAGTGAACTGCGTGTGACAATCGTGACAGGTTGTCCAGCAAGTGCGAGCCTCGCTGCATACAGCAACCCGACAGACCCGCCACCTACCACTACCACCTGACACATCATTGGTTCTAGCAGCATTTGTTCACCCACATTAATCAATGCTTATTTTTCAAGAATAACAGAGTTTTCGGGATTGTTCAATTGATTGCCACAAAAAAAGATCGAAATTATCGAAATATTCCTAGGCCCTTTCACATTTTTTGTAAAAAAATAAGGCTATCGCCCTTTGACGATAGCCTGACCCCTGATTTATACGGGATAAACAGCATGCTTTCTGTCCGAAAAAACGTGGCGCTTTTCCTTGTAAACCTCGTAGCGTTGGATTAATTCGCGTCTCAGTTCGCTTGGAGGTATAACAGCATCTACAATCAAGTTCGATGCCAGCAAGTACAGATCGATGTCTTCCTGATATTCTCTACGTTTTTCCTGAATAAACGCTTGACGCTCTGCCGGGTCCTCAATCGCCTGTATTTTGTTACTGTAGACGGCATTAACGGCTGCTTCTGGTCCCATTACGGCGATTTGGGCACCGGGCAGTGCGAGGCAAGCATCTGGTTCAAATGCAGAGCTGGCCATTGCATACAAGCCGGCACCATACGCTTTGCGTACAATGACGGATATTTTCGGTACCGTGGCTTCCGCCATGGCGGAGATCATTTTTGCCCCGTGTCTGATAATGCCTGCCCGCTCTACGGCTGTCCCAATCATAAAGCCAGGAACATCCGCCAAGAACAACAGTGGAATGGAAAACGCATCGCACAGTGTGATGAATCGAGCCGCCTTGTCAGCCGAATCGACAAACAAAACGCCTCCCTTCACACGCGGCTGGTTGGCAATGATTCCGACAGGCTTGCCATCCAGACGTGCCAATCCGGTAATCAGCTCTTGAGCAAATAATTTTTTGATCTCAAAGAACGAATCCTCGTCGACCAATGCTGTAATGACATCATGCATATTGAAAGCTGCATTTTGGTTCTCGGGCACGATGCTCGTGATTTCTTTCGCTGTTGACACAGGGGCCTTTGCCAGTGCAGTCGGTGGCGTCGATGTATAGTTCGCCGGGAAGAAACGCAGATAGCTACGCGCTGCTTGAATCGCTTCTTCTTCATTGGCCGCTAGTACGTCGCCACATCCGCTGACGGAGCAATGCATGCGTGCACCGCCCAACTCTTCCAAGCTCACTTTTTCTCCGATCACCATTTCCGCCATACGCGGAGAGCCCAAGTACATGCTCGCGTTTTTGTCGACCATGATGACAATGTCACAAAAAGCTGGGATATAAGCGCCACCAGCAGCAGAAGGTCCAAACAAAATGCACACTTGTGGAATTTTGCCGGATAGCTTCACTTGGTTGTAAAAAATTCGCCCAGCCCCCCGTCGGCCTGGGAACATCTCCAATTGGTCCGTGATACGCGCTCCTGCTGAATCGACCAGGTAGAGAAGTGGAACACGCATTTTTTCGGCTGTCTCTTGAATGCGAATAATTTTTTCGACGGTCCGCGATCCCCAGGACCCGGCTTTCACTGTTGAATCGTTGGCCATCACGCAGACAGTTTGACCATTTACCTTGCCAATTGCGGTCACAACTCCATCCGCCGGCAGATCTCCTGCCATGACATTCGCGAACAACCCATCCTCAACCATGAACTCGTCATCGAACAATAGCTTGAGGCGATCGCGAACGAACAGCTTGTTTTGCTCCTTGAGCTTGTCATGATACTTGGCATCGCCCCCTTGCACTACTTGGGCGATTTTTTCGTGCAATGTGTCTTCCAAATGTTTGGTCATCAGCGTAATCCCCCTCGTCACTCTCCGCGGTATATCGGTTTTCGTTTTTCTTGAAAAGCTGTGAGTCCTTCTAGGCGGTCTTTCGTTGGGACGAGCAGCTTGTACGCGTTGCTTTCAATCTGAAGTCCGCTTGCTAGCTCGACCTCTCCTCCACAATCAATGGCAAACTTGGCTTGGGCTTGGGCAAGTGGAGCATTCGCTGAAATTTGCTCGGCCAAAGAAATGGCTGTCGCCATGAGTTGATCAGCGGGAACTATCCGATTAACTAACCCGATGGACAGTGCCTCCTCTGGAAATACACGCCGCGCCGTAAAAATCAGTTCCTTGGCGACGCCTTTTCCAACTAGCCGAGGTAAACGTTGTGTTCCGCCAGCACCCGGGATGATCCCGAGCGAGGTCTCCGTTAATCCCATCTGGGCCTGCTCACTCATGATTCGCAGATCGCACGCCAGCGCCAATTCTGTACCGCCTCCCAGCGCCAGCCCGTTAATCGCCGCGATGACTGGTTTCGGTAGCTTTTCCAGCTCTGTGAACGTATCTCGAATCGTTTGGATATAGACATCGACCTGCTGTGGTGACATGGAGCGCCGCTCTCTCAAATCTGCACCGGAGCAAAACGCCTTGTCACCAGCACCTGTCACAATGACTGTCCGGATGTCACGATCATGGCTGATTTCACTGATCAAGCCGCGCAGAGTCACAAGTGTTTCAAGATTGAGGCAGTTAAAAACTTCTGGCCGTTGCAGCGTTAGTACGCCGATCGCGCCCTCTCTTTGCAGGGAAACCGTCATCTTTTATCCCCTCTTTGCGAATGTGTGGAAAATACAGATCATCCAGCTGGTTTGCTTGCGAGGGATGCCCGCAGGACTTTTGAGGGGAGCTCTTTGCCCAACTGCTGCCCAATATACGCGCCAGCCTCAATCAACTTCTCGAGATCGACGCCCGTTTCATAGTCCATTCCATGCAACATGTAGACCAAATCTTCAGTCGAAATGTTGCCGGCAGCTCCTGGCGCATACGGGCATCCGCCGAGGCCACCGATTGAGCTGTCAAAGATGCGGATTCCTTCCTCTAGCGCTGCTGCTACGTTCGCCAATCCCGTTCCTCTCGTATCATGGAAATGGGCGGCTAAGCGCTCGTTCGTAACATCTTTCACAAGCTCTCCAAAGACCTCATGAACCTGCTTCGGTGTTGCAACCCCGATCGTATCCCCGAGAGAAATCTCGTACACTCCCATTTTCAACAGAGCCTCTGTCACCCTGCGGCTATTGTCTAGCGGAACGTTTCCCTCGTATGGACAACCGAATACCGTTGAGATATATCCGCGAACTTTCATCCCGATAGCCAGCGCTTCCTGGGCAACCTCCCGCAGGATCGGATACGTGTCTGCTATCGGTTTATTGATATTTTTTTGATTATGCGTTTCAGAGGCAGACATGAACAGGGCAATCTCTGTCAGTCCGCTTTGGCGCGCCCGCTCCAGGCCGCGAATATTGGGTACCAATGCACTGAGCATTACCCCTTGGCTGCGATTGATTCCCTGCAAGACCTCGTCAGCATCCGCTAATTGCGGTATCCATTTCGGATTCACAAACGAACTTACTTCTATCCGCTTCAAGCCTGCTGCCATCAGCTTATGAATCAGTGCGATTTTTGCCGCTGCCGGAACGATCGCGCTCTCATTTTGCAGCCCATCACGAGGACCGACCTCCACGATTTGTACACGCACAACAAGTCACCCCCTCGCCTAGCGGCCGCTCAGTTTAGAAGCATTTTAATCCTATTCCAAAACGACGATGATATCGCCATCGTTGACAAAATCGCCAATATTCGCTTTTACTTCCACAACCTTGCCTGAGGCTTGAGCCTGTACAGGAACTTCCATTTTCATCGATTCCAGTACAAGAACGTCTTGTCCTTCATTAATCTCGTCACCTGGCTGCACCAGGACGTTTATAACGGTTCCTGCCATATTGGCTGCTACTTGTTTCATAGATGGTTCTCTCCCTTACATATCGTTTTTGTTAGCTTAACGTTTTTCCGAGCTTGACGCGGCTCCACGCTCAGTAACGAACCATGTCGTATAGTTACCTGCTCGGAATTGTTCGTCCTGTAATACTTCTTGCAAAAACGGAATGTTCGTTTTAATGCCAGTAATCAGAAAATGATCCATAGCCTTCTGCGCCTGTTGCACAGCCTCTTCTCTTGTCACCCCAGATACAATGACCTTTGCAATCATCGGGTCGTAAAAAGGAGTCACCTGTGTACCTGTCTCTACCCCATCATCAATTCGTACATCCTCAAATGCTGGTGGCTGGTACAACGTAATCGTCCCTGGTGAGGGCAGGAAGGTGACAGGGTCTTCCGCATAGACACGCAGCTCAATCGCGTGACGCAGAGCCTTGACGTCCTCTTGCTTGATCGACAGCGGGTGACCATCAGCAATGTCCAGTTGGAGCGACACGAGGTCAATGCCCGTCATTTCTTCCGTCACGGGATGCTCCACTTGTAAGCGTGTATTCATTTCCAAGAAGTAAAAGTTTTTCTGCTCATCTACGATAAATTCGACTGTTCCTACACCCGAGTAGCCCACTGCTTTCGCTGCTGTAACCGCTGCATCGCACAGAAGCTCTCGAGTTGCTGTGCTCAAAAAGGGCGAAGGGCTTTCCTCGAGCACCTTTTGATGTCTGCGCTGTATGGAGCATTCCCGTTCTAATAAGTGGATGACGTTTCCATCCTGATCGGCGACCACCTGCACTTCGATGTGGTGCGGGCGTTCTACGTATTTCTCCAAGTACATCGCATCGTTTCCGAAATACGCTTTTGCGCGACCTTTCGCCGATTGGTACGCTTGACGCAGCTCTGCCTCGTCTCGACAAATGTGCATCCCGATTCCTCCGCCGCCAGCACTGGCCTTGAGCATCACGGGATATCCGATGGACACCGCGATGACAGCTGCTTCATCTGGAGAATCGATAGCCTGTTCGCACCCTGGAACGACTGGTACTCCCGCAGCCTCCATCATACGTCGGGCAGTCAGCTTGTCACCCATTTGACCGATAACCTCGGGGGTAGGCCCAATGAATAGGAGACCTGCCTCCAGAACGCGGCGGGCAAAAGCTTCGTTTTCTGACAAAAGACCGTAGCCTGGATGAATGGCATCGGCACCGGTGCTTTTCGCTGCTGCAAGAATGGCCTCTACGTTCAGGTAACTGTGTGGAACGGGCGGTGGACCAATATGGACGGACTCATCTGCTTCACGTACAAACGGCAGATCCTTGTCTGCATCCGAATAGACAGCAACCGTAGCCACTCCTCTTGCCTTGCATGTACGGATAATTCGTCTGGCAATCTCACCACGGTTTGCGATTAATACCTTATTCATGGCAACGCTCCCCTCCTTGACAAACCGACTACAACCGTAAGCGCTTCCAAATTGTTTGCCTGGTTTGTATCATGTGATGCTACTTTCTATTGTGCCACGAGAACGATCATAGTTCTAGAATGAAATTTTAAATTTTTCCAAGATAGCGAAATCATTTCCTGCCAATCCCTCCAATAAAAAAAGAAAAACACTTCGGAAAAGCCAATCATCGTGTATAATAAAGGGGCGGGGCCAAAAGGTGGCCAAGGCAAAGAGCTGTGAGAGGAGTGGCTAACCATGTTTGAAGTAAGACGTTTGCAAATCAACTATAAGACACTGGAGGAATTCCAGAAGTTTCGCGAATTTGGCCTGGAGGAGCTTTCTATGAAGGAAGACCTGGAGGCGAACATCGTGGAAAACGATTCGGAATCTCCATTTTACGGTATTTATGACAACGATCTTCTGGTAGCACGTATGAGCCTCTACAAAATTGACGGGAAATACGACCGTTACTTCCAACCTGCGCAAGACTATTACGAGCTATGGAAGCTCGAGGTCCTGCCTGATTACCGCTCCAAAGATTACGGAACTGCTTTGGTTAACCACGCGAAGAGCTTTGGAGCTCCTATTAAAACCAACTCCCGCTGTCGTGCAGACGATTTTTGGTTGAAAATGGGCTTCACGCCTGTGAAGTACAACCTCATGCGTGACCGTGGCGAAAACCCGTACGTATGGTTGCCAGAGAGCGTAGAGCTGCAAGACTAGCTCCCTCTTTATCAATGAATGCGTAAACAAAAAGAAGCGGATCAACACCGCTTCTTTTTTCATGCCTCGCGCTTATTTTTCAACGCGCTCTAAATTTCCGTTTTCATCCATTTTGAAGATCGCTTTGTTGGAATCCTCTTCTTGTAAAAAAGCAAGCTTGCGTGCACGTTCCATGATCTGTACCAATGCACGGTAGTCATCATTGACACCCTGAACCTGATCCAGCTCTTTTCTAGCGCGTTCGTGGGCTTCTTTCAATTCTTTTAACTCCAACTCTTTTCCTTCCAACTCTTGTTCCAATTGTCGCAAGCGACGAGTCAATTCTTTTTGATTGACGAGCATGCGAATGACTGCTTCAATCTGCTGCTCCTCTACATCGGTGTACATTTGTACCTCTGCTACTGGTGTCTCAGCACGTTTTGTATGCAACGTGACGACCTCGACCTCAGCAACCACAGGGGGTGGTGCTTGAATCCTCCCGAGCTTTTTCAACTGTTGCCTTTGGCTTTTCGCAATCGAAATGGCCGCATCGTACCGTTTGCGCACGCAACTGTTCCAGCGGAAGCCGCACGCAGCTGCTGTCCTTCCCAACCTTTGACCCACTTCTTCAAATGCAGCAAGCTGTGTGCCGCCTTCGCGTATGTGGCGCAAGGTGACTTCCGCCAACACTAGATCGTCATCTTCGGTCCATGCGTCTTGTCTGGAAGCTACCATATGAGTCCCTCCCGTTACCTTTAAAAAGGATGATGTAATTCATCCTATGCTTTTCCCTACTCTTGTAGAATCGCTTTCTACTAGAAAAAGTATGTCCAAGCAAATAAATGTTTAAACGAAAAGGACTATATCGATCAGGATGTTGGGCGCTTTGTCAGGAAGCTTTCCACTACAGCGACGTGTTCGGGGCTGCCCCATAGATGCGCACATTGACTCACTTCGCGCCGGATTCGTTCTTCTTGCGGAAGACCCATACGCTTCCACTTCAGGATCTGCATGTACGCCTCAATGCCAGCTAGCGGCTGGGCAGCGATTTTTCGAGCGAAACGATATACTTCCTCATGCAGCGCCTCTTCCGGATATACCTCGTCAACAAAACCGTAGGACTTGGCTTCCTCTGCCCGCAATCTGTCTCCAGTCAGCAGGAGAGCGAGTGCTTTTGATTCTGGCAGCAAGTCCAACAGCCGACTTCCTCCACCCCAGCCTGTCGTAATATGCATGCTGATTTGTACAAACCCGAAGGTGGCCCGGTCACTGACAAAACGAAAATGACACGCGCCCGCAAACTCACAGCCACCTCCGACCGCAGCACCGTTTATCATGGCTATCACCGGTTTGGAATATTGATCAATGGTCGACAAAAGCCCCGTCACTTTGCTGAGCAAAGGATGCGCCTGTTCAAAGCCGCGCGCTGCAATAAACTGATTCAAATCGCCTCCGGAAACAAAGCTTCTGCCCGTCCCCGTCACAATCAGAACCTTCACCCGAGGATCGGCTTGGCAATCTTGCAGAACCTGATGCAGCTCGTCAACCAGCTCCACGCTGATGGCATTATGTACATGCGGCCGATTTAATGTGATTGTGGCAATACCGTCCTGTTTTTGCAAAAGCAAGGTCTCCATATGAACTCCCACCTTTTTATCAGCTAGTGGCTTTATTTTACCTTTCGATGGACAAACAAAAAAGAGGAGGCCTTTACCCCCTCTTCATTAAGACAACAAATTTTGCATGGCGGAAGAATTGAATCCGACGATCAGGTTTTCACCGTCAGTCAGGATCGGACGTTTCAAAAGCTGAGGCTCTTCGCTAAGCATTTCGAGCAATTCCTTCACCGACATATCATTAATATCGACATCCAGGTTTTTAAAACGCTGACTTCTCGTGGACAAGATTTCATCCAAGCCATTTGAAGTCATTTTAATAATATCCAGCAGTTCTTCTGCTGTCGGTGGATTTTTGAACAAGTGACGCTCTTCATAGTTCACTCCGTTTTCTGCCAGCCATGCCTTCGCTTTGCGACAGGATGTGCAGCTCGGATAAGTAAAAAACGTTAATTTTTGTGTTTGTGTACGTTCAGCAACGGCCATTGGTTACCCCTCCATCTCAACTATCACGAATGATTTCATCTATAAAAGTCTTGCGATTTGCAGTTCATGATGTTTCGTTCGTTCTCTTACGAAAGGTTAGTCAATTAACTTTCCTTCCTTACTTTGGATTTTACTGCTTCATTAACACTATGTCAATAGTAGTTAATTTAAAAACTAGATGAAAATTCGTGTGATATGCTGTTGTAGCACACTGCTACCTTAACAAGTAACACAAAATGGGATACACTTATGAAGATCTTCAAAAAGTCGTCTTTTGATCACGAAGGAGCCCTGAAAGCTTGGGCAACATCGAAAGAGGCGTTCACCTTCAAAGGCCGGTGCTCATGTAGGTCCCCTACACTCCGCTCCTCCTTTTTCAGGTTCTCACCACTTTCTCGGTGCTGAAAAGACGACTTTTTGAATTTGATCTTTATGAAGATTGTTTTGAGAAAGGGGTATCGGCATGGACCACGATGCGCAAAAGTTAACCAGTGCTTTAGCTGACCCCACCCGTTTTTCCATTTACCAATTTGTCGCCTACAGTAAAGATCCCATTACGGTTCAGGATATAGCTGATCACTTCTCTATCCACCCAAATGTGGCACGCTTGCACTTGACGAAGTTAGAGGACGTAAATTTACTCACTGCTGTTACAGACAAAAGCGGTAAGGGAGGACGTCCCAGTCGGTTGTACTCACTATCTGAACAGGTTGTGAGTCTGCAATTCCCACCTCGTGACTATCAGCTATTGGCCGATATCGCGATTGAAAGCCTGCTATCGCTCGGCGAAGCTGGCGAAGCCGCTCTCATTAAAATGGGACATCGCATTGGAACAGAAATGGCAAAACGGGCGGTTGTCCGAAGCGGAATCAATTTACAAACAGCCTCTATGGAAGAAAAATTGGACCTGGTCCATCGGATTGTCGTGGCTCAGGGATTGAAACCAGACATCGAAGCAATGGCTGAAGGAAAGCTGCGTTTTCGCGTGAATAATTGCACCTTCTCTGACAGCGCAAAAAAATACCCGAATGCCGTATGCCAGATGCACAACGCTCTTTTGATGGGAATATTCGAAACGTACTTGGGGAACATTGAATTACGTGAGGATGATTCCAAAATTCGCGGTTGCCAATCTTGCAACTATACGGTGATTCAGTATTAGCACCGCAAGTCCTATCTCTCCTGCTCGGGTGACAATAATCCGTCATACCTTTATCGTTTACACGTGTTCACCTCTCCTATATAATGGGGGAGGAATCTTGTAAATCTTACCGTTGGAGGCAAAAAGGGGGGACAAAAATGGATCGTATGTATCGCGTTCTTGGTTTCTGGACCATTGTGATCGCGTTGATGGCGTTTTGGGGGGAATTGTACCCGATGGCGCTCATCTTCTTCAGTTTGACTGCTTTCTTCGTAGCTTTGAGCTACATGAACCTGACTGAACGAGTATACTTAAACATTTTCTTCGGCTTCATGTTCCTGTCTTTTGTTGGATTCACGTATTACACGTTCTTCGTGATGCCTGTTGGCCCACAAGAACACGCTTTGCTACAATTGATTATGTAAAAAAAGATGCTCGCCTTGAGCATCTTTTTTTGTGTTCACTTTTTCTTTTACTCCCGAATGCCTTTTCCTTGGACCATAACCCAAAAACGCCCACCCAAGCCAGCAGGATCGATCAACTGCTGAATAGCCCGATTCCGTTTCATCGCAACGCTCGTGAAAGGGTCTCTGTCCATATGCGCGACCGCTTTATGAAGCAAGCCATTCCGCATTAAAAACCGATCCTGCCTCATATAGCCTATTTCCTGTAAACCAGCCTTTTCTCCATACTCTTTCCACGCAGAAAAATTCACATGTGTCGTCAAGTCTTGTTCACCTATGTTGAGATACGGATTCGTATGAGCCTGATGGCGATGATAGCACATCAGTGTTCCGTTTTTTCGACTGGGATGGTAGAGCTCCTCTTGCAGGTCACCGTAATCAATCGTGATGACGAATCCTTTTTTCAATAGGCAAGAAACATCTTGTGCCGCTTGCTCCATCGCCAAATTTATCTCGATCCGCATGCCGATTGGCAGCTTCAAGTTCAGCCCACGCAAATATTCTCCTAGCGCTGGTGTCATCTCCCCCAGACACTCTTCCAACCCGTCCTCGCCAACACGCACCCACACTTCCTGCCAGCCGGATTTGTTTTTTTCCACAATATGTACCGGAAATGCGTCCAGCCATTCATTCGAGAAAATAACCCCTTCTATTTTTTCTTGTTTGGCAGCTTCATTCACGGAAGAATACCAACGCTTCGGACCCTCGTGCCACTGGAGCGCCTCCTGCTGCATTTTCCGGTGATACGGACTCGCCTCTATCAAAATGACCGTCAATTCTTTGTATATCTCTGGCTTGCACGCACGGATGCGCTCCAGCATGTGACGGCAGACAGCCCCGGTTCCACCACCAATCTCCACAAGAACAGGCGAAGTGATATCCGCCTCCTCCCATAATGCCAAGACAGCATCTGCGATTGTTTCCGCAAAGACGGGATGCACCGATGCACTCGTATAAAAATCTCCCGCTTTTCCTACTTTGGGTTGTTCGACCATATAATATCCATGCGTGTCATGGTAGAGGGCCAACTCCATAAAGCGCGCGAACGTAATGGCTTTTCCTGGTTGGCTTTCTATTTCCTCGCGAATCAGTTCGATCATCGTCATCAGCTCTTCTCCTGCTATCCAAATTCAACTAGATAAGGCTATAATACGAAAAGAAGCATACAATATGGAAAGGCAAAAGCAAAAGGTGAAATCATGCGCAAAATTCTACTCGTCTTATTCCTGCTTGTATGTCCATTGACGGTGTTCGCCCAGGAAGAGCCCGCTACCTCTTTGGAAGAGCTCATCCTGCAGCAGCATTTTACACAAAAAGAGCTGGAGCGAACCCTCACCTTACTTAAGGAAGAAGAGACGCGGACATACGGGGAAATCGCTCAAATGGATCTCGACTTGCAACGGCAAAAGCTGGTGATGGAAGCGACACAACGTCGTGCCGGTGAAGTAGCGCGGGCCTATTACATGGGCGAGCGTACTAATCTTCTGACGTTACTATTAAATGCGGAAAATTTCAATCAGTTCTTATTGATGTACGATTTCTACGAGATCTTGTACGAGCGTGACATGTCTCGACTAGAAACCTATCATACTGAGCGCACGAAGCTCACCGCGATGCAAACTGACAAAAAGAATCGATTGGAACAACTTCAAGCACTGCGAAAAAAATACGAGCTTCAATTGTCAGAGATGCTCGCTATTGCCGCTGAAAAAGAAAAGAATGTACAAAAACTGGATGACCCGACAGTTGTGGAATCCATGATGAATCACTTGATTTTAGACTGGGAAAAACGTGGTTTGCCCGCTTTCCAGACCTTCTTTGGAATGCTCGCGCAGGTCATGGTTCAAGTTCCCGAGTTGGCGACACCGGATCGAATTTCGTCGGAAGGTCTCCTCAAGCATACGCTAACCATCAACCAGACTGACTTCAACAATTTTTTGATAGAGAAAGACGCCTTGTTTAAACAATCCCATTTCTCCTTTGAGGATAACAAGCTGACCGTGGAAGGCACGTATGATCAGATGGAGCTCAAGCTCGTTGGTAACTATGAGCTCGTCTCTCCCACCCATCTCAAATTCCACATTACCGAGCTGTACTTTGACGGCTTTGCCTTGCCTCCTTCAACCGTGGAAGAAATGGAGAAAGCGTACGATCTCGGATTTTATCCGGAGCTGATCTCCCCCAATATCCAAGTGCAGGGCATCACGCTGATGGACGAAGAATTAAAGCTCCAGCTACAATTTAATCTCCCATTTGGATTTGGAAAGAAGTAAAGCCAGCTATTCGTTAGCTGGCTTTTTTCTGGGAGACAACCTTATTGATATGAGCTGGCATTTCGTGCTGCAATTGTGTCATGTACTGGATCGCTTCTTTCGTCAGCGTCGGGTATTTTTGCCCTTGCTTTAGCTTCTCCAATGTTTCTGACACTGGGTAAATGACATAGTTGCGCTTGTTATTTTTCCGATAAAAATGAACGTAGGTCGGAATCATTTCAGCACTTTCGATGCTGGCCTCTCCTGACTCATTCTTGTACAGCACAAGCTTCAGAATTGCCCCAACATCCTTGTAGTCCCATCGCTGCGCGGAGATGAAATTGCCTAACGAGTAGGTGATTAGCCCTTTGTGTTGACGTCCATCTTCGAGGGTAACCGTCTTCCATTCGTAAGGTTGTACCACATGTGGATGCGCGCCCAGTATGATATCCGCTCCAAATGTCAGAGCTTGCTCGGCAGTCTTGATTTGTTCAGGACTGGGCATCCGTTGATACTCATTTCCGAAATGAAGCGCCACTGCAACCAGATCGGCTCCTTTTTCTCTTGCCCGTGCGATGTCTTTCTTCATCAGCTCAGGTGAAATCAGATTGATCAGATACGGCTTACCCTCTGGAATCGCGATTCCATTCGTTCCGTACGTATACGACAGCAAGGCTAGTGTGAATCCGTCCTTGCTCAACAACAAGGGTTCATCTCGATCCTCGGGATTTGCAAACGTTCCCGTGTGCGGTAGACCGGCTTCATCGAGATATTTGATGGTTTGCAGAACCCCTCGTTCTTTGCGGTCCATCGAATGGTTATTCGCTGTCGTTACCGCAGTAAATCCAATTTCCTTCAACGTATGCGCAAGCGACTCAGGAGAATTAAACATCGGATAGCCTGAGTATTTGGCCTCGCTGCCGCTCATCGTTGTCTCAAGATTGCCGATGACCCAGTCTGCCTCCCGGAACATCGGGATGACATTCGGGAAGAAACGTTTAAAATCATAGCTTTTCGTCGCTGGGTCCCAGACGGCATCCAACTGCTCCTGATGCATCATGATATCCCCAACAGCGAGAAGGGAGATACGCTGTTCCGGAAATCTTGATGGCAAAGTCGGAGGTTGTGTCTCCTGTTGATTGGTTGCTGTCTGCGGTGGTGTTTCGGGATCAGGCACTTTCACGTTGGGAGCTTGGCTCGTCTTATCTGCTTGGGCGACGGGTGCCGCACACCCAACCAGACTCGTGCAGGCGATAACGAGAAGGAGTGCCCATTTCCATGTTCGCTTCATAATGAATAGCTCCTTTGGTAAATGGTGACCCCCTTCCTTTTCTCCACCACCTGACAAAATCCTCTCCCAGACTTATAAAGAATGATGAAATGACTAACGAAGCATGCCTGTGACAAACGGATTGTACGTTTTCTCGTAGTCGATTGTCGTCTTCGGTCCATGCCCTGGATAAACAATCGTTTCATCATCGAGCTCAAACAGTTTGTCCTGGATACTGATCATCAGAGTCTCAAAATCTCCTCCGAAGAGATCTGTACGCCCGATGCTCTGGTTAAACAGAACGTCCCCACCGAAGCAGTGTTGGCCAATTACGAATGAACAACTGCCTGGTGAATGACCTGGCGTATGCAGCACCTGAATATGAAAACCTGCCAGTTCCAGAGTCTGACCATCCTCCAGTTCGTGCTCGGCCCGCTCACATATGATGAGCTCCGGCAGATTCCAGCGTCGCGATCCGTTGAGATCAGGGTTTGTGAGCCATTCCTGCTCCAGTGGATGAATGTAAACGGGTGCTTTTGTTAATTCTCTTACTTGGTTGAGTCCACCAATATGATCCAAGTGGGCATGCGTCAAAAGAATGGCGACGACGTTTTTATTTGCGAGGGCGCGGAGCAACTGATCTGGCTCCATGCCCGGGTCAATCACAATGGTTTGGTTGGTAGCGGTGTTTGTCACCACATATGCATTGGTTTGAAATGCTCCCAACGCATAGGATTCAATGGCAAGATTTTGATTCATCACAGGAAACCTCCTTGATTTTTTGATACGATAGAAAAAACACGTTTGCAAACATGGGGGTATGACATGCGCCATATGTACGGAATTGAACTGAATGTACCAGCTGGGAAGCTCCCTGGCTTCTATGCTCAAGTCATACATAAAATCGGAGATCATGTCAATGTCTTTGATCGGGACAAACTGCTTTTTATTGTCGAGAATCAAGCCGAACAGGAGAAGCTGGAAACCATTTTGGAGAAGTCCAACATGTTAGGCGATGCCTTTTCTCTATTGCTTCTGCCGTCAGCAACCACAATCGAGCCACTCGATGATATCGGTTTTGTCTCCCAAAATGAACATTTGTATGTATATGCAGATCAAGTTGCCATCGTAACGCTGATGGCTCCATCCCAATCAGAGGATCAGTGGGCTGCCATAGAACAACTCCGCGAGCATGTTCTAGGCGTGATACCCGAAAATACAGACCAACCCGAAGCCTACCTGATCGATCAAAACTTGATTCCACTGGCAGAGGGAATCGCGAAGGCTTATCAAGTGAAGCTCGTTTGGCTCCATCCGACTAAATAAATCCTTTCCATGTAAAAAAGGGAGCGCCTGATAAGCGAACTCCCTTTTCCTTATGACGACGATTTACGATCAAACCGGAACCATGCCACTTGATTATTCACAAGACCAAAATCGGCGGTGTATTTGCTGCCTTCGTACACCACTTCTTGCTCGCCTCTTCCTTTGCCGTACAGCTTCTCTAGCTGCCGAGCACTGTCAAACATAGCGAGTCCTCGATATGTTTTGAATTTTTGCGCGTCCTCACGAGGAACTCCTCCCAGCATAATCGATGTCAATTCACCTTTGTGAACTTTGATCATCATCTGGGTCTGATCAACCAGCAGCATCCCCATCACTGCATCTCCCGCACCCTGCGCCATCTGCTCTACCGTGTAGCTTTGCCTTGTCACCATATCCATAAAATCAGCTTTTGTCGGCTTTAAAATATCCATTGCTTCTTTTACGTTCTGCCCGAGATAAATTCCGTTTACTCCGTATTCCTTTTGATTTTCGGGGTCAAATGTAGCAGTTGGTTCCGACTGGGCCGAACATGCCACCAAGACAACTACTGTCAACACCCAAATCACAGTCATTCGCAAGCATTTCCCTATCATCCACCTGTGCCCACCTTTGCTACCGCTCTTTTGGTTATCTTAGCGTATCCAGCAAGCATCGGGCAACTATGGAGAGACGAGCTTATTCTCGTGTTCCGCTGACTTTGCGGCGCGGTCGATTAGGAGGCAGATTGTTGTCTACCGATTGTTTGAAGCTCTCTAGTATTTTCAGGAGTGATGCAAAAAAAGGAGAGCCAAACACTGCAACAATCCCCCACATCCATGTTCCTAACTGCCACGAATTTTTTACATAAGCTGATTCCGCCCCCGTTAAAATAAGGGCTGGGTCCAGACCTAGCATGCCAAAAATGACACCAGCAGCCAATACGGAAATGACCAAATTGAAAAATCGCTTGTAGTGCATCAATCGAGCGGCGTGATACTGATCCTCCCAGCAATTTTCTTTCGCCTCATAATCCGTCGCCAAAAAGGGAATGACTGATTTAAAAGCTTCTGTAACCCCTGCTGCCGCGCTGGACACTGCTGTTATATAAATCAAGAAAGAAATCGATGAATCCAACGTAACCATCATGCTTCCCTCCTTTTTACATATGTATGGGATTGGAGGGACAACTTGCAAATTTTTTTGCAGTTTGTATATTTCCCCTTTGATGTTTATGCGGTAAGATGTGAAGTGCATGTAAATATAAGGAAGGGCAGGGATTGCAATGCAGGACTTTTCATTTGTATGGAATCAGTTCGACTTGATTCGCGGAATGTTTTTGGCGAGATTGACGGAAATAACCGAGGAAGAAGCAGATGTGGTTCCAGTTGGCTTTAAAAACAACATTCGCTGGAATATTGGTCATATTCTTCTGACACAAGATTTCTTGCTCTTCGGACCAGAAGGAATGAAATGTCCTCCGCATTACGCTGCCATGTTCGCTCCAGGAACCAAACCCGCTGATTGGGAAAAAGAAGGTCCTTCCCTCGAAGCCTTGGCTGCCGAGCTAAAGGAACAACATGTACGTATCAAAGAAGAATTGCATTCCCGCTTGAATGATCCATTGCCAAAGCCGTTTGAACTAGGAGACAAAGGCACGATGCATACTTATGGGGAAATGATGGTCTTCACTCTTTTCCATGAAGGAATGCACATCGGATGTATTTCGTCATTGCGAAAAGCAATCGCAGCTGCTAAATAAGGAAATCGGACAAAAACGCGGGGTTGTTTATCCGCGTTTTTCTTTTTGCCTGCCAAATGCTCCAAAAATGAAAACCGCTCCAATGAGGAGCGGTCCTTGTCGAGCCCGAATTGCTTATGGGGTTCTACCGGTTATTCTCTTTGGCTCTTCAACCTCCATCGTAGAGAAAAGTAGCTAAAGGAATCGGTGTATTTCCATACGACTTTCGTCGATTGCTTGATCATGATTATCCACGGATCTTCGCCTCCTGCAAGGCATTTCGCCGTTTATTCACATGAATCATCGGGCTCGACAAATATAGTATGACCTCCTCGTCGTTTTTCATACATCCTCTTTACAATAAATCTGCGGCCAGCTGTGCAAGCACACTCCGTTCGCCTTTTTCCAACTGGATATGTCCAGCCAGCTTTTGGTCTTTAAATACCTCTACCACGTAGGTTAAACCGTTGTTGCTCTCATCCAGATACGGATGATCGATCTGCTCAGGATCACCCATTAGCACAATTTTCGAGCCGTCCCCCACCCTCGTCAGGATCGTCTTTACTTCATGCTTTGTCAAATTCTGTGCTTCATCAATGATAATAAATTGTTCAGGGATGGAGCGCCCCCGAATATACGTCAAAGCTTCCACCTGCAAACTCCCCATGCCTGCCAAAATTTTATCCAGATCACCTGGGCGCTTCGTGTTAAATAAATATTCCAAATTATCATAAATCGGTTGCATCCACGGTCGAAGCTTTTCTTCTTTTTCGCCGGGCAAATAACCGATGTCTTTTCCAAGTGGAACGATAGGTCTTGCCACTAACAGTTTTTTGTATTTTTGCTGGTCTTCGATTTGCAGCAGGCCCGCTGCTAATGCCAGCAAGGTTTTTCCTGTACCGGCCTTACCGGTCATGGTTACTAAAGGAATATCATCTCGTAGCAGCAATTCGGTTGCCATCCGTTGCTGCACGTTACGGGCTCGGATGCCCCAAATCGGATCATCATCTGATACAAGCATTTCTAACATCTTTCCGTCTGGGTCGACCTTTCCAATCGCTGAAATGGATGGGTTGCACTCGTCCTTCAGCACTAAAAATTGATGAGGGTAAAAGCGATAGCGCGGAAAACAGGAGGCCAGCTGCAGTTTTTTTGTTGCGTAGTAGTTCTTGATGATATCGGACGCTACCATCATCTTCTGATACCCCGGGTAAATACTGGAGAACTCCCCCACAACTCGATCCGAAAGAAAATCCTCTGCGGAAATATTCAATGCATCAGCCTTGACTCTCATGAGCGCATCCTTACTTACCAGAATGACTGGTCTTGGCTGTGGTTTTCCGTTTTCCTCCTCTTGTAAGTTTAGTGCAACCGCTAAAATCCGGTTGTCATTACTCATTTCCGTGAATTGTTTTTGAAGGCGGTGGAAAGAGGAATGATTCAGTTCCACTCGAAACAATCCACCTGTTTCAAGGGTAATGCCAGTGTGTAATTGCCCCAGCTCACGAAAACTGTCAAAGAGCCGAGATACGTACCGAGCATTGCGGCCAATTTCATCCATGTACCGCTTTTTGGAATCGATTTCTTCCAATACGACAGCTGGTATGACGATTTCGTTGTCAGCGAAAGAAAACATCGCCCTTGGATCTTGCAGGAGTACGTTGGTGTCCAGTACGTAGATTTTCTTCAAAATCTCGCCTCCTATTACCCTTCTTATATACCCTATGCAATTTTTGGAGGGATGCTCAAGTGCGGCGACGTGATGTACTACAGTCTATGTTCAGGTAGACAGAGATAGACGACCCATTGGCAGAATGAAAATGGACAGCCCAGAACAAAATACTTGTAACCCTGCTCTCCTAACGAAGGAAGGCAATACTGGGAAAGGGAGAATGCCTGTGAAACGGATCATGATCTACTGTCTCGGTTTTAGCTTGTTGCTTACAGCATGTACGTCAGGCAATAAAACCCCGACGAATCAGGCTGCACAACAGCCGAAGCATGCCACTCATACTCAGCGTGTTCAGCAAACAGCTCCTCAGCCTGCTTATAATCAATCTTCCCAAGCCACCGCTGATCGTCTCGCCCAACTAGTAACACGTGTGAAAAGGGTGCACAGCGCCACGGCTGTGGTCTTGGGCAAATATGCGGTAGTCGGTATTACTGTGGATCCAAATCTGGATCGCCCAGAAGTTGGCGTCATTAAGTATACAGTTGCGGAAGCTCTGAAAGAAGACCCTCAAGGAGCGAATGCTGTCGTTACGGCAGACCCTGCCATCGTCCAGCGTTTACGGGAAATGAGAGATGATATTCGTCGTGGCCATCCTGTTGCCGGAATCACCGAAGAGTTGGCGGATATGGTAGGTCGGATCATCCCCCAACTACCACGCAGTGTGCAGCCTCGTGAAGAAACCCCTTCCCAAGTAAAAGAAAAACGCATGCACAAAGAGCCACAAGGACAAAACAAAATCAACGCAAATCGTACAACAACACCTTAAAGAAAAAGAGGTATCCCCCGGATTAAGCCCGGGAGAATACCTCTTTTTCTTTATAGGCTGGTGCTTCAGATGGCAAATGATCCAGTGCTTGCTTCAAATCTGCCACCAAGTCATCGAAATCCTCTAAACCAGCAGACAATCTGATCAAACCATCTGTGATTCCCCTTGCAGCTCTTTCTTCAGCGGGCATCGCTGCATGTGACATCGTAGCTGGATACGAGAGAATCGTTTCGACTGCCCCGAGGCTGACTGCCACAATCGGCAATTTTACGCGATCAAACAGCGCTTTTGCACGCTCACGACTCCCTACATCAAAGGAAAGAACAGCCCCATGACCGGTCGCTTGTTGTGTTTGAATCAGGTGACTGGGGTGATCGGCCAGTCCCGTATAGTAAACGCGACTTACTTGTGGATGCGAAGACAACCACTCAGCCAAGCCCGCGGCTGTCTTCGTGCTCACATCCAGTCGGGCTTTCAATGTTTTGAGCCCACGCATCACGAGCCAGCAGTCCTGCACACCCAAAATCGCTCCCATGCCATTCTGGATAAAGTAGAGCTGCTCCCCTAACCCAGCTTCTCTGGTCACAGCCAGACCAGCCACGACGTCGCTATGCCCTCCGATAAACTTTGTTGCACTATGAATGACCACATCTGCGCCAAGTTCCAATGGACGCTGGTAATACGGGGTAAGGAACGTATTATCGACGATGACGAGCAAGCCGTGCTCTTTCGCGATACGAGAAACCGCTGCAATATCTGTGACCTTTAAGGTGGGATTGGAGGGGGTCTCCAGGTAAACCCCTTTCGTTGCCGGTGTAATGGCCGCACGAACGGCTTCTGTCTCTGTTGCATCCACGAACGTTACAGAGATGCCCATTCTCGACAATACCTTGGTCAAAAACCGAAACGTGCCACCGTATACATCTTCCGCCACTACAACATGATCTCCGGCTGAAAACAGCATGAACACGCTGGAAATGGCAGCCATGCCAGATGAGAACGCGAAACCGCGTGCGCCTCCCTCCAGAGACGCAATGGCTTCTTCCAAAGCCTGCCTGGTCGGATTTCCTGATCTGGCATAATCAAATGCACCTGGCTGATCGATATCAGCCTGATGAAACGTAGAAGCTTGATAAATCGGAACCGACGACGCACCTGTGAACGGGTCAATGCAAGTGGAACCGTGGAGGATCTTGGTGGCAAAATTCATCGTACACTCCCCCCTACGACCAAACTAGCATTCAAGGCCTGAAACAAATCGGCTACGACATCATCTGGATGCTCGATGCCAACCGACAGCCGCAACAATCGATAACAAACACCGACATGCTCTCTGACTTCTTGCGGGATATCCGCGTGAGTCTGCGTCGCCGGATACGTACACAATGACTCAACACCACCCAGGCTTTCAGCAAAGGACACGATTTGCAGATTTTGCAGGAACAATCCCACCTGCTCCACATCGCGTACGCGGAACGAAACCATCCCACTATGCCCTGTCGCTTGATTCACCTGGATCTCATGTCCCGGATGCTCTGGCAGACCCGGATAAAATACCTCCGCTACTGCCGGATGCTCACGCAGCTTTTCCGCTACAATCAAGGCATTGGATTGATGGCGCTCCATCCGCAATGCCAATGTTTTCATCCCGCGAATGAGAAGCCAGCAATCTTGAGGTCCGAGTACAGCACCGATTGAATTGTGCAAAAACCGGATTTTTTCCGACAACTCTTCTCCTTTTGTTACGATGAGTCCAGCCAACACATCGTTGTGTCCTGCCAAATACTTGGTCGCACTATGTAAGACGATATCTGCACCAAGCTCTAGTGGGCGTTGACAATACGGGGTTAAGAATGTGTTGTCTACAATCGTCAGGAGACTGTGCTGCTTCGCCAATTGTGCTACTGCTCGAATATCGGTAATCTGCATGAGCGGATTGGTTGGTGTCTCGACGAAAATAGCCTTTGTGTCTGGGCAAATCGCATTTTTCAGTGCAACAATGTCACGCAAATCCACGTACGAAAACGTCAGACCGTAACGAGAGAGCACTTGCTCGAACAATCGATAGGTTCCCCCGTACAGATCGAGCGAAACAATCAGATGATCTCCTTGGGAAAACAAACCCATGACGGTATGAACAGCAGCCATTCCCGAGGCGCAAGCGAATCCTGCATCTCCTGATTCCGCTATAGCGATGGTCTCCTCCAAAATGGTACGAGTAGGATTAGCTGTGCGCGTATAATCATATCCAGTGCTCTGGCCCAAGGCAGGATGACGATAAGCCGTTGCATAGTAAACAGGAAAGCTCACCGCCCCTGTTTTTTCGTCTTTGCCTACTCCCGCCTGAATCAACTTTGTTTCCAATTTCATGTCTGTTTCTCTCCCTCCAATAGTGTACGAGGGCATCAAAAAAGCCCTCTTTCCTCTGAAAGAAGGCTTTGTTTACGTCACCGTAAGCAAATCCTTCTCATCTTTCAGAGTTTGATAACTCTGCAGGAATTAGCACCATTATCTCCCTGTTAAAATACAGGTGATTGGTTGCCGGGCATCATCGGGCCAGTCCCTCCGCCGCTCTGGATAAGAAGATTGCTATTCAATTCGATTGACCCTAATACTAATGGATCGGCAGGATTCTTGTCAACAATTTATTTCCACCCGTTAATTTGCATCTTTCAGGGCGGTCATCACTTGATTGTCCAGCTTCGCTGCTGCGTTTTTGTCATACGTCTTTTCATATTGTGGTTCTGCGGAAATACGGGAACCGTAAAACATAATATCACGAACAGCCTCAATTTTGATCTCTACCATGGCCAGCTTGAGCGGAACACCTTCCAGGCGGTCTGTTTTAACGACAGCACGACCATTAATGGCGAAAGACGAGCCGGCACCGATCAAATGCAGGACAACCTGCGGTTCCTTCGCAATATTAGCCAAAATACGTGAGCGATTATCCACGGCAAAACGAATCGTATCGGCGCTGACAGCAAACGTCCAGGACAAGGAACTGAGCGATGGTGCTCCTGACTCATGGTCTACTGTGCCCAAGGTAACAAAACGCTCTTTTTGCAAGAGCTTGAATAAATCTTCGGAAAGAGTTTGGGAAACAGTTTCAGCCATTTCAAAGCCTCCTATCAAACGTTTAGTACGTTCATTTTACCCTTCGTATTGCTGATAGGCAAACGTTTCCTCTCCACCTTGATTCTGGTTGTCTTTTTCCCTAGACTGGTAGGTAACAATACCGAATGATGGAAGGGGTTGAACAGCTTGTCGCCTACAGATCGCCTCATGCAGCAAATTGACCAAGTACTTGAAGAGCTTCAGGAAGTTCGGAAGGTAAATGAGCGGATGCACAAAATTGCGATGTTCTTAGAAGATATCCGACTAGCAGATGTGATCCAAAATTACACAGCCCCGCGCAAGCTGCTCTGGATCAATTTCCTCGCAGGTCTTGCCCGGGGTCTGGGATTGACGATTGGTACTGCTATCGTTTTGGCTTTCCTCGGCTCCCTCTTGACGCAATTTCTTTCGATCCCCATTTTGGGGGATTACATCAGACAATTGGTGGAGTACGTCGAGACTTACAAGCAACGGCCTTAATGATAGAGACTAGTCTCTGTCCTCGTCATGATCGTCATCATCGTGATCTTCATTCCATTCCTTACCGTGCTTTTTCCAATAGCCATACGCATTGCCGTTGGGATGCTTATCTTTCTGCTTCCCTTTTTCTTTTTTCTTTTTGTCATCATGATCGTCTTCATCGCCGTCTGTTGGCTTCACAGGCTCGACAATGACCTTTGTGCTGAGTGCAACGTCAGCTTTCTTAATCAGCTTATCGTCTTCATACAATGCGAATTGAATCGATTTGGCACTAAAGGAATGATTCTTGTAAGACAACGTCAAAGAGAACTCGCCTTTGTCATTCGGTTTAATCTCTTTTTTCTTCCCGTCAGGAGCGATCACAACCAGCTTAGCATCGTCCTTTTTGTTCCAGCCGCTTACTGTCCCCTTCACCTGGATGGACTTGGCGGCAGGATTGTTTACAGCAGTCGCCTTGATGACATATGCGGTCGCCTGATCCTTGTCAGGAGCGTTAACGATTTCTACCTGAACAGATTCGGAATCAACCTTCTTGCCATCCTCGTAAACCTCGATCAAGGCTTTTTGATCTTTTGCGGCTTGTACATCCTTTACTGAAACCGTAAAGCTGCCTACGCCATCCCACAGCTTCTTCACGTTTGCGTCTTTTTTCACGCCATTATAGGTGACAGTTACTTTGTCTGCCCCCTGCTTGACAATTCCTTTTACTTTTAATTCCTTTTTCTTCGCATCCAATACAGACATGGTATGGATGATCATTTCCTGATCTTCTTCTGCTTTTGGAACGATCTTTACCTGTTCGCTATCGACCAGCTTGCTGCCTGCATAGGCGCTTACGGTTACATACGGCTCATAGGATGCATCCGGAGCTTCAAAGCTGACCGTAAAAGAATGCTCGTTGGTCGGAACGACTTCAATGATGTCGGAATTTGGCTTTTTCACTACCACCTTGGTGACATCCGAAGTCACAATCCCCTTTATGTACACCTTGTTATTTTCAGTCTTGGCATTTACGCTCACGATTTCTTCAGCATTCTCTGTCAGGCGCACTTCCAGCCAGATGTCGCTGTAGTACTCGTTGTAGATACGCTCCCACTCCGCTTTGTTTTCTTCCATATACGTTTGGAGCTTCGTATTCAAGTTGATTTCATCTACAATGATGTACAAGTGATCCGCTTGATTTTTCAAGAGCATGTTCAACGTGGTTGGATCATTTTGGGCCAGTTCTTTTAAATTGTAGCGCGTGACTTGCTTCCCCTCGTCATTCATGACTACCTTTGTGGCACTTGGACTAGCAATCGAGCTTGCATTGGCAAAAATTGGCGTTAAACAGCCAAGAATACCTGCCGCTGTCACAACTGCTAATACGGGCTTGGTCATGTACTTCTTCAATGGTAGTTCCCCCTTCTAGTCTGCCAAAATCCCCCTGCTTGCTTGGGTCTTTCATATTGACGGGAAATCATTTTCAAAAGTTGCAGCATCCAGGAAACCGCGTCTTATTACCTATGAAAACCACTTGAAACAAAAAAACTCCCCCCAACTTCCGAATCATTTCGGCAAGTGGAGAGGAGTCTTTGTCCCGTTAGTTGCAGTTGTACTTGGGCTCACTTTCAATCGCGACCAATAAAGCTTCGACTGATTCAGCAGGGTATCGCACTTCCACGGACTGTGAATCAGCGTTCCCCGATAGCACATACCAGCTACCTTCCTGACGATACCCGATATCGCTCATTTGATGATCCTCATGTAGCAATTGCAAGAAAAAAGCAGCTGTATCCAAAGCAGAGCGGTCCTCTGGTCGCGCATCGGCAACCAATTGAATTTGGAGCCAATTAAAAAGTGCATCTTCACGCTTCACGCGATTCTCCTCACTTTCGCCCAGTTTGCTCCGGTTTGATCCGTACCTTTACAATCACGAGAATCGCGATCGCCACCAGCATTGCACTTTTCACAGGAAGCTGCACATCCAAAATAGCGAAAATGAGAGCTCCAACAAATAAAAGGATGTACAAGAGCACATTTTTCAAAATAGGCATACGGATACGGGTAGCAAAGCCAAGATAATAGACAATAATTAATTCCGCAAACAAAATCCAAGCGCGATATTTATCAGCCCACATGCGAAAGCTGTCAAATGCTGTGAGCTGATCTGGATTCGTTGGCACATAGGTTGATGCGATTTGTATCCAGTCCATCACTTATCTCTCCTGTCTTCAAGCGGTGAAACCCCTACTGCTTCACATGCCACCTCATAGGCGGAATGAAACGAATAGTCACTCCTTTTTTCTTAGGAAAACGCTATCTTTCTTACTTTATCAGGTGGTGGATTCTGTGTCAAAAAACGGTAGGCCCTTCCATGTGGCTGGCATGATTTTCGCCGTACATGCTATGATGAGGATATGTCAGTAGAAAAAGGTGGGAATAAGATGAGCTTGTATGATATTGCCGTCAAAACGATTTCCGGTGAAGAAAAGACTTTGGCCGCCTTCAAAGGCCACGTACTGCTAATCGTGAACGTCGCCAGCCAATGCGGACTTACCCCTCAATACAAAGGGCTACAGGAGCTGTATGAGCGTTATCAAGATAAGGGTCTCGTCGTTCTCGGCTTTCCTTGCAACCAGTTCGCTGGGCAAGAGCCTGGAACAGAAGAAGAAATCGCAACGTTCTGCGATCGCAATTACGGCGTGACGTTCCCGCTTTTTGCGAAGATCGATGTCAATGGTCCTGGTACCCACCCGTTGTATCAGTACTTGAAGGAACATGCTCCAAGCGAAGAAAATCCAGATATCGAATGGAACTTCGCCAAATTCCTCGTGGATAAAGACGGTCGTGTCGTGAAACGCATCAGTGCTCGTACTCAACCCGAAGAAATCTGCTCAGATATCGAGAGTCTGTTGTAAGGACAAGCCCAAACAAAAACGCCACTTCATCCCCAACAGGATCAAGTGGCGTTCTTTTCTAATCAATCTTACGCTTGCGGTTGTGCTTCATAGCGTCTTTGCTTCTCATAGCGCTCACGATCTGATTTGTTCAGATATTTTTTGCGCAGACGAACGGATTGAGGTGTGACTTCGCACAGCTCATCGTCGTTCAGATATTCCAGTGCCTCTTCCAAAGACAACATGCGAGGAGCCTTCATTTTGACAGTCTCATCCTTGGTCGCAGAACGTACGTTGGTCGCATGCTTTTCTTTACATACGTTTACAACAAGATCGTTGTCACGGTTGTGCTCGCCCACGATCATGCCTTCGTATACTTCTGTACCTGGGTGAATGAACATCGTTCCGCGATCTTCTACGGACATCAAGCCGTACGTGGTAGCTGTTCCTGTCTCGTGGGAAATAAGTACCCCTGCGTGACGTCCTCCTACCGCTCCTGGTACAAGTGGACGATAGCTGTCAAAGGAGTGGTTGAGAATACCGTAACCGCGTGTAATCGTCAAGAACTCTGTACGATATCCGATCAAACCGCGGGATGGAATAATGAATTCCAGACGAACTTGTCCGAAGCCGTTGTTGATCATGTTAACCATCTCGGCTTTACGTTGACCCAATGTCTCCATAACCGGCCCTGTGTATTCCTCAGGCACATCAATGATCAACAGCTCAGCCGGTTCCATTTTTTGTCCATCGATCATACGAATGATAACCTCAGGCTTGGACACACCCAGCTCAAAGCCTTCACGACGCATGTTCTCTACCAAGATGGACAAGTGCAATTCACCGCGTCCAGAAACCACATACGCATCTGGCGAATCTGTTTCATCTACACGCAGAGATACATCTGTCTCCAGCTCAGACATCAGACGATCACGCAGCTTGCGGGAAGTCACGTGCTTACCTTCGCGACCAGCAAACGGGCTGTTATTCACAAGAAACGTCATTTGCAGAGTTGGCTCGTCAATTTTCAAGAGTGGCAATGCCTCTGGATGATCAACGTGGCAAACCGTTTCCCCTACGTTGATATCGTCAATACCAGAAATCGCTACGATATCTCCTGCTCTTGCTGTTTTTTGCTCAACACGTTGCAATCCGGAGAAACCGAACAGCTTTTGAATCCGTGCTTTTTTCACTTCGCCGTCGCGTGTAGTGACAGATACCATTTCATTCAGGTTCATGGTTCCGCGATAGATGCGGCCAATCCCGATACGACCCAAAAAGTCGTTGTAATCCAGCATGGTTACTTGCATTTGGAGCGGAGCAGATTCGTCTGCGTCAGGAGCAGGCATATGCTCTACGATGGTGTCAAACAGTGGGCGAAGGTCGCCTTCCAGTTTATCTGGCTCAAGTCCTGCAATCCCTTGCAGACCGGAAGCATATACGATTGGGAATTCCAGTTGGTCTTCCGTCGCATCCAGATCAATGAACAGGTCGTACACTTCGTTGATAACTTCTTGAGGACGTGCATTGTCGCGGTCTACTTTGTTCACGACAACGATAGGGGTAACTTTTGCTTCCAGCGCTTTTTTCAATACAAAGCGCGTTTGTGGCATACAGCCTTCGAAGGCGTCGACGATCAACAGAACGCCATCCACCATGCTCATGATACGCTCAACCTCGCCACCGAAGTCAGCATGGCCTGGTGTATCCAAGATGTTAATCGTGAAATCATTGTATTTGACAGAAGTAGTTTTCGCCAGGATCGTGATTCCACGCTCGCGCTCCAGGTCGTTAGAGTCCATCATTCTCTCTTCTACCTGTTGGTTCGAGCGGAATGTGCCCGATTGGATCAAAAGTTTGTCAACCAGCGTGGTTTTTCCGTGGTCAACGTGGGCAATAATTGCAATGTTGCGTATGTCAAGACGCTTCATGTGAACCTCCTCTATTATGCATACCTTCCATATTAACAGGTAGTGAAACGCGGCACAATGGGCAGTTTTTTACGGGAGCCACTTCCAGAGTAGGGAACTTTATTTTCGTCATACTAAGGAAAATGGAGGTGGCATACGTATGAATCGGTACGGCCCGAAATATTTGGTTGGCTTGCTAACGATTGCAACCATGTTGACCGGATGCGCAAGCTCGAGCAGCCATCCAAAAAATCAAGCGCACACACAAAGTACCACCTATCAGCAAGCCCCGGGTGCCAGGACAAGCCTTGCTCATGATTATCATGCCTACACTGGCGGAATCAATGCCCGCAATTATCACAAAGGCTATACGGTCAATGGTTTCAATCAGGATTTGGCTGAACAGCTCACCTTGGTCGCAGATGAAGTACCTGGTGTGGAGCGGGCTACTGTTCTCGTGAGTGGAACAGATGCTGTCATCGGAATTCGTGTTCGAAAAAATTTTGGCCCTGAGCAAACGCGCATAATCGAACAGCAAGTCCACTCAGCCGTTCGTTCACGTGTTCCCCACTTCTCCATCCAAGTAGCCTCCGACGCAGCCACATTTGATCGGATTCGTGCCATCCATGCAGATATTTATGAAGAAGCGACGCATCGGACCAATCAAGTTGATGTGAGACCCGACATGAACAATCAAATCACCAATACATCCACGGAATTTCGTTCTCTGCTCCACGATATGGGTCTCAGAATTCCTACTGTCACTCCATGATGACAAATAGGAATCGAAGCTCCATATAAAAGAGGTGCGGATTTAGTCCGCACCTCTTGAAAACTTTTCCATTTGTTACTTACTTTGCCGCTTCAACCAGTTTCATTTCTGGCTCAACAACTTGCAGTTCACCCAAACCACGAACTAATTTCTTCGCGTAAGTTTTTTCCGGCTTCAGCACGGATACCAAGTAGTCGATGGCGATTTGCGGATCAACGGTTTCCCCACACGTGTAGCAATCCAGAGCAGCAAAGCCGCGCTCAGGATACGTATGAATGGACAGGTGGCTTTCCGAGAGAAGAACCAGTACGGTAGCACCCTGAGGAGAAAACTGCTTCGCTTGCACACTCAGTACCGTAGCACCGCATGCCTCAGCAGCCTCTATCATTTCCTTTTTCAAAAATTCTGCGTCGTTCAACAAATCAAACTGAACTCCCCATGTGTCAACAGCAACGTGTCTTCCGAAAGTCGAATATTCCATCTTTCGGTTCCCCCTTCCTAACGAGTGTAATGTTAAACATCGCTAGGACCTGCGTCATTCACTAACGGGGGCGGTTTCCGTTGTTATCCACCCTTTAAAGTGAATCCTGGTTCCTAATCCTGTTTCCAACGAAAACAACAATACCATGCATCGGCCTAGTTTGACAATACCCTTTTTCAATAATCTATAAGAACATTACAAATAGGCATGACGGCTGTCTCTACAGAATGGAGAGCTGACGCCTGCTACAAGTGGCTTTCACCTATTATGATATATGCTAAACTTTTAGAAAGGAACCTGAATGGAGAGGATCACAACACATGATTACTATCCGTAATGCCAAACCAGAAGATTTGCCAGCACTAATCGCTATCGAGCACCTTTGCTTCTCACCAGAAGAGGCTGCAACACAGGAAGCATTTGAGAAGCGTATTCGTTTGATTCCTGACAGTTTTTTTGTAGCGGAAGCGGATGGGAGCATTGCGGGATTGATCAATGGACCCGTCATCGAATCCCCCTTCATTACTGATGATCTTTTTCAAACGATTAAAGAAAATCCGGCATCTGGCGGTCATCAAACGATTTTAGGCTTAGCGGTTTCTCCCACTTTTCAAAATCGCGGCATTGCCTCTATGCTCCTAGCACATCTGGAAGCATCCGCAAAAGTGTCCGGTCGCGAGACGATCACTCTTACGTGTAAAGATAATTTGATTGGCTACTATGAAAGACATGGATACCTCAACAACGGTGTTTCCAGCTCAGATCACGCCGGAGAAATTTGGTACAATATGAGCAAGCCATTACCATTGCGCTAAATGTGAAGGACAAATAGTAAAAGCGGGCACCTCTTGTTAGGAGGAAACCCGCTTTTTCTTACTCGCTACCTGATCACATAAATAAAAAAGGGCGCCCCGGGCACCCTTCTTTCACTAAACTTCTAATTCAAATAGACGTCGCGATAACGTTACCAGTCGAACATCAATTGCTGGAAGTTTTTCTGGGGCAGTTCTCTTTGCCCAATTACGCAAATCCAGCCATCGGTCCGTTTCTTGACGTAAGGACTCAATCTCCTGCTCGCTACCATCCTGCTGGAACAAAGCCTCCAGCTCATTGGCCATGTGCAGAGAGTTATTTTCAAAGATGGACACTTCTTCGTCTCCGGTTAGCTCCTGAATGCTCACAACCGATCCTTGATCGTAGTGATACACCATTGTGAAGCCGTCGTAAATCCGGTGGACAATTCCATAGCCTCGGAACGCTTTCATTGCTTTTCTCATAGCATTTGCCAGTTGCCGATCTTGGATCAGATACGAGCTGTCGCATGAGTAGCGGCTGCCAACCCGACAGAAACTCAATTGAATTTCGCCGGTCTTGTCATTCAAGATTACGTCACGATCGCCATTGTCACACACTTTGACTTGGACTGAAATGTGTTCATTGGTGAAAAGCGAAACGAACTGGTTCAGCTCTTCTTCATTCACCGTAAAATAGGCCTTGGCGTAATTAGTTGCTAAACGCTGTGCCATAAATATCTCCTCAATTCTTTTGGTTTGCATGGGTCGAGTATGACCGAACAGTTATCCAAAACAGAGGAGATACGCTAAGTATCAACAAAAGAACGCTGTAGAACCTGGCCTTGCCCTCCGCATCGAAAATCGATTTGGGTAATGAAGGCGGATCACCTACTTTTTGTTTTTCGCAAAAAAGCCATTTCTGACATCTTTATTATACCTCAGGTGCCCTCAAAAGTCTTGAGCAAAATGACGATGAATTTTAGCAAAAAACCGGAATATCCGCAATCAGAAGCAGGGAAATGAAAAGAACTCCCTGATTCACTCAAATGCTTGCTGTTTCATTGAAATTCAAAGCGACTTATATCCCTGCGGTTGAGGTCATCGCTTTTTTGATTGCTGCCTGTTCTTCTTCAGACAAATGGTAGGTCGATGTACCCTGCTCAAGCGGCTTGGCGTACACGCGAGATTCTTCTCGTCCAAAAATGCTGGTGATCACGACGCCGTTCCCAGCGTCATCTGTTACCGCCAGCGAAAAGCTAAGATCACTGCCGACATCCCCGAAGGCATTGTAACGGATAATCGCTACTTTGCCGCATTGCGCTGCCATTCGTTGTGACAGACGATTGATGGCAAACTGCTGATCGCTATGCTGCTTTTTCATTTCCTCTACCTGATCCAGCAGTTTATGCAAGCCTTCCTCGAGATTGGCTCCTCCCGTCCCTGTCATAATCCGGTTGATCGATTTCCTCAATCGACTGGTCCGAACTGACTGCATAATCACGATCCATAATAGGATCAGTGTCAATGCGATGACGGCTAAAAGCAGGATCGCTACAGTGGGGATTTGTGATAGGAATGCTTCCAAAACTTTTCTTCCTTTCCGGCGCGTACGTAAATATGCTGTTAAAAACCTTCTTTATTGTACAACCGTCGGGCCTCCCATTCAAACAAGTCTTTTATAAAAACAACAATTACTAAATGAGCGACTTTTCCACCAAAAAAAGCGACACCCTCATTTGTTTGAGATGTCGCTTTTTCATTCCGTATTGGTTTGTGTCAAACTCATCGTCCTTTGGCTATCCTCCAGTCTGCCTACGCTTCCAAAAGCAACATTTCCCGACGGAGCTGTTTTAATCGCTCTGTGGAGTGTTTCATCTGACTTTGGTCTTTGGCTTGCATCGCGTCATACAACGTCGCCAGTTCATAATCCAACTCCAGACGCAGTACCGGGATGCGTTCTTCCGAGTCACGTCGTTTCATCGCGGCAATTACCTGATCCATCGTTACATTGCAAAATTTTTCATAGATCACTTTTTTCTCAGCTCCTTTTAATTCCACTATTCTGATAACTTCTCCGTACTGGATTTGCTTCAGCAAGACGCACTCCTCAAAAGTGACCTTGATCATGGCATGCCCTTTTGCCCGCTCTACGAAGTGGTACAGTACGAGTGCCACCCGAGAATCATTGACAGGAATGCCTGCAATGTGCAGCTTATAGGACCCATTTAAACGCTGCATTTTCCAGTCGGATCGGCCATCTGTGGTGTTCACGAGGAGGTGAAACTGCTCGGGAGATTCTTTCCACGTGACGCTCACCCCTGCTTCCACCAGGGCCTGCACCATCGCGTACAATGTTTTGCGGTCAAACCAAACTGCCAAATGGAAATACTCCAACTCCATGCCGAGATTCATCTTCTACAGGCCCCTCCCGTTGACAGAATACTCAGATATCGTTTTCGCCGTAAGGGAGTGAGTGGTATATCATATTATTCAGGCTTTGGTTTTGCTATTCATAAACTCGGCATGTATTTTTTTCCTGGATGGTATGATATCATATGGAGGATTCCAAGCTCCCTTGACGGGGACGATCGCCCTTTTCTTTCCAGTAGGGTTTGATGATGCTTAAAAGAGGTGTTTGTTACATGCCAACGTTTCCAGGTTTTCGTCAAGAAGATTTTGATGTTTTTGCCATTGATGGACTGGATGCTCGGATGGACGCGATCAAAACCAATATCCGTCCCAAATTCGAAGTACTCAGCCAACACTTTGCGCCTTTTCTCTCCGTAGCAACCGGGGATGAAATGTTTACGCACATAGCAAAACATGCACGCCGCACGGTGAACCCACCAGCTGATACGTGGGTTGCCTGGGCTAATGATAAACGCGGTTACAAAAAACATCCGCACTTTCAAATCGGCTTGTGGGGAACACATTTGTTCGTTTGGTACGCGGTAATTTACGAGTCTCCTTCCAAAGAGATCATCAGCCATGCGTTTAACAAGCATCTGGATGAGGTTCTTGCGATGGTTCCGGAGCACTTTCACTGGTCCCCGGATCATATGCAACCAGCAAGTACGTCTCAAAAAGAATTGGGCAAGGCTGGCGTGAAAAAGCTGGTGGACAGGCTGGCACAGGTAAAAAAAGCGGAGTTGCTCTGCGGAATTACCATTGATCGTCATGATCCGATTCTTTCAGACGGAGAAGCTTTGGTGAGTCGACTCGAAGAAACATTTGGCGTGTTGAGTAAGCTCTATACATTAGGAAATTCTCGTGGATAGAACGCTTACTGCTTTCTTTAATTAAGTTATATGCAAAAGAACAGGTCCGCTTTCATTTGAAAAACGCAGGCCTGTTCTTTTGTTTTAGGAAAAAGACCGCAGTCGATCCAAAGACTTGTTCACATCGCCAAACATGCGGTCAAACAATTGTTGGACACTAGGTACATCATCAATTAATCCAATAACCTGACCAGCCCACCCAAAGCCTCGCTGGCTGTTGCCCTCATAAATAAAGGTGCAATTGCTCTCTCCACTGATGAAGCTCTTTAACTGCTCGTAGCCTGCCCCTTCTTTTTCCAATTGGAGAATATGATCAGAGCCTGGTGTACGAACGACCCTCGCAGGTGCCCCCAGTGTGCGCTTGATAACTGCGGTATCGTGCTCGGTTCCAGTAACTAACGCCTCTTTATAAGCAGAATGGGCATGGACACATTCTTTCGTCGCAATAAATCGCGTTCCCATCTCCACACCTTCTGCACCAAGTGCAAGCGCTGCCAAAATTCCCCGACCATCACCGATACCACCGCTAGCCAATACCGGGATATTCACGGAATCCACCACACGCGGAATCAGAACAAACGTCCCGATATCATCTCTTCCCAGGTGACCCCCACCTTCTTGACCGACAGCCATCACAGCATCCGCGCCGATCGATTCAGCTTTTTGTGCTTGGCGGGCAGATGCAACCAAGACAAGCTTTTTGATGGGATGACCATCGAGTCTGCGCAGCAGTGGTTCTGGATTTCCTCCTGTTACCGAAACAACTGTCACTCCTTCTTCAATCGCCACATCCAGCATTTCTTCATACGGCCGACCGTGTTGACCAATTGCGTAATTCACACCAAATGGCTTATCGGTCAATGCACGAACCTTGCGAATCTCCTCTCGCAGCGCTTTAGCCGATGGCAAGGACATCGCCGTAATTTGACCGAGTCCCCCCGCATTTGACACAGCCGCAGCCAAGTCTGCGTAAGCTAAATAAGCCAAGCCACCTTGAACGACTGGGTATGCTATTTGAAGTAGCTCCGTTACTCTCGTTTTCATCCTTTTATCACCTCGTGTAAATGACCTTCTCGGCTTACAGGCTAAACTCCTGCCACCACACGTAAACCTGAATAAAAATTCGCTTGCTTTCCCCCCCTATTTTGCTATACTCAATTTGTTTGTTTTTCCCCTTATTATTCTTGATTAGTAAAGTGAGGCGATCGTAGTGAGACAAATGAAAACTCCTTTGTTCAGCGGGTTGTTGGAGCACGCCAACCGGAACCCGATTCAATTTCACATTCCGGGCCATAAGAAGGGTATGGGTATGCATCCGGCATTTCGCGAGTTCATCGGGGACAACGCTCTTTCGATAGACCTCATCAACATTGCGCCATTGGATGATTTGCATCACCCGAAGGCAATGATTAAAGAAGCACAAGATTTGGCAGCCGAGGCATTCGGCGCTGACCATACATTCTTTTCCGTACAAGGTACAAGCGGTGCCATCATGGCGATGATTATGGCGACCTGCAGTCCTGGCGACAAAATTATCGTACCGCGTAACGTGCACAAATCGATTATGTCGGCGATTATTTTCGCTGGAGCAATCCCCATCTTTATTCACCCTGCCATGGACGAGCGCCTGGGTATTTCTCACGGAATCACAGTGAAGGCCGTGCAAAAAGCACTGGAAGCTCACCCTGATGCTGCTGCTCTGTTGGTGATTAACCCAACGTACTTCGGTATTGCAGGTGACCTGCGTGAGATCGTGCGGGCGGCGCATAACTATGAAATTCCTGTATTGGTCGACGAAGCTCACGGTGTGCATATTCATTTTCACGAGGAGCTCCCGATTTCAGCCATGCAAGCAGGTGCCGACATGGCTGCAACCAGCGTACACAAGCTGGGTGGCTCTTTGACCCAAACGTCGATCTTGAATGTACGGGAAGGGCTCGTCGATGTGGATCGGGTGAAAACGGTCATGAGTATGCTCACAACGACCTCGACGTCTTACATCTTCCTCGCGTCGTTGGACATGGCGCGTCAGCACTTGGCCCTCAACGGGAAAATGCTCGCGGATCAAGCGATGGAGCTGGCAACAAAAGCACGCGATATGATTAACGAAATCCCGCGTATTTACTGCGTTGGCAAGGAGATTCTTGGAAAGCCTGCGACTTTTGCGATGGACCCAACCAAGCTCCTCATCCATGTACGCGATCTCGGAATCACTGGATGGGAAGTCGAGAACTGGCTGCGTGACAAGTATAACATTGAGGTAGAGATGAGCGATCTGTATAACATCCTCTGCTTCGTTACTGCCGGAGATACGGAAGAATCCATCCGTGCGCTTGTAAATGGCTTGCGTGATCTGTCCGTTGAATTTTCGCACGTACAAGCAGAAGACAAGCCGACCATCTCCCTGCCGAATATCCCTATGCTGTCCACCACCCCTCGAGATGCTTTCTATGCAGAAACAGAGACGATTCCATTAGTGGAAGCAGCAGGTCGAGTCATCACTGAGTTCATCATGGTGTATCCTCCAGGCATCCCGATCTTCCTACCTGGGGAGGTAATCACCGAGGAAAATATCGCATACATCCAGGAGAACATTCGAGTCGGATTACCCGTACAAGGTCCTGAAGATGAGACACTGAGAACGATCAAAGTCGTAAAAAGACAAACCGCCATTTCTGGCTAAGCGATCCGAACCGAAAAACGGCTGCCTCTTTCACGAGAGAGCAGCTTTTTTATTTTTTATGCAAGCATTTTGAGATAAGATGAAATGGGGAAAAATCAGGAAAGGTGTGCGATGCTGCCATGCCAGACTGGTCGTATCAAACGATATTTCGGCCACTTCTCTTTCTCATGCCACCCGAACGGGCCAGATCGATTACCTTGAAATCAATCGGTACTTTGGCCAAAATTCCGGGTGGTCCGTCCATCATCGAATGGATGGGACATATGGAGCCACCCTCGCAGCTCTCCAAAACAATGGGCCCAGTCACGTTCCCTACCCCAGTCGGGTTGGGTGCAGGATTGGACACAGAATGCATCGCCATTCAGGCGCTGTCCAAATTCGGCTTCGGGTTTCTAGAGCTAGGACCTGTGTCCAAAGAACCGATCGTTTCTCATGGCACCGTTCAACGCGACATTACCGCCATGAATATCCACTATTCCGGTCATTTGGTAAATAATGGTATATATAGCCTTCTGAGGCGCCTGACGGGGTCTGCTGGCATCAAAATTCCGATCGGAGTCAGATTGGCCTGCCAACCAGAAACCAGCCTGAGAGAAGCCACAGAAGAGCTTCAGGAGCTGATCGGCAAATTAGAGCACATCTGTTCGTTTTTCACAATTGATACGCGCGCGAATTTGGGACAGCCAGAATGGAGCCATACAGCGTGGAAGGAACATTTTTCCTGTTTGCGCAGCCAAACGGATCTACCTCTCTTGCTGGCGATTCCTCCGAGCCTTTCAGAAACGGAAGCACTCCCGATTCTCACCTCGGCAAAAGAAGCAGGACTCAACGGTCTAGTTGTCGCTGGCGGCATCATTCAGGAAGATTCATCATGCGCGAACACCTTTGTTTACACCACGGGGAGGAGTTCACACAAACAAGCGGTTAAATTTGTCTCCTGGACACGAGAACAGTGGCCAGATGCTCTTATCATTGGATCAGGTGGGGTTCTGGAGCCACAAGATGCTCTGACCTTTCTGGCAGCGGGTGCCGACTTTGTGCAGTTGCACAGTGGCTTGGTCTATTCTGGACCTGGCTTGCCAAAACGAATTAATGAAGCCATCTTGCAAACACAACCAGCCACAAACCCTCCACAAGAAAAGCGACCTGCTTTTTTATTTCCTTCTTGGGTATGGGGCATCTTGTTGGGCTTGGGCATGATGATCGGCGGGGCACTTGCCTTGCTGGTCGCCGCAACAACCGTCGTCCTCCCCTACGACGAACGCTTTCTCGGGATGTCAGCCAACCAGCTTGCATTTTTAAATGCGCAAATCCTCTCTTTTATGTCGCACGATCGGGTAAGTCTGGCAGGAACGATGATATCCATAGGAATTTTGTATAGCCAACTGGCTTACCATGGCCTACGTAAAGAGCTTCACTGGACGCGGACCATCTTGCTCGTCTCCGGAGCCGTTGGATTTTCCAGCATCTTTTTATTTATTGGATATGGGTACTTCGATTACTTGCACGCGATTTTAGCGCTCGTATTGTTCCCCATGTTTTTGCTCGCATTACGGACACCAGCGAAGGTTCATTTGACTCGCCTACCTCCTCAGCTTCACAATGATCGAGATTGGCGAATGGCACTATGGGGACAGTTGCTCTTTGTCATCATCGGATTTGGTTTAACAGGGGCTGGTATCATCATTTCGATCATCGGCGTCACTGGTGTCTTCGTTCCTTCCGACCTCGTCTTTCTCTGCGTGTCAGCTGATACCTTGCAGTCTTACAACGAGCGATTAATTCCGGTCATTGCTCATGACCGTGCTGGCTTTGGCGGGGCATTAGTTTCGAATGGCCTAGCCGTCTTGCTGATCAGTCTTTGGGGGATCAGGCGAGGAGAAGCGTGGATTTGGTGGACATTGTTTTTAGCAGGCATTCCAGGCTTTGTTTCTGGCATAGGCATACATTTTACCGTTGGCTATGTTGATTTTATTCATCTCTTGCCTGCTTATGTGGCCGTCCTTATATTTCTCATAGCACTTGTCCTTTTGAAGCCATATTTATGCCGGACAATCGAGTAGGAGGGAGTGACTAACTCCCGTCCTCTCACACCACCGTACGTACCGTCCGGTATACGGCGGTTCATCAAGCTTGACGAAGAACAGAATATCGTTGTACTAAACTTTTCAGCCCTTGTTGTTGCCAGTATGCAACTCCGAGGGCTTTGTGTATTTGAGGAGTCTTTGTGGAACGCCACGCACCCTTTCGGGTGTTTGCAATTTCTATTGCTTGGACGTGTGATAAACCCAGAGAACGAAGTTCTCGATATCGGGTTTTTATTCGCTTCCACTGAGACCACAAGCAAAGTCGGAGTCTGCGCCGTATCCATTCTTCGATGGATTGTAGAATTTTCTTTGCATCTGCAAGGGCGAAATATCCAACCCATCCCATGAGATACTGGTTTAGCTTCCCAATCCTTTCATCCATAGAGATGCTCCATACCGGATTTGTGATGAAGCGGATTTTCTCTTTCAACTTCAGAAGTGATTTTGGATGAAGCCGAATCCTTGCTTGCTTTGCGTTAGTGAAACTGAAACCGAGGAACTTACGTTTCCAAGGTCGATCCACTGCACTTTTCTGCTCATTTACTTTTAGCTTAAGTACCTTCTCCAAGTAGTTTTGGATACTCTCTTTTTTTTTTTTTTTTTTTTTTTTTTTTTTACCCGTTCTCCCGCCCGCTTTGTTTTCACGTAGATGTTGCTATCGTCTGCATATCTACAAAAGCGATGTCCTCTCTTTTCCAGCTCTTTATCCAAGTCGTCAAGCAGGATGTTCGCCAATAACGGACTAAGCGGGCCACCTTGTGGTGTGCCTTCTACTGCCGAGAGGCAGACTCCATTGATCATGATGCCTGCTTGTAAGTATGCGCGAATAAGTTTCAACAAAGCTTTGTCTTTTACTTTTCGGGCAACCCGACTCATTAAAATATCGTGATTTACCCGGTCGAAGAATTTCTCTAAGTCCATATCTACGACAAAGCGATATCCTTCGGAAATATAAGATTGTGCCTGTCTCATAGCGTCATGCGCACTGCGATTCGGTCGGAATCCGAAACTCGATTCTGAAAAGTGGGGATCGAATATGGGAGTAAGAACTTGGAGAATGGCTTGTTGGATTAAGCGATCTATCACGGTAGGAATACCTAATAACCTTACCCCTCCGTCAGTTTTCGGGATTTCGACTCTGCGGACAGGGGAAGGTTTATAGGTTCCTTTCATAATCTGTTCTTTAATGGTTAACCAGTGTTCACGGATATAATCGCGCAGTTGTTCGGTTGAAACACTGTCGATTCCCGCCGATCCTTTGTTTCTCTCCACTCTTTCGAGCGCCACTAATAGATTTTCCCGTGATAGGACTTTCTCCAACAACTCCATGACGATACCCTTTCCTTCGCACGCATCCTTCTAGTCTTGTCGGTCAATACTCAGCCCTCTCTTGTACCCTCAGGGCTTCACCCTTATTCTCCAAGAGTAGTTCCTTACGGAATTCTGCTTCACAGTATGATCACGAAAGTGATTAGCGGATGTGTTGACTTAATGTTCAGCCCTTCCCCGTTCAAGCGTCCTTTATTTGGGTACTATGGCTTCTGCTGACTTCTGCATGTTCAGCGACTCCTTACGGAGACGGTTACCAACATTTGAAGGCACTTCATGCAGACCTCCCCAGGTAAGAGCGATAACTTTCATCCCATGTACCTGCCCAAGTTTACTGCTGTATTCCTTGGCTGTATAGGGCTTCGTCTTGTTCAGCAGACTCGCCCGAATACAACAGCCTCAAATTGGATTCGTGTACCTCAGGTCGGGACTTTGCCGCCGGCTTCCTCCAGATTCCACCTCACGGTAGACACCCTTGCCTTGAGCTAACGGTTGGTACAGCCAACCCCCGTTCGGGACTTACACCCTAGAGTTATCGCCCATGCTGGGCGCACTAAAAGAAAACAGACGAAAGAAATCCTTTCGTCTGTTTTTCTCTCAGAGAGCCTGACTCGATTTATTCAGAATCAGTCCTCGTCTTTTTCATCATCATCGTCGTCTTCGTCGTCATCGTCAGCACCCGAAGCGAACGCCAACGTGTAAACGTAAGGAGTTTTGTCGCGATCATCTACCCAGACAATGCGATTCCCACCCATGCGCGGGCTTTTCAATTCCGCATCATCATCCCACTCGATATCGCTAAATGACCCCTCTTCGAAATCATATAGCTCAAAGTAGAACTGCTTGCCTTTTCCGGACAGACGATTGTCTTCAAACAAAATCATATTTCGTGAAGCCTGTGGATTTTTCTGGTCGCCATCCGAATAGCGTAGCAGCGGATTGACTTTTTGACGGTCGATGTTGTAATAGTACAAATCCCAACCTGCTTTGGAATTGCCAGTATCTTCGCTCCAAACCACGAAATCATCGCCAATGGCTGCTTTCTCTATTTTTACGTTTTTACGAATTTCTCTTTCTCTATCTGCCTCGATATCGTAGAGAACGATCGATGCATTCTTTTTGCCTTCTTCGACTACCCAGGTAGCATAGTCCTGAGAAATATCAACGCTTAACGGTTCACTTTTCAGCCTTGTTACCTCAGTATGCTTTCCAGTGGACAGATTTGTGATGATCACTTCTGCTCTGCGATCGACATTAACCCACAATAGACGTTCTCCGTCGATTTCGTAAAACTTCTCACTCGGCTTTTGATCATCATCTTCGTTTGTGATCTGCGTTTGGACGCCTTTACGAATATCGTAGGAGAAGAGTGCGTCTTCCTTCTGATCATACCAGACAACATAACGAGAGCTTACGACAGGGCGAGCAGCATCTTGACCTGAGCCACTGATGGCTTTGCTCGTTCCTTTTTCCATATCGTAAAGAACGATCGCATTGTTATTCTTAGACTTTGATACATACGCGACATAACGATCGTGACCAGCTGGATCAATAGGATCGCCACCTACATTACCCAGCGGAACTTGCTCTTTATCGTCCAGATCATACAGATGAAGCTGGAGCTTTTTATTACTGTCCTTTTTGGCATACAAAATGTAGTCACCATAAATTTTCGGTCCTACATTTCCAGAAAGGTTGGAGTCAATCTTCTTTTTGGACGATTTATCGACGGTACGATAGATCAGATCATTACCTTCCGCATACACATAATCATCTTTGTACGTATGTACAAATTCTTTGTCACTTGAACCATTCGTCAATTCTTTGTTTCTGCCATTGCTGATGGTATGCACGTAGATTTGATTATAGGAGCGATTCTCATACAAAATTTTATTTGTGGAAAGAGTAGGACGCCCTTGATCGCCTTTTTGGACGACAGCTTCCTTTTCTTGTTTGGCTTTGATATCGTAATAGTAAATATCGCTGTTGCCATCTCGCTCATCTTCCCATGCGACATACGCATCACTTACCACTGGGTTGCTTGCTTTTCCATTCGCAGATACGACCTCTGTATCACCTGTAGAAATTTTGTACAGATAAACATCCCCGTTATCTGTCCAGACGACGTTTTTATCCCCGATCTCCACACCATCGACAGTTGCTGACCCATCTGACAAACGGGTTTCTTTTTGCTTCGCGATGTCATACAAGTAGACGTCCGAACCTCCATCACGGGAGTCGATCCACACGACATACTCACCATCAACTTTCGGATTCGTCTTTTCAGATTCCTTGTCGCCAATTTGCGTTTGTGTACCTTTATCGAGATTGTAAAGGGTTACGGTTTCTTCCCCTTCAACCATCCACACGGCATATTTTTTGGAAATGTCATAACCGGCTCCGGAAATCTCAGGCTTGCTCGCATCGATTTTTTCTTCATCACCAATACTGTAGGCAAGCGCCGGTGTCCCGCTCCACAGAGATGTGACCAAAAGTGCAGCGGCCAGCATTCCCTGCATCGGTTTTCGCTTCATGAAACAATTCCTCCTTTTACAACGATTTTCACTCTTCTCCATTATCCTCCATACGGAAAAGGTTGTCAAAAAAAACAGGCCTCACCGTAGGCCTGTTGACTATTTTTTTATTCTTTTTCCTGTCTTTCACCAGGTCGGCAGTCACAGTTGCACACCGCATAAAGCGTTTTCACTGAGTTACTTTCAAAATGCTCGATGATGGTTCCGCAAGTCTGACATACGATAGTTCCCATCTATGTCCCCTCCGCATTCAATTGATTCACATATTCCTTTAAATGTTATGTTACATTCATCTTAATATGCTACAACGTTCGGAGTCAAGATGCATTTGTTGATAATTAGTATGTCACATTACAATGGAATATTGTCATTCAACCAGGTCACGATTTTTTGCAAGACTTCTTCCTTTTCAGGCTCATTCAAAATTTCGTGTCGCAAGCCTGCGAATCGCTCAAAGGTTTGTCTGTCTGAAAGGCCGGCTGTAAACTGCTCCACAGCATCCGCATCAACCAATGTATCAGCACCAGCCTGCAAAACAAGGACTGGATGCTTGATTCGATTTCTTTCCTCCCACGCCTTTTCCATAGATCGGTTTAATTCCGTGAACCATCTGACACTTACCTTGGAATAATTGAGCGGATCGTTCCGATAAGCAGCCTGAACAGCTTCGTCACGCGATACCATATCGGGAGTGATTCCATTCGGCATGACAAGGGTTGGCCAGACCCGATCGAGAAATTGTGCCAATTGCTCCTTCCACGCCGGTACAGCCAATTTGAGCTTCATGCATGGAGATGTGAGAATTAACCCTGCCAACTCATTGCTCCGCTCATCCGTCTGAATAAAGCGAGTCGCGATGAGACCACCCAGACTATGCCCCATTAAAAATACTGGCTTCTCCCCTGATGCATCGGCAAGAGCGGTACTCGTCCACTCACGTACACGGGACAAATAGTCTTCGAATGATTGAATATGCCCCCGCCTCCCAGGAGAGCGTCCCCATCCCGGCAAATCTTCCGCATATACGTCCCAGCCTGCCTGATTGAAGTAAGCTGCTACATGCTCATAACGCCCATGATGCTCTCCCGTTCCATGGACGAGAACAATGGCTCCACGAGAATCATTGGCCGACCATTTATGTACACCCATTCTCCCTGTTCCTCCTACTGCTTGATTTCTTTCGATTATACTAAAAAACAGAGGATCGTATTTTACAAAAAAAACCAAAACGAGCAGAAGATAAACTTCTGCTCGTTACCTAATACTGATTTTCTTCAAATGGAATGGATGGTAAATGCTCCTGAAAAAACTCAGCAAGCGCGACTGCCTCGTTCTCCGAATCCAGCCTGAAAATTTTTTGCAGGTATCCTGGATTCACCGCATCTTCAGAACTGAGAAGAGTCGATTGCCCTGTCTGCATACAGATCACCAACGGCTTCCCATAAAACTTGTGTGTAAATACCATGCCAAAGTCGTATCGTGTTCCCTCTGAAATAAAACCGAGAAAACGTACATTAGCATTCTCCGATACGTCGTATAAGTGGTCGTAGTGCTCCATCAGCAATCCCTCCTCAACAGTATTTTGACCTCCGAATTTCGTAAAATATTCGGATTATTTACTAGTATAAGCGAAAAATTACGTTTTTGCCACCCAAACAGCATCATTTACCAGACGTGTCGGGTTCATGACCCTGTCTTCGCCTTCTTGAATCCATCTTACTTTTTCTGCACCATGCAACGATTGCGCGACAAAGGAGAGACATTCAAAGAACAGTTCAACTACTGCTGTACTGTATCGTTCCTCCATTTTCTCCAATGCATACGTCAATCTAAAAATATCTGGTACACTTCTTCGACTGGCTTCCAATACTTCTTTTCCTTTTTCAGTCGGGTATACGTGAACCACACGCCCATCCAACTCCGACTTTTCGATGGTCACCATGCCTTTCTCCATTAATTTCTTGATATGAATGACAATCGAAGAGGGATGCCAGAAGGTCCAATCTGCAATTTGCGTGACGCGTACACCTTCATAACAGTAGATGATCCAGAGAATGTTTAACTGCACGGAGGAATCCAATTCAGCTTCCTTCGCTGCCCGCTCCCAGTCTTCTTTGTTCACCACATCGATGGCGCGCATGGTGTTTAAAGCTTCGAATACATGTCTAATTGAGGCCTCCTGCATGCGTATATTCCTCCATGATCCTTTATCGTTCATCTAACGGCATATAAATATGATATATATTTTACACTTTTCAGAAAAAACGCGCAATTGTTTTTGGTCGCCAACTGCCTCATTGCCAAAGAGTGGAAGACAATGCTACACTTAACGCACAGAATACCGGTACTAGGAGTGAGTGCAGTCGTGAAACTTCAATCGGCCTACATCTATTTCGTTGATGGTTCTACCGCAGCATCTGCAAGTATTGACGACGTGAAAGCCAAGTTTACGCGATACGTTGACATGACCACAAAAACTGGAAAGCAGTTGGGCTGGACCTATGCTGACGCCGCTTTCCCTTACACCCTAGAAGAACGCCCTGACGGAAAGGACGCGTGGTTCCTTCTCAAAGGAAAAGACCCAAATATGTACAAAGCCATCGTTGTTGGAGTCGGGAGCAAAAATGAAAACGGTTCCGAAAAGCACTACATACAAGTGTCCCTCCCTGAATCAGCCACACATGGCGACAAAAACAAGGCAAATGAGTACTGTCGATACTTGGCACGTGATTATAAAGCAGAGCTCCACCTCTTCAACAACCGCATTCAATATTTCCAACCTCGAAAGCCATAAAGAAAAACGGAAAACAGTCGAATCATATCGACTGTTTTTCATGTTCAGGCCTATTCCCCCCGACCTCTTTTTTTCATACGAATAACAAAGAGAGAAAAGGGGGGAGCTTATGGATGCCCAAGCATTTATTCAGCTGATTGCTGACCACGCCAGAAAGTCTTATCAGAACCATCGTGTATTCCCCTCCATTACAATAGCGCAAGCCGTACTCGAGTCAGGTTGGGGTCAAAAAGTACCTGTTGACCCTGCCACTGGGACATCCTCGTACAACCTCTTTGGAATAAAGGGAACGGGACCTGCTGGCTCTGTCACCATCGAAAGCAAAGAGGTGGAAAACGGAAAGACGGTTACACGTACTTCCCAGTTCCGCGCTTATGAAAATTATCAGCAATCCATGGAGGACCATGCCCAGTTTCTACGCAAGCCCACTTACAAAAACGTGCTTGCAGCCACGACTCCCGCACAAGCCGCACAGGCTTTAGAGGAAGCTGGCTACGCTACCGATCCTGCGTACGCTGAAAAGCTGACGCGCCTCATTCAGACGTACAACTTGACCCAGTACGATCAATTCGGCCCGGAAGAGCCACAATCGATTCCTCCCTGGAAACGGGAGCTAGGAAATCGTGCGTTACAGGAGGGCTTGCTGACCTCGCCCGATTGGCTAAATAAGCTAGATGAACCAATGCCAGTATGGGCTGTTTTAGCAATTGCCCTGCGACTGCTGGACAAACAGCGAGAGAAGCCATGAGTCCATAAATAAAAATCAAAAGCCCCATTGCCACAAACAAATCTTGTGGGTAATGGGGCTGTTTCGTATAAAAATGCAGTTGCCTCAGTCGTAACGTTGCTTGAGCACGTTGATCAAATCATTTGAGACCTGGACAGCGAATAAAACCTTCCGTCCACCATCCGAATTCCCAGATCGACGCAATATTCCAATCCTTGCGTGACTCCGTACAAAATCCATTCGGAAGAACGGTGGTTGATATCAAAATCAGTGTAAAGGTCAGTGCCATCATTTCGGATCTCTTTGCGGTACGTCACATCAAAAAGGCGTAGGACAAAAGGCAGTTCAGCAAATGGAATAGCAAACTTTCGCTCTATTTCTTGCTCGAACTCCTTCGTCATGCTCCACTCTGCCTGAATGGACTGCTCATCTTTCCAGGCAATGCGTATACTCGGGCCTTCTACATCCGTGGACGATCGCGGGGGATTTGTCTCCATTCGCTCCCATCGTTCCTTTCTTTTACTTGCTATTACCAAGTATATTGGCTTTTCCGTATATTATAGCACGGGGACATGTAAAGTGGAAACGCATCCAAGCCATAATTTTTAGCGTCCAACTGTAAATGTATTTTCACCGACGGTTACATAAGAAGTGAATTTCTCTGATTTCATTTGAACTTGTACTTTATAAGTGCCGTATGCTTCGAGTTTCGTAGATACAAAAGGCTCAGAAAAATAAAAACTGTTTGCATTCTGTGTGGAGTATTTCCACTCTTTCCCTTTAGACACTTCTTTGCCGTCCGGTCCGACCAACACGAGCTGCATGCGCAAGTCTTTGGCGATAGGCGCGTCATCAACCTCTACGAAAACGTTAAACGTACGAGGGACATTTTTATCGCTGTATCCTTTGACAGGGTTGCTGAAAACGACATTTTTATTGCGGGTCTGCTGAATCCCTTCGACCACAATAATATTTACGTTTGGCTTAATCACTTGCAATTTGCCAGATTGCTGATCGTAATCGACGAAACCACCGAGCTTGTTCACTATTGATTCTACAGATTCAGCCTTGGATGCTGGCATTTCACTCGCTACAGTTTCCGCACCGAAAAATACGCGCATCGCACCTTCTCCCAGCGCAGTAGTGCTCCCCACCCCTGCTGCTACAGTCAACGCCAACAAGGCCGAAAACCATGCTTTTTTCATGTCAATAATCCTCCTGTATGTGTGCGCGGCAGCGCTTGTTTTTCCGGAATTTCTTCTCCCTAGTTTATACGTTTGGAAAAGGAAATAGTTGTGCTGCCCTGATAAGTTTTTTCAACAATATCCACATTATCCACAAGCACAAAAACCTTAGGAAGAAAGACTTATACACAGAGATGTTAGTAACTACTTCTTACTCTTGACCAAAATACAGCTGGGAATGACACAGCAAAAAGAGCGGCTATCCAGCCACTCTTTTTTTGCTCCTGACACCTGCTACTCCTGTTGAGAAAGCCAAGTAAAATACCGGGAGACCAGTCGAATAGCAACCTCGATCGCGTCTTCATTGGGCTCAATTTTGGAATGGTGCAAGCCGTATGGCGTTTGCACACCCAGCCAGAATAAAAAGCCGGGGATTTCTTTCAAAAAGTACCCGAAGTCTTCTCCGGTCATAGCTTCCTTGCAGGTGATGAGAGTTACATCATCACATTGCTCCTGTACCCATTGCATGAAGTCTGTCGTTAGCTGCTCCTCGTTGTAAACCTGGCAGTAGCCAACGCCATAGTCAATCGTTGCCTGGCAATCAAAGCCTATTTCCACTCCCTTTACGAGAGATTCAATGCGGCTTTTGACAAGTGCCATCGATTCCATCGAAAAGGTTCGGATCGTCCCTTCTAGCCTGGACTTCTCCGCGATAATGTTTTGCTTCGTCCCGCTCTCCAGCTTGCCAATCGTTACGACGGCAGAATCCAATGGATCGATATTGCGCGAAATAATCGATTGAAGCTGTGTCACCAGATGGCTTCCTGCAACCACCATGTCATTCGCCTTGTGAGGGAAGGCTGCATGCCCCCCTTTGCCGACCAGATCAATGTACAACTCAGAAGTGTTGGCAAACAAAATTCCTGGCTTTGTTGCAATTTGACCAACCGGATATTCTGGCGCGATATGCAGGGCAAAAATGCAGTCCGGTCGCCACTCTGCAAACTCTTCACTTTCCATCATCGGCCAAGCACCGCCAGGGCCTTCTTCTGCCGGCTGGAAGAGGAACAGCAAATCATCTGCGATCGAATGCTCAGTAAAATGCGTCAGGAGGCCAAGAGCGATTGCCATATGCATGTCATGGCCGCAAGCATGCATATACCCTTCATGAAGCGATCGAAACGGATAGGACGTTTCCTCTACGATCGGTAGGCCATCCATATCCGTCCGCCAGGCAATTAGTCGTTTTGGCTTTGTTCCTGCCAGCTTGACCAAAATGCCTGTCCGCCACGTTTTGATCTCGATTCGCTCCTGAGGCAGCTTTTTCAAATAATCGAGCAAGTATTGTTGCGTCTTCACTTCCGCGAAGCCTGGCTCCGGTATTTGGTGCAAATCTCGGCGAATTTGTGTAAACAAGGAAGTCGTCATGGTCTACGCCTCCTTTTTCGAACCTGTTCTTGCTGTTAATTGCTCTTCAAACACAGCAAGGAAACGGTCGACATCGGCTTTTGTCAACGTCAGTGGCGGAAGCAGACGAACAATCGTTTTCTGCGTCACGTCTACAAGGATTCCTTCGTCAAGCAATGCTTGCTGCAAGTGGCTTACCTCTTCCGGGGTGGAAGAGAGCGGAATTCCAACCATCAAGCCTTTTCCGCGAAGAGATTGCAGTTGATCTGGAAGACGCGTTCGCAACGCTTCCAAACCCGACCACAGGTACGCAATCACTTCTTCTACATGAGGGATGAAGGCTGGATTAAGCAATTCGTCCAACACGACATTCCCCAGGGCAGCAGACAATGGCGATGGTGCAAATGTCGTTCCGTGATCCCCCGGTTTGAACTGGTTCATCAGCTTTGGACCAGCGATGACACCGCCGAGTGGAAGCCCTCCCCCTATGCCTTTGGCGAATAGGATGAGATCTGGCGTTACGCCTGCATGCTCATAAGCAAACAGCTTTCCTGTTCTGCCCATTCCTGTCTGGATTTCGTCCATGACAAAGAGCATGCCTTCTTGTTCACAGATGGCAGCTACCTCTCGCAAGAACGCTTCTGTTAGTGGTACGACACCGCCGGAACCCAAGACTGGCTCCATAAGGACCGCAGCGGGTCTTGCCTCCTGGCAAATCGCTCGCAATCCTGCCGTGTCCTCCACATCCAGTTCATAAACAGGAAAAGCTGGCTGAGGAAAGTCTTGATAGACGTGAGCCTGCCTCGTCAGACGTACTGCTCCAAGTGTTCGCCCGTGAAAGCTGTTGCGTAAAACAACGATGCCTTCACGACCTGCTCCCTCGTTTTTCGTCCATTTATGAATCAGCTTGATCGCAGACTCTGTGGCCTCCGCACCAGAGTTGGTGAAAAACACCTTACCGCTGATGCTGTTCGCAACCAAACGCTCCGCTAATCGAATAGCCGGCTTGTTTAAAAATACATTGGAAATATGCAAGAAGCGCTCTCCCTGCTCACGCAGAGCCTGTACAATGCGCGGATGAGAATGCCCCAAAACGTTTACCGCGAGTCCAGTAAACAAGTCGAGATAACTCTTCCCATTCGTATCGTACAAGTAATTTCCTTCGCCTTTCTCTATGGCAATCGGAATTCTTTTATAAGAGGAGACGATATATTGTTCATCGAGCGAACGCCAGTCCATGTGCACTCTCTCCCTTACAGCTGACGTAGCTCCTGCTTGATCTCTGTCTTGGAACGAGTTTTTTCATCGATTTGCTTGATCACACGTGCAGGTGTTCCCGCAACTACTACGTATGGAGGTACATCTTCAATGACGACAGCACCTGCTGCAACAACAGCACCTTTTCCTACGCGTACACCTTCCAGAATGACAGCATTTGCTCCGATGACAACATCATCCTCGACAACAACTGGCTGTGCAGACGGCGGCTCGATAACGCCTGCGATAACCGATCCAGCACCGATGTGGCAGTTTTTCCCGATGGTTCCACGTCCACCTACTACAACATTCATATCAATCATCGTACCTTCACCGATCACTGCACCGATGTTAATGGAAGCACCCATCATGATGACCGCATTGTTACCGATTGTCACTTGGTCACGGATAATTGCGCCTGGCTCAATACGCGCTTGAATCCCTTTTGTATCCAGCAATGGAATAGCGGAGTTGCGACGATCGCTTTCTACTACATAATCTTCAATTTTGTCTGCGTTAGCAGCGAGTACTGGCTCAATCTCTTTCCACTCACCAAAAACAACACCAGTCGGACCAGTAATGAAGGCTTTGGAGCTCGCACCAAAGTCGATTCCTTCCAGGTTCCCTTTCACATATACCTTCACAGGTGTTTTCTTTTCGCTTTTTTGAATAAACGCGATAATTTCGTTAGCATCCATCATGTTCATTGTTACATCCTCCTCAAAATAACAGCATGGTAAATCAAAAAAAGCAATGAGTGCATTCGCTATCTCATTGCTTTTGATACTACGTAAGCAAATCATAAATAGCGCTCCACAAAAAGATGTAAGGTCCCTTGTGACAGGATGTTCATTTTTCATGAAACACCCCAGCCTGTGCTACGTAGGGGCATAGCATAAGCTTCGGCGCTTTAGCCTTTCTTCCTTCTCCTGCCCCCTGGCAGATTACGAAAAGGCTTACTCTTCTTCGGCGCACCTCTATTTAGTGTACATTATATTAATTTTATTTAACTCTACCAAAATCAATGAAACGTGGCAAGATGAAAAAAGTTATTGACAACGATTCTCATTTTCATTAATTTTATTTGTGAGAATGATACTCATTATCTAACTGGAGGTTTTACGTTTTATGAGCATTTTGATGGTATACGCGAGCATGACAGGGAATACACAGGAAATTGCTGAAGCAATTGCAGAAGGTATTCGTTCAACTGGTGCTGAGCTGGAGATAAAAGAAGTAATGGACGCGAATGCAAAAGAACTCGAGGCTTACGACGGAATCTTGCTTGGTGCCTACACATGGGGCGATGGCGAACTTCCAGATGAATGCCTGGATTTCTATGAGGAGATGGACGATATTGACCTTAGTGGGAAAAAGGTTGTTGCTTTTGGCTCTTGCGATTCCGCTTACGAGCATGTCGGTGCAGCTGTTGATATTTTGCTGAAAAAGGCGAGTGAGCGTGGCGCAGAAACTCCTCTGGAAGGTTTGAAAATCGAGCTTTCTCCTACAGCAAAAGAAGTGGAAACTTGCAAAGCATTCGGGGTATCGTTTGCTGAATTGCTCGGCTAATCGATGTTTCCCAAATACTCTGGCACATGCTATACTATCAATCCAACTTTTTAAGGAGGATTGATCTCATGCCACTACATACAGACGAGATTCTGTTACGGCCTCTCCACCAACAAGACGCAGCCGAGCTCCTAGAGCTTCGGCTGCGTAATCATGAATTTCTCCAACCATTTGAACCGATCCGCCCCGCTTCATTTCTGACCCTTCCAGCACAGCAAGAACAGATTTCACAAGCACAGAATGATTTTGAACGTGGTACTGCCTATGCTTTTGGTGTATTCTCCCGGGAATCTGAAAAGATGATTGGACGTGTAGCGTTGTCGAATGTCGCACGCGGCGCATGGCAAAATGCGACGATTGGCTACTTCATGGATCAGACCTGCAATGGCAAAGGCTATACAACACTAGCTGTAAATCTTGCCCTTCGCTTTGCTTTAACGGATATTGGGCTACACAGGGTACAAGCGGCTGTCATGCCTCGCAACCAAGCTTCCATTCGTGTCTTGGAAAAAAACCGTTTTCGCCAGGAGGGGCTATCGTTACGCTATTTGCAAATTAACGGTGTATGGGAGGACCATCTCATCTACGCTCTTACTGCTGAGGAGTGGTCTGTGTAATCTCCATGCTCTTTTCAATCTCGCGCAGCCGCTCCAGGATGCGCCGTTTGCGGTACAGCATCATCCCCGCTTCGGCGACATCCTTTACAGTTGAGCGATTCAAATACGCTCCGAACAAAATACCCGCGATAGGCACCATTTGAAATAACTTTTTCCACCCGAAGTTTTCTGTGTACGTAACCACGACTTCACGCCATCCCTGCAATTGTGCCATTACCTCTCTCTGCGCACTTGGTTCATCAAAGCGGGAGAGCTCAGCGAGTATCGCTTTTTTCCCTACGATGTCTGATGAAGCAAATTGCAAGCATTTGACGACAAACAGCCGCTCCCTCTTCTCTTCCGGTCGATAGCCATAGGCAAGCGCCATCTCTTGTAATACTTTTAGGGATGTCCCCATCAATAGCGGGATATCGATCGCAAGGGTAAATATCCCCCCGAAGCCAGTCGTCGCACCTTGTACCGTGGCAAAATTCGCACGTGAATCCTTCAGCTCCATTGCGACATCATTCATGATTGTAAGCGGTACAGCAGCAATCTCCTCCTTGCCAATTACAGAAGAACCGTATCCCTCTAAGCGTTTGTCAAACCACTTGTATATGGATTCATCCTGCACCAAATAAGTCCCACCTGTCTCGAGAAAGGCTGCCATTTCATCTACGGCTTTTCCCAGCTTCTCCTGAACAAATGCAGGCGTAATCCGATCCAAGAGAACAAAAGGAAGTCTGCCAAGCTTTTCCCAGAACCACAAGTCGTTCTGATCCTTCTCCCAGTCCTCCACTTCGCGTAAGGCCGTAACCAATGTCTCCCTAGACTCTTTCAACCCCAACAACCTCCCTGCCTGCTCACTCAGATTCTCCTCGCTTCCACTGACATTGGTTGCGCAAGATGGACTTGATATAGTCCTGCAACTCTTCTGGCGTGGCGTGGCAGACGAATTCTTTTATATTTCTTACGATCCCCAGCTTCAAATGTTTCACTTGCTCTCCTTCGATCCGAAAGCCGAACTTTTCCAAGATTACCTTCTGTTCATTTGTCACAGAGCTTCCTCCCCTTGTAGTCGAAAACCCCCATGCCAAAATGCAAGGGGGTTTCCTATCTACTATTTCACTTCAATGGTAAGCGTCAATGTTTCATTACGCTCATTTACATCGTTTTTCTTCGTGTACTTTCTTTTGGAGTTGATAACCGTGCAGGTCTTATTGCTGAGCGTATTCGTTACCTTGATCTTGTATTCCCCAGGCTTATCCGTATCGATATACCTGTTCAAATTCAGTGATTCAAGTCCCTCGCTATCGTCGACATCACCTTTGCTGGGCTTGATGCTGGCGATCTCTTCTTCCCCGAAAAAGATCTCGATCCGATTTTCTGAGGAAATGGTACCATTACTGTGCTTCCGGTTGGCACCAATACCGATCTCGCCATGTTTCCATTCAAATTTTGGCATATAGTAGGACTTCTTTTCGCTCTTATCCCTGATCTTTTTGGATCCGACTAGCTCAGCATGAGTAGCGATCAGCCTTAGGTCTTCCATTTCGAGATCATCGCCTGCGTTCACGGTAATCTTTTGTCCGTCCCGGTATTCCTTGCCGCTCTCGCTTCGAAGAAGAAGTGACGAACTTGGTGGACTCACACCTGTATCCCCTGGCTCACATGCCGGATACGACTTGATTGGAGGCGAATCTTCTATCACTTGAACATAGCCGCACCAGACTTGCGCCGGGTCTCTTTTACTATAGTAGTTGACTTTGTAGCGACCTGGCTTGTAGCCGGACAACAGCAATCCCGTGTGATCCCAATTCAATTTGCTCTCATCGGCAATGACGTTATCGATCGCCCATACACCTGGCCCCTCATCATCATCTGCTTCACTTCCCTTTTCAATGTGCTCGGCAGCAGTGGTCAGCCAGATCACATGAACAGGATTCTGATACAGCTTGACTGTATTATCAGAGGAATACAGGTTCATCTTTTCTACCGTCGGTGTTGATTTTTCGTTTTGCTTCATCAACACATCCATCGTGACATTTCCACCAGCAGGGCCGCAGGCATTTGGTGCACCTGGTATTTGTATTTGAACCGTTGTCGCCGAAGTATCGCCCCACAAAGACGATTTCTCTTTTTGCCCCGAAACAGGCTCAAACGTGACAGCGATTGTGATTCCAGCCAGTCTCTCAGGAATGTCCACCTCAAAATGTTGCGCGTCTGTCAAGGTTTGTCCTGTCCCGTTCACCGACCATCTTCCTGGGATTGGCGAATACAATGGAACTTTCCCTGGTGCTGCTGGAGCTGTTATTTTCTGATCTTGCGTCAGCTTTTGACCGCTTGCATCCGTTCCCATGTACAGCTCTGCAACGCCTACTTGAATCGTTGTCATCCAAGGTGACATGGTTGTATCATCTGGAACAAAGAGGAGCTCATACTGCCCCGTCAACAACGTCCCCGTCGAAAATACTGTTTCTTGAACAGACCTCATCTCTGTACTCGTGGACTTATTTGTTAATTTCCACGTGCCCCGTACAGAACTGGTAAAGTCGTGTGAACCCATCATTCCAAAAATCGCCGTTTGCCCGCCACTTGGTACTGGTTCTCCCTCTGCCTTTTCCCCGTTAAATATGCTCGGGTAATTTATGGCCTCTACCAGAAATCGCACATGCACTGTGCTGCTCTTGCCTTTGGCATCTGTCACAACAAAGGTCAAGGTATGCGAGCCAGCAGACAGCTTTTGTGCTGGAATGGTAAACCGAGGTACTTGCCATTTGAAAGTAGTTTGTGACGAGGTATTTTCGGCTTGATACTCCGGTAACTCTACGCCATCCAATAAAACTTGCTTCCGATTGATGTTGGTGCCAGTTCCATAAGTAGTCTGTATCACGTCAATATCAAGTGGTGTCTCGGGAGGAAGAATAAACTCATCATTCTTCACCCAGTTCCAACCATTTGAATCCAGTCCTGCAACCTGATAATCGTTAAAGATAACCATATCGTGAACAGGCTGCTGCCGGAGTGGCTTAGATACTTGGCTGTTTTTTTTCATGGATGCTGTTGCCCCGGCCCCCATGGCTGGCGGTACTGACACACCTGACAAAAGGGTGCCCGTTGCCAAACACACTAGAAGTGCTTTTACAACCCATTTTTTCACGAATTGTCCTCCTACTTTCTTCCTTACAATTTTCAACTGTGATCATTCGACAAAAACGGCGCAATATCCTTTACAAACATAGAGCTTTTTCGCGCGTTAGATATAGTTAAATACTATCCGGTTTATAATTTATATAGATTTGACTTATATCTCCCTAGTCGGTAAAAATGGATGAAAAGGAGGGGATTCAGATGGTACAAGCCAATCAATGGAATGCCGGACTGTACGACGCCAAAATGAATTTCGTTTCTGAATACGGCAAAGGGTTAGTGGACTGGCTACAGCCGGCTCCTGGAGAAAGCATTCTTGACTTAGGCTGTGGAACAGGCGACCTGTGTGCCGAACTATCGCTTGCAGGAGCATATGTAACAGGAATCGACTTTTCTGCAACCATGATTGAGGCTGCTCGCAAAAAATATCCGCCGTTTGCTTTTGAAGTAGCCGATGCGCATACGTATCGTACAGATGTCAGTTACAACGCTGTCTTTTCCAATGCCGCACTCCACTGGATGAAACGCCCTGCAGAAGTCGTTGAAACCGTTTGGTTGGCTCTTGCTCCCGGTGGACGCTTTGTTGCCGAATTTGGAGGGCACGGCAATTGCGGACAAATCACAAAAGCATTACGGACTGCTTTAGCACGAAGAGGAATATCTGCTGATGAGCGCTCACCTTGGTATTTTCCAAGCATTGGAGAGTACACGACCCTTTTGGAGAAGCAAGGCTTCCATGTCGTATTTGCCTCCCATTTTGATCGTCCGACAGTCATGGCTGATGGGGACTTGGGGCTTTCGCATTGGCTGAATTCTTTTTGCAGTCCTTTTTTTGCTGGACTGTCCTCAGATGATATCCAGCAAGTATGTAGGGAAGTCACTGACATACTGCGTCCTGCTCTGTTTCAAGAGGGACACTGGGTGCTCGATTACAAGCGTATTCGCGTCCTTGCCCATAAGAAATCAGAGAAGGATACTCTACAAGGAGGAGCTGTAAAATGACCAGGATTGCCTGTCTCCATGGACATTATTCGAATATTTCCCTCTTATCAGATGCGTTCGCAGCCTTTGACGTAGATCTCCTTCATTTTGTTGATCCAGGTTTACTCCTGCAAAACGCGGGAATTCCTGTCCATACCACGGAACAAGCACAAGCCAAATTACGTGAGCAGCTAAACTGGATGCAGAGCTGCGCGGTCGATGCAATCGTGATCACTTGCACACAGTATGCCGCACTGGTAACACCAGAGGTTGAAGCAACTGCCACTGTCCCACTTTTCACAATCGATGGACCATTTTTTCATGAGCTTGCCCGTCATCCTGAGCCACAAGTTCTGCTGTTCTCCAATCCCGCTACTGTCCAACCTACGATGGAGCGTCTCGTGAAGCTCGCCCATTCCCACAACCTTCATCCAGAGGTACAAGTATCTCTCGTCGAAAATGCTTTTGCCCTGCTCATGGAAAACAAGCAAGAAGCGTACAGAGAAGCGATAAAAGACGCCTTGTATCAGCTCCGCCAAACGTTTCCAGATCAACCAATTGCAGTGGCACAGCTCTCCATGGCACCTGTTGCTAATCAGTTTGCAAAGGAAAACGGCTGTAAGATTTCCCATCCATTACATAGTTTGACGTCGAAAGTGTCTGCAACGTTACCATTACTTTTCAATCGTTGAAAATCGTATGCGTGTAAAAAACAGCCCCGTTTCCTAAGGTTTTTGGCCAGTGGCAACGGGGCTGTCGCTATAAACGAATTCAATTGGCTTTTACATGCCTTCGGCGTTGGTCACCAGAACCTCTTCTCCCTCTTTCAAGCCGCCTTTGATTTCAATAAAATCATAACCTTCAATCCCGATTTGTACGTCTTTCGGCATCGGGTCTCCAGTGCTCGGATCTTTCACCATTACGGTACCCTGACCTGGCCCCAGAATCTCAACCGCATTGCTTGGCAAGCGCAGGACATTCTGTGCTTGAGCGACGATAATATCGTTATCTCCCGTCATCCCATGCTTAAATTCAGCCTTGTCTAGTAGTTCCACTTTTACCGCGAAACGAACTTCCTTGTCTTCTTTTTTCCCTTCTTTCGGGAGCTCTACGACTTTACCTTTAAACGGCTCTGTACCAAATGCATACACGTAAACATCGACATTTTGTCCGATTTTAATCGCGGGAATATCAAGCTCTCCAACGGCTGCCATAAAGTAAACAGAAGTTGTGTCCATAATAATGGCCGCAGGCTCTGACCCTGGCGCTTCGCCTTCTTTTACACCTAGCTTGGTGATGACACCACTAATTGGCGCTGTTACTTGGTTCTTCGCAATTTCACGCTTTTTCTGCTCCATGTTCAATAAGGACCCTTTTAGCGCTAGTTCTTTTTCCATCAGCTCCATGCCGGACGCTTCCATATCCATCTTGAACAGTTGTTGCCCTACTTTGATTACATCGTCCTTTTTCACGTTGACCTTGCCGATTTTCCCGTAAGTACCAGCCAATATCTCCATTTCATCTGGCAGCTGGAATTCCTTCTGATTTCGGCTTACATATAAGAGTCCCTTATCATCCGTGAATTGTACCTCACCCTTGTCCCCAACATAAATGGCCCCAGGCTTCTTGACCAATACTTCGACATTGTGAATCCCGCCAGCACCTTCTACTTTTTCACCAATTCTATCCACTTCCGTGACAACACCATCCACAAAATACATGGAAGTCGGGATGAATACCTTCACTTTTGTACCTACATTGAATCGTTCAGACTCATAGGAGGTAAATTGCCCAATAATTTTCAAATAGTCGGTATTAGCAAGTTTGGCGACTACCGTTTCTGGTCTGACATCTTGCCCTTCTTCCACTGAGACTTCGATGACTTTCCCTTCCTTGGTAGCCGTGATCTTATCTTTTTTCTGTTTAATTTCACTTAGTTCTTTTTTCGCTTTTAGAATTTCCAGCTCTAGCTTTTGAATTTCCAGCTGTGCATCAGAGCTGTCTATCGTGAACAAGACATCACCTTTTTTCACAGACTGACCTTCCTTGACTAGCACACGTTGCACCTTGCCATTGAGCTCTGGCTTGACTTCCTCACGCGCCTTCGCTTCCACTGTACCTGCTGAGTTGATCGTCTTCTTGACCTCACCACGTTCCACGAGCGCTGTCGGGAAGTTCGGTTTTTCTTCTGGCTTTTCTTCTGTAACCTCTTCGCCCTTGAAGTACGAATAGCCGTAATAGCTACCCCCTCCAAGAACGGCCACGACCGTGGCGATAATGATCCATTTTTTCTTGTTCATCTTACGTTCCCCACATTTCATCACTTATTCAGATCGAATCGCTTGCAGTGCACTTAAACGAGATGCGCGGATTGCCGGGAAGATTCCCGCCAACACCCCAATAACAAAGGAGAAGCCAATCGCAAAGAGTGCCAGCCAGCTTGGAATGACCGCTAGCTTTGCCGGCTCAGCCTCAGGATCTCCTCCACCGCCATAGCCCATGTTCAGACTATCCAAGAGACCGCCAGACGCTCCGAAGTAGTTCACGAGCTCAACAGCTCCCCACGCCATGCCGAGACCAGCTAGTCCACCAATTAAGCCAATAAAGCCTGACTCCATTAAGAACAGCCAACGAATATTCAACACAGTGGCTCCGATTACTTTCATGATGCCAATCTCTTTGGTTCGCTCTAAAATCGACATGATCATTGTATTGACGATTCCAATGGTTGCGACAAGCAAGGAGATTGCTGCAATTCCTCCGAGGACCATCTGAATCACGAAGAAGAAGTTATTGATGGTTTCCAGCTCACGTGCAGGCGAATATACTTCAAAGCCATTTTCCTTCAACGCTTTGACTACACTCTCGACTTTTTCACGAGATTCTACTTTGACTGTAATTCTGTCAAATTCAAAGGTATCCTTTTTGGCTTTATCGCGTGATCTGCGCGATGCTCCCTCTTCGACTTCGTCACCTCGACTGCGCGTGACCCACTCGTTCAGCTCTTTCACTACGTTAATCGGTACATAAACCGCGGCTGACGAGTTACGTTCTTCTGACTTTTTTAATTGACCGACAACCTTCACACGCAGTTCTTTTTTCTCGTATTTCGGTTCATCGTCGATGCGATATTCGCGTGACAAGATGAGAGTCCCTGCTCTGTCTACGAGATTGAAGGTCAGTGCATCTCCGCCCCCTATATCAGGAGGTGGCATCTGGGACATTTCATGCCGTCCCGCTCCGGCTTTTCTTCGCCGTTCCTCGCGCTTTTCCTTTTCTATGTCACGCAATTCTCTGGATACATCGAAAGCAACCACTATTTCTTGTGGCGCCCCTGTCAGATAGCTTCCTTTTTCAATGTCATTTTTGCGATAGGCAGCCGACTCATTCACATCCACCCCAATTAGCTGTACGTAACCTTCTCGTCTACCTACCTTAAGCTTCGCTTGCTCTCGTAATTCTTTTATCGGCATAACTGCCTGAATACCAGGAATCTTTTTTAAATCCTGCACCGCTTGCATATTCAGCTTCTTGACCTTATCCTCTGGGACATCAATCCACTCGCCATTTTCCTCGTACCAGCGCAATGCATCGACGTCCATTTCTGTCAAGTTTCCGAAGTTCTCCAAGCTTTTTACCGCACTTTCCTTAAGCCCTAAACTAAGCGCCATCATTGCGACGATTGCAGCCGTCCCGATCATGACACCAACCGACGTGAGGGCTGTCCGTAGCTTCATTCGCCACAGATTCCTCCAGACGATGCGAAAAGAATCCATTACCTTCACTGTTTGTTCACCTCATACCCTCGCCTACGCTGGTCTTGTCCTTTTTTGTACAACCCGTCCGTCTTGGAGATAAATAACGCGGTCGGACTGTTCCGCGACTTCCTGCTCATGGGTAACGATGATGAACGTAGTCCCATTTTCCTTGTTCATTTCTCTCATTAAAAGGAGAATCTCTTGTTCTGTCTTCGAGTCCAGGTTCCCCGTCGGCTCATCCGCCAAGATGATGCCAGGCTGATTGACGAGCGCTCTTGCAATACTGACACGCTGCTGCTGTCCACCACTAAGCTCATTGGGTCTGTGGTCGATACGACCTTCCAACCCTACGCGGTGTAGGATTTCCGTTGCTTTCGCCCGACGTTTTTTCTTGCTTTCGCCTGCAAAAATCAAGGGAAGTTCTACGTTTTCCAACGCTGTCAGATTTGGGAGCAGATTGTATGACTGGAAGATGAAGCCCATGCTTTTCCGGCGAAACATGCATAGTTCGTTCTCGTTGTAGCTGGAAATCTCTGCTCCGCTAACCATGACACTCCCTTCCTCCGGCTTGGTCAAACCTGCAAGCAAATTCAAGAGCGTAGACTTCCCTGACCCCGACGAGCCGCACAGAGCTACAAATTCTCCCTGGTTGATATGAAGGTTGATATCATACAGCACGGGCACTTTGATTTTTCCCGTTCCGTAGCTGTGATTGACCCCTGTCACCGTCAGCTCTCCTGTTGAATTGACCATCGTTTGTCGCACCTCATTCGTTCTCTAAAAATGGAAGCTTTCGTAAACATCACATACTAAAGACGTAACATTTCGCAAAACGTAACGCTTCTTTCGGAAACATTTTACGATTTACAGAATAACCATGTTTTCTTCAAAAATATGTAACAGCTATGTAACCTCTTGCAGCCTGTTACGTATTACAATGTAGATGTCAACAAACCATGGAGGTCGAAAAAGATGACTATCTATCGCTTTTTATTTGAAACAGCAACACGCAGATGGGTTGAAATCATCAAGGCACCCAGTATGTTTGAGGCAGCAAAACAAGCCAAACAGCTTGCAACCAAGCGTTCCAAGTCCATGTCCACTACCATCAGCTTCTCTTTTCACCACGCTGCTTCTCAAGCATAAATGCACACATACATAAACCGCTTTCCCGTTATGGGAGGCGGTTTTTATATTTTGGGGATATTATTGACAGCACCGATTTCTTCCTCTTTAATAGAGAGAGAGGCATTACAGCGCATGACAGTATAGATCCGCTTCGATTGTGCAGCGGTATACAAAGGGAGATAATCACAATGACCATGAAGAAAGCACTCACCATTGCAGGTTCCGACACCAGCGGCGGAGCTGGTCAGCAAGCAGACCTCAAAACGTTTCAGGAGCTTGGTGTTTTCGGGATGACCGCCCTCACCGTTATCGTAGCCCAAGATCCACATAATGAATGGTTTCACGAAGTGTTTCCGATCGATGTTGCGATCCTAGAAAAACAAATCGAAACCGTACTCGCAGGAATTGGCGTAGATGCTGTAAAAACAGGGATGCTCGGAACCACTGAATTGGTTGACCTCGCTACCCGTAAAATAAAACAATACGATTTGAAAAATGTTGTCGTTGACCCTGTGATGATCTGTAAGGGTGCAGATGAAGCTCTCCATCCAGAAATTGCAGTCAGCCTGCGCGAAGTCTTGCTCCCGCATGCAACAGTTGCGACTCCTAACCTGTTCGAGGCTGGTATTCTTAGCCAAATGGGCGCGCTGAAAAGTGTCGATGACATGAAGGAAGCGGCGAAGCGCATCCACGACTTCGGCACCTCTTATGTTGTGGTAAAAGGTGGCAGCAAGCTTCAAAGCGGAAATGCCGTAGATGTTTTCTATGACGGGAAAACGATCGAGGTAATGGAATCAGAGCGCTTTGAGACGAGCTTTACTCATGGTGCCGGCTGCACGTTCTCAGCTGCAATCTGTGCTGAATTGGCAAAAGGAAACTCTGTACACAACGCAGTAGCTGTTGCCAAAGAATTTATTACCGAAGCGATTCGTCACTCGTTTGCGCTCAATCAATATGTGGGACCTACTAATCACGGCGCGTACCGCATGAAAAAGCACGGCGAAGCGATTTGCTAATCACATCTTGGTAAACAAAAACTCCTGACCAGCTCCGAGTCTTTCTCGGCGGGCCAGGAGTTTTCTTATGGTTACGCTTGTTTTTTGATAGCAACCTCGGGATTGATTGGGGCAGCTTTTCGTTTTATGCGTACAGAAGACACTGTAAATACGATGAGCGCAGACCAGATGAATCCAAAGCTGATGAAATGTGTTTGGGTGAAAGGCTCACCGAACAAGAAAACAGCTGATAGGAGCGATATCGTAGGCGCCAAGTATTGAATGAAGCCCACAACGGAAAGTGGGAGTCTAGTCGCTGCTTGGGCGAACCAGTAGAGCGGCATGGCAGTAGCTACCCCCGCCAGTGTCAGCAACAAAAGTTGCCACCACGCTAAGGATGTCATCGTCTCCGTCCCATTGACCTGTAGCATCAACAAATAACCGAAAGCAATAGGGGCCACAAACAGTGTCTCCCACGCCAGTCCGACCATCGCCTCCAGCCGGACGAGTTTTTTCGCCAAGCTGTAAAAAGCAAAGGTCAGAGCAAGTGATAAAGAGACCCATGGAATCTCACCGTACTGGAAGGTGATGAACAGGACTCCGAAAGCCGCGAGTATAAGCGCGAACCATTGCCCAGCATGCATTTTTTCTTTTAAGAAAAGGACTCCAAGCAGTACAGTGATGAGAGGATTCATATAGTAACCAAGACTCGTTTGCATGACATGATTGTTATTCACTGCCCAGATAAAAATAAGCCAGTTTGCGCTGATTAGCAGTGAACATATCGCTAATGCTCCGAACATTTTAAAACCAGTAACCGCTCCCCACATACTGCGCCAGCGTTTCGTTACCTGAATAATGATTGCGACAAAAATAACCGACCAGACGATTCGATGAGCGAGTATCTCCCATGCCCCCATTGCCTGAAACAGCTTCCAATAGAGCGGGAGTAACCCCCAAGCCAAATAGGCCACAATTGCATAAATAATCCCCTGTCTCATCCTGCTCCTCCATGTGTTTCGCCTTCTCTTTCTCTATAGACGACTTTTAAACTTCTTCTCTATGAAGTAGTGTAACGGAAATACGAAAAAACAGCTATGTATTCTCACGTAAAAGAAGGTGTCCCCTACACTTTCATCCGTTACCATATTACCAATGCACGCAGCTATCTAATTACCTTAGTAGCATAGTAAAGTGCAGACAAAAATTTTATTGTACCACTTTTATACCTGTAGTACAATAGTCATTATTCTTCCGAGTTTAGTCATACGAAAGGAACTTTTACTTATGACATACTGGCGATCTATCTTTTTAGTTTTACTCGGTGCGTGCAGCTACGGTGTTCTCTCGATCTTCATGAAGCATGCTTTTCAACTCGGCTTTACGCCGTTTGAAATGAGTGGAAGCCAATTGATTTTTGGCGGATTGATCATGACGGTCATGGCCATCTTTTTCTCCAAGCAACGGTTTTCGTTCAAGTATTTGTTGCTTTTGGCACCAGCCAGCCTCATGATGGCCTCAACCAGTCTTTTTTACCATCAGGCTGTTAGCCGGGTTTCTGCTTCGCTCGCAATCGTTCTCCTCTTTCAGTTTACCTGGATCGGCGTTTTGCTGGAGGCGATTGTGGATCGCAAATGGCCGACCGCTGAAAAATGGGTGTCTCTGGCTATGCTTGGAGCAGGGACCGTTCTTGCAAGTGGACTTAGCGAAAGCGGAATTCAGAGTGTAGACATGGTCGGACTGATCTTCGGTCTGATGTCGGGCGCGACCTTTGCCTTGGTTATTTTCTTTAGCGGGCGAATTCTTCCAGGAATGGACCCCTACTTGCGAAGCGCGATTTCGATTAGTATGGCTGCCCTGATGCTCTCGATCGTTTATCCACCAACTTTCCTGGTAAATGGTCAGCTTCTGCAAGGTTTGCTGCCGCTTGGTCTTTTGGTTGCGATCTTCGGTTCGGTCATTCCCATCTTCTGTTTGGCTGTCGGTGTACCACGGATCGGCAATGGACTGGCTACCATTTTAAGTGCAGTCGAGCTACCCACCGTCGTGCTCTTGTCGAGCTTCGTACTTCAAGAGACTGTCTCTCTCCCGCAATGGGGTGGCGTATTCATGATCCTTGCTGCCATCTGCGTACCCCAAGTAAAATGGCGGAAACTATTCTCCCCTTCTCACGACCTCGAGCAGGAAAGAATGTAGCGCCGTTTCTTATAACCGCATACAAAAAGCGTGCAGACGAATTGGCTCTGCACGCTTTTTTTGATGATGCTCCCTCTTTTTATGGAAGGAAGGTAGAATCTTTGACTCGAATTTATTTACAAAGACTGCCACTCTAGGGGGAAAGCCTGCTGATTGGGATACGCAGCCACCGAAACTCGCCGTGCTCGTCTCCTTATTACAAGAACAACCTCAGAAGATACAAGCCGCTTACAAGGATCGATTAGAAGCAGAGTTTCCCGCAACGGAATCTGGCATGCATACGATTTCACAAGTGCTTGTCCGAACGATTTTTCACGAAGGGATGCACCTCGCCTCCCTCCATACAATCCGGAGGTGTCTAGACAAATGAATCAGATTATCACGCCGATTTTTCGTATGTTTGATGTTGAGAAGGCAAGAGAGTTTTACGTGGATTTTCTAGGTTTTCAAATTGATTGGGAGCATCGTTACGAGGATCATTTTCCTTTATACATGCAAATTTCCTCTCCATCGTGCACACTTCATCTGTCTGAGCATCACGGGGATGCTTGTCCTGGCTCAGCGATCCGCGTACAGGTAGAGGACATTGAGCTTTTTCATCAGTCCCTGTTGCGCCAAGAGTACAAGTATGCTCGTCCTGGTTTAGAGGAGACGCCGTGGGGAACGCGTGAAGTGAGCGTGACCGATCCTTTTGGCAATCGCCTTCACTTTTATCAGCCTGATCACTCGTAAACAAATACAAAGAAAGCCCAGCCGGAGTTCCTTTACAGGAGCCACCGCTGGGCTATTTCATTTTTACATTTTGAACATAAATAGATGGGGCGATCGATGGGACTTGAACCCACGAGTGCCGGAGCCACAATCCGGTGCGTTAACCCCTTCGCCACGACCGCCATATATAGGGTTTGCTTGGTGCGGTCGAGAGGACTTGAACCTCCACGGTGTTGCCACCACTAGAACCTGAATCTAGCGCGTCTGCCAATTCCGCCACGACCGCATATAAAAATGGTGGAGGCTGACGGGATCGAACCGCCGACCCTCTGCTTGTAAGGCAGATGCTCTCCCAGCTGAGCTAAGCCTCCAAATCACCTACAAGATGTAGGGATTTTTCTAAGTGACCCGTAGGGGATTCGAACCCCTGTATGACAGCGTGAAAGGCTGCTGTGTTAAACCGCTTCACCAACGGGCCAAGTAAGATGGCGGATGGAGTGGGATTTGAACCCACGAGACGGTTCGACACCGCCTACACGATTTCCAATCGTGCTCCTTCGGCCGCTCGGACATCCATCCATTGAGCATGCAAGCGTTCGCTTCGGCAAGAATTAATCTATCATATTCACAACATGATATCAAGTGATATTTTGAAAGTTTTTCCCTTTGTCCATCTCCGAGCCATTCATGTCAGGCGATTATCTATCGAAACGAAAAAAGGGAGATTGCCTAAAGCAACTTCCCTTCTTGTTCAATATGATACAAGTAGTATTCCTTTACAAGACGGAGTGATGTTCGTTGTCAAAAAGAAAACGCCGTTCAGTAGGCTTCCCCTGTTTGTACGGAAACTGGTGTGGGCCTGGATGCTCCGGGCCGGCCGCGCCAATTGATAATGTCGACAGATGCTGCAAGAGGCATGATGAATGCTATGTAAAGCACGGCTATTTCTCTTGTCACTGCGATCAGGAGCTCGTACGCTGCCTTCGAAATAAAGTAAACAACACAACGGAAAAAGGGAGAATGGCCGGAATCATCTCGAATTTTTTCTCTCGTACAGGGTGCTTTCCCAGCAATCCTCGCTAGCCTTTTCTGAATCGTTTTCCTTGTCAGTTTTCATCCAAAAAACGGTAACAACTTGGACATGATTCAGACATAATTACCTTGTTTTTCCTTGTATTTTTTTGGTACTCTATTGAATGTCCAAGGAGGGTACGCAACGTGGAATTGCACATACGAACAGACGCCAGTGTTGCACTGACGTTAAAGAGAGAAATTATTTGTCATGGTATTTCCCGTTTTTATGTCCGTCCATACGATGATGATCACGTTGAATTTATATTCCTATCACTCTCAGAGCACCAGAAGAAGCTGCTGTCTTATTCACTACGAAATTACAGCTACTGTCTAACATATCTAGCTTAATCGCTCTACGGCCATTTTTCTCCCCTTTTTTAAAGGGGAATTTTTATTCCCTTTTTTCGATGTATCCAAGACGGCGAACATCCTCTGCGGTCAAGTTATGCAAGGCATTCAAAAATTCGATTTGGAAACTGCCTGGACCTACTTCTGCTGCTTTCTCGGCTGCCAGCTGAGCAGCAACACCGTAGCATACCAATGCCGCAGCTCCTGCGATCAGCTTGTCTTTTGCAATGGCTGCAAACGCTCCCATAACAGACGTTAACAAACAGCCTGTTCCGGTCACCTTTGTTAAGATTGGATGACCATTATGGATCGAGTAAGTCTTTTCTCCGTCCGAAATAACGTCGACCTTGCCCGTAATCGCAACGATTGTTCTTAGTTTTTTCGCTGCTGCTCTCGCTAGGTCCTCGACATCTCCGCCAGCTTCCTTCGCATCTACACCTTTAATCTCCCAGCGCTCCCCGATGACATTCGCAACCTCGGCAGCATTTCCTCTAATGAAAGCAAGGTCGAGTTCCTGCGCAAGACGTTGACTTGTTTCGGTTCGATACGATGTTGCTCCCGCTCCCACCGGATCAAACAAAACAGGCACTCCATGCTGATTCGCGGATTTTCCTGCGATCAACATCGCTTCGATCTCGTGCTCATTCAATGTCCCTATATTCAATACAAGAGCTCCGGCGATCTTCGCCATATCTGCCACCTCTTGTTTGGCGTACGCCATGACAGGGGATGCACCGAGAGCTAACAAGCCGTTCGCTGTAAAGTTTGTGACAACTACGTTCGTTATGTTATGAACGAGTGGATTTTCCTCGCGCACTTTAATTAGTAATTGCCCGATTGTCTCCAGAATCATGATCGTTACCCCTTTCCTCCTGAACAGAGACTCGTGGAATCATCTTGTACACCTCGATGACTTCTCCTAATATAGAATGCTCTTGTATGACGCCAATGATGATATACGTGTGTTTTAAGATGGGTAATTCGCGCATATTCGCTACGATTTTCCACACCTTCCCATCATCATCCGTCACACTAGCACTGAACGAGACTCTTCCCGCCCCTTCTTTCAAGATATCCACGGCATCAAGCACTCCGCATATTTTCATCCGATCATCTGGATGCATGATCCGGTTTTCCTCGACCCATTTTAGCTTCATTTCTTCTACTTTTAGTGTTTTCCATCGATCAAGGAACTCCCAATCCTTGGAATGCGGAAATATATGCTTCGTTTGCTCAAGGAAGGTGTTGTACTCTCCGTGTAGCTGATCTACATAATCATCTACATCCTCAGAAATCACGCGAATCGAATTTTCTCCGCAAGTACGGATGTGGTGAGCCAGGTATTTGAAGGACTCGATCATGTCAAAGTTTCCCCAGCCCCAGGCCTGTTCGCCGAAAACTCCCCCCCGGGTTCGGCATTTTAGGCAGGTGAAGTAATAGTATGTAGGCATATCTGTTCCCCTATCTCCCCTATTTTGTCTCTCTTTTGGTATCGGTTGAGGAAGCGATGCAATTTATGTTACATTCGAACCTATTTTTTGAAACTTTTCAGCAATTTGTTCACAATTTAATTCCTGTATTTTAGTGTAAGTTAAATCACAAAAGGTGGCTCCCCCAAAATTTTCAGGAAGCCACTCTTCATTATACTCCTTTTATGGCAATAAGAGGGTTACATTTTGCTACGACAGAGGCAAGATTTGCTCCCACAACGGAATCAATGATTTGATCCACATCTTTATAGGCTTGCGGGCATTCATCAAGGATGGAAGCGAGCGAACGGTGATTCACCATGATCTCATCTTCCTGTCCCACGCGCATTGCCTGCTCGAATTGATCGATGGTCACAAGCTCCTTGGTTGCTTTGCGGGAACGAACACGCCCTGCACCATGACAGATCGAATAAAAGTTTTTGGCGCCAGCCTCCGATCCAACCATGATATAGGACGATGTTCCCATAGAACCTGGAATCAATGCTGGATGTCCCGTTTTACGGTAAGCCTTCGGATTTTGGAAATGGCCTGCTGGCAACGCCTTTGTCGCTCCTTTGCGGTGGACGAGCACCGGCGTATTGCGATGGGATTCTTTCAAGGCGTAATTATGCATCAGATCATACAGGACTGGTGTACGCGTCTCTCTACCAAAAATATCGCGAAACGCCTGCTCTACTGAAAATCCAATCATATGCCGATTCGTTACCGCAAAGTTCAGCGCGGAGTACATCAAATTCAAATACTGTTGCCCTTCCTCGCTTTGGATCGGAGCATACACCAGGCTTGGCTCGGGATTATGAATCCCCCATTTGTACATAACTTCCTTGAAGCTTTTGGTGTAATCCCTCCCTAACATAGCCCCCCACGCCCGCGAACCGGAATGAATCATGATGACGACCTGGCCGTCGAACAGTCCCCACGCTTTGGCAATTTCCCTGTTCTCCTCCGCGATCTCGATATGCTGGATTTCAATAAAGTGGTTACCGCCCCCTAATGTTCCCAACTGGCCCCAGGCACGACTCCAAGATTTTTGCGGTATTTGCTCCAGGAAGGAATGGTCGAATTCAAATGTGTACTTTTCCACATGCGAGAAAGAACGGCTAAAGGTGTCAGGCGCTGCTTCTGTGTCTGGAATGTAGTTGCTCGGCAGTCCTTGTAAGCCATGCTTCACCACTTCCTCCAAGCGAATATCCGTAAAATGCGTATTTCCCCGCTCGTTTGTCGGGACGTACGCTTCGATCGCTTCGATCAATGCCCGCTTTAGGCTCTTGTCTTTGAGGTCGTCTCGATGCAAGGGAGTCAGATGCAGACGCATTCCACATCCAATGTCTGATCCGACGATGGATGGCGAGACAAATCCATCCGAAAGATTCCAAACCGCTGTCGTCCCAATGCAAGTCCCAACGCCTACATGCGCATCAGGGGTATACGAAAAATAAACATTTCGCGGAATACGCAAATTATTGTCTGCCATTTGGTATACGCGTTCACCGAAGCTCGCAAAGACTTCGTCATTCGCAAAAACGTGCACATTTCCATGCTCCAGCTTCACTTCACGATGGTTGTTTCCATGCAAAATTGTTTTCATCATTATTTCTCCTGTCTCTCACAGCTCGCTGTTTTTCATACCCTTATTTTCCATCTGCGCATGTGATTTGAACATGGTAAAAGTATTACGAACCTCACTTTCTCATTGACTTCTCTTAAGCCTCTTCGTAATATGAGGACTAATTTGGAAATAAATGACGAGTGAATAAGGATGAGTGTAATGGCACGCGAAAGCTTTGACAAAGAGCTGCAATTGCTCCGTCTCCTGTTTTTAACCGCTGGTGCCTACAATCGGCAACAGTTAGCCGAGCGACTCGGGATCTCCGTTCATACGCTTGATAAAACGATGAAAAAGCTGAAGGACATCCAATCGACCTTTTATCAGCATGTCGGCGATGAGGAGAAAAAAGAGTATTACACGCAGCTTCGTTACAACTATTTTGAGGTGACGGACAATTTCTTGATGTTTTTGTACCATGCGAAATCATTGAAGGATTCGGAAGTAGAGCGACTTTCGCACATCTTGGAAAAGCTTAAACAACAGCCCCTCTCCATTAAAGAATTACTGGAGACGTTTGTAGATACAGAGCCCGATGAAAAAACAATCCGCCAGGACATGAAATACCTCGAAGAAATTGGTGTGATAAAAAATGTTAGTGAGGTCAGACCGTACGTTTATCAATTCGATGACGAGCTACTGGACTCATTGACGGACGACGAGCTTTTGGATCTGTATGATTTCATCGACTTCATGGCCAATACCCAACTGCCGGCTGTCCCTGGTTATCTTCTGCAAGAAAAAGTGAAACGCTATCTCAAGCATCGCTTGAAGTTAACCGATGCATCTGCGTTTTTATACAAATATCATTTCGTCTCACGTATTCTCGATGAATATCAAGCTTTACTTCTCACGGAAGCCATTCGTCAGCGAAAAATCGTTGAATTTCACTACTACACGCCCAAACGCCGGAAGTTTTACGATTCTCAAAATACGAATCCGACATTCCAACGGGATACAACAGGGCAACATCAAAAAGCAATTCCACTCCGGGTTATTTTTGATCATCAATACGGCAGATGGTACTTGCTGGCACAAGGATGCGGCAATGGTCCGCTGCGCAAATACCGTGTGGAAGGTATGACCAAGCTCGTAACAGGCAAATCCGTTACGCCGGAAATCTTCACTTCCTTGCAAGCAAGTGCGGATGAGCGTATTGCGCACAGTTGGTTGATTGATACCGGAAAACTCGTAACGGTACGCCTTCGCTTTTTTCAGCCTCGCGACACGCCTCATTCCTTTATCCAAGAGCGAGTGGAGGCACAGGGGCAATGGGGGATTGTGACAGAAGAATCACGGGAGAGCTTTGTGTACGAGATAAACGTGAACAGCACGATGGAAATTACACCGTGGATTCGCAGCTTCGGTTCGAGCGTGGAAGTTCTTGAACCGCTGTTTCTTCGCAAGCAATTCCAAAAAGAATGGGAGGAGCTGCTCGCCTACTATGAATCTGTTTGACAAGATACATAATTACCAGCTAGTGACACGACTGGATGAAGCGGGGGTTTATCCAGTCACCTCACACGAAAAAGCGTGGCTCTCCCTGATGCTGGCGAATCCGTCTGCGTCAGAAATTTTCGAGCCCGCTACACTCGATAAGCTTCGCCGTTTGACACATACGCCAGAAAATGAATGGACCGAACAAGAACGATTCGTGGAAAAAGCGCAGACACAGGCCAAACAGCTCTGGAGTCCACTCGTGCGCACCCTGCGACGAATCATTCTCGGCAAGAATCACATAAAAATAACCGCAGCCACGAACAAAGGCCCGGTTTTTCGCAATCAACGAGGGGTTCCCTACAAGCTGGAATATTCACTTGCCAAGAAGGCCTGGTACCTGATCTGGCTAAACATGTCTACCAATCGCCTGATCACGACTCCGCTGCATCTCATTCGCTCCGTCGATGAGCTTTACATAGAAGATGTATGGTATGACAGTTTTTTACCGGCTATTTTGGAACAGATCCAACAGCGCAAGCAGATGGCAAAAATTGTGGTCATCCGTCGTTACAACGCTGAGCTCCAGCGCATATTGTACGCGTTTTCCTGCTTTGACAAAGAGGTCGCTTTTGACCCAGAATCGCAGGTGTACACGATCACCCTGCACTTTCTATCCGACGAACAGGAGTTTATTTTATCGCGCATTCGTTTTCTCGGCCTGCGGGTAAAAGTAGTAGAAAACGATCAACTCAAACAGCGAATGGCAGAGTCGGCAACGAACGCCTTGGCAAGATATACTGAAACTCTACTTTAATTGTCCCGAAAAATCAGGAAATCATACCCTATTCGATTTCCTGCATTTCCCTTATCATAGTTCAGGTGAGATATAGCTAATCCAAGTCAGAGGTAGAAATGATGAAAACAACATGTAAACAAGCGTCCCTCCTATGTGGGCTATGGCTTAGTCTGTCATGGCCGTTTCATACGGAGCCGGCGCAAGCAGCAAGTGTCATCCAGGCAAAGGTGGTCGCGACCTCTCTGAACGTTCGCAGTGAACCAGCCCCCAATGCTTCTGTTGTCGCTACCGTGCCGCAAGGAGCCGTCGTGACCATTACGGATGAAGCATACGGTTGGGCAAAAATTAGATACAATCAAAAGGTAGGCTGGGTCGCGGGGTATTACTTGCAAAAAGGAGCGGTAACGAGTGCGGGTTCAGCTTCTTCACCAGCCAATACAGCCGTTGCCAAAAGCCAGCAAGGTACGGTTTTGGCCGATTCGCTTCGAATGCGCAAAGGACCAAGCACGAGCCATGAGATTGTCCTCTCGCTACCCAGAGGAACCCGTGTAGATATTTTGAAAAAGCAAGGTGACTGGATCCAAGCGAGAACTTCTAATGGACAGACAGGCTGGGTGTCTGCGACATATATTGGCGATGCCAAGGTCAACGCCAACGCTCCGGTGACCAAAAGCACCAAATCGCCAGGCTTAAAAGGAAAAGTCATCGTCATCGACCCGGGACATGGCGGTTCCGATGTCGGGACACAGGGAACGAAGTGGAACAGCATGGAAAAAACGTTGAATTACAAAACGGCCACGCTACTCGCCAGCAAGCTGCGCCAACGTGGTGCGCAAGTCTTCATGACGAGGACAAGTGATACAGAAAAACCTTCGCTAGCGCAGCGTGTCGCTTTTAGCGAATCAAAGGGAGCAGATGCCTTCATTAGCATCCATTACAATTCTTCTGTGAAGCCAAATAGCGGTACCCTTACATTTTATTATTCGCAAGGCAAGGATGAGCCATTAGCTCGAGCGATTGAGTCTCGCTTGGCAGGTGGCATCGGTTTAAGAAGCAACGGCATTTCATTCGGCAATTATCACGTCCTGCGCGAAAACAATGATCCGTCCGTCTTAATTGAGCTTGGCTTTCTATCGAATCCAAAGGATGAAGGCATCGTCCGTACATCGTCCTATCAGGACAAAGCTGCTCAGGCGATTACGGAAGCCCTAGCAGATTACTTCGGGCGATAATCGTACGGCTGGACATTGTAGGAGAATAGCTTCCGCTCGAATTTCCCTTTGGCACCAATGATCTGATACCAGGTCTCGCCGATCAACAAGTCGGTAGCGAAATCTTTGTCCAGCAGATTGGTGATCGTCTCCATGACCGCTTTTTCATTGTCCTTTTGGATTTTCAACGACAAGGCCAGGACGAAATATGCCTGGTCTTCTTCCATTTCCAACAGATGCAGACGGGCTGTACCACGGCGTTTGGCATTGAAACCCTCGATCACATTCGACAGCCCTTTTTTTGCCTGCACTTTATACTTTGTCGCTTCCCTCCAAGAGGAAATAACCGCATCGTACAGCGAAAACGTCAGAATGAAATGGCTGGCGTAATCGTTCGGGCTAAAAGGCTCCGGTCCCATTTGCTTCTCATCCGCCGGTATGACGACGAATGCTTTATAGTTGCTAAAAAACGGATCGCTCATGGCAGGTCCTTTCCATCGATAGTATCTGTGTTGGTTAGTATCCACTAGGAAAGCAGGATATTATGTACAAAAACGGTCATAAACGCTCAAAAGACCAAGTCGACATGAAAACCGACTTGGCCTTTTGCTTGCTTTTGTATAGGCATGTTTTTCAACTGAATATCTACTCATTACCGGTGGGTCATCGAGACGCTTCCATGCCCGTGCTCCTCTTCCATGACCTCCACGCCTGCACCATGATTGACGGTCCAGGTGATGACTTGGCTGGAAATGACAACGGCCAAAATGGTATACATCATCTCTTTCATCGGTACGAACCAGAACGACATGCAAAGCACAATAACGTCCAGTAAAAGAAAGACCGTACCAATGGACAATCCCGTGTACTTACTGATCAACAGGGAGAAAATATCGTCTCCACCTGTCGCAGCTCCATAGCGCAGAACCAATCCGGTACCTAGCCCGGTCAATACACCGGCCAAGACAGACGCCAGCGGCATCATTCTGCTCATATCCATGACAATCGGTGAAAATCGTTCAAACAAATCGTAAAACACGGTAAAAGCAAGTGATGCAAAAATGGTGTCCCAAATGAACTGGCGGCCTCTTACTAACCAGGCAACCAAAAACAGTGGAATATCTAGCAAAAGCATCACCATCGCTGGCGACAAGTCAAAGGCGTATTTCGCCAGTAACCCCAAGCCAACAAACCCACCTTCAGACAAATGGTTCTGAAAGTTAATGTGATAATACGCAAAAGCAAGTAAACAAGCTCCAAACAAAATCATACTATAACGCTTAGATAACTGCAGCGCTCTCCTCATCATGGTTTCCTCGCATTTTTGTCGGTTTAGGCACAGACGACCAACCGACTACCGAGGAACATCGCAAGCATAAGTCGCTACTCATACAAATGGCCTCGCTTTCGTAGTAGATTAGTCGTCTTCAGTGACGATCGACTACTACGAAGCTAGATGTAGGAGAGGTCAAAACGTTTCCAGATCGTCCTATGGGGACGCATGGTATCCTGATCCCTTCCATGGCTTTTCTTGTATTATATCATAAAAAAGGTGAAAAGACGATTCGAAACCGTCTTTTCACCGCGTTAAAATCGGAAAGCTTGTCCTTTTAGTTCCACCGGAATTCCTGCTGTGACAAGAAAAACTTGATCGGCAACAGCTGCCACGCGCTGATTCATCAGCCCCGCCAAGTCTCGGAACATACGGCCTAACGGATGTTGTGGGACGAGTCCGTCGCCCACTTCGTTTGTCACCAGCAAAACGGTGCCATGGTAGTCTTTTAGCTTGTTTACCAGCACATCCACCTGCTGGAGCACACCCTCAAACGACTGCTCCTCCTGATCATGCAAAAGCCAATTGGAAAGCCAAAGGATCAAGCAATCAATCAAAATCACTGTCTGCTGTTCTTGTATGTCCTTTTGTGCTCCGAGCTTCGTCAGCCATTCTGTCAATGCATACGGCTCCTCAATCGTTTGCCAAGGAAAGTTGGACTGCAAGCGGCGGTCGCGATGGTGCAAGATCCGCTCTTCCATTTCCTCATCAGTGATTGGTGCGGTCGCGATGTAAACACCCGAGGAGCCCAAATGAGCCGCGTATTTTTCGGCAAACGTGCTTTTTCCGCTGCGTGCTCCACCTGTTATCAGTACGATCATGCTTTTGTCTCCTTACACTTGCGATTGCAAAATAATTTGCGGCAAATGATGAACAGGATGCTCCATGACAATCGGTCTAGTTCCGTATACAGCCTCTATTCTGTCACTTTGCAAAATGTCTTTTGGTGTGCCGACGCTTATCTGCTTTCCTTTATGCAGCATCAAAATACGATCGCAGTAAAGGGAGGCCAGATTCAGATCGTGCAGCACAGCAATGACCGTCACCTGTGTCGTCTTTTGCCATTTGCGCACGATGTCCATAAGCTGAATCTGGTACCCGATATCGAGGTAAGTCGTGGGTTCATCGAGCAACAGCACTTGAGGTCTTTGGATCAATGCCTTCCCCAAAGCTACGCGTTGCTTTTCCCCACCACTCAACTGATCCAGTGTGCGCTCTTCCAAATGTTCAAGGCCGAGCATCTGTACGATTTCATCAATAAGCGATGCGACATCCTGCTTCTCTTCCCCCAGCCAATTTTGGTAAGGAAAGCGTCCCATCTCCAACACCTCTCGGACTCGAAAGCCGACTGGCGGCAGCCCCTCTTGCTCCAATACAGCCAGTATTTTGGCAAGCTCTTTGCGTGGATAGGAATGAAGCTTTTTCTCCTGAAGCAAAATATCTCCTGCATCTGCCTTGATGACCCCTGAAATCATTTTCAGCAAGGTGGATTTACCGCTTCCATTTGGTCCGATAATGCCAAAAAATTCTCCCTTGTCCACGCAAAAATCGATTCCGTGCAAAACTGGCGTATCCTGATACGATTTTTGCAAGCTGTGCACATTGATCATTGCATACGTTACCTCTTCCTAAAGCGTTTATTTTGCTTCAATAAATACGCGAAAAACGGTGCTCCCAGAAAAGCTGTCACAACACCGAGCGGGATTTCCGTTGGACTCAGCAGCATTCTGGCGAGAGTGTCGGCCCACAGCACATAAATACCACCACAGATCGCGGCCATCGGCAGTAAAATTCGATGGTCAGGACCAACCAGCATACGGACGAGGTGCGGTACCACCAGGCCAACGAACCCGATAATTCCCGCGATAGAAACCGCCGCTGCCGTCAGGAGTGTCGAGACGACCAGAACCACCAGCTTCGTTCGATCTACATGGACGCCGAGATGCGCAGCCTGCCGCTCGCCTAACGCAAATAGGTTCAAGGAACGCGCATAGCTTACCAGCACCATTCCGCCTATGACCAAGTACGGAATCAAGACATACGTAAAGGCCCAGCCCCGAAATGACAGGCTGCCCATCAGCCAGAACACGATCTCATTCACCGTCTGATCCGATAGCGACACCATAAAGGAAACGAGTGAGCCGAGAAAAGCCTGCACCACAACACCAGACAAAATCAGGGTCTCCGTTTGCAGCTTTCCTTGGGTGTTCGCGAGTCCGAGTACGATCCATAAACTGAGCAGTCCTGTAAGAAAAGCGACAACAGGCGTGCTCCATGCACCCAAAAAGCTGATTTGCAAGCCAAACAGGATCAAAAAGGCTGCTCCGACAGCAGAACCAGATGCCACGCCCATCGTAAACGGATCTGCGAGCGGATTGCGCAAAACTCCCTGAAAGCCCGCTCCCGCAAGAGATAAGCAGGCGCCAATCAAAACAGCCAATACAACGCGTGGAAAACGAACCTTCATGACAATTTGCTCAGATGACTCCGGCCACGCTACGGTGATCCACTCAGACAAGCCCGAGATTTGGTGGAGCAGGATGAGCCATACTTGCGAAATGGGAAGGTGTGCCGCCCCCATCGAGATACTGATGATTATTGAAGCCAGAAGGACGAGACAGCTGGCTCCTCCCCATATGAACAATCGTTTCTTCATTTTATTTCACCAAGTCAGGGTAAATCGCCTTCGCTACTTCAATCAAGCCTTGTGTAATACGCGGACCAGGACGGGACAAAATATTTTGGTCCATGCCAAAGATTTGTTTTTCACGAATCGCCTTCATTTTATCCCAGCCATTACGCTTGGCGATCATATCCTCCAGCTTGACGCCAGTCTTTTCATCGGTAATTCCGCTCGCATACAAAATGACGTCTGGATCGTTTTGCAAAATCTTTTCTTCACTGATCGGATTCCAGCCCTGTGTGTCAGAGGCAATATTTGTCGCTCCAGCCAGTGTGATGAGTTCATCCATGAATTCACCTTTTCCGACTGTCCAGCCTGGGGAAAACTCAAGGTATACCTTTTTCTTCTCTTCTGGTTTTACATTTTTCACTGCTTCTTGAACGTACGCGATATCCTTCTTCATTTGCGCGACAACTTTTTCGGCTTGTTCTTGTTTGTTAGTGATAACTCCCATCACCAACACATTGTTTAGGATGTCATCCATCTTTGTCGGATGGGTAATGTAGACGGGCATCCCGAGAGATTTGAGCTTGTCAGCCACTGGCTTCTCCATCGAAATCCCACCGACGACCATATCTGGCGTTTGAGCGAGAATCGCTTCTTCATTCGGTTTGACGACGCCGCCAATTTTCGGTTTTGTCTTCGCCGCTTCTGGATAATCATCGTAGTCTGAGACAGCTACGATCCGATTTTCCAAGCCTAATGCGAACAAAATCTCTGTCTCGGCAGGTGATGTGGAGACGATTCGCTCAGGAGCTTTTGCAAAGGTTACTTCTTTTCCTGTCGCATCCTTGACTGTCAACGGATACGTAGTTTGTTTTGCAGGCTGCTCGGCTGTATTCTCTTGCGGTGCTGTCTGCGGTGCACTGGTTTGTCCACCAGGTGCTTGCTGGCTGTTATCGTTACCCGCACAACCTGCGAGGCTCGCCGCAACTAGTAGTGGGATCATGAATCGCAATGAACGTTTCATATGTAGAACTTCCTTTCTGCGTGTCTGATTGACTGTACCTTCCAATAAAAAAAGCGACCCTTGCTTCCATTCGGAAATCAAAGGGTCGGCACCTCAGGGCAAACAGACAGGATGGTCTGCTTCCTGAAATAGGCCGATCCTTTCCGCGAAGGCAACAGGCACAAAAACAAACAGGCAGGTCTCCTGGCTTACGGCTGAGGAACGAGCCGATTTACAGTGGCGGGACCGCGTCGGATTTTCACCGACTTCCCTTTTCACCCGATCTTTTTGAGAAAAGACGAGGCACCTATTTGCTGTTACGTTTGAAATTGTCACAGTCCATGACTCATCCTACATCATAGCATTCCTTGGATGAAAAAAGAATGACAAACACGTAAGCCAATACTTTCTTGCCTGCTAAAAATGAAAACACCTGAACAAAAGGTTCAGGCAAATGGAATGCTTTTGGCAAAGCTTTTAACCACGTTTGTGCAAATAATCCAGAATGCCCATGGCGCACACCTGTAAATCGAGCTTGAGTACTCCGAAAACTTCGTGGTCATCATTGATGCCTTGTGACTGTAGATGCTCCGAGACTCGTTCCAATAACTTACGAGACAGATCAGCATATGTTTGTCCAACAGCAAGTGTTGATTCTCCTTCCGCCACAAACACAGGGAGCCACTCACGTATTTGGCGGTACACATCGTCTACCTGTTCAGACATCCCAAAATGACCAAAGTAAATGCGATTCAGCTTGCGCGCTTCAAATCGACGTAGAGACGCTAACATGGCATCCGGGTCAAACTGATTCGGAGAAGTAGATGGCAGTACGAGGTGTATACCATCCTTTTTAAGCTGCGGATAAAGTACACCTGCCGTATCACCTGTGAACATGCCACGGCTAACGGGATCGTAGATGCTGAAGTGATGATTGGCATGCCCTGGCGAATCCAGAAACTCCAACACGCAATTCGCTCCGATCTTTAGTGTATCCCCGTCTCCACGAATCAAAATCCGCTCTTCGGGAACAGCCTCAATCGGATCAAACAATCGATCAAAATCATCATGATACACCGCTCTCGCCCCTGCGATCAGTCGGCTTGGATTAACGAGGTGACGTGCACCCTTTGGATGGACGACGATCTTTGCGTTTGGGCAATCCTTTAGAAAAAGTCCCACTCCTCCCGCATGATCCAAATGAATGTGCGTCACGATGATGTATTTTACTTGCTCCGGGGTAAAACCGAGCTTGGCGAGGCCGGTCTTGATGTATGGGACGGAGGGGCTTGGCCCTGTTTCAACCAAAGTCAGTTCTTCTTCAGCGATGACATAAGTCCCCGTGCGTTCCGCCCAGCCCATATCGAAACCGTCTATTAGATGGATGCGCTCCCCTAAGTAAATTGGCTGTGATGATTGCATGTAAATGCTCCTCCTTTTCAAAGGTCATTTTGTTGCGAGAATATTTACACTTTATCACCTATTTAGCACGCACTGGGAAAAACAACACAAATTCTTCATATTTTCATCGTATTATGAGGGTAGCAAAAACAATTTCATTACCTGGAGGGGTGCGAAATGGGTCAGCTTTTTTCTGAGTTACGACCTGAGCATGAGAAGTTTATCAAGAAGCAACGAATGTTCTTTGTTGCCTCTGCTCCTATGGATACAGATGGTCATGTGAATCTTTCACCGAAAGGGTACGATTCCTTTCGCATCATATCGCCTACCGAGGTGGCCTATTTAGACCTGACCGGAAGCGGAAACGAAACCAGTGCACATCTACAGGAAAATGGCCGGATTACTCTCATGTTTTGTGCATTTGAAGGCCCTCCTCTCATCATGCGCTTATTCGGCAAAGGAACGGTTATTCTCCCAGATTCGCCTCGGTGGGATGAGCTCGTAAAAGACTTCCCGCTTCTGCCCGGTGCTCGTCAAATCATTACCGTAAACGTACAGGAAGTAAAGACTTCTTGCGGCTGGGCTATCCCCTTCTATTCCTACTCAAAAGAACGGGACACCCTTCAGAAATGGACTTTGGCTAAAGACGAGCAGGAACTGCTTGCTTATCAAAAGGAAAACAACGTAGTAAGCATGGATGGCTTGCCAACACCACTGGGACAAAAGCTTTTTCCCGCAGTAGGTGGGGATAACGAAGCGTAAAACGCAAAGAAGCTGCCTTGCTCGCAGCTTCTTTGTTTGAAAACTCTTTACTTGCTGGTATAAATGACCACTGCATCGCGGAGAAACTCGGCTACACCTGGCTGTTCCTTGTCATAGTAAGCAGTAAAGCGCGGGTCATCGACGTACATCTGGGCAACACCTGCGTGCGCTTCTTTGCTGTAGCTGTCCCAGTAAAAACTGAGCCATTGACGGTGAAGATCTGCTGCTTTTTGCGCCAATTCATGAGCAGGATCACCTGTCGAAAAAGCCTGCGCCAATGTATCGTGCAGGTCTGCGTTCAATTTCTCCAGCGCGGCATACTGTTCTTCTGTCATGCCTTTGACCATCTGATTCGATTTTTCGATTTGGTCATTTCCGTATTTCGCTCGAATTTCTGCCCCGTACTTCTCTTCATTCTCATCAATCATCTTTTGCTTGAAGCCTTCAAATTTTTGTTTGTCACTCATCGTTTTGGTCCCCTCTCTTTGTGCTAATGTCAAATCGACATTGGCGATTAACGCATCCAATTGCGCTCGCCTTTCCAGGAGCTTCTCGCGGTGCTCCCACAGTGCTCGGTCAGCATCAAAGGTTGGTGAATCCAGGATCTCCTTGATCTCCTCCAAGCTCACACCCAGCTCGCGGTAAAAAAGGATGTGCTGCAATCGATCAACCTCTAGCTGTCCGTAAATGCGATACCCTGACGAATTGATTCTCGCCGGCTTGAGAAGGTCAATTTCATCGTAGTATCGGAGCGTCCGGGTGCTGACACCCGCCAGGAGTCCTAGCTTTTGCACCGTATATTCCATGTTCATTCCTCCTGACAAATTGATCGTACACATTTACGGACCGTCAATGTCAAACACATTTTCAGCATAAAATTGGCGTTACTCTCTATCCATAATTTGTTAAAATATAGATAACGCCATACAAAGGGGGACTTCGATGCTCTATATCATCGGTTTCATTGTAGCCGTAGTCGGTGCCGGATGGGGATTAACAGGGCTGCTTAGCCTCAAAGCCAGAGATAAACATGCCATCACGCATTACAGTGACGATGCTTATGCCCAGCAAAACTTGTTCCAAATGCACAACAACCCTAGCCAGGGAATGTAAAAATAAAAAATGGCTGCCCGCATCATGTGCATGGCAGCCACCTTTCTTTTTTACAGAGCTTGGAATGTATCAGTCAATACCGGTACGATTTGCTTCTTACGGGAGACAACGCCCTTCAAAACAGCTTTGTTGTCCACCAATGTTACTTGGTACGCTTTTTCTACCGCTTGTGTTGCGCTACCAAGAGCGATCGCAACAGAATCGTTGTTCAAGATATCCGTTACAACAAACACGAACAGGTCCAAAGCTTTTTCAGCGATGCTTGCATTCATAGCTGCTTCCAGTTCGCCTTGGCGTGCAAGTACATCATTGACATCTACTGCATTTACTTGTGCGATTTCTACTTTCGCATTGCCCATTTGGAACTCTTTTGCATCCAATGTGAGCAATTGTTCGATTGTTTTGTCGCTCAGGTCTGCCCCCGCTTTGAGCATGTCCAGACCGTATGCTTCCAGATTGACACCTGCGATTTCAGCCAGCTCATGAGCAGCCGCTACATCTTGCTCCGTGCAGGTTGGGGATTTCAACAGCAACGTATCCGAAATGATAGCAGAAAGCATCAAGCCCGCCATCTCTTTTGGAATGTCTACGCCGTTTTCTTTGTACATTTTCTTCAAAATGGTAGTCGTGCATCCAACCGGCTCGGCACGGAAGTAGAGAGGATTGCTCGTCTCAAAGTTCGCAATACGGTGATGGTCGATCACTTCTACCACTTGCACTTGCTCAATGTCATTCGCGCTTTGTTGGCGCTCATTGTGATCTACAAGGATGACTTCATTTACTTCATTTGCCACTGTTTCTACGAGGCGCGGCTCTTTTACTTGGAAGTAATTCAACACAAATGCTGTTTCGCTGCTGATTACACCGAGGCGTACAGGCTCTACATTCGCGCCCAATTTTGTTTTCAAGTCAGCGTACACAAGTGCTGAACAAATGGAATCTGTGTCTGGATTTTTATGACCGAAGATTAGTTTTTTTTCCATCATCCATACTCCTTAATCGTAATTTGGCTTCCAAATTATACCACAGCTTAGAGGATATGCCCAAGATACATTATAGGTTCAAATCGGATCATTGAAAATACGATTTTGAAGATCAATCAGAGCCTGATCTTATTGTCATCGGGGGTGATACGATCTCAGGCCCGATGCCCGTCCAAACACTTGAAATGCTGTTCCACTTGGATACACCCGTGCAATTCATCCGTGGTAACGGCGAGCGTGAAGTACTTCTCACATTTGACGGAGAGGCTCAGGCCTTGGAAATATCCGATTCTGTCCGAGAAATCACGTCATGGGTTGCAGAGCAATTGAGCCGCTCTGATCGTGACTTTCTGGCGCAACTCCCTCTTACCTATACGTTAAATCGAGAAGTTTTCGAGGACGTGCTATTCTGCCACGCCATTCCCACCAATGATGAAGATATTTTCACCCCACTCACTCCGGATGCAATTGTGGCCGCTTATTTTGAGGGGACGCTGCAACGAACAGTCATCTGTGGTCATACACATATCCAATTTGAACGTCGCCTTAACGATCTGCGTATTCTCAATGCCGGAAGTGTGGGCATGCCTTATGCCGACAAACCGGGGGCATACTGGTTATTGCTTGATGGTGACAGCTATGAGCATCGCTTTACACCCTATGATGTAGAAGCTGCTGCAAAACTTATCGCTTCTACGAACTATCCGCAAGCTCAGCAGTTTGCCGAAGAGAATGTCCGAAAAATACCTGCGGTTCAAGAAGCGATCGAATTTATAGAGGCCCTGGCACAAAAACAACGACCCGCTACTTATTAAAGAGTCGGTTGAGGAAGATAGCGGATTCGATTAATCGTCCCAGTCTACATCCAATACAGCGCCTGTCGTAGAGGAAATCTCCAAATCGACTTCCTGTCCCTTAGCCGATCTCACTTCCACTTCATACACAGAGTGATGATCGTCTTCATCCAGCTTAATAATATTGCCGTTTACTTTAGCCAACGCGATTTTTTCCGCTTGCTCTACACTGATTTTTACTGGTTGGTTTTTCCACTGGTTTTGTTTGATCTCCTTTATCATAAAAAGAACAGATGAAGGAAAAAAAAGAGAGAGATTAGAAATGGATGAGAAAATAGATGAGACCTCTCACAGCATTCATGTTTGCCGATGAGCCACAGCGTTTAACAAAAAGAGCGAGTGTTTTCTACTCGCAAAAACGGTCCATTCTGGCTGTAATTCGACGCAAATGAAGCATCCGTGCTTTTGCGTGCTTTCCGCTTTTTTCCGTATAATAAAAGCAATCGAGAGGACAACAGTCGGCTCGATGACATAGGAAAGAGAGCGTGAGAGGCAGTGTAATACATATCGTTTCTAACTACTTTCTATTTTTTCTTATATGAGAAGGAGAAACGATTTTTCGTGGAATCACCCCTTTTGAAAAACATCTTTTTTTGAATCTATTTTTTCGTAACGATGCATACAGTCATCATGTCCGTTATGACCTTGGAAGTGAAAAATCCAGCACGAATCCAATTGGCACAAGCAACACAAGCTATCTCCTCTGCCTATACGGAATCAGATAATCGGAAAATCGAGTAGGAGGGAGTGACTAACTCCCGTCCTCTCACACCACCGTACGTACCGTCCGGTATACGGCGGTTCATCAAGCTTGACGAAGAACAGAATATCGTTGTACTAAACTTTTCAGCCCTTGTTGTTGCCAGTATGCAACTCCGAGGGCTTTGTGTATTTGAGGAGTCTTTGTGGAACGCCACGCACCCTTTCGGGTGTTTGCAATTTCTATTGCTTGGACGTGTGATAAACCCAGAGAACGAAGTTCTCGATATCGGGTTTTTATTCGCTTCCACTGAGACCACAAGCAAAGTCGGAGTCTGCGCCGTATCCATTCTTCGATGGATTGTAGAATTTTCTTTGCATCTGCAAGGGCGAAATATCCAACCCATCCCATGAGATACTGGTTTAGCTTCCCAATCCTTTCATCCATAGAGATGCTCCATACCGGATTTGTGATGAAGCGGATTTTCTCTTTCAACTTCAGAAGTGATTTTGGATGAAGCCGAATCCTTGCTTGCTTTGCGTTAGTGAAACTGAAACCGAGGAACTTACGTTTCCAAGGTCGATCCACTGCACTTTTCTGCTCATTTACTTTTAGCTTAAGTACCTTCTCCAAGTAGTTTTGGATACTCTCTTTTACCCGTTCTCCCGCCCGCTTTGTTTTCACGTAGATGTTGCTATCGTCTGCATATCTACAAAAGCGATGTCCTCTCTTTTCCAGCTCTTTATCCAAGTCGTCAAGCAGGATGTTCGCCAATAACGGACTAAGCGGGCCACCTTGTGGTGTGCCTTCTACTGCCGAGAGGCAGACTCCATTGATCATGATGCCTGCTTGTAAGTATGCGCGAATAAGTTTCAACAAAGCTTTGTCTTTTACTTTTCGGGCAACCCGACTCATTAAAATATCGTGATTTACCCGGTCGAAGAATTTCTCTAAGTCCATATCTACGACAAAGCGATATCCTTCGGAAATATAAGATTGTGCCTGTCTCATAGCGTCATGCGCACTGCGATTCGGTCGGAATCCGAAACTCGATTCTGAAAAGTGGGGATCGAATATGGGAGTAAGAACTTGGAGAATGGCTTGTTGGATTAAGCGATCTATCACGGTAGGAATACCTAATAACCTTACCCCTCCGTCAGTTTTCGGGATTTCGACTCTGCGGACAGGGGAAGGTTTATAGGTTCCTTTCATAATCTGTTCTTTAATGGTTAACCAGTGTTCACGGATATAATCGCGCAGTTGTTCGGTTGAAACACTGTCGATTCCCGCCGATCCTTTGTTTCTCTCCACTCTTTCGAGCGCCACTAATAGATTTTCCCGTGATAGGACTTTCTCCAACAACTCCATGACGATACCCTTTCCTTCGCACGCATCCTTCTAGTCTTGTCGGTCAATACTCAGCCCTCTCTTGTACCCTCAGGGCTTCACCCTTATTCTCCAAGAGTAGTTCCTTACGGAATTCTGCTTCACAGTATGATCACGAAAGTGATTAGCGGATGTGTTGACTTAATGTTCAGCCCTTCCCCGTTCAAGCGTCCTTTATTTGGGTACTATGGCTTCTGCTGACTTCTGCATGTTCAGCGACTCCTTACGGAGACGGTTACCAACATTTGAAGGCACTTCATGCAGACCTCCCCAGGTAAGAGCGATAACTTTCATCCCATGTACCTGCCCAAGTTTACTGCTGTATTCCTTGGCTGTATAGGGCTTCGTCTTGTTCAGCAGACTCGCCCGAATACAACAGCCTCAAATTGGATTCGTGTACCTCAGGTCGGGACTTTGCCGCCGGCTTCCTCCAGATTCCACCTCACGGTAGACACCCTTGCCTTGAGCTAACGGTTGGTACAGCCAACCCCCGTTCGGGACTTACACCCTAGAGTTATCGCCCATGCTGGGCGCACTGAAAAAAAGCACTCTACTAATCTTGTAGAGTGCTTCTTATATGGTTACGAACCTCAGGGAGAATTTCTATTTGCCGAGATTGTTCTTAATGGCTTCCAATCCAGCAATTTCTCCCAGGAAGAACGTATCGCCCGCGAGTGTATCCATCTTGTAAACCTGGTTGTTTTTCACTGCTTTGAGGTTTTTCCAGACAGGATGATCCTTCCAGATATGAATCAACCCTTCCGGCTCTTCTGCTTTTGCCGATCGGCGGTTCTCAGCAATAAAGATATGATCGGGAGCGAGCTCACTCAACGCCTCGATTCCGATACGCCCCCCAATCTTTCCATCCTCGGGCAATCCTGCTATCGGCGTTAGTCCCACTTCCTCATAGTAAATCGGGAAGTTTTTGGGATGCATCACCGTAAAATCCTTGCCATTGGAAACGAGGAATAGCACCGTTTCTCCTTTATGTTTGTCTGCTGCTGCTTTTGCTTCGCTTTTCAGCGTCTCAAAATCGGCCAAAACTTGCTTCGCCTTATCTTCTTTGCCAATAACTTCAGCTATTTTCATCAGGCGGGTGGGTGCATCCACAGAGAAATCAATGACGATGGAATCAGCCATTTTGTTGAATTCTTCAAATCTGGAGCCTTTCCCGGTGCTTGTCATGACAATAACTTCTGGGTCCATCTCCAACAAAGTCTCCAAATTCGTTTTTCCACCCAGATCCTTCACCGTTTTCCCTTCCGCATACTTCGCAAAAATGGGTGACTTACTTTTGGTCGACTCAAAGCCTTCCGATACAATCGGAGCAAAATCTAGCACGAGGAAGTAATCGGTTCCCATGATATCGACAGAAGCGACACGCTCCGGCTTTTTCTCCAGTGTGACTTCCCCCATCGCATGCTTGATGGTTCGAGGATACACAGGGGCCTCTGTCCCTTTTGTATCGGGTTGTGATGCTCCTGCCTCAACCGTTTGCGCTTTATTGGTAGCGTTTGTGTCTGTAGTCGACTGTCCTGCTCCGCAACCCGCTACGACGGCTGTGGCTAAGATTACGGACAGAATGCCTGATAATTTCTTTTTCATATCGATTGAACTCCTTTTTTCATCCCCTGATTTCAACGTGTCTTACCCCTTTGTCCGGATCAATAAATACAGAAAATAAGGCCCCCCAATGAGGGAAATAACAATACCCGCTGGTACTTCTGTAGCTGGCATGATGCTTCGCCCTATCGTATCCCCGGCCAATACGAGCAATGAACCGACGAGCGCCGTAATGGGCAGCATGTATTGATGCTGGGGTCCGACCAATCTGCGCGCGATATGCGGACCGAGCAAACCGATAAAGCCTATGCCTCCACCTGTCGCTACACTCGACGCAGCCAAACCAACCGCCCCGGTCATCAAAGCCAGTCGCTCCCGTTGAAGAGATACTCCCAGACTTGCTGCAATATGTTCGTTCATACTGAGCAGGTTCAGTACATTTGCCTTCCGATACACGTACGGTAGCAGAATCACCATCCACGGCAAAAGTGCCAGCACGAACTTCCAATTGGAACCCCACAACGATCCCATTTGCCAAGTGACGACAAACTCGAGGTTTCGTGGATTCAACTGAAGTGTCAAAATAATGCTGATGGCGCTAAGTCCCGCCCCTACTGCAATTCCTGTAAGCAAGAGACGGGTAGGCGATATGCCGTGCCCCTTCTTGTATGCAAGCATATAGATGATGCCTGCTGTGGCAGTGGCACCGATGAGTGCGAGAAATGGCATCAAAAAAGGCGGAGCCATGTTCGTCGCAGGATAAAGAGAGACGAACAACAATACGGCCAGTCCAGCACCTGAACTGATTCCAAGAATGCCAGGGTCAGACAGACCATTGCGAGAGATTCCTTGCAAAATCGCCCCCGATACAGCAAGCCCAGCCCCAATCATGACCGCAATCACCATACGAGGAAGCCGCAGCTCAAACAACACGAGACTCTGCTTTTTCGAGCCCTCCCCGAGCAATGTCTGCAACACCTCGAAGGGCCCAATACTGTACGGTCCCGTGTTCAAGCTCAGGACAAAACCGACAAGCAAAAGTACTGCGAAAAGAAGGATCAGTCGGACACTACGGCTTTTTCTTTTGTGAGAAAAGTGATCGATGTCCACTACCACTCCCTCCTTTCCTTACGTGCCAGGTACAGGAAGAAGGGGACCCCGATGACAGCGATAATGGCGCCAAGCGGTGTTTCGTAGGGCATCGCTATCATTTTGGCTCCGATGTCTGCAAAAACAACCAAAACGCCTCCCATGACTGCCGAACAAGGAATGATCCAGCGGTAATCAACCCCAACCAGAAAACGGACGATGTGCGGGACGACAAGACCGACAAACCCGACACCGCCAACCGTTGAGACCGAAGCACCTGCCAGTACCATGACGACAACCGCCGCCAAACCCTTCACCAGTCTGGTCTTTTGTCCGAGTCCCGCTGCAATCTCTTCTCCCAGACTCAAAATGGTAATGGAGCGAGACAGGATCATGGCCACAATGATTCCTCCCACAATCCAGGGCATCATGACGGATACTTGAAACCACTCCGCTGTAGAGATCCCCCCTGCTGACCAGAATGCCAGATCGTAGTTGATCTGAAAGAGGAGGGATATCGCCTGACTAATCCCTGATAGGATAGAGCTAACGACTGCCCCCGCCAACGCGAGCCGTAAAGGTGTCAAACCGTTTTTGGAAAAATAGGCCAGTCCATAAACAAGCCCTACCCCCAAACCCGCTCCGATAAAAGAAAAGAGAACAATAGACTCAAAAGGGAGTCTTGGCGCAAAAGCAAAAACGAGTACGAGCACGAATCCTGCCCCTGCATTAATGCCCATCAAGCCCGTATCCGCAATCGGATTTCTCGTAACCCCTTGCATGATGGCTCCTGCTACGGCAAAAGCAGCTCCTACCAGCGCTCCTGCCAAGGCACGCGGCATTCGCAGTGATTGAATAATGACGTGATGCTCGTTGCTAGAATCATAATGAAAAATCGAGTTCCAAACGGTGGAAAACGAGATATTCGCTACTCCTGTGATAATGGATGAACCTAGCCCGAACAAGATGCCGCAGATCCCCGCAACAATCAACACGGTCGCCATCCACGGCCTGGTTCGAAGCGAAGTATTTTTAGTGATCGGCTGTGACAGTGACATTTCCCTTCTTATCCTCCAGAGCAACGTTCGAATGAATCACGGTCAGCTTGTCGTTTGCAGCCGTTCTCGCTCGTGCTTCCGGGATGACCTCCGGAAAGCCAAGCTGAAGCATTCCTACGAGCTTTTCCTCCGCACGTACCCCTACCGCTTGCAAAAATCCTGCTTGATACGTAAACGGTTCCGTTTTCCAAACGACGCCCAATCCCCGCTCCCACGCCGCTAGCTGAAAGTTTTGAATCAACGTGCAGGCTGCCGCATAATCCTCTTCCCGTTCTCTTTGCCGAGAGTCTTCATGAACGATTACCAAAAGGTATGCCGGGATGCGTAAAAGCAATTCCGGATCTCTTTTTTTCATGGCGTTTTGAAGAATGGCATCGACGACAACCTGCTTGCCTTCCTCCATATACAGAACGAATCGCCAAGGCTCGCGCAGTCCGTGGTTAGGTGCCCAGACAGCTACATCCAGTAACTCACGAATCAATTCCAGTGGAATCGGGTCTGGCTTGAATTTCTTTATGGTTCTGCGGTCACGGATCGCTTGTGCAATCGGATACAATGATGGTTCCATCTCGTTCCCTCCAATAATAGTGATACTCATTCTCAATCATTATCACAAAATTGTGGACGCAAGAAAATTGAAGAACCTGATTCCTTTTTTGTACATTCCTGTGACTCTGCAAGATGCGTGAGCGCCTCTGATATGGCCTGCTCATGGCCGAGTGCGGAATAATGCAGCCAAGGATATACCCCAGCTCGATGTACATTTCCCTTTAATCGATGCTTGCGTACATCCGTTCGAATTTTCCTTTCGTCGAAAAGCAGAATATGATCAGCCTGAAAATCTTGTAGCTCATCCAGGCTCGCGATATCCAGAAAGGCAAAATGATCTGTTCCCACCGGAGGTCTTACCTGAAGATCTCCGTACAAAATATCGGAAATTTTCCGCCTTCTCGCACCAAATATACGGGCTCCCCCATCCCAAGCCCTCACTGCCATAACGGTTTCATTCCCAATTTTTTTGCGGATACGCTCGCGGGCTGCAACTGCTTTCAAATCATAATAATAGAGCCAACTCGTCGCCACTTCTGCAATTCCCAGCATGGTAGCTATCTGCTGCAAATGATCTCGCCAGGTCGTTGTTTTGAAAGGAATGAGCTGTGTCGGTGCAATGGCTTCCAATTGTTCAAGCCAAGGTGCAACCTGATCTGTACCGACAATCAAATCCGGCTCCATCTGGCGTAGACGGTACAAGTCAAATTCCAGTGTGGCTGCTTCCATCTGGGAGTACGGCCTCTTTTGCCGATGCTTTTCCCAAACAGGAATCAGATGTTGGACCGAAAACCCCAGTGCGAGCAGATCACCGATGATTGCTGGATGGAGTACGGCGATTTTCTTTTGTAACGATTTCTTGAAGCGATAAGGGGGAACACCAACGATCTTTTTAAACATCCGACTGAAATAGTACACATCCCGATAGCCCACTTCATTAGCTACCTCAGGAATCATCACGTCCTGGGCCACCAGAAGCTGACAAGCCTTCTCCATTCGTTTCCGATTGATGAATTGCAAGGGAGTGAGCGAGGTGTACTCCTTAAACTGCTGATAGAAAAGGGTCGGCGTCATTCCTGAGTAGCGAGCCATCTCCTCGATCTGAAAAATCTCCTCACAATGCTGCTCCATATGCTCAGCGATCCCTTGAAGAAGTTGCTGACGATCTGTTTTTTTCTCTTGCAGCGTAATTCCAGCCATAATCGCTTGCCATAGCTTCCAAAAAAGAATTTGCATGGTTGCCTGATCGAGGTGATCTTTTCGCCATGCCAGATGCAATTGTTCGATGTGATGGTGAATTAAGGAGATTGTTTCGATATGGTACTTCCCCTGGATCGGTAGCATCACTTCGTTTATGAGCCACCCATCCCTTTCTTTTCTGGCATGAGCAGCAAAAAGCGCCACGTAACAAACATAGATGCTCTCCGTAATGGGCAAAAGGGCGAGCCCTTCCTGCCTATCCTCTGGAGATATAACCATGCAATCTCCTTGGTTAAGCATCCCTCCTGTCTTATCCAACCGAAATGACGCCCTGCCCTCTATTACCAACATGATTATTTGTTCGCTTCTATCTCTCGCTTCTACAATCTTCCATTCTTTTGAAATGGACAAAACTTGCACATCATTTACAGTGATGACATTCGGATCACTATATGTGTCTGTTTTTCTCATAAATAACTCCTCTTGAATCATGATGCAGCAATTGATAACAATTCTCACCAATTGTACGAGAGACTTGGCAAAACTGCAATTACACTTGAGTGAGAAAAAAGCAAAAAAACGCCAAACGATCATCAAGATGACCACTCGACGTTTTCTTTTTCCACGTAAGCTATTCTATTGACACTCTTCCTAGACAAATATTTTTAAAAATCTTATATTTTAACAAAGCATCTCATATTTCCTACCTATGTTTCTACTTAAACACAAACAGAAAGAGGTACAGGTATGCTGAGCAATCAAAAAGTAATCGTAACAGGAGCAGCTTCTGGGATCGGGAAAGCCGTAGTGATGCACTGCTTGCAAGAAGGGGCCGCTGTCATCGCGTGTGACCTCAATCAGGAAGCTTTGCTGGCACTGGAAGAAGAGATGGATCGAGCAGAAAGACTACATACGTATTGTGTGGATGTTAGCAAATATGAGGAGGTCGCGGCTTTTTTTGCGCATATCGAGGCAGAGCATGCGGATTGTACCAGTCTCGTCAATAACGCAGGCATTTACCTGGCGAAAAACATTCTGGACTACGACCTCGACACAATTGAAAAAGTACTCGCGATTAACGTAAAAGGTAGCATTTATTTCTCACAGATGTTCGGAAAGCTCCTTTTTCCTGCCCAAAAACGAGGAACGATCGTCAACCTGTCCTCTGTATCCGGAATCGAGGGCAGCTCGGATGCAGTCTATGGAACCTCGAAGGCGGCCATTCTCGGCTTGACGAAAAGCTGCGCAATGAACTTCGCTCCCTACATCCGGGTCAATGCGGTAGCACCCACTATGGTTGCTACACCGATGATGGACACCATTCCAGAATGGCGTCGGGCAGAATATCTCGCTCACGGCCTCATCGACAGCCCTGTAATGCCAGCGGACGTGGCAGATACCGTCGTTTTCCTGTTATCGGAGAAGTCCAAACACTACACCGGAGCGACTTTTGACATCAACAACGGCGGATATCTGCGGTAATAGCATGGCAAAGGGGCGTTTAATGCCCTACCATCCAAGGGCGTTCGCCCCCACGACTGTGAGAATGTCCCCGATGTGTCTGGCTACCGTGGCTATGGCTGCACCCTGCTCCTTCATGGGAATGCGAATCCTTCCGTACCACTTTTGGTTCCACACCACGCTCAATACGTTGTCGCAGCGCTTGCGGTGTCATGATCAATCCTGGTGCGGCATACAAACGTTTTGATGGTAGCCGGCAGTTGGGGCACGCAATGCTATCTGTAAGCTCGCTCATCTTCAGCCATTGTACAAATGGACCACATTCCTCGCACATGTAATCATATCTCGGCATCGTATTTGGCTCCCTCTTTCGCGTTCTTTTTCCTGGCTACTTCGGCAAAATATCTCGATCAAAAATGCTTGTCGGGATAGACAAGGTGCAGCACGCATTCGGAATATCGACGATTCCCGCAATTCTTCCCTCCACCGGCGCTGTTCCCAGTAGCATGTACGCCTGCTCCCCCGTGAAGCCCATCGCCGTTTTCAAATACTCGATGGCATTCAGGCAAGCATTGCGGTAAGCGACATGCGCATCCATGTACAGCTGCTGCCCTGTCGTCTCGTGGACGGAAATCCCTTCGAAAACGAGGTATTCTGTATAGCGAGGTTCTACTGGACCCGGCTTGAATACAGGGTTGTTCACGATGTTATACTTCGCCATCCCGCCCTTGATGATGTCCACATGAAGATCCAGCCACCCAGCCATTTCAATTCCGCCACAGAAGGTCACTTCTCCGTCTCCTTGTGAAAAATGCAAATCGCCCATGGACAGCTTCGCCCCATTTACATAAACCGGAAAGTAAATACGAGTGCCTTTGGACAAGTTTTTGATATCGCAGTTTCCGCCATGCTCGCGAGGAGGGACAGTCCGAGCCGCTTCTGTGGCAATCCGATCAAACTCCGCTCCTTTTAAACTACCCAACACGGCACTGTGCGGGGTCGGCAAATTCGCGAGTGGCGGCATTCGTTCAGGATTTGTCGCTACGAGGTCGCTCTCTCTTCGGTTCCAGCGATCCAATAGCTGGTGGGAAGGTGCGGTACCAATCAAGCCTGGATGAAGAATGCCAGCAAATTTGACTCCTGGCAAATGGCGGGAGGTCGTGTAAATGCCGTGGAAGTCCCAGATCGACTTGGCCGCTTGTGAATAATGATCAACGAGGAAGCTCCCGCCGTTTTCTTTGGCGAAAATCCCGTTAAAGCCCCATTCCGATTGGGGAAGTGCCCCGATATCGAGAATATCGACAACCAAGAGGTCGCCTGGCTCTGCTCCATTCACCCAGACAGGTCCACTAAGTACATGGACGCGATTGAGGTTCACATCGCGAATATCGGAAGGGTCATCGTTGTTCGCGATCTGCCCGTCCGTCCAGTCCTTACATTCCATGCGAAAAACAGCTCCCGGATTCACGGAAACGGTTGCTGGAATGTCTGGGTGCCATCTGTTGTGACCAGGTGTATCCTGCTCCTCCATCGGTTTGTTCAAGTCAACTCGAAATAAAACTTCTGGCATGCTGCTTCCCCCTCACTTGTTCGAAATGGCATATGCGTACATACACAAAAAGAAGCAAAAGACATGCCAATGCTTGCTGGCCCCGATAAAAATTTAATCGTACCGATTCTTTTGGCTATTTTCTCCTGTATACTTATGACAAAGAGCTTGTCGCAAAACAGGTCATGCAGTTGATCTGCCCTTGACCAGAAAACTCCCTCTTCTCTTGTATCGCTTTCGTCTTTGTGTGTCGTTTGTTTCACCTTCCTTGTCGGACACCTGTCCCACGATCGAACAAACAAACTATAACCAAGAAAGGGTGCGAGAACGATTTTTGAAGCCGGCATGCTTCTCTCTTCTTTCGATTCTTCCTCCGCAATCGAGCGTTCCCAACATCGCGCGATCTCACATGCTGTCTTTCATTCTCTCTATCAGCAATTACAGGCCACCACGAATCTCTCACCCTACGAATTTTCTCTGATCAAGGACGCGCTAATCCATTTGCTACAAACTGATCATACGATTCCAGCCCTCAGACATGCCTCTCATTCTGTTCCCAATTGGAAGAGTCTTCTTTTCGCATGGGCGGAAAATAGCCAAGAATGCCTCATCGCCCTCAGTGACGAGCGCAGCGTACTTTTTGCTAACAAGCGGGCAAAGGAACGCTTTTCGTTAGTGGAAGGCCTTGTGCTCGAGGCGGATTGGGAACAAGAACGCTTACCCAATTGGTATGTAGAGGAACTCGATCTGGGGGAAAAGACGTGGTATCGCTTCTTTTTGATTCGCCCAGGTACGTCAACCTTGTCAAAGACTACTAGCAGCTATTCGTTTTCAGAGATACATACGAATAGCCCCCTCTATCAAGCTCAACTGCATACTGCACGTATTGCTGCACAGTCGCTATCGAATACGTTATTGCTCGGAGAAACAGGCTGTGGCAAAGAAGTCCTGGCACGTGCCATCCATTCCTCCAGTTCGCGAAAAGACGGCCCTTTTCTTGCAGTCAATATCGCAGCACTTCCACGCGAACTGATCGCCAGTGAGCTATTTGGATACGCAGAAGGAGCTTTTACGGGAGCAAAAAAAGGAGGACAACCAGGAAAATTTGAAGCGGCAAATGGAGGAACGCTATTTCTCGATGAAATCGGGGAAATGAGCTTGGAGCTTCAAGTGCTTTTGTTGCGGGTACTCGAAGAACGCAAAGTGACGAGGTTGGGTTCCCACGAAGAAAAGCCCTTGGACATTCGTGTGATCGCTGCCACCAATCGTTCCATTGAAGAAGATGTACAGAATGGGCTGTTTCGTGCAGACCTTTACTACCGGCTAAATATCCTGCAAATACGCATCCCTCCCCTGCGTGAACGCAAAGAAGACATTGCAGCCTTGGCTAACGAGTTCCTCCAGCAGCTTCATACCCAATACGCTGGCGGTCCGACAGGTATCTGTGAATCTGCCCTAGCGATCTTGCAGCAGCATTCATGGCCCGGAAATATTCGTGAGCTGCGCAATATCGTGGAGCGAGCATTTTTACATGCGTACGGTGATGCGTGGGTCACCTCTCACCATTTCCCGAGCGAATGGCAGCAGCAATATGGTCTGCAAGAAGCACCCAGCGAACCTTTGCCATTATTGCGCGAATTAGAGCGACAGACGATCCAGCAAGCGATCACAGAAGCTCCATCTATCAGCGCCGCTGCCAAAAAGCTAGGTATTGCGCGAAGTACCCTGTATCGAAAAATGGAAGAGTTAGGAATCGGATAAGAACATCGGGGGATGAGCGTAAGCCGCTTATCCCCCGAAATCGTTTACTGATGCCCTATTCGTCAGCGAGTGCTCGATGTATCGTCATTCTTGCTTCCTCTGCTACTATCTCATCCTTGTGATCAATGGCTTGCAACCAAAGCAGCATCGGAATGTACACAGCCATCATCCTGGCCAATATTTTTGTCTCTTCATCCACTTCTCCATACACCTGGAAAAACGATTGGCGGGCATGTGGCGGTAAAAAACTGTAGACCACATTTAAATCCGCTCCTGGATGCCCCACATTGAGATCTCCCCAGTCAATGATGCCTGATATCTGCCCGGCTTCATCTACCAGCATATTTTTCACATGGAGGTCTCCGTGCAGCAGCACTTCACGCGGACTTATTCGGTCTATCACGACTTGTCGTAAATAATTCGCGATCGCATCCCGATCTTCTCCAGAAATATGTACAGCCAAGGTAGACAAGAACGTCTGCATTTTTTCTTTTCTCTGTGCAATGTCCAGGAGGTTCCTATGATCTTGCTCGATCCCGTTCTCGCGGGCACGCTGGGTCGGAAACGCGTGTAAGCTTTTTAAAAACGTCGCAAGGGCCACTGCCGATGAAGCATGCTGCTCGTCGGTCAAGCCCTTTGGAAACGTTCCTGGAAGATACGTGTACCCCAAAAAAGGGAATGGGTAGTCGGTGGTTGGTTCTCCATAAAAAACTGGCTTCGGATACGGTAACGTCAGGAATGCCGCAAGCATTGGCAGCAGCATCCCTTCCTTTTTGATCAATTCCACAGCGACATTCCGCCTGGGAAAACGGAAAACAAAATCGTCCCCCACTCGAAAGACCATATTATCCCAACCACAGCCGATCAGCTTGATGGGCATAGAGGAGAGCTGCGGAAACTGACGGAGGATGAGTGTGCGTACCAATGGTTCAGATACTTCCCAGTCAGCATCCCATGGATTCGCGTTGGTCATTATTTTCGTTCCCTCCCCTTCGTCGTTTCATCTGCCATGATAATGCTTACAGCTACGATTGTGTAGCACGAATCTGATAGACACATCTCTTTCCGCCGATTGCCACGCATTCCGTCCGTTCTACGCTCGTTTGGAGTAACTCTCGGTAACAAGCAAGCTCTCTTGCACAAATCATCTGATACCGATCTGCTACTTTAAAATAGGGACAATTGTACTGTGTAATCACATATTCCTCATCACTGACCTGTTCCCATCTCGCCATAAATCCGTTGTCATCTTGGATGCGCGCCATCTCTGCCACCTTTTCAGATAGCGTTTTCCCTTCCATTTGTCCCTCGTATTTCTGGATAATCTTCTCTTGCTGTCTTGCAAAAAATTGATCCACACGGTCTTCCCCGTCGGCCAGCACGATATGCTCCATCAAATCCACGGCCAATTGCCCGTAATCATTCGGAAATTGTTCGTTACCTTGCTGTGTCAACGAGTAGTAGTGCATGGGTCTGCCTGCTTTTTGACGACCTACTCTGCAAACAACAAAACCGTCTTTTTCCAAGTAGATCATTTGCCTGCTGACAGCTACCTTTGTGAGCTCCAGCCTGTTTTGCAAATCCTTTGTGCTGAGCTCCCCTTCCCTTTTCAGCAGCAAAAGAATGTATTCACGTGTGGATAGGTGTCTATATCTCTCCATTTTCTCTTCGCCCCTTTATTTGGAAAAGAACGATACGCTCACAGTATATGTCCTTTGTATAACTAATTCAACAAACATGTTTATAAAGTGACATTCTTTGTTCATCACGAAAGCTACGCAACTGCAATTTATTAAACATTTTAGTTGAATATATATAAAATCATTCCTATACTGTGATTGAAGTGCAAGGTGTTTTTTTCAAGAAGGATAGGTGAAACAAATGAAACCTGTATTCTCCCTTCTCCGTGAACGACAGGTCGAAGTGACTTATCAAGAGCCTTTGGCGGCACATACTACCTGGAAAGTTGGCGGACCTGCGGATTTACTGATTACACCGAGCAGCAAATCCCAACTGATCATGGTCCTACAAATCCTGAATGAACATCATGTTCCATGGATGGTGATGGGAAAGGGCTCCAACCTTTTAGTCACAGACAAGGGTTATCGTGGCGCGGTCATCAAATTAAACAAGGCTTTGGACTATGCCCGAATCGTGGGAAATCAGATTTACGCAGGGGCTGGCTACTCCTTGATCAAGCTTGCAGCATTGGCAAACAAGCACAGGCTCAGTGGCTTGGAGTTCGCAGGTGGAATACCCGGGTCTGTAGGCGGAGCCGTGTATATGAATGCAGGCGCGAACGGATCGGATATATCGGACATTTTCCATTCAGCTGAAGTAATCACGCAAACGGGAGCCATTCGCTCCTTGCGTGACGTAGATTTGGATTTTTCTTATCGCCACTCTTCCTTGCAAGATGCTAATGCGATTATCACGGAAGCCGTTTTTGAGCTGACTATGCGCGACAACGAAAGCATCAAGCTCCAATGGAACCGCTATAAAGAAAAACGTTTACAAACACAGCCTCTGCCGTTCGACTGTGCGGGTAGTGTATTCAGAAATCCTCCGGGCCATTTTGCGGCAAAGCTCATTGAAGATGCTGGTCTTAAGGGCATGCGGTACGGAGGCGCGGAAGTATCGAGCAAACATGCCAATTTTATTATGAATACTGGCAATGCGACTGCACTTGATGTATGGACACTCATGAGGCAGATCCAGGAAAAGGTTCACAGCCAATCAGGCATTTACCTTGTACCTGAGGTTGTAATCGTAGGAGAACAGTAAAAATAACAAAGGGAGGCCTCACAATGATTCACATAAGCGAAGCTGCCGTCACTCGCCTTCAACATATGCTCGAACAAGAAAGCTCTACTCTCTTCATTCGTTTTGGCGTAAAGGACGGAGGCTGTTCCGGGATGACCTACGGACTCGGTTTTGATGATACGTATCAAGAAGGCGACACTACAATCGATATGGATAGTGTGAAGCTGGTCGTCAATCCGGAAAGCTATCCGTATGTCGATGGCGTCGAAATCGATTACAAAGAAACAGGAATGATGGGTGGATTTACGATCCAAAACCCCCATGCAATTGCAACCTGCGGCTGTGGAAGCAGCTTCCGTACAGCCCTACAGCGTGGGAAAAGAGAAAAGTGTGAGTAAACTACCAGACGAAAATGACTTGTCACCGCTTCCTAATAAATGCTATTCTATTGAAAAATTTCCCCCTATTCATTATGTAAGGTGACAATATGCTTTCATTTTCCAGATTGATAAAATGTAAACCCCCTATCCCGTAATCTCCCTCCTACGCTGTTTGAGATTTTCGGAATATAGGGGGAATGTACAAGTGAATAGAAAAATCTCAACACCATCTTTACTACTGTTGATTATCCTGGTGGGTTTTCCGCAAATTAGCGAAACGATCTACACACCTTCGTTACCTGATATCGCCAATAGTCTTCATGCCAGTAACAATATGATCCAACTGACACTCAGTATTTACTTCCTCGGCTTTGCCTTTGGTGTATTTTGCTGGGGAAGACTCTCTGACTCTATCGGTCGACGCCCTGCCATGCTCTGGGGAATTTTCGTTTACGGACTTGGCAGCTTGGGTTGCTACCTCTCCGATTCGGCTGACTGGTTGTTATGGAGTCGGTTCATCCAAGCTTTCGGTGCGAGTGCAGGATCGGTGGTGACCCAAACCATCCTACGAGAGAGTACCGATACCACCACGCGGCATGCTGTTTTTGCTCAGATTTCCGCTGCTCTCGCTTTTACGCCGGCAATTGGCCCCTTAATCGGTGGTTGGGTGGATCAATCGTTTGGCTATCAGGCTGTCTTCTTCACGCTGATCGCAATGAGCGTAGTGATTTTTGCTTACGCATTTGTATCGTTGCCTGAGACCAAAACGTCTACAGCTTCAAAGATAAGCACGCTAGCTGTAGCCAAACGCCTTTTTACGGACAAAAGGATTTGGGCTTTTGGCTTCTTAATCGGGGCAACAAATGGCATGTTGTTCAGTTACTATGCCGAAGCGCCATTTATTTTCATTGGTTTTTTCGGCATGACGCCTGGTCTGTTTGGGTTATTGGGTATTTTCGTAGCTTTGGCCTCTGTGATCGGGGCAATGCTCTCGAAAAAACTGCTAACCAAATACCCGGCTGAGAGCCTAATTTTAATCGGCTCGCTGGTAACGACGTTTGGGGCAGTATGCCTTACAAGCTTCACTTTGTATGGCGCGAGTCCTTCCGTTGTCTCGATGGTGATCATGGTAGCCTCTCTCTTTACCCTTTTGCTGGGGATTGGGATCGCGATTCCAAACTGCCTGAGTTTAGCTCTTGTCCACTACGGTGATGTACTCGGAACTGCTGGCGCCATTTTTGGTTTGGGCTACTATCTCATCGTCAGTCTCATCACGAGTGGCATGAGCTATTTTCATAACGGCTCGCTGGTCACCATGCCTATCTACTTCTTGCTATTGGCGATCATGATGGTGCTTGTAAGTAAACAAATAACGATTAGCCATACAGCCAAATAGCCTATTCGCTCTGTTCAGCAACTTCAACGTCAAAAAAGCCGATTCTCTCTTAGAGAAAATCGGCTTTTTGCCCATACTCATTACTCCTCCCGCTTCGTCTCGATCGCTAGTCCTTCGACATGCTTGCGACTCATCATTTTACGTTTCTTCCGGTTCTCTTTTGTCTCGAAAACAATGTCCATGTCATAATCCGCCGGATACAGTTCTTTGCCCTCAATATGCAAGACGAGGCGCTTTTTGTTGATTTTATATTTCTGATTTTGAATCATGACGCCAACGATACCTTTGGAGTCCTCCGCACTAAACACGATGCCGATTCTCCCCAGATAGGAGATAAATACACAATCACCAACAGCAAATGGTTTGTCACGCTTTGGCGTGGCTGATGTGACTACGGCTTCTTCTGAAATCTCCCGTGGAAGCTCCTCTCGTCTTTCCTCTTCCACTTCCACTTCAACTTCCACTTCTTCTGACTTTTCTATTACTCGTGTCTCCACATAGCTTGAAGCCTCATCCGCTTCCTGCTCGACGTCTTGGTATGGTTCCAGCCTTTCCAAAGTAGTAGTCGTCGTCATGAACCCATTCCGAGTAATTTCCCGAGAACGCTGAATCATCTCAGACGGGATACCCAACTTCAATGCGATCAGGAATGCGTAGCTCTGGCCAGCTTCTCCGATTCGCAAGCGATATAGGGGCTGCAAGGTCTCCTCGTCAAATTCCATTCGTGCATTTTGGAACCCGGCAGTTGCGGAGGCAAAATTTTTAATTTCGTTAAAATGTGTATTCACGATTACCGTCGCGCCTCTTCGGTGCAGCTCCTCCAAAATCGCAATCGACAAGGCGACTCCTTCTCCTGGATCTGTACCCGTAGCCATCTCATCAATCAAGACGAGAGTCGAGGCGTCGGTAATTTTCAAGATTTCCAGGACGTTATGAATATGCGCCGAAAACGTACTTAACGCTTGCTCGATGCTCTGCCCATCGCCAATATCTACCGCGATGTTGCGGAAAATGGAGAAATGACTGCCTTCCTGTACGGGTACGAGCAAACCCGACTGTACCATCATGGTTAACAGTCCGATCGTTTTTAACGTCAATGTTTTTCCGCCTGTATTGGGACCTGTAATAATCAGCGATTTGTACTCTCGACCAATCTTCATATGCAGCGGCACCATTTTCGGGCCGAGTAGCGGATGCCGTGCTTCCTTGACATCGAGGATCCCTTTTTCGTTTAGTTCGACATTCGCGCCCCCGATTGCCAATGCGTACTTCGCTTTTGCGAAAAGGAAGTCATACATTCCAACGGTCTCGACATTCACGGTGAGTTCATGGGTGTATTCTTCTGCGAACGCGGACAATTGCATCAGAACTTTTGTTACTTCACGTTCTTCCTCTGCCTTGAGTGCTGTCAGCTCGAACTGTACGGTGCTGATCTCCGTCGGTTCCATATAGACGGTTTGACCGCTCGCTGATTCATCTAAGACACTGCCAGCCACTTGCTTGCGATGTTCTTTTTTGATGGGGATGACATAACGTCCATTGCGTGTACTAATCACATTTTCTTGCATGATCGAACGATATTTGTTCACGATCGAATCCAGTTGTCTTTTCAGGCGCTCTTCAAATACGACAATGCGTTTACGCACCTTCAACAAGTCTTTGCTGGCCGAATCGACAACTTGCCCATGACGGATGCATTGTTCGATTTCGTTTCTCAATTTTGTGGCGTCGTACATCGATGCTGCATAGGTGCTTACCCGTGGCGCCAATTGTGCTTTTGTCGCCATGTACTTCATTAGTTGTGAGCAACTTGTTAGGAACAAGTACAGATTTGTAAAATCGTTTACGCCAAAGACATATCCCGTCCCCAAGAGGGAAAGGATCTTCTCCATCCCTTCCAGCGCGGGAATTGGTACACTGGCTCCGTTTTGCAGGATGTTCTTGGCTTCTGCTGTTTCGTCCAGCTTACTACGCACTACTTTGGCAGAGTCTATCGGCATCATTTGTTCTACATGCTTTTTCCCTGCGTACGATAAAGCGTATTCCATTACCTTTTCTTTGATCTTGTCGTATTCGAGACGCTGTAATGCTTTTTCATTCATGGCTGATTTCTCCTTTTTTATGGAAAATAAAAAAGGGCGAAGAATGAACAAATGTCATTCTCCGCCCTTTTTTTGGGATACCTAAACAAAACGCAACCAAATAAAAAACCGCGCTGAACACAGCACGGATTTTGGGCGCAATGATAGGATTTTCACCTAAGGCATTGTATGATATCCGTTGTTCTTAACTAATTCCAAGGCCGATTATCACCCAGCACAAAGAAACTTTGCTACATGGCAAAATTTCAAAGGTTGAATCTAGACCTTTTGTATGGAATTGCTTTAGTTAAGAACGACCGCCGACATCAACATCTCTCCCTAGATATGGTTCTTTTTACTATAGCGCATGTGATACTCTGGCGTCAATCCGCTTCGAATTTGTACAGCTTCACACCATAACCAGCAAAAATATCTTCAAGCTGTTTACGTACCACATCCCAGTCTCCACCTGCTAATCCGCAGCCGATTCCGTATGGAATGGCGAGGGTCAGCTTTTCTTTTTTCGCGTTGGCCAGAACCTCTTATACGATAAGCGCAAAAAAAGAACGGGGCGCGGCGGTTGTTGATACTGAATTTCTTTCAAAATATCTCTATTACGTTGAATAAAGTTGATATACTGTTGTTAATTGATGTACTGTGTTGTACGATGTATATACAGGAGGTAGGCGTGAAAGGCAGAACAGATATAACGTATATATGAAAAACAAACCCGTTTACAAGAGTATTTCAAGGAAAAGAAGGCATTTAGGGGGGAACATACATGTGAAAAAAGAGGAATTTACCGATTGTTAGGACAGAATGGCGTTGGTAAAACAATTATGAAGATGATTACAAACTTAATGATGAGATTTTGTCATTGGTGGAGATGATAGCTGTGTGATTAATAGGGAACAACAAGCAACCACCTATACAATATGAATAGAGAAGAGGAATGTCTTATGAAAATACATAGTCAAATTATAGTTGCAAGTATGGCCCTTGTAATAACTGGAAGTTCCCTGCTATACACATCGCCAACCTCAATTGTAAAAGCAGAGCCCACTCAAAATGTATCTAGTTCGTTACAAACAAGCACTCAACGAGATCATAATTCCGTCGAGCAAGCAATGCGGGAAACATTGCTACTGGGATTCCCGGGGATACTTGCTAAAACTTCTGAGGGTGGAAAAACGTGGGGTTATGCGGCTGGGGTAGCGGATCTGAGCACAAAGAAACCAATGGAAACAGATTTTCGCTTTCGCATTGGTAGCGTGACGAAGACGTTCACCGCAACGGTTGTACTTCAATTAGCTGGAGAGAACCGCTTGAATCTAGACGACTCCATCGAAAAATGGTTGCCTGGTGTCATTCAAGGAAACGGATATAATGGTAAACAGATTACCATCCGGCAAATATTGAATCATACAAGTGGGATCGCTGAATACTCAAGGTCAAAAGACGCTGATTTTATGGATACAAAAAAATCGTATACGGCTGAAGAAATAGTGAAGATGGGGATTTCTCTGCCCCCAGACTTTGCCCCAGGAAAGAGATGGTCTTATTCAAACACAGGATACGTATTACTGGGGATTCTTATTGAAAAAGTAACCGGAAACAGCTACGCGGAAGAGATTGAAAATCGGATTATTGAACCGCTTGAATTGTCGGATACATTCCTACCTGGCAATTCAAGCGTTATTCCAGGCACCAAGCATGCTCGGGGATATTCTCAACCAGACGAAGCAAGTGAGATAAAAGACGTTACTTTTTATAACCCAAGTGCAGGTAGCTCGGCTGGAGATATGATTTCTACTGCTGACGACATAAATAAATTCTTCTCTTCCTTGCTCGGTGGCAAATTACTAAAGGAACAGCAACTAAAAGAAATGCTTACTACAGTTCCTACAGGAAAAGCAGGAATGGATGGATATGGTCTTGGAATCATTGAATTTAAGCTTCCAAACGGTGTCTCGATATGGGGACACACAGGTGGCATTCTAGGGTTTTCTACTTTTGCTGGAGGTACACTTGGAGGCAAGCATACGTTGGTCGTCAGTTTGAACAGTTTAGGTAGAGATAACAGTCCTAATCCTTTTACAAATATTTTACTTTCTGAATTTAGCAAGTAGGAAAAAGGGAAATTTTGTAATAGTTTTTATAGTAAAATATACCTTTCTGGTTCAAAATCCCCAACTTACTTTCAAAAAAGGATTTGGGGATTTTTGGGATTTCGTCGGCAACTTTTTAAACCTTGCCCCTCTCAAAACGCGCCCGGAAAACCCGCGCTATACAAGGGCTTATGCGCCACTAATGCGTAACATTGCCCGCTGTTTCTGCTTGCGTTCGGCGGTTGTTGGTACTCTATTTCTTTCAAAATATCTCTATTACGTTGAATAAAAAGATTCTGATATACTATTGATTAACGAAGTACTGTGTTGTACGATGTATATGCAGGAGGTACAATACATGAATGTAGAAGATTGGAAATCACAAATTAAGCGAGGAACACTCGATTTTTGTATTCTATTGCTAATAAAGCAACGACCATATTATGGGTATGAAATCATAAGTAAGTTAGAGCAGTATCCTATTATTGCTGCAAAAGAAAATACAATTTATCCCTTGCTTAGAAGATTATTGAAAGAAGAATATATTTCTTCATCTTGGCAAGATAGTACAGAGGGCTTGCCACCGAGAAAATATTATACCATTACAGAAAAAGGAAACGAATACTTAAACGCTATGTCCTTAGAATGGGATAATTTATTAACAGCTATATCAGAAATTAAGGGGAGTTAAATTATGGATAAAATTATGAATGACTATCTTGAAAAAATCGGAAAACATTTGAAGCCTATGTCCACTCCCGAGCGTATTGACATTGTAAAAGAAATCAAAAGTGTAATGCTTGAATTGCAACATAATGGTGTATCTTCTGAGCAAATCATCGAACGGTTAGGAAACCCAAAAGAATTAGCGAAAGCATACTTAGGTGAAGCCATTTCAAAGAACAGTACATTTAGTTGGCGTAAATTCGGCGCTGTATTTGCATTTTGTAGCAGCTTTGCAAGCGTAAGCGGTATTTTTGTTTTGCCGATTATCAGTACTCTTTCCATTGCTTTAATGATTAGTGGAGTTATTACACCAATAGGCGGAATTATTAAATTTATCGGGTATCTTATGGGACATGATATTGCCGGAATAACATTCGAATTTGGAGCATTTACAGCAACCCGCCCAATGCAGTACTTGCCAATTTCTATTGTGAGTGGTGTGTTGATGTTTTTGTTGGGGAAAGTGTTATGGAAACTTACAATGAAATATATACACGCAATTAGTCAGAAAAAGATAAAATTGTAATAATAAAAAGAACGGGGCGCGGCGGTCATTCATAGACCAACCGCACCCCGTTTTTACTATGGGTGTGTCACGCAGTAGAACGCTGATTTTGAGGGAAAAGGTATAAAACCCTTACCCCTTTCCTTTGCTTCCAAAATGTTGCCTGAGACGACTTGAACCCATTCAGTTATAACGATCACTTCTTGTCTCGTTACAACTGCTCACGCAAAAACAGTTCGGGATAGATCAGAACAAGTCCGTTCGAATCTACTGTAATGTTCTCCATGAATGTTCCTGCCAGGTATCGATAGACAGAAGAGTCCCCTTTGCTTTCTAGCAACGTATATTGCTGCTGCACTTGTCTGTACGTCAGCTCATGGGCTGAGAAATAGGCTACTTGTATATACTGAGGTTCTAATTGGGTATACGACAACCGGCGGATTGGCAGTGTATTCGTGAAAGGTGTACAAGAAATATCAATATCGATACAGCCAAAAAGCTCGGAAATGGGCTCACCCGTTTCGTTCGTCCAATTTCCCTTGCCATCCGATGAAAGATGTAAAGCGCCTTCTTCCCCCATGATTCCCATTGAAACCTCTCGCGTGACCCAATTTGAATCCAGGACCATTTCATATTGGATTCTGGTAAGGGTAGCGTCATCCAGCCTTCCGATCACCATGCTATTTACGTGGATTCTGTTCGACCCCTCCCGTATTCTCAAGTGCTCATATCCGACACCTGCCGTCGGTTTCCAGATAACATTCGTTGGTAACACGCGAAGCCCTCCGATCATTTGTTCCCCTTTCCTCTATCCTATCATTTCTTGGATGAAAATGGTAGAGCCCTGTATGATCGGCTTACACAACGCATACCTGCGTCATCCATGGAATAGGATCATAGTACCGGAAAAGAATGGAAAGGAGACAATCGATGGGTAATCCCTCCTTCTCCTTAACACAACCTGACATGCTGTCCATTATTCGCAACGGTCTCCCAAAAACCCACTCCCCCCTCCATATCATCATCGTTGGGGCTGGAATGGCTGGTCTTGTTTCTGCCTCGTTGCTTAAAGCAGCAGGGCACAACGTAACGATTTTGGAAGCTGCGGACCGGATAGGCGGGAGAGTTTTCACACTGCGCTCTCCTTTTACCCATGGGCATTATCTAGAAGCTGGGGCCATGCGTATTCCTCATACGCACGAACTTACCCTCGCATACGTGAGGAAATTCTCTCTTCCCCTTCATCCATTTGTCAACAGCTCTTCCAACGACATCCTCTCTATAAATGGCATCAAAACAAGACGTTGGATCTATGAACGCAATCCCGACATCCTCCGCTTCCCTGTAGCCCCGCATGAAAAAGGCCGTACTTTCAATGAGTTAGCCGGTCAGGCCATTAATCCTGTCATCGACTTCATCAAACTCAATCCAGCGACGAACTGGCCCATCGTCGTCCAAAAATACGATCGTTTTTCCATGGATCAATTCTTGCGCTTCAATCCTGTTGGCCCTTCCTTATCCTCCCCTGCTATCGATATGATCAAGGTCATGACTGGCTTCGAGGGCTTCCCTGAGCTCGCTTTTCCCGAAATTCTACGAGACTTCATCCTGTTCGATCCTTCTACACGTTTTTACGAAATAACAGGGGGATTTGACCAGCTACCACAGGCATTTCTCCCACAATTACAGGACCATATATACTTCCGGCATAAAATGACGCGAATCGTCCAGACGGGAAACCAAATAACCATTTCTGGCGTTCGTACTGACACAGACGAACGATTTCAGGTGACCGGTGATATCACGATTATTACCATCCCTTTTACCGTCTTGCAGTTTGTTCAGGTCGAACCGTACGACCTGTTTTCCTATCAAAAATGGGATGCCATTCGTCAACTCCACTATGTTTCCTCCTCTAAAATAGGCATTCAGTTTTCTCAGCGTTTCTGGGAAGCACAGGGAATAAGGAGCGGACAAACCGTAACGGATTCACCTATTCGTCTCTCCTACTTTCCCAGCCACGGGTTTGATCAGCCCGGAGGTGTCGTATTGGTCAGTTACACATGGGAGGATGACGATCTGCCATGGCTCAGCATGTCGAGAGAAGAACAAGTGATGCAAGCGGTAAAGCATCTGGCTGACATTCATGGGGAGCAGGTGTACAATACCTTCGTAACGGGGGTCACACATAATTGGGCGTTGCAGCCTTATGCTGCTGGTGCCTTTGCCTTTTTCAAACCGTTGCAGGAGACGGAATTAACTCCCTACATTGGTGCGCCTGAAGGAAAAATTTACTTTGCGGGGGAGCACACCTCGAATGAACATCACGGCTGGATTCAAGGGGCGATTGAGTCTGCTGTACGCGTGGCTGTAGAGGTGGGGAGAAAATAAGCGGAGGTCTGTACAATGAAAGATTCCGTACATTCCCCCGCCACTTATCTACTACGATTCTTTTACGAATTCCATTCATATTCTTTTCGAAGCAACGCCAGCTTCATAAGATCAATGTACATCCCATTTTCAAATTCCGTTTCTCGATGGATTCCTTCCACTTGAAAGCCAAATTTCTGGAGCAAATGGATCGATGCCGTATTTCGTGTATCTGCGTCGGCTTCTATTCTGTTTAGATGCATATGCGTAAACCCGTACGCGATAATGGGCCGCAGTGCTTCCGACATGATCCCCTTATTCCACCACGAAAAATTCAGATCATACCCAATCTCTGCTTTGTTATGTACCGCATGATAATGTTTATAGCCGCAGCTGCCAAGAAATTTTCCAGTAGAACGATCCGTGACCGCCCACCTGATTCCCTGCTTTTGTTCAAATAAGTCTCGATACCACCGAAGTTCGTTTTCAGCATCTGCGATCGATTCAAACCTCGCGATCCCTACGTATCTCGCCACATCTTCATGTGACAACACTTCAAGAATATCTTCGATGTCTTGTTGTTCAGGTTGTCGAAGGATCAATCTGTCTGTTTCGATGACAGGGAATTGATCGAACATCGTCGGGTTACTCATGATAAGAACCTCCTCGAAAACGTATGATGAGAGATTTTTTGTGCCTACTTACAGCATCTTACGAAAATGATATTCCATTTCTCCACCCAAGGCTGCTAGAGTATCACCTGTTTCACGGAAATCATGGGTATAAATCGTTTCAAACGGCCCAAAATCCGTTTGCTTATAAAACTCAAAGCAAGGGAAGCCATCATGCGCTCCTTCAATCTGCACAAGACCATCCCTTTTCGCCGTTACCGACAATAAGTAGTCAACCGGTGGTGCATGCTCATTCAGGGGATTACTCGCACTTGCGCTCATTTCAAAGCTCACTTCTTCATCCGTTTTCCATATCATATTCCTGCACAAAATGCCCTCCGTACTCGCTTTTCCCTTTCGCAGCTGAATCGAGCCATCAGGATTCGTGATTTTCTCTGTTGTGATTCCCGTGTTCTGATAAGTAAAAATTTCTTTTTTCATAAAGTCTACGACAACCTCTTGCTCCACTCTGGAACGCATGGTGTTAACCGCATACGGGGTAAATTCACGCGAATCGCCTTCGAATTGAATGATTTTTCCTGTTTGCGGATCAGTCCTTGGTTCCGTCCATGATAAGGGGATAAATACACTTGCCCTGATTTTGATCAGGTTCACCATACTTTGACACCTCCATGTGTGATTGTTCTTCTAAGACAAATATGTGATGTTTTGGTGCGGAATGAACTGATACCGCCATGAGCAACGCTTTTCTACAATGATCCTGGTTTAGTTTACACACGAGTAACTCACAGATGATAGCTGTTCTCTTCTCCTCGTCATATTGTATGGCGAGATGATAGTACCAAAATGGTATACCGGAACCCCTTATGGTGCAAGAGGTCCCGGTCTTCTAAATCACCAGGTAATTTTAAATTTCTTTCCGGATCCACTGAAACATCTACGATTTAATTGTCCTTACGCACTAACAGTGAGCAACACTCCACATGACTGGATGGATTGGGCTTCATTTTCGTAAGGCGAGCTTCGTTTTACCAACCGATCTTACATTTGCTGAATTCCGTTGGACTATCTTCCGTCGGTTTACCCTATTCCTAGACCCCGGCCCTCGAAGGATTGCAATTACACTTGAAGCGGAGACTCCAGGAAAAGAAGGGAGTGCAGCGGTGACGATAACTGCTCTGAATCCAGGTTGATCAGGGTTGATAAACGATCTAAATTTTGCCGTGAAATTTCCTTTAGCGTCTGTAATAGTAAAGGCAGGGATTACGACACCAAAAGTATTTTCGGTTGCAAAAACGACTACGATCCCTGCTTTAGGACGTCCGTTCACCTTGACTTGTCCCGAGAGATTCGATGTTTCCCCGGCTACGATTATGGTTGGTACGGCGATCATGGTCATCGTAGCTTTTTTTCGTTTTGTTCCCTTTATTGAACTCATACCTCAACACCTCCATTAACAGTTATGGTATTACACAGCATTACCATATGAAAATGGGGGAGGTTTGTCTGTTTGAATGGAGAGATGTTTGCAGGAAATGCTAGCCCTCTCCGCTTAGAGCAGTTGCATCTTGGCTTCGCCTCGTCCCACTGCTCTTGTCATTGTTTCCAACCTAATCAGAATGTCATCTATATGATTCTCTATTTGCAACGCCTTTCCTTTCGTCCATATTCGGGTTAAACTGCCCGTTCATTTAACTTGGCAGCCAGTCTAGAACTTTATTATCCAGTCTAATGTATTGTAGTGCTTATAAAAATTCAATTAGCCCATCACCGTAATTTGGAAGCTCCTTAATTTCCAATTTGCAGGGCAATGGGCTATTTATGTTCTATTTAAGGCAGTGTAAGACACTGTCGTTTATAAGACATCATCGTCAGCTAACTCATCTGCCTGACGTTCGTAATCTTCTAAATTAGATGGGATCTTTAATTTCACTTTATCGCCATCAAGGATTACTCCCATTTTGCTCGCGTGTTTGAACGGATCATACGGTTTGTTGTTTTTTAAGGCATGAGTATAAAACTTGGGCTATCTTACCGCATACATCACCTATTGCTTTTCTCTTCGCCATTCCTCGATCAACTAATCGTTTATAGTAAACACGAAAACTATTTTCACTTATTTTTGGAGATATTAACAGTAAAGTCATTAAGAATAGAACTCTGCGAGTATCTCTAACACTTTTTATTTCTATCTTCACTCAATAGTGCAAAAAAAGAAGATAGGATTTTACGGAGCTATATGTCCTTTTTCAAGGATTTAATTAAACTAACAAAGCAGAACAGCTCAATTGACTAAGTGAATTATTATACTTTGTACATATTCGCAAAATCAATTTAATGCTGCCCGATTTTCGGCAATGGTACAATGTTCTTTCACTCTCTAACGGTAAGGCAGGCCATGAGTACGGCCCTGCAAGTGCTCCAACACCTTCCGACATCAGTCTATATCACACGGCCCGCGGCAGTGGCTATGATTGAATAAGCCAATCCGCCTCTAACGCATCCCAATTTGGCGTAGGCACATCCGACCTAGCCCTCCATTCGGCAAATGCCTCATTCAAAGCTATGAGCTCAACTGCCGTCCCATCAATCAACCCGCTAACCGGAAGCATGAAGAAAATCTTCAGCGCCCAGCGGATTAAGTTTGGATAGCGGGTAATCCAAGACGCTTGCTCCGGAGGTGTTAACGGGTACCCTAATGAGTCAAGTACACGGAAGCCCTCTCCCATCCCTGCCACTAACTGACGCATTCGCCTGTCGTCACGAACAACCTGTTTCATCTGGAAGCCATGGAACAGAATGACCATGTTCATGGGCACGACCAGCACCATGTGGTTTTTCAGCCAAGCATCGATCTGATCATGGTAACTAAGTTTGTACTTGGTTCGCATGAATGCCTGTTCCAGCAGGGAGCGAAACGGAATGGGTCCATCCAGACCCCCGATGATCATCTCCCCGTGACCGCCACGAATGCAAATGACTCGTCCGTCGGTACGTTTACCTGCGGTGGCTTGGAATCCAAAAGCGACCTGTTTGGGAGACTGTCCATGTTTACTCAAATAGTCCTGCATGGCGTAGGTATCCATATTATTGCCGACCAATACAATATGACGGCTAATGTTTTCTGCGAGGATCGGCAGTACAGCCCCGAAGTCCGAATATTTCATCATGACGAAGATCAAGTCATACGCATCACTTGACTCCAGTCTACGAATTACACGAACCCGATCGATAGTTGTCTTTCGCTGAAGGTAATGCCGAATGACCAGTCCCTCCTTTTCCAGTTCCTCCGCTCGCTTTCCTCTTGCCAACACAGTCACGTCATGACCGCCCTTCACCAGGACATATGCCAGATAGCTTCCCTGCACACCTGCACCGTACACAAGTATATTCAATATTATTTCCCTCCCATTATTAACAGTTGTTGAATATATAACACCTGTGCATTACAATCAAGGTATCATTGGAACGGATGCAGGTGCAATGGCTAATTGCTTTCGTTTCTGTTGAGAAATGAACAACGCATGCTGGATGTGTTCAGGAAAGAGGGGAAAACCATGGATCGGCGCATCGCGCGATCAAGACAAGTGATTATGCAAGCGTTCATTGAGCTGTTGGGAGAGCAGGAATTTGAGAGGGTCACCATTCAAGGTATTGCGGATCGAGCCAATGTCAATCGCGGAACAATCTATTTGCATTTTACAGACAAATATGACCTGCTGGAACAGAGCGTGGAGAACTATCTGATGATGCTTGCTGACAGTTGTGTGCCGGAGAATGGGCCAACCAATGAACTGTCCCGTGACCTGCTGATTCGTGCGTTCACGTATCTGAAAGAGCATGCAGCAACCTATAACGTTTTGATCACCAATAAAGGTATTCCAACGTTCAGACACCGTATGACACAGATGATTGAAGCGAATATCACCTTGGTGGTGAATCAAATGACGCTAGAAACCGGTATCCACAAGGATATATTGGCGCAATTCTTATCCGTTTCCATTACGGGGTTGATTGAGTGGTGGGTCATCCAATCTATGCCATATACGCCAGAAGAGATGGTTGAACAGGTGGCTAAGATTTTGGAAGCAAGGCTGCAGCTATGGGATACGAAATAAATTATATTTTGAAATGTGACTTAGATGCCGAATTCAATTCATCAACTAGTTGCCGTAATCTGCCCGTTAGTTTCAATAAAAAGGACGCTCCCGCGCCTTCGCTTGGGCTACGTCCTCCTCATTGTATTCCATTTCCAATTACTAAATTAAAGCACATACGCGGGTAGCATGTAGTTCTTAAATAGGGGACTTATCTTAACCTAAGCACTAAGAAAATACTTTATTAATCAGTCATTCCCCGCGAAAAAAATAGGACCTATCACGATAAAGTCCCCCTCATTTTGGTATGACTGTACTTCCTTTTTCGACACGCAGAAAAATATTATCCTATTTGTGCCTCGTTTTCTAAATCGCGTTTTCACGACCGCCATGATATGATTCAAAAAACTAAGAATTATCTAATGATTTCCATATATGAACTCACATAACATCAAATAAGTAAGGTGGGATGATCATGCAAGAGAATGCCAATGTTCACGCTCCAGACAGATGTATATTTCTCGTTACCGGGATTATGGCTTCGGGAAAATCAACAGTAGCTCAGTTACTTGCTGAAAAGCTGAATCGAGGCGTTCATCTGCGAGGTGATTCGTTCCGACGAATGATTGTAAATGGCAGAGAGGAATATATGCCCGAACCGTCAGAAGAAGCCATTCGTCAGTTGTGGTTGCGCTACAAAATAACAGCCTCTACGGCAGACACTTTTTTTGAAGAAGGATTTAATGTCGTTGTACAGGATGTTGTGATTGGCCCCTTTTTAGGCGAATTTGTTGAAATGATTCAAAACCGTCCGTTGTATGTGGTAGTACTCACGCCAAATGAAAAAGCGGTTGAAGAAAGAGAAGCTTCCCGTCCCAAAACAGGGTATGGTGCTTGGACGATTTCCCACCTGAATAAAATCTTGCAGACCGAGACACCAAAGCTCGGCATGTGGATCGATTCTTCCGAGCAGACGCCTCAGGAAACTGTCGAGGAAATCTTACTCTCCGTGAAAAAACCTGAGTTCGGTAAAATCCCGAACTCAGGCAACCAGATCGTCTAACTTCTTACACTGCGTACATGGTTGGCCAGAAGTACTCTACGCCTTCCGCGTACAAGAACGCTTGGAACTTTTTCAGCTCATCGGGAGTGTTACGGACAGCGCGAGGAGTCAGGCCATGTTGCAAGCAATAAGCTGTCAAATAACCAGCTACTTCACCGACGTTCCACTCTACTGGGTGGAGACGGAAGCATCCATTTGTAATATGCGTAACCCCAAGATTTTTGCCCGCTGGCAGCAAGTTATTTACACGCACAGGGATTAGGCTGCCCAACGGAATTTGGAACGGATAGGTAGACACATCGACGTAATTGCGGTTCGCTGTGCTCGGATGCAGGTCGATTCGGTAGCTACCGACACCAACAGAATCTTCGAAGGCTTCTGCTTTGCCTGTTTTGCGGACAAATGCGCTCACATGTTGCTCCAATACGGTGAATTCTGCTTTGATCCGGCGGGATTCACGAATATAAGGATACATGGCCAGTCCATCCTCTGTTCCCATTACATCCTTGCGCAGTCGCAGTCCTGGATACCCTTGTCCACCATCTGGGCGAGGAGCCTCTGTTTGCATCCAATACAGAAGGGAGAGACTCAACTGTTTACCGCCGTAAAGGTGACGCTGACGCTCTTCCTCTGGCACATCAATGATCGAGCCGAGCCAGTAATCATTTTGCGGCCAGTTCACAGTCGTTACGCCACTCTTGTACAATCCGGTTTGGAAGTTCTTCGGATCAGCAATCTGACGATACGTGAAGAGTGGAAAATACTTAGTACCCGGAAACAGCTCATATCGTACAGATTCAGCAGTATTTCGCGGGTTGGAGCCTGTCCAGCTAAGCAGCTTGTCCGGCCAAAAATCTGCTTTGTAGTTTCTCCAGAAGTCATACGTTTCCGGCTTGGCAATTGTATGATCTTCTCCCTCCAAATAATCCATGGCAAAGCAATACGTAAATGCCTGAATATCATTTGGCTGCGGCGGCCCGACAACAGCATTTGGCTCCCCTGTTTGATCCACTGATTCAGCGCCAAGTACGTATTCTACTCCGGCTTGTGGGAGTACATCTCCACATTCTGTCGCGTCCAAGAAATAAGGTGCTACCAGTTCATGAAAATCATGATGCTTCTGATCTTCTACTGTGATCGACAGTACGTTATCGCCAGCCATGCGAACGGCATGCAGTTTGTGATTCGTCAGAATAGTAAGTCTACCACTGTTAATATAAGGAGCAAGCATCTGATAAAAAACAGCTAGCGCAACTTTTGGTTCGTGGCAAAGGCGACTTACCGAACCGTTACCAGGATCAAGATTCGGGATGACGCGGGCTTCTGCCGTCATTGGATAGTGGTTACGATAATAATCACGCACGCTGTCACGGAATGTGCGATAGCTGCGCGTGCAACCGAATTGTTCGATCCATGGATGCTCATCTGGCGGTACTGCTTGGCTCGTAAATTGACCCCCAATCCAGTCAGTTTCTTCCGTCATAATAACTGATTTTCCTGATTTCGCTGCTGCCAGTGCTGCTGCGCAGCCACCAGTACCTCCCCCAATAATTACCACATCAGCATGAAGTTCTCTCATTCTACTTCCCTCCACATTCTCTGCTTTTTGGTTGTTTCTTCCAGATTGTACGCAAAAATTGACAAAAGGTTACAATTTTCTCAAAAAAAACAAAATAATATTTTTCATCGGCTTCTACTTGTGCAAACTTTGATTCTGCATTCGTGCCTCAAATTTACCTAGGAGTTGCTGCCCCTTTTCATCCCCTTCCTGCTGTCTCTTACCAAGCCAGCATTCTACATCTCTACCCTGAAACTTGTATCGTTGGGTGAGATTTCCTTTGCAAAGTTATTTAAAATAGGAACGTACGTTCTTATATAAAGATATACGAACACGATACGAACAGTAAAGAAAATATTTCCTTTTTTCTCTATTATTTGCAAAGCTCTAAACGGTTAAGAGTAAGCCAAAGTAATTGTAAGCACAAAAAATCCCTCCAGCTCGACTTTCTCCAGCATGAAGGGATGTTTACATCGTCTTTATTTAAACAAATTAATCGTAGTAATAATGATTGGCATCGCGAACACGTCAATCAGAAAGGCACCTACGATCGGAACGACCAAGTACGCTTTTCGCGAAGGACCAAACCGTCCCGTTACGGCCGCCATATTCGCCATTGCGTTCGGAGTAGCGCCCAAACCATGCCCTGTAAAGCCTGCGACCATGACTGCGGCGTCGTAGTTTTTGCCAAGTAAACGGAACAGAACGAAAATCCCAAACAAAACGATGAAAACTACTTGAACAAATACGATTACGAGCATTGGAAGCGCTAGATCGGCAACTTCCCACAGCTTGATGCTCATCAGTGCCATGGACAGGAAGATTCCGAGTGTCACGTCACTGATCAGGTTGATGCTCTTCATGTCGATTGCCTTTGGATTGAGCTTGTCTACGATATTACGGACAATCACCGCTACAAACATCGCTCCCACATAACCTGGTAAAACAAATCCGGTTGCAGTAGAGAACAGCTCTCCCAAATACGTTCCCAATGCCATACAGAACGTAATCAACAGGACTTGGATGAAGAAGGTATTCGAGTGAATCGGTTGTCCTTTTTCTTCTTCTGTCTCTACTACTTCTTCCGTTTCCGTCGGTTTCAGATCGTGTTTGGCAATTAAATATTTCACAGTCGGTCCGCCAACCAAGCCCCCTGCTACGAGACCAAAGGTAGCTGCTGCGATCCCAATCGCCAACGCAGATTGAATGCCCATATCCTCAAGCGTTTGTCCAAAAGCGCCAGCCGCTCCATGTCCACCTTCCATTGAGACAGCCCCTGCCATCATCCCGATCAACGGATGAATACCGAACACGGAAGCTAAAGACACACCGATTACGTTTTGGGCCAAAGCCAGAAATCCACAGGCGATCCAGTAAATAACGAGCAGCTTACCACCAAGCTTGATCAGCTTAAAGCTCGCTCCCAATCCAACGGTAGTAAAAAACGTGAGCATGAACAAGCTTTGCAAGGAAGTATCCAATGTAATTTGTAAAATTCCGGTCGCTTTCAAAGCCGTTGCAATGATAGCGAACAACAAGCCCCCAACCACTGGTGCCGGGATACAAAACTTTTGCAAGAAGCTAGCCTTTTTTACGAGAAATGTACCTAATACGAGAAGTGCTACTGCGAGAAAAATCGTCGTTACTTGATTAAGTGCTAACGTCATAGTTGTCTCCCCTTAGTTCTCTAGTAATCCCATGATGGCTTCATTCGTCAAGTAAGCACCTAACTTTACTGTTCTTCCGTTTTCATCTAAAACCGGATTCACTTCACAAATATCAAAAGAAAGCGTTTTCTTATGAGCGGCAACGGTACGGATCAAAGTGCGAACAACCATCGGTGTTAAGCCGAAAGGAGATGGAGCACTTACTCCCGGTGCAAAAGCTGCGTTTAAAACATCTGTACACAACGTCAGCATGACATGGTCGTGCTTTTCGATGAATTCGCTTACAGATAAACAAATTTCATCCATTCGTGCGTCTGTCATCTCTTCTTCATACACATAGCGCACACCAAGCTCATCTGCTTTATCAAATAGCTCCTGTGTATTTCCGAAGCGTTGAATCCCCAGCACATAATAGCTGCTATTTTTGTCATGCTCTAGTATTTGCCGAAACATCGTCCCCGATGAAGGCTGAACTTCATAGGAACGCAAATCGAAATGAGCGTCAATATTGATAATGCCCAGAGAAGCCTCTTTTCCAATATACTTCCGGACACCAACGTAATGTCCATACAAGGTCTCATGGCCTCCACCTAAAATAATGGGCGTCATGGCTTTGGAAAAGATCGCAGAGACGGCATTCCCCAACTCTTCCTGGGCAGCTTCTAGCTCTTCGTTTGGACAAGCAACATTCCCCACATCAACAATCCGTTTTCCTTCCTCCACCTTCCAAGGAAGACTTGCAAGCGCTTGCCGAATTGCGTTTGGAGCTTTGGCTGCACCCAATCGTCCTTGATTGCGCCTTACTCCCTCCTCGCATTCAAACCCAATGATAGCGACTGTACGATCCTTGGCAGCTTGCAATGTATCCAAGTCCGTTATTTCTACAATCTGATGGTAGCGAAAACTACTTCTTCTCTCCGTATGGTCAGTCCGGCCGGTCCACAAATCTGCTGATACATTCATTGGCAAGCTATTCACCCTTTCTGAACCTTTTGTTTATTGATTATATAATGACAAACTTATTATTTCTAATATATAATTCAAATAAATTGATAGCTTTAAGCTATAAATAAGGGTAGGCGATCCAGTTGGATATCAAACATTTGCACTATTTTGTGACAGTTTGCGATCAGTTGAGCTACTCCAAAGCCGCACAAAAACTGCATATTTCACAGCCTTCCTTAAGTAATGCGATCAAAAATCTGGAGCAAGAAGTCGGCTCTCCACTGCTCGAGAGAAACACGAGGAAAATGGAACTGACGGATGCTGGTAAAATCTTGTATCAGAAATCGTTGCTGCTTCTTTCCCAAATGAACATGCTGAAAAAAGAGATGGAAGAAGTGAAGCTGACCGGGAGCGGCGATCTCATCATCGGCATCATTGAATCCGTGAAGCATTGGATTCCAAAGGTCATTCGCGGATATCAGGGGCGCTTTCCCTCTATTAACATCAAGCTAATCGAGGTGCTAAGCGGGAAGGCTGTAAAGGAATCACTGCGGAAGTATCATACGCACTTGCTCATAACCAACCAATTCATCGATGAAGACGATATCGAATCCTTTCCCCTGTATGATGAGCGCTTAATGCTGGTGCTACACAAGGATCATGCGCTGGCGGAAAAAGAATCCGTTCGATTGAAAGACTTGGCTAATGAGCCATTCATCATTAGTACAGAGGGATTTCAGACAAGGGAGGATATTTTAACAGCCTTTTCGTTTGAACAAGTCAACCCGCAAATCAAATTTGAGATTGAGCGCTTTGAAACTGCGTTGACATTAGTGAGAGAGAATCTGGGGGTTACGATTATTCCGGAGAACTATTTGTCTGGATCAACAGATGCTTCGCTTGTTCGGAAAACGATTGATTCGCCTGCGTTGGAGCGGACAGTTTACTTGGCGTACTTGAAAAATCGTTATTTGGCCCCGGCGATGCAGGCTTTTCTAGAGGAGGTTCGGGGGAAGTTTCCTTCCAGAACATAGCCAATACCCTCTACATCACATAGAGGGTATTGGGTTACTACCTTTGAGGAATCGTCAGCGTTAACTCTTCTTCCGTATTCTTCTGATAATCTTTCTTCCAGTAGAGAAGCTCGGTTTCACTCTTCCATTCGAGTGGGAAGTAGTCCGTATGATCATCGGCTTGAAGCAGCTTTTTCTGCTTCATGGTAGCCAAATCATACAGCCATATGTCTTCTGTATCTTCGTCTTCCATCCCGTATTTTTCTTTCGCAACTCTCCCACTTGATAAAGAAAATGCTGCCCATCTCGAATCTGGTGAGAAATGGAATTGGGAAATATACGAAAAAGGCTCACTCATTTTATCGTTTGCTACCTGATAGATTTGTCCGCCGCGATGTCTGCTCGTTCCCGTATCCAATAGGAGATACTCAGAATCGGGAGACCATGTAAAGAAATAGCGGTCAATGACTGCCTCTTTTATTGGGGAGGGTGAATCGTTGCCAACCTTCCAAATGTATGCCTGACCCTCTTCGGTCGTTCCCTTATAATAGGCAACTGCCTGAAAGTTCGGCGACCATTCGGCGTGAAATATATCCTCGTTTGTATACAGCTTCTGCTCGATCTTGTCCATTTTCTGCCTTGTTTCCGGATTCACCTGTATACTTTTTGCCTCCAAGGTTGTCTGTGGATAAGTAGCGGGATCAAAAAGATGATAGAAATCCTTCAAACCATCTTTTCCAAGTACTTTTACATGGTGAGTCGAGCGTTCATAATAGCGGGCGTTTCGGCCATCTCCATCCTTGTCTGGTAGGTGAAATGTGTATTCATCCTCTTTCCACTCCCCCTGATATGTTCCCCCTTTCACTTTTTCTATTTCCCGGATTTTATTAAGTACTTGATAAGGAGACAGAGGTTCTTTTCGTTGTTCTTCCACTGGTTGGTTGGTAGGGACTGTTGTGTTTGGGCTAGAGACTGGAATGGGTTCAGATGTTGGTTCTTTCTCCGTTTCTTGATTGGGTGTAACGGGTGGAGTAGGGCTTGGTTTTGCTGCGGTCTCTGTTGTTTGGCCGGTGTTTTCCGATGTGATCAGTTTGGTCGGTTCCTGTTGACATCCGGTTACCAATACGATCATCCCAAGCATCGAAAGCCATCTTCTTTTATTCAAAGTTTTTTTCAATGGTTAAGCGCCCCCAAGGATGGTAAGAAGTAGAAATAATACATTCCGATTATACCAATTTTTACGCCGATAGAATAAATTGATTTCACAAGTCGATCATCTTTTTATATAATTGGGAAAGTCTTGAAAACATTCAAAAGCAGGTGATCTTTTGGTTAGTGTAGGCGATGCTCCTTCTACCTTTTTTGTGTTTCTCCCCGTCCTTCTCCTCTTATTTTTGAACGTGATTAATATTGTCATCAGCATTTGGGCATACCGTGATGCAAGGAGACGAGGGAATAGCAAGGAGTTCTCTATCATCGTGCTTATTGCTTTATTGTTTTTTCCGATTATTGGGTTGATTGTTTATTTGTTGATTCGAAAAGATAAGTTTTGAAAAGTAAGGAATTCCCTGTCCTTACTTTTTTATTTTTCTCTTCGTACATCCCTCCACATTTGATTTTCCGAAAAAAAAAAAGCAGTTAAACAGGAATCTCTTCCTGCTCAACTGCTTGATAAGAAAATATGATTGATTAGTCTCTCGTCACATGGAGGATCAGATCGTTCTCAAATCCGCCGATTGAGATGTCAGAATAGCACTTGAGCATTTCTGTTAGCATCACCTTTGCTTCCAGTCTGGATAGTGGTGCTCCCAGGCATAAGTGGCAGCCTTTTCCAAAGGATAAATGCTTGTTGCTATTCGGTCGATGGATATCGAATTGATCTCCCTGTGCAAAGGTATTTTCATCACGATTGGCAGAACCGAGCCATGCCATGACGATCTCTCCTTTTTTCATCAGACTTCCGAACATATCCGTATCTTCTTGAACCTTGCGCATCAAAACCTGTGCTGGCGGACGGAAGCGTAACACTTCCTCGATCGCTTGATCTACCAGTTCCGGATTGTCTCTTAATTCACGATATACGCCTGGTCGATCCAGTAAAAAGCAGTAGAAAACACTGAACAAGAGCGTACTTGTCGTTACATTTCCTGCGAGCAGTAAGCTAATTGCAATATCAATAATCTCGCGGTCAGATAGTTTTTGGCCTTTATATTCTGTTTGCGTTAAATCGGAGAGGAAATCTTTTGCCGGGTTCTCTCTTTTTTCTTGAATGATCGGCGAGAGATAAACAGCCATTTCTTTCATAATTTCTTCTTTTTTAAGGGTAATATCCTCATACGTTTCGCGGGTCCCGGAAGTGATGAGAACATCGGACCATTGTTTGAACAGCATCCAATCACTGGACGGTACACCGAGCAAATCGGCAATGACAATCACCGGCATCGGGGTTGCGAGATCACCTAAAATTCTGATGCTTTGCTTTTCTTTTACTTCCTCTAGCAAATGACGTGAAATTTCTTGAATGCGCGGCTCCCACTCCTGAAGTGTTCTGGTTGAAAAGGCCTTTGTATAAAGCGCTCTCCTTTTTCCATGATCAGGCGGGTCCATCTCTGTGATGCCCTTTTCTTTCAATGCAAGGGAACCGGCGATTCGTTTGCCTGTATCGCTTGAAAAGAGATGGTAATCGGTCAGCACACGCTCTACATCCGGATAGAGAAATACGTTCCAAACCTGTTGCTTTTCATCGTAATGGACCGGGCTATTTTTTCTCATTTCGGCATACCAGCCGTATGGTTCAAACTGTTGTTGCAGATTCTCGGCACCTGATATTTCATTAGGGAATACTATTTTATTCATTTCAATCACTCCTTATTTAAATAAGTAGGGAATTGCTGCAAACTGCTACACTCGGTAGGACTTGATTTCCTCTATCATGGTATCTAGGAGTTTTTCTATTAACCCACTATCTGTATTCGATTCAAAGAAGGAAATAGTGAGGGTTATGCAATCTTGATACGTACTGACTCCAAGCATCAATCCTGGTGCGTAATAGGCTGGCGAGACGATATACGCCCCTGCGACTTTCACATCATCGAATGTTATTTGACTCGTACTAATCATACCGAAATTTGATAATATTGGTGTACTTTTTCCATCTGCTACAATTTGTTTTCTTACATCCTGAATGATCTTCAAGGTGTGATCGAACTCGAAATTTTCCACAAAGGCAAACGTGTTTACCGCATCATGCAAAATCTCTTTATTATCGCGTTGATTCTTCATGAATTCGGCCACTTCTTTTACCTTATCTGCAAATGTCCCTGTTGCTTGATTCATAGTAGCGTGAACAACGCCAGACAAGTTGTAAATCGCGTCTGCCTTGCCTTTGGGTAAGAATTTCCTTACATTAACTGTCACCATGACTTTTATTTGCTCTGCCGGAACATTCTCCATCTGTTGATATAAAGCTCGCATGTAGGCAGCCAATAGCACATCATTTACCGTGAACCCTTTTTGTTTAAATCCATGCGCCAGCTCCAGCCACACTTCGCGCGGTATTCTGCGAATGGCTTGTCTCCTTTTGGCTGGTTCTCCAGGCATAAACGGAAGTGTTGGTCCCTGGGGTTCTGGGGCTTCCGGCATCCCGCCAGCTGGGATACCCATCTCCTTGAACAAACGGCTCTGATCCCTGCCCTCGGGGTTTGATTGGGGAACGTAGCGAGGGTTTTTGGCAAGCTCACTATATAGCGACGCTAACAAGTGAACATACTCGATCAGCCCTGCTCCATCACTGCATAGATGATTCAGTTTGATGCAAATGATATCTTTGGTCAGGGTACGCAGAATGCGAATTTTGACCATCGCATCAGCATCGATGTCTATTGGGCTCGACAGCCACTCCTGTATGGCTTTCTCTACGGAATCGGATTCACTGAGAAGTTGTAAGGAACACCAACCGCTTGACGCCAAATCGCTGCGTCGCTCCCAATAGGGGCGGACTGGATCTTTTATAAAACGGCAACCAATGATCGGTTCCGCAATGGTGCTTGCCTCCATCGCTTGAAGCAATCGCTGTTGATTCACCTGTCCGTCCATTTCCAGCACCATTTGTAGCTGGCAATCGGAAAGATAGCTAACCATGTAATTAAACCTGTCACTCCCGTTTGCAGGCAGTCGTTGCGGGATTGCCATGTTCTGATTTACTTCACCGACATTCATTTCTTTCACACCCCTTCAACTAAAAAACATCCTGACTGTCCTTTTTATCAGCAGATTCTTGGGCTTCTATCGAATGGAAATCTTGTATTCCTCTAACCACATATTTATTTGGACGAGGTATTCGATCAGTTTGGTTGATTGAGCGAGATTCATAGGGGCTTTACCATCCAGTACAAATTGGATCACAGACTTATTAATCAAGGGTAATAAAGGCGAATTGGGATTCGCCAGAATTTGCTTCATATGGTCCAAAATCGCATGGTAATACTCTGGGTGATAGGTCATCGGATATGCGCTTTTATTGCGGTACAATACTTCCTGCGGCAAATAGCCTTTGAACGCTCTGCGAAGCAAGCCTTTTTCGATTTGATCAATATTTTTTACTTTCCATGGGACATTCCATAAATATTCAACCAAGCGGTAATCACAATAGGGAACACGTACTTCAAACCCCGTATACATGCTCATTCGATCCTTGCGATCCAATAGCAGCGGGAGAAAGCGAGTGATAAAAAGGTACGACATTTTGCGTTGTTGAGCTTCCAGAGCTGTCTCCCCTTCCAAAGGGTGCACCTCTGCAATCCCTTCCTCATACCGCCTGCGAAGGTATTCTTGTGGGCGAATCTTCTCGATGGCTTCTTCATTTAAAAAGGAACTCCACCCGTCATGCTCCATCCAAGGGAATTTGCCTGAATTCAAGAATTTCTCCTTTTGAAACCAAGGATACCCGTTAAACACTTCGTCTGCCGATTCACCTGATAGCGAGACGGTCGCTTTTTTCTTCATTTCCCGGCAAAACAAATAGAGCGAGGTATCTGTCTCCCCTAATCCCGGGAGATCACGCGCTCGCAACGGCATATGAAAATGAGTGATCAGATCTTGAGCGTTGAAGGTAATCTCTTGATGTCTCGTTTGTACATGCTCTGAGACTTTTTTTGCCCATGGCGCATCCAAGCTAATGTGCAGCAAGCCTTCTTCAAAATGCTGATCATTGTCAACAAAATCTACCGAATAGGTTTGCAACGTCTGCCCTTTTTTACGAAGCTCTTCAGCGGCTAAAGCGACCAGGCCACTAGAGTCCAAACCGCCAGACAGCATACTAACCAATGGCAGGTCAGAGATTAACTGACGCGTTACCGTGTCTTGTAACAGGGCACGTATCCTTTCTGTCGTTGTATCCAAATCATCGGTATGCACCTTGCTCTCCAGTTTCCAGTATGGCCTTGTCCTGATTTGATCCTTTGTAACTGTTACACAATGTCCAGCTCGAACCTCATTTACATTGCGGAAAATACCAAATCCAGGCGTTCTCGCCGGACCGAGTCCGATAATATCTGCTAACCCATCCGCTTCAACTTCAGGCTTCACTTTTGGATGGGCAAGCAAGGCTTTCAGTTCAGAGCCGAACAAGAACGAGCTCCCACGTTGACAATAAAACAATGGTTTTACACCCAAGTGGTCACGTGCTAAAAACATGCGATGATTTTTTTCGTCCCAAATGGCGAATGCAAAAATTCCATTGAGATGACGGACACATTCCTCTCTCCATTCCAAAAAAGCGTGCAGTAATACTTCCGTGTCAGAATTGGTTTGAAAAGTGTGTCCAAGCAGCTCTAACTGGCGGCGCAGCTCCAAATAATTGTAGATTTCGCCATTGAACGATAAGACACATGTCTGATCTCCTTCTCGGTAGATCATGGGCTGCTTGCCACCTTCTGGGTCGATCACAATCAGGCGCCGATGCGCAATTGCTGCCCGAGGGGACAACCAATACCCCTCTTCGTCTGGCCCGCGATGCTGGATCGCTTGAGCCATTTTCTGCAAAATAGCATGCTGGGATGACAAATCGTCATCCCAATCAAGCCATCCCACAATTCCACACATAGTAACCTCTCCTCTTGTTCGCAAATTTAGTGTTGGGGATGATGCGTTATCGCACGGACTAGCTCGCTTACCTTTTGCTCTGGGTTCGCTACCAATCCTTCTAAAAGAGCATTCAAGTGCTGCAGCATACTGCTAATTTCCTGATCGTTGAAGAAGCGACGATAGTAGTTGATATGCAAGACTAGCACTTGTTCATAGAAAAGGATCTCTACTCGTAATGGATGCTCCGTCTGCGCGATCGAATCATAGATGGTAGCACCGAGGACATCATTAAATCCTCTAAACACGGAAGAGAAATCCGGGAGCTGTTCGCTTACCAGATAGCTGTCAAACAAAAGCCGATCCCGTGGAATATCGCACCACTCGTATATTTTTTTCAACGGCGTGTATTCATACTGACTCGTCTCTACTACCTTGGACTGCATGTTTTGGAGCCAGGACAAGAACCTCATGTTTTGCTCAATGCTCACGCGAATGGGCAGAATATTGAAGAAAAGCCCGACAGAATGCTCGACCTCCATCATCGCTATGCTACGGCCGGAGAAAATCGTTCCAAATACAACGTCTTCCTTGCCGCTGTAATGGTGGAGCAGCAATGCCCAAGCTCCTTGTACCAATGTATATGGCGTCAGATGGTACTTCTTGGACAAGGATAACAACGCCGAGGAGACTTCTGGTGATACGATGAACCTTTCCTGAGAATAAGGAGGCTCGTCGGCAGGAAGATTCTTTCTGCTCGCCTGTGACCATTCAAGCGTGGAGCTGGTCATTCCTTTCAGATTTTTCTTCCAAAACAGCTCGGCATCTGTTAAGTCCTGCTGTTTTTGTAGCGCAACATAGTTCCGATACGGATATACAGGCACAATCTCAATCGCCTTCCCTTGGGAAAACGCTTGATAATATTCAAAAAGTCTCTTCACGATCAACGTATAACTCCAACCGTCCTGCAACATCAGGTTGAAGACATAAATAAAGTAGTAGACATCCTCTCCTACTTGAAGCAGAGCCAGATGCGCATGTGGTGCTTGGCCCATCTCGAATCCTTGTTTTCTTAGCTTTTGAATATAGGATTGCAATTGTTCCTGTTGATTTTCTTCCGGAATGCCGCGCCAGTCTTCCTGTTTGATGTGGATATCTACTTTCTCATGCACGATCTGCATCGGTTCCTCCAGCTCTTCCCAGACGAAGGAGGTTCGCAAGGCAGGGAATTGTTGGATGAGATGCTGCCATGCCTGCTCAAATGCAGCTACGTGGAAAGGACCACCCTCGATGCGAAAAGCATGATGAACCACATTTAAACCAGGCTCTGGATGATGTTTGTATCGATAGAGCATATTCTCTTGCATGATGGTCAGCGGATATACATCCTCCATATATGGGTTGTCTGCTTTTATCCGATCCAGCTGATGTTTATCAAGCGTGGGTAACTCTACTGTTGCCGTTCGTTTCGCACTTTGGGTGGAAGCCGCACCTGCAACCTCTGCCAGTTCAGCTATCGTCTGGAATTGGAAAATTTGCTGTGGAGTCAATTCCAAACCGTGTTGTTTTGCTCTCGCAACCACTCGAATGGTATGAATGGAGTCGCCACCCAATCCGAAGAAGCTATTATGTATGCCAACCTTGTCCAAGCCCAATATTTCAGCCCAAACATCGGCAAGAATTTTTTCCGTCTCCGTTGTCGGTGGTACAAAATCCCCCTCCATCTCTGGCACTTCCATAAGCGGCGTAGGAAGTGCTTTGCGATCCAATTTTCCATTCATGTTCACTGGCATTTCCTTGATAAACTCAAAAATGGACGGAACCATGTAATCTGGTAGCTTATCCCGTAAATAACTGCGCAGCTCTGGAATGAACTGGCGAGCAACTCTGTCTGTCAAAGGATCGTTCGCATACGATTCGATCGGCTGGTAGTTCTTCACTGGACGGTGCCACGGGGTGACAACTGTGTTACGCTGTCTTTTTTCTAGTAAATGCTCAGGTCGGAGCACAGCTTCATAGCTGCCATCCTTTCTATCCCCCATCCAAGCGATATCTACGCTGTATCGAAGCTCAGCACCCAACTTCCAAAGCTCCTCAGGGTCTATTCCAATGCCTGGAAGGTTTTGATCTGTTCTTAGCTCTTCCACCGTTTTGACTACATCTTTGTCAGCAAGCAACGACTGGTATCGATTCGCCCTGTCCAACCGTAGATTAGGAATATTCGTAAGACCCAAAACTTGCGGTTTATACTTGGTCATGATTTGGCGAAGTCCATCTATATTTTGGAGTCCCTCTTCATGCCAATCCAGCCAGGAAAAGTCCTCAATCGGCTGCACTTTTTTGCCAAGATGAAGAACCACATCATAGCGATAGCGTGTTAATTCATTATGATGACTTCCGCGCTTCAGCTTGATTTCTACATGGCTGATTTGATGCAGCTGCTCTTGAAGCGCATAGAAAAAGGCAGGATCGATAACCAGCTCCTGCTCTTGTCTCATTCGTTTCTGTACGCGGCGCTGCAATTGATCCATGGTCAACGTCGCCGGTGACTTTTCCATCTCTACCTCAGTGAAGAAGGTTTGCAGTAAAGAAAGATTACGAACATCACCGACAAAAATGGTTCCTTTGTCATTCATGGCGTGTATGGCCTTTTTCAGCACATCCAACAGGTAGTCCGCATCCGGGAAATACTGCACCACAGAGTTGAGCACGACCACATCGAACTTCTGTCCCTTTAGCCCACTAAAATCATCCGCATAGCTCTTACGCAATGTAACATTGGATAAATCCTCTCGTTGGTTGATCAGATTCGCAGTAATATAATCCAACGCCATCGACGAAAAATCCGTTCCCCAATATTGTTCACAATGAGGCGCAATTCGAGATAACAACAGCCCTGTACCGCACCCGATTTCGAGTACCTTTTTCGGTTGCAGGGCTAGGATACGATCCACCGTCGAATTGACCCATTCGCGCATTTCTTCCGCTAAAAGAGGCTCACCTGTATAGCTGCTGTTCCAGCTGGTGATGTTGAAATCAGCCTCATATTTATTTTCATCATCATAGGCTTTATCAAAGACATCCTGCCATTCTGATACCTGTTCTGCAGGAAGCGCTTCTTCTGTTGCCTTTTTCAGTTTTTCCTTGGACTGTGAATCTGGCACGATATAAGATACCAACTGCTTATGCCCTGGTCGCTGCTCGGATTCATGAACGATCACAGCCGATTTTTGTACACGTGGATGTTCATCTAATACAGCTTCAATCTCACCCAGCTCGATACGGAACCCTCTGAGTTTGACCATAAAATCAATTCGGCCTAAATACTCGATTGTTCCATCCGGCAGGTAACGCGCCAAGTCCCCTGTTTTATAAAGGCGTGCCCCTTCTTTTTTGCTGAACGGATCAGGGATGAATTTCTCTTCTGTCAGCTCAGGTCGGTTATAGTATCCGCGAGCCAGTTGCACACCACCGATGTGCAGTTCGCCAGAGACACCTACGGGAACAGGCTTTAAGTGCTCGTCTAACAGATAGATTTGGGTGTTTGCCACAGGACGTCCAATCGGCACGGATCTTAGCTTGCTTCCTTTTTGACATGCCCAGTACGTGACATCAATCGCCGCTTCGGTAGGACCATACAGGTTGTGCAATTCCGCATCGAGACACTCGAAAAAGCGCTCCTGCGTTGAATAAGATAAGGCTTCCCCACTGCAAATGACGCGTCGAAGCGTATCGCAGCCACTAATTTCCGTCTCCTCCAGGAATACTTGAAGCATCGAAGGAACAAAGTGCATGGTGGTGATTTTCTCTTTTTTGATCAGGCGTGCCAGATAGGTCGTATCCTTGTGTCCTTCTGGACGAGCTACTACCATGCAGGCGCCCGTCATTAACGGCCAGAAAAATTCCCATACCGATACATCAAAGCTGAAAGGCGTCTTTTGCATCACCCGATCGGTTTCATTCAGTTGATATTGTTCCTGCATCCACAAAAGTCGGTTGACGATACCACGATGGGCATTCATCGCCCCTTTTGGCTTACCAGTAGAACCTGAGGTGTAAATCATGTACGCCAAATTATCGCTGTTGACTCCGCTTCCGGGCGCCACATGGCTCTCCATGCCAATTGTCTCCCAATCTGAATCGAGGCAGATTAGTTGTCCATCGTATTCAGGCAGCGTGTTCTTCAGCGCCTCCGCAGTCAAGAGGAAAGAAGGATTCGCATCCGTGATCATAAAGGCCACCCGATCTTGCGGATAGCTCGGATCTAGGGGAACGTAGGCTCCGCCTGCTTTGAGGATACCTAATAGCCCAATGACCATCTCAAAGGAGCGCTCCATATAAATACCCACAAGCGTTTCCGCTCTTACACCCTGTTTACGTAGATAATTCGCCAGTTGATTCGCCCGATGATCTAATTCACGGTAAGTGAGTTGGGCCTCTTCAAAAATAACGGCTGGCGCATCTGGTGTTTTGGCAGCCTGCGCTTCGATTATTTCATGAAGACACATATCTTGCTCTGGGTAGTACGTCTTCGTATCGTTCCATTCAACTAACAGCTTTTGCTCTTCAGCAGCGGTCAAAATCGGCAGATCAGCAATCGGCTGGTTCGGATTCGCGACAATACCTGCCAGCACGATTGTAAAGCTTTCTAGCAGACGACTGATTGTCGATTCATTAAAAATATCAGAATTGAACTCAACGTCGAGGTCAAGGATATCCCCTTTTTCTACAACCTGAATCCAGAGGTCAAACTTGGATGTGTTGTTACGGAACTCTTCAAATTTGACCAAGGAAAAGCCTAATGCAGACATGTCCGATTTTTTCGGCATAGGAAAGTTTTGCAACACAAAGCAGACTTCGAATAGTGGATTTTGACTCATATTACGCTCAGGCTGCAATTCATCCACCAATCGTTCAAACGGTACGTCCTGATGCCTGTATGCGCTGTTCGCTGTTTCTCTCACACGTGACAACAGCTCTCTAAAGCTTTGATTGCCGGAAACATCCGTTTTGAGAACCAACGTATTTACAAAAAATCCAACCAAATTTTCTATTTCCACTCGGTTACGGTTTGCTACGGGCACTCCCACCCGGATATCATTTTGCCCGCTGTAACGGTGCAGCAATATTTTTAACGCAGTGATCATGACCATATACAGCGTGGCATTTTCCTGCTCGCTCAGCGCTTTTATGGCATGGGAAAGGGAAGAGGGAATTTGTAGCTTTAGGCTCCCTCCTTGAAACGTTTGGATGGGAGGTCGTGTACGGTCTACTGGCAGCTCTAACACGCTGCTTTCTTTTCCAAGAGTGTCTCTCCAGTAAGAGAGCTGTTTCTCCAGCACTTCTCCTTGAAGCCACTCCCGCTGCCAGCTTGAAAAATCGGCATACTGGATCGAAAGCTCAGGCAACGGGGAAGGCTTGCCCGCCAGATAGGCCTGATAAAGCAGAACCATTTCTCTGAAGAAAACCCCAACTGACCAACCGTCAATGATGATATGGTGAACGTTTAAAAGCAGGATGTTCAAATCCTCGCCAAGTTTGAATAACGTAACACGCAACAGGGGTCCCTTGGTTAAATCGAAAACATACAAGCTTTCCTCTTTTGCGAGTCGGCGAAACTCATCCTCCCTCTTTGCCTCGGGATATCCTGTAAGATCGACGATGGGAAAAGGAATTTGCAAGGCAGGAGCAATTAGCTGATACGGCTCTCCGTTTGCGACTTGAAAGGTGGTTCGCAGGGCTTCATGGCGCTTCACGATCTCATTCACGCACCGCTCCATGATGTTTGTGTGAAGCTCACCCGATAGATGGAAGGCGGCCACCACATTATAAGCAGGACTGTTTGGTACCAACTGGTCTAAAAACCATAGTCTCTGCTGGGCAAAAGAGAGGGGCACGAAGCCCTCTCTTGAACGCCGCGGAATCCCTGTCTTTTTCGTCTCCAGTTTTGAGCCTTTCAGCTTCTCCAGCAAGGCCAGTTTCTTCTCAGAAAGCTTCGATCTGCTCTCGGCAAGTATCTCATCTCTTGATTTCGCGGATTCCTTATCGTTGATCATCGGATTGCTCTCCTTCCCACCTGTTGAATTCATCAACTTAATAGCTCCAAAATCGCCTCTTCTGGAAGTTCATCAATAACAGCAATTAGTTCCTCTTCAATCAGTTCTGCCATTCCTGCAACAGTTGGCGCCGAAAAGAGATTGTCCAGATTCACATCAACCGGGAAGCTATTTTTCAATCTGGAAATAATCTGCGTGGCCATGATTGAATCGCCGCCCAGGTCTTGAAAGTTTTTATGGATGTCAACCTTTTTCACGCCAAGTACCTCTTCCCAAGCTGCAGCAATTTTTCTCACTAGCTCGTTACGTGGTGTGTCGTCTTCATCAGCCTGAACACGAGTTACCTCCGTTGGTTGGGCTATATCTACTGCTCTGTGTCCCTGTTTATCTGCTGTCAGTTCCGTGGTGGCGGCGGCTTCTTGATGGGTTTGGTTGCGTACGACAACTTTGGGTAAACGGTATCGCTCCTTGGCAAATGGGTAGCTTGGCAGACCTGATAGACGGCTCACCATTCCTTTTGAATAAAGAGCCTCCCACTCTATTTCGTTCCCATGAACCCATAGCTCCGCCAGCTTTTTGATTTTCTTGTTCAGAGCGAGATTGCGGATAAAATCCCTTCCCTCTTCTGTATCACCGATCTTGATGCCGCCCGTTTTGTTTCTTTCTCCGATAAACAGATCAGCCGTTTTTTCCCCAGTCCCTTGTATGAATTGCTCTAACTGTGCAATGAGGTGTTCTTTACTGTGTACCACGACTGCTACTCGATGAGACATGGGTTCCCTTGCAGTCTGAAAGGTGTACAGGAAATCTGCCAGGTTCACATCAGGGTGCTTCTCTACAAATGCCTTGGTTTGCTTGGCATAGGTCACTAATTGCTCACGTGATTCAGCTGACAGCACGAAGACTCCCGTCGCGATCTCTTGACCCTCATCAGGAGTAGAGAATCTTATGTTACTTCTATCAAACTCTTCGATCACTAGATGAGCATTGGTGCCGCTAAAGCCAAAAGAGCTGACCGCAGCCAATCGAGAGCCTTTGGAATTGGTCTGCCAATCCTGCAGCTTGGTATTCACATAAACAGGGCTGTTTTCAAAATCAATGTGTTCATTCTCTTTGACAAAATGGATCGAAGGAGCCATCTTCCTGTTTTTCATGCTGAGTAAAACCTTAATGACACTCAACACCCCAGCCGCTGCTGTGGTATGCCCGATATTGGCTTTCAAAGAACCAATTGCGCAGAATCGTTTCTTCGGCGTGAATTGGCGGAACGATTCACTCAGCGCATGAATCTCTACAGGGTCCCCTAATTTTGTCGCGGTTCCGTGTGCCTCGATATATTGAATGTCTTCCACTTCAATCTGTTTTTTCGCGTAAATGGATTTTTGCAGGTCGCTTTGCGCTTGGAAGCTAGGCACGGTAATGCCCAATGTCCGTCCATCCTGATTGGTTCCACTGCCGCGGATAACACCATAGATGCTGTCGTTATCCCGTACTGCATCTTGCAATCTTTTTAAAATCACAACACCAACCCCATCCCCAACGACAATGCCATTCGCACCATTGTCAAACGGGCGGCACTCCCCTGTAGGAGATAGCATCCTTGCGTTACTCATCGAGATAAACGGAGCAGGATGGGAATAAATCGTAATTCCTCCTGCGATAGCCAGATTGACCTCTTCCGTCTTCAGCTTTTGGCAAGCAATATCGATCGCCACCAATGAGGATGAGCAAGCTGTGTTCACAGCTAAAGCTGGTCCTTTCAGGTCAAGGAAATAAGCGATTCGCGAGGCGAGTATACTCGTATCTGATCCGAGCATGCCAAAATGAGAGAAATCTTGTTCTACGGTCATTCCCGCCATCGCGCCAATGATCGTTCCAACAGGTTGTCCCCTCAGCATGGACGGGGTGTAGCCTGCGTCCTCTAATGCTCTATAGCTCTCTTGTAAAAGGATGCGCTGCGTGACATCCATCGATTGGGCTTCGGTCGGAGAAATTTTGAAAAAAGCTGGATCAAAATATTCAATATCCTCCATCGCCCCGTATTTGATCGGCATATCGACGAGTGCATTTTCTTTGAAAAAGGCACGCCAGTCTGGATTGGTCACTTCTTTGATGCAATCTCTGCCCTCACTGACGAGCTCCCAGAATTCATCTTGCCCCCGAGCACCTGCTGTGCGGCAGGAAATCCCAATGATCGCAATATCATCGGAGGCTGCTCTAGGTGGATCGTAGCCAATATTTCGCAATGGGACTATCTCTGTATACGTTGGCTTCGCTTCAAGACTATCAAACACTTCTGCCTGCGCTGGTTGTCGCTCTGGTAGCTGAGTCGCGATGTAGCTCGCCAATGCTTCTAGCGAATTATGCTCAAACACGACGCTCGTTGGTAGTTTTAAATGAAACTTGCTATTGATAGCTTCGGATAGTTGAACGGCATTGAGCGATCCAATACCCAAGTCCTTAAGGGTTTCCACTTCTTCCAGCTCTTCTTGACTCAAGCCTAAAACGGTAGAAAAGACCTCAATCAGGCTCGCTTTGATTTTTGTCCGATCTGGAATGGACTGATCTGACGACAAATTGCGTTTTCGTTCAGAATATTCAGATGATATTGGTTGATTTTGAGCATCCGACACTAATTGTTTATTTGGATGGAGCTGGCTAGGCTCGTCTTGCTGCAAATGGCTAGCAATATAGCTCGCCAATGCATCTAACGTATTATGTTCAAACACAACGCTGGTCGGTAGCTTCAGATTGAATTTACTGTTAATCATTTCGGATAAGGCAACGGCATTAAGTGAGCCAATCCCCATATCCTTTAAGGTCTCTACTTCTTCCAGTTCTTCTGGTTGAAGACCTAAAACGGCAGCAAAAGCCTCAACCAAGGATTCTTTCATTGCTCGCCTATTGCAATGAAAGCTATTGTCATCCTGATTTGGATTCGGCTGAGTTCTCGTTTGCTGTTTCGGATACGGAATATAACCGCTGTTTATCATTTCCGCTAACGCTTCTGGATAAGGTCTTTTCTTCGATAGTTTGCTGGCATTCCATTCACAACGCTTCGTGTACGTAAGATGCGGAGCCTTTTTCAGCTTAAACAAGCAATAGCTGATCCACCCTCGTTCGAGCGAGATGGATTGATTCACCGTATTGATATACAAATCTTGTACAGCTTTAGGCAGATGCTTGATGTACTGTTCCACATCGGGATCATGCAAGGCGTTAGCAATCTGCGGCGATACGTCAATGATTTCATCGATCACTAACTGATGCTCCGCTAAAAGCTCAATCCATTCTTGTACGGTAGGAATGCTGACTTCGACGTTCTGGTCTACGATTGGTCCTCGCGTATTGGCTATGTAATCGATCAACAGAACGGTTCCTTCTTCGTTCAGAGAAGAGGAGATATTTTGAAATAGTCCGTGTTTATTTCGAATATGGAAGCTCACTTCAATCCCGACGATCATGTCGTAGAGATCGGGAAAGGCATCCTTAGAGCTGTCTTTATTGAAAATTTTCGCACGAGCCCCTAGATTTTTCTGCGCGATTCGTTGATTGCCTAGCTCAGCTTGCGCCTTCGTAATCGTAAATCCATGCGTTTTGATATGCGGATAGAGCTCTGCTATTTGAATCACATCTGTCCCGTGACCGCATCCGAAGTCCAGCACTTTTTGCACACGAGAGAAATTTTCTTTACAAAAAAGCACCTGGCGCATCTCTACTTGCTTCTCTCTTACCATTTCTCTTTCCAACGGATATTTTTCCGGGTTCAAAATGACGCGGCTCATTGAAAAGCCTGGAATCTTCCTTTCAAATGGACATACGGTCAAGTAATCCTCCGAAAACTCCGCTTCGCTGCTATTGGCGCTATATGTGTAAATTTCAACCGCTTTGTTTTCGAATTCTGGATGAGCGGATCTCATGCTCGTCTCCCTCCTAGTGCGATTCGTTTGATTGCGTTCTATCCAGCACGTTCTCCTCTTAAACGGATAGGTTGGGAGCTTAGCTACTCTGGATAACTCCTTCCCTTCATACAGCTTCTGCCAAGGGATAGGATTGCCGAGAACCCACAATTTTGCCAGTTCCCTTATATCTCCCGGTTTGACTGCCTGAGCAACTCGGTCTGGCATCATTTCTTTGTTTTCCTTGAGGTCTCCAAAAAAGCAATGTTCCGTCTCTTCTTGATGTTCCAACCAGCGTTCCAGTTGCTCTAAAAGTTCTGTCTGATCATTGGTGATGACAGCTAAACGGCAAGGCATTTCTTCTCTTCCGATTTGCAGGGTGTAGGCTGTATTCGCTATATCCAACTGCTGGTTCTTTTGCAGATAACCAATCCAGCGATGAATGTATGCTTGCAATCTTTCTTTATTCTTCGCCGAAAAGACAAACAGCTCTGGTTCTGAATCGTTTACTCTCCTTGATGATGGATTGTGGTTGTATTCCTCCACGATAACATGGGCATTCACTCCACCACCGCCAAAGCTGGTAATACCTGCTCGTCGGGGGACTGTCTGCCCATCTACGGTGACCTGCTTCCATTCCGATACCTCTCGCTGCAATTGAAAGGGAAGTTGATCAAATGGAATATTCGGATTCAGTTCGTCAGGAATCAGGGTTGGAACCAGCGTCTGATGCTGTAAGGACAAAATCACTTTCATTAGCTGCGACATGCCGGAAGCCGATTCACAATGCCCGATATTCGGTTTGACCGAACCGAGTCGATAGTCCCCTTCTGCTCCTTGGCGGTTGTGAAAAGCTTTCGTCACCGCTGTCATCTCAACGGCATCAACGATGTCTGATCCATAGGCGGAAGCTTCTAGGTAACTAATGGATCGAGGGTCCAGTCCGCTTTCTTTCAACGCTTCTTCCATCACATCTGCAATGGGGAGGGGGCTTGGTGTCATGTAGCTATTGGCTTTACCCTTATGGTTGACAGCGGTTCCGCGTATCACGGCATAAATATGATCCCGATCCTGTACAGCCTGATCGTAATCCTTGAGAACAACAGCCCCTACTCCCTCGCCTGGCACAAAACCAATTCCACCGTTCCCAAAGGCAGCACTGTCAGAAGTATGGGAGATGAGCTGCCCCACAGTCAGACCGAAGTAGGTAAGCGGATGTGTGTACAAATTCACTCCACCAGCAATCGCCATGCTTCCCTTCCCGTTTCGGATGTATTCACATGCTTCATGAATCGCTACAAAAGCGGAGGAGCACATCGTATCAATCGGCATACTTGGACCCTGTAAGTTTAGATAGTACGAAACCCGATTGACCATCGACGAATACGAGGTTGTCGGAAAGTGATGAGTGGTTTCCGTACTATACAAATGAAAGCCTTGTTTCGTAATGCCACCAAAAACCCCTGTTCGCTTACGGAGCTCCGTAGACATCTTGGATGAGGCATAGCCTGCATCTTCTAACGCCTTCCAGCACTCTTCTAAATATAGGCGCTCTTGAGGGTCTATATTTTCTGCTTCTCGCGGAGTCATCTGAAAGAATAACGGATCAAACTGATCAAATTCCTCTAAGAACGCCCCCCATTTGCTATAGCTTTTCCCTTGGGAAATGGCTTCCTCTCGATTTGGATGATAATACGCGGTCCAATCCCAACGCTTAGCTGGAATTTCAGAGATAGACTTTTTCGCATGCAGTAAGTTCTCCCAAAACTCGTCCAAGTTGTTCGCTTGAGCAAAACGCCCACTCATGCCAATAATCGCTATTTTACCGGGGGATGCAGGTCTGGACATCGTCCTTTGCGAATGGACAGATGATGCAAATGCTCTCGTTTTTCTTGTGTCTCGTTTCCCTTCAGCTTTCGGCAATGGGGCAAACGCAACATGATCTTCCGTTTGATTTGGCTCCTGCGTCTGCTTGTGATCATCCAATCCTGTGAGCAAAATCAGCGCTTCTCTTTGTGTCTCTAGTAAATGCTCGACTAAGTCATTTACTGTCTGATATTCAAAAAACAAAGTACCGCTGATGGTTTCGCCGAAAATTTTCCGAAATTGATTGATCAGTTGTACAGATAAAATGGAATCCATACCATAGGCCTCTAAGGGCTCGGAAGCATCCATCTTGTTACTGGGCATTTTCAGTGTTTCAGCGATCTGCTGTTTGATGTATTCCGTACTTTTTTCTCGTAGGACATCGTCGATTGCCTTTCCGTTAGGAGCGGAAGGTGTGTTCAGCCTCTTTGCTTTTGGTTGTTCCGTATTTACGCTCGTCTTCGGTTTAGGCGGTTGTTTTATTTGCTGCTGACGGATCACGCCGTCGCTTTCGGTCACAATAATCTGCTGCCCCATCGCGTGCGCCTCTTCTGTTGGGAAAAAGACCGATTGAAATCCTTCTTCCGCCAATACTCTCTGCCACGTTGCCGAAGATAACCCAGGGCAGCCTGAAAGGCGCAGCTCTGGGTCTTCGTACAGCCACCATCCCTCCAGCAAGCCAAAGGTAAGGTGGAGGAAGATGGAGTTTTTACTCATTTCATTTAGGAAAAGCAAGCCGTTCTTCTTTAGAACGGCTTTCGCGTTACGCACGGTTTGGCGAATATTTTTGGTGGCGTGCAAGACATTTGCTGCAATGACAGCATCATATCCGCCCAAATCAATTCCTTGTCCCATCACTGGCTCTTCTACGTTAAAAATCTGATAGGTCAAATAAGGATTGCTTGGGCCATACTCTTTTTCTGCATGCATGAAAAAGGCTTTGGAGAGGTCTGTGTAGCAATATTCCTGGATATGCGCTTCATACGCCTTTAGTTTTTGGAAAACGACGGCACTCGTTCCTCCCGTACCTGCGCCAATCTCGAGAATGCGAATTCGGGCCGCAGAATCCTGGCTCAGCCGTTCCTCTACAAAAGCAACCACTGTATCCGCAAGTACTTCATTGAAGTAGTCGGAAACGGTGTTATTTTTGTATACCTTCTCGACTAATTCCATCGATGAATGGGGAAAGATGACCTCTGTCGCCCTCAGTTTTCCGGTGAGAATTTGCGGTAAAGCACGCAAGGTTGCCTCGACTAGCTTGACTTGCGCGTTCGTATCCGGATTTTTTAGCCAGACTTCTTTTTCTTGCTCCCATTCCTGCCAGACAGCCGTACTGGAAATGGGAGCAGGATCGATCACGGTAGACGTAGCACTATCGTAAACGAGATAATCATTCCGGGCCAAAACAGAAGCCGTTTCTTCGAGCCACATGTCATATAAGTCAAGCAGACCGCTTTTTCTTTTGAGATCGCTGAGCGCTTGATTCTTTTCCGTAAAGCAGCCAAGCGACTGCATTTGACCCCACAGTAACTTTAAGAGAAGCTTGTCCATTTTGTTCATTCTAGGCACTCCTTCGGCTTACACGTATAGAACCGGTTTGTCCTGTTCTCTGTCTGTTTGAGATTTCAGGGTGGTATTGACTAGAAATTCAGTGATGTGCTTAAGCGTTGGGTAGTCCAACATCACAGCAGGTGTCAGTTCTAGTTTGTACTTTTGATTGATTTTGGCAGAAAACTCGGTGAGCTTGACTGGGTCGAATCCGTACTCCTTTAGTTCAATATCCGTATCGATTTCTTCGCTCTCTACCTTTAGGATGAGAGAGGCGAGTTGAATGATCGTTGCTTGTACGTCATCAAACAAGTTGTTCCTGTCTGTATCCATTTCTGCTGTAATGTAGGCTGCTGTTGGTATCTCTTTTCCTTTTACCTTGTTTTTAATACTTGCCATGCTTGAGGAAATTTTGTTAGAAACGATTGCAACAGATTCGCTTGTATTGATTCCTTCCATCACGAGTGGCTTGGTCGTTTTCATCAGCGCCACTTGATTCATCGGACCTGATAGCAAGACTTCCAATGCCTCCATCCCTTCTGAAGGTTCAATCGAGCCAATGCCGATCTGTTCCATTCGTGCCTGGTAATCCTTGGACGCAACGATTCCGACACTGCCCCAGTATCCCCAGTTCATTACTTTCACCGCACACGTCCATTCCTCGGCAAGCTGATGGGCGAAAGCATCTTTAAAGGTGCAGCCTGAGGCGTAATTGCTTTGTCCAGGCGATTTCGTAAACGAGTTAATCGAAGAGAAAAACAGGACGAAATCCAATGCTTCCTCGCCAAACACTTGGCTCATCCGCACACTTACCTCCACTTTTGGTACCAGTCCGGCTCGGAAGGTCGTCTCGTCCATATTCGCCAGACTTCTATCAAAGAGAACAATGGCAGAATGAATCACGCCGTTAATCTTGCCATATTGCTTCTTGATCTCTTCGTAAGCAGATTGCAGCGACTCGCGATCCGTAGCATCGGCTTCGATATAGAGCGGTGCCGGTCCTAGGGTAGCCAGTTGATTGATTTTGTTCTGAATCGACTCCTCTTTTTTACGACGACCGATCCAAATGATTTGTGCTTGATAGGTGCGGATCATGTATTCGCTCCACGCTTGTCCAATCCCACCTGCGCCTCCAATCACAACATAGACCCCATGCTGTTTGTAGACAGTTTGGTGAATGGAAGGACTCTGCACGGGCAATAGCTGCTGACGATACCATGCGTGTCCACGATATGCCCAAGCGTTTCCATGTGCATCGGCAGGCAAAGCAAAAATATCACGTAGCGGCCACTCGGCATGCGCCTCCAAATCGACGAGTCTTACCTTCCAGTTCGGATATTCCTTCGCCATCGATCCGATCAATCCGTGGATGCTGGCATGTGTTGGATGGGCCGTATCTTTTTTGTAGATAGCCTGCGCTTGCACAGTAATGATCGTCCAGCCCAAGTCTCTCGTCTGATACCCCAACGCAAGCAAAGCCTTGATCAAGCGGAAAACTTGAATAACGCCCCGCTCCTGGTCGTTCATCAAGGACTCGTCTTTTACAGATTCCACACGAGTGTCAGGAGCCACCCACATGATGTGATCGATCACACCCTGCTCTTCCAGCTTACTTGCGATTACCTCTATCGAATCACTTGGCTCAAGCTGGATAACAGAAGCTTGGGGGTAATGACGTTGAAGGAGACTTCTGTCCTTTTCCTCGGCGCAAACGATGACCACTTGCTCACTCGTTGCTGGAATGACTTCTCCTTTTTCTACAGAAACGGCGTTCCATACTGGAGTGAGCATCGTGGTTCCAACCGTCGCACCCCGTTTTTCACTCCCCATTGAAAAGCCTCTCATCCTTATGCCTATTCTGCCTGCCTCATCGCATAGTTCGATATCGAGTGTCGCGGTCTCATTCTCCGCTTGGACATTATCACTGAATCGAATGAGAGCATACTTCACAGCAGGATGATTCTCGTAGATTTCCAGCTCTTCAAGAGTAAAAGTACCGTCTAGTTGGATGGAGCGGATGCTGTCAGGTGATGTAGCCTCTGTGATGAGATAACGAGTTGACGGCAACAGAGACTCCAGCAGGCTAGGATGGAAAACGAGTTGTTCGGCTGTCTCCATGGTAATCGAAGGCAAGGAGAGTTTTACCAGAACATGTCCCGGCGCCCTGTACACTTGGTCAATCCCTTGAAATTCAGAATGATCAGCCATTCCACGTTCCTTTAACAGCTCGTAGCATTGTCGGGCAGTAAGGATCTCACTGCTCTCAGCTTGCAAGGCAGGTAGATCCAACGTTGGTACTTCAACGAACGAAGTGAATTCGACCATACCATGGCTGTGTACCACTGACCTGGTATCATCTTCATTCGATTCGCTGTAGATTTTATAAGCCAGCTCTCCTGTATCCTCTGGATAGATACCTACGTGTACCTGAACCAGATCGTCGCCCACCAATAGCGGATCATCTGTGGCAACATGAGACATTCGGATTCCAGATAAAGTCCCCGCTCTCTCTCCTGCTGCCTGTTTCACTGCCGCCCGTGCCATTTCCAGATAAGCAATGAGTGGAAAGAAGCGCTGCCCGTTTCCTAGATGGTCAGCCATGAACAGCTCCTGCCCTGTAAAACTCGAGCTGTATCTCAGCTCATAGAGGTCAGAAGTGTTCTTATGAAGCAATGGGTGGAGGATATCCCCTATAGCGGAAAGAGTGTTGGGCATACCTGTTGCTATTGGCTTTTGAGCGTCGATCCAGTAACGCTCTTTGGCAAAAGGATAGGTAGGCAAACTGACGCGACGCGGCTTATCTTCGCCATAAAGCTTGTTCCAATCAAAAGAGACACCCTTGACCCAAAGGTTCATCAGTTTTGCGAATTTCCCCTTGGCCATCCATGTCTCTACTGTTTGTTTCATATCTTCATCAGCAAAAAGAGCTACCGTGTCATGATTGCGTTTCACTCGCCCACGATACAGCTCGGCAATGTTCTCTGCGCCTTCTGCAAAATGTGTTAGTTTTTCCGCAAGCTCATCCACTGATCTGACGATAACAGCCAAGCGTTCCTCCAGCGCTTCCCGCCCTACTTGAAGCGTATAAGCGATATCAGCCAAATCGGCATCCGTGAATGATTCTTCTTTGACCGCCTTCAATAATTGATTCACTTGAGCAAATAGGCGCTCTTCGTTCTTCGCTGAGAGCACAATCACTTTTGGATGCTGTGGCTGAATGTCCCGATCGGGCTGTCTATCTTTTTCGCGATACTCTTCGATGACGATATGGACATTGGCTCCTCCCGCCCCAAATGATGATAGCCCAGCGATTCTCGGATACTCCTTGGTTACTCCGTTGATTTCAATGACTGGTCTTTGCCACTCTGTCAGCTTTTGTTGAACCGCAAATGGTGTATCCCTGAAATCAATGTTTGGATTCTTGACCTCAGCGTGCAAGGATGGTGCGATTTGACCATACTTCATTTGAAGCAATATTTTGGTCAATCCTGCAATTCCTGCCGCGCTCTCCGTATGTCCAATGTTTGACTTCGCCGAGCCGATGGCGCAAAATTGTTTGTCTTTCGTGTATTGTCCAAATGCGCGAGTCAGTCCCGCAATCTCGATTGGGTCGCCCAAAGCGGTACCTGTACCGTGGGCTTCGATGTAGCTGACGGCACGAGCATCCACTCCTGCCCGCTGCAATGCCTCGTGGATGACCTGCGACTGCGCGATGGGGTTGGGAACGGTATATCCATTTGTTTTGCCGCCTGCATTGAGCATGCTTCCCTTGATCACGCCGTATATGTGGTCTCCATCTGCAATCGCCTTTTGCAGAGGCTTCAATACGATAGCTCCCACACCTTCTCCATCTACAAAGCCGTCCGCTTGGTCGCCAAACGACTTGCAGCGGTCACCAGCAGATAGCATCGTCGCTCCAGACAGTCGAATATAGTGGAACGGATCGACAATTAAATTGACCCCGCCAGCGATGGCACATTCACTTGTACCGCTATACAGGCTTTCCAAGGCTAAATGAATCGCGGTCAAAGAAGAGGAGCACGCTGTATCCACTGCTAGACTTGGTCCTTGGAAATTGAACAAGTAGGAAATTCGATTCGCAATCGACCAGTAGCTCGTTCCTGCTGGGTAATTTCCATTCATGACACCCACAAACACACCAATTTTTCTGCTTTCTCCTAACGTGGCAGGAGTGTAGCCCGCATCTTCCATGCTGGCGTATGCCGTTTGTAAAAATAAGCGCTCTTGTGGGTCCATCTGCTCTGCTTCGTTAGGCGAGATTTGGAAAAAGAGCGGGTCGAATTTATCCATATCCTCGATGAAACCGCCCCATTTGGTGTACATGTATCCTCTTTTCCCTTTTTCTTCGCTGAAATATTCTTGCCAATTCCAACGATCCTTCGGCACTTCCGTGATGCAATTCTTCCCTTCTTTCAGGCGAGTCCAAAACTCCCGGACATCCCCCGCTTGCGGATAACGACCTGAAAGACCGATGATCGCCACATCCTGTCTGGACGGCGCTGCTGGTTTTTCTGCATCCGTATCAAGCACTTGCAGGAAACGGCGGGACCTCGCCTTTCGAACTGCCGAGCCAGCTTGCTCTCTGGTTGGCATTGCAGAAGCTACTGCGTTGGTTAATTGCTTTTGAACAGACGGCTGTTCGTCTATTCCTACTAATGCTAGTAATTCATCCGCTTGTGTTGTCATGAAATGCTCGACCAGCGCATCAATCGTTTGATATTCAAAAAAGAGGGTCGTACTGATCTGATGTAATTTTTTCCGCAGGACATTCGTCATTTGCACAATCATAATCGAATCAATGCCATACTCCTCCAGAGCGGCAGAAGAGTCGATCTGGTCAAATGGAATTTTCAGTGTTTCTCCGACTAATTGCTTGAAATAGGCTGTGCTTTTCTCACGAAGCAAATCCTCCGTGCTTGTTCCTCTGTCTGCATGAGAAGGAATGGCTAGAGTTGAGCCAGATGTCTTCATTAATTTCTGCTGTTGTTTGGACTTTCGGACAACGCCGTCACTCTCCGCTATCATCATCTGAGGATAGGAAACGACTCGGTAGCCCTCTTCTCTCAATGCTTTCTGCCAAGCTTCCAGAGGGAGTGAAAGACCTGCTGCGAGGTCTTTGCGTACGTTTTGATCGGTCATCTGTTCTATTAGAAGCAGACCATTTCTTTTTAAGAGATTTTTGCAGGTACGCAGGGTTTGGCGGATTTGTTGAGCTGTGTGTAGCTTATCAGCTGTGATAATCAGGTCGTATTCACCAGCATTCCTTCCTTGTTCACCTAACGCCGCTTCTGGATCAAAAACGTGGAAGCTCACAACTGATTGATAGGCATGTAATTTTTGTGAAAGCAAGGAACTGGTAGATTCTGTGCCCGCTCCTCCGAGTTCGAGAATCCGCACTCGCGCTGATGAATCCTGCTTCAATCTCTCCTTGATAAAGGCAGCCACCACATCAGCAAGCCCTTCATTTTCATGGGCGGACAGCTGTAGCATGGATGGATACTGTGCAGAATGAACATCCACCCATTCCTCTACCTTCATCCCTTCAATGACAACAGGCTTCGTTATCTTCATGAAAGCAATGTGATCCATGGCTCCTGCGAGAAGTGTCTCTATGGCTTGCATTGCTTCTTGCGGCTGAATTAGGCCAATGCCGATTTGCTCCAAGCGACGATAGGTTTCTACCATCTCTTGATGACTATCTTCCACTTGCCCACTGCTCCAATATCCCCAATTGATCAGTTTCACCGCACTTTGCCATGCTTGGGTCAATTGATGGGCATAGGCATCCTTAAAGGTACATCCTGCCGCATAGTTGCTTTGCTTCGGCGCTTTCGTAACCGCCATGAGCGAAGAGAAGAATAAAACAAAATCCAAAGGCTCCTTCTCAAACACCATTGCGATGTTCACACTCACATCAACTTTTGACGAAAGCACTGCTCGGAAACCTTCCTCTTGCATATGTTCCAAGCTCTCCTCCACCAAGACCATGGCAGAATGAACAACGCCGTCAATCCGTGTATACGTTTGCTTGATCTGTTCATAGGCTTGTTGCAAAGCCTTCTGCTGCGTTGCATCCGCTGCTATATAGTCTGGTGCTGGTCCAAAAGTGGCAAGTCTATCTATCTTCGCTTGAATCTCTTCATTTTTTTGACGACGACCAATCCATATGATCTGGGCTTGATAGGTACGAATCATATATTCGGTCCATGCTTCGCCAATGCCACCGGCTCCGCCAATCACCACATAAATGCCACCCTGCTTCATACGTGTTTGATCAATCGGAGGATGATCGACGGCAAGCAACTGCTGGCGATACCATTCACCACGACGATATACCCACGGACGCCCCTGACGATCTCTTGGCAGCCTCAACATATCATCCAACGGCCATTCAGATTCGGCCTCTACATCCATGAGTCGAATCTTCCAGTTTGGATATTCCTTCGCCATCGATCCAATTAACCCATGAATACTGGCGTGGCAGGGATTCACAACATCTGTACGGCGAATGGGCTGGGATTGAACCGTGATGACACTCCACCCCAACTCCTTACCTCCATATCCCAAGCGAAGCAAGGCTTTAATCGTTCGGAAGCATAGAATCACTCCCTGATCTTGCCCCGTGATTAATCGATGATCCGCCAAGGAGTCTATCGCATCAAAAGGAGCGATCCACACCAGATGATCAATGGAACCAAGCTCTTCCAGTCGATGTACGATTTCCTCAATCGTATTCTCAGCCTGAATGGACAACAATTTTGCTCGTGGATAGTACTGGTGAATGGCGCTCCCATTCTCTTCATTTCCGCCCACAATGACAATCTGCTCATCAGCAGTAGGGAAAAGCTGACCCTTCTCAACTGGAGTCACATCCCACACAGCGGACAGCATGAGATTCCCCACAGGAGGCTCCAGAGAGGTTACAGAAGAAGCGATGCTCGAAGAAACATGGCTCGCTTGCTTCCCGTCCTCCAGCACTCGCATGGAATATCCCTTTATTCGTACACAGACGTTTCCTTGATCATCGCATAAATCAATATCCAGCCTCTGTACCTTGTCATCTGCGCTGCTGTTGGCACTGTAACGAACGTACGCCCACATAGAGGCTGTACACTTGTTGTGAATGTCAACTTCCTCCATGGCAAAAGGCAAGGACGGCTTGCGGCTCGAATGACCATCCGCTGTTGAGGTCTCTTCTTCAACCAGCATGAGCCCGATAGATGCCTGCAAAGCTGAATCCATTAAGCTTGGGTGCAGGACAAAAGAGTTCTCCGTTTCGGAGACAGAGGCTGGCAAGGACAGCTTGGCTAAAACTTGCCCCTCCCCTACATACAAGGTGTCAATTCCTTGATGAGCCGACCCATACTCCATTCCTATTGCATGAAAAATGCTGTAGCACTGTTCGGATGAAAACGCTCGTAGACTGCACTCTGTTTGTAAGGATGACAGATTCAGGGCATGTTTCTCCGCAACAGAATGAAGCATGACGCTGCCTTGGCTATGTATAACGGGTTCTGCATCCATAGCCTCCAAGTTGCTGTAGATTTCATAAGTAATCTCACCATTCTCTTCGGGAACTAGACCGATATGTATCTGTACAGGCTGGTCCCCCACAACAATTGGCCGTGTCCAAACCACGTTTTTGAGTGCAATCTTGGCTGGTTCTTCTGTCAAGGAAGCCGTTGCTTGCTCTGCTGCTGCTCTCGCCATTTCCAAATAGGCAACTCCCGGCAAGATTCTCTGCTTCTTCACGACATGATCTGTTAAGAAAAACTCCTGACCTGTAAACGTGGAGCTAAACCTAGTAACAGAAAAGTCAGAAGTATTTCGCTGCAACAGTGGATGAATGGCAGCTTTTCCCGTGAGTGAAGCTGCTGTCTTGCCGCTTACCGATTTACTTTTGCTTTCCGGAATCCAATAACGATTCTTTGCAAATGGGTACGTCGGCAAGGGAACACGTCTCGGTTTGTTATTTATGTAAAGCTGTTCCCACTCCATTTCATAGCCTGTCACCCAACATTCAGCTATTTTTCTGATGTTGCCTTCAGCAATCCAGCTCTGAATAAGCTGTTGAGGGTCTTGGTCGTTGTTAGGCTTCAAGCTTCCTTCCCAACTATGATCGATCGTATTCTCGCCTCTCGAATAAGCTTCCAATTTTCCGATTAGCTCGGGTATAGCCTCTACGACAAAGGCTACTCGTTCTTTCATCGCTTCTCGTCCAACTTGCAGGGTATACGCCACATTTTCCAGATCGATTTGCGTTTCTCGATCAGCAAAAGTCTGAATTCCCGCTATCTCGACTCGATGGTTATCCATGAGAGAAGCGATGACGGAAGCAATGGAGCTGCTTTGATCGAACTCCTTGATATCTAGCTGAATAGGCAGCTCCTCTTGCAGTTTTTGCTTGAGCTGGGTGAGTTGAACGAGGTCTACTCCGTATTCATGCCATTCTTGTTCGCTCTCAATGCTGTTTTCTCCCACATGAATAATACTGGATAAAATCTTGCGCAGCTTCTTCTCCAGCATTTCTTGAAGGTGATCGTCAGATGATACCTCTTTTAGAAAGTCCGCTACTTTTTGCGCATAAGCCTGCAATCGTTCCTTATTCTTGGCGGATAGTGGAATCAACACTGGGTTATTTTTATGGCCAATTACTTTTACTTTCGGCTTTGTTTCAGCTGGGATGTATTCTTCCAAAATAATATGGGCATTCGACCCCGAAGCTCCAAACGAGCTTACCCCTGCTCGTCTCGGAACGGAGACTTCTTGACCGTTTTCCACGATCACCGATTTCCATTCTTCTGTCCGCTGCTGTACATAAAAAGGAGATTGCGCAAAATCAATAAACGGATTTACTTCCTTGGCATGTAAGGAAGCAACAAGCGTTTTATGGTGAAGCTGGAGAACAGCTTTTTGCAGACCGCTGATACCCGCCGCAGATTCCGCATGTCCGATATTTGACTTCACCGAGCCTATTGAACAAAATTGCTGATCCTCTGTATATTGACGAAATGCTTTCACCAATCCTTGAATTTCAATCGGATCGCCTAAAGACGTTCCGGTCCCGTGCGCTTCCACATAACGAATCGTTCTCGCGTCCACACCGCTCTTCTCCAGGCAGGCTGTAATCACTTCTGCCTGCGCAACAGGGCTTGGCACGGATGGCCCGCTCACCGATCCGACGTGGTTCACACTGCTTCCTTTTACCACGGCATAAATATGATCGCCATCCTCAATCGCTTTTCGCAATGGCTTTAATACGACCGTACCGACGCCTTCTCCCGAAACATACCCATCGCCATCCTTGCCAAAGGTATGACAATAGCCATCACTGGCGTGCATATCCATCAGGCCGTAGGACAAGTATTTTCCAGGATGCAAGGATAAATTGACGCCCCCCGCCAATGCTACCTCACATTCACCGCGCTTGATGCTTTCCAGCGCCAAATGAACAGCCGTCAGCGAGGATGAGCATACGGTGTCAATTGCCATGCTCGGCCCATGAAAATTGCAGAAATAAGAAACGCGATTGGCAATCGGTGCATAGTTCAAGGATAACGGGAACATTTCGCCTCGGGACATCGCTTCTGCTCCGATGAGGGAATAATCCTTGTGCATCACGCCAACAAAGACACCAACCTGCCGCCTGTTACTGCTCCCCCGAGGCGGAACAATCGTCTTCGGCGTATAGCCTGCATCTTCCATCGCTTCCCAGCATGTTTCCAAAAACAAACGCTCCTGGGGGTCCATCGTCTCTGCTTCCCGCGGCGATATTCTGAAAAAGGAAGAATCAAAGCAATCCGGATCTTCTATAAACCCTCCCCATTTGGATATCTGCTTTCCAGATGGGGATTTGAGTTCTCCAAACTGCTGCCAATCCCAGCGAGATTTCGGGACTTCTTTGATGCAGTCTTTGCCTTCTTTTAGATTCATCCAAAATTCTTGGAGATTTCTTGCCTCTGGATAACGCCCCGCCATCCCGATGATCGCAATTTCTTCATCAGTGACAGCTGCATGACTCTTAACGTTTGCAGTTGAATCTACAATCTTGGTAGGTTGCGGCCATTCTTGTCTACCTTCCTGATTCATCAAATCAAGCCCGCTGAATACGGAAGCATGATTCTCGGTCAAATAGGCGGCCAACTCAGCGATATTCGTATACTCAAACAATAAAGTAGGAGACAGCGGCACTCCTACTTTCGCTTCGACAGCCTTCACCACTTCCAACAAGCCCGGTGAATTCAGCCCCATTTCATAGTAACCAATCTGCGTATCGATCAACGCTGCTGGAACTTGTAATCGCTCTGCCAGCAGTTGTTGTAAAAAAGCTTGTGCTTTACTCGATTCCTTTGACAGAGATACGGTTTGCTTTGAGTGTTGGATCAGGCCAGGATCACGAACTAACTTGCCCGCAAAATTTTGCAAATGCGCAATTTTTTTGCCTGAACGATCAAAGAACTCCATCGTCATATACATCAGTTCATTTTTTCGTTGGATGGATGAGGTTTGGACGCTGACAAAGCAATGCTGTTGTAATAGAGCTGTGGCGCGAAAAGATTCATAGAAAAGTGGTAAAAATAATCGCTGTTCTTCTTGGACTATCGAAGTGAACAATACCATCGAACCGATCGCAGCCCCGTCGATCAAGGTCGGGTGAAACATGAACCCTTCCGCACTGGGAAGGGCATGTTTACCGAGTGAAATATCCATTACCGCCGCTGAATCTGTTTCGTAAATCGTTCCTTCTGCCTTCATAAAACCTATATGCACCAATTCCTGACGGCGGCATTGCTCATACACGTCATGCAGATTGATCTTTTTGTTTGCCGCTTGCTCTAGCAAGGGAAGATCCAGCGTTTCATCGAACGGCGCGGAAGCATGGTGATGCATTTCAGCAGTGACATACAGCTTTTTCTCCGAGTCTAAAATACCGTTGCGCTGTGTCTGACCCTCCATCCGAATCTGCCACTGTCCTGCTTTGACTTGCGTGCACTGAATGCTCAGCATGACATCATAATCTTGTCCGACCATGATTGGATGATAGATCGTTAGATTACGAAGCTCAAGCTCACGGTAACCATGGCCATTTTCTCGAAACATTTGATACAACAGATCAATATGGGCTAATCCGGGCAACAGTTCCTGACCGTGCACTTTATGATTTTTGAGGATTGGATGGTTGATCGTTATGAGAAACTGATCATGCACGTTTATCCCTCCACTATTTGTCGCTTCCAAATACTGATCGTATGGTTGGGTTTCTCTTCACGGTAGACGTCAAATCGGTTTAACGTCGGAGGTGCAATCGAATGTCGTTTGTTCGGACGTGAGACTGCCTCCTCCCAGGATTGTAAAACGACGTTGGCGTTGGTTCCCCCATCTGCAAAACAATTAATCGCTGCTATTCTGGGTGAATCGTTCCATTCAGAAAGCTGTCGTTGAAAATAAAAAGGCGTTGACTCCATATGGAAATGAGTCATCGGCTCTTGCCCTGACAGGAACGGAACCAATTGTCGGTGTTTGAGCATCAGCACGACTTTTATCAAGCTGGCAATCCCTTCTGCACATAATGGATGACCGATATTTGGCTTGATCGATCCTAATCCGCAAGCCTCCGAATGAGATGAGCGATAGACAGACTGAATGGCTTTGAGTTCAAGTAAATCGGTAACCTCTGAACCTGATCCATTCGCTTCGATATAACTGATTTGTTCCGGCTTCACGCCAGCTTTAGCCAGTGCCGACTGCATTACCTCTTTTTGGGCTTGCAAATTCGGGGTGGCAGGACCTGCTGTTCGTCCATCATTGTTGACCGCTACTCCCTTGATGACGGCTTGTATTTCATCCCCATCAGCCAGTGCTTGCTCCACGGTCTTCAATAGAACCATTCCTACGCCTTCTCCCAAAACGAGTCCGCCCGCACGTCTATCAAAAATATGGAAGGCTGGCTCCTCGCTTAAAATTCCTCTTTGGTGGAACATCCGATGCGCTTCATCACCGTTTAATACGTTCACCCCACCGACGATAGCAGCCTCAATCTCTCCACTTCGAAGGGCATGAATCGCCATATTCATCCCGACCAGCGCTGAAGAGCATGCCGTATCAATGACCATACTCGGACCTCTAAGATCGAAGTATTGGGAAATATTCGTAGCCAAATAGTTTTGTCCCACGGTCATAATCGGGTTTTGTGTTTGATGTAGACGATCTTCGCTTGGGCGGTGATTACTTCTTGCCCCGATGTAGATACCTACCGATTTTCCCTTGATGTCTTTCGGTGTGTATCCAGCCTGATGCCAAAGGTGAAGACTTTCCTCCAATACCAATAGCGCTTGCGGGTCCATCGCCTTGGCATCTTCTTTTGCAATCAGGAAGTAAGAAGGATCAAACGTCGTGATGTCGTCCAGAAGTCCCGCGTGATAGGAATTTTCATAACCCCAGCGTTCCTTGGGTACAGCACCAATGGCTGAACGGCCCTCCGCTAACAACTTCCAATATTCTTCCACGTTACGAGCACCCGGAAAACGACAAGAGAGCCCCACTACCGCAATGTCAGACAGATTTTGAATTGCTTCCCGATATTGCGCAGCCTGACTACTCGCCATTTGGCTTTTCACAGTCTCCCTACGGATGGGCTGACTCTTCGGATCGCGGTTCATTTCAGGAGGTGTCAGCTTCAGATCGTCAGCGATGGAATCGCCGTGATTGCTGGACAGCCATTCTGCAAGAGTTTCGATGGTGGGATACTCATATAAAATCGTCGGGTCCAACTCCTTGCCCAACCATTTACTGATCTCATTCATGACTTGAGCCAGTAACACCGAATCGATCCCATAGTCCGGAAACTCTTTGTCTATCTCCAATCTGGCAGGATCTATTTTCAGTTCCTTCGCAAACAGCTCAATCAATCTTGTTTGCGCTGTCTTCACAGGATCCACTAAGCTTTGCGTCGGCTTGCCTGCTGGTGGACGATGAGACGAGAGATTCGCTCCAGAAGCTTCTTGCTTTTTGTGTTGCATCAGCTGATGGGGTTCCCACAGTTCTTGGTTAATGGCTGCCGGGAAAACTACAGGACCCATTTTCTCCAAAAGAATATGATCTAGTAATCGCAGTCCTTGCTCGTCCGTGATGTGTACAAGTCCTGTTTGCTGATAGGCTTTGGTCGTAACTGCACCAATTCCCGTTTCCTTCCAACTCGGCCACTGAATGCTGATGATCGGGCAAGAATCCGCATGTGCGTAAGCAAAATAATCCATATAGGCATTGGCTAACGCGTAATCACTCTGTCCCGCTGCCAGGGACGGAATGACTGCCGAAGCAGATGAAAAGAGAACGAAGAACTGTAAAGGCTCGTCCTTGCAGATTTGGTAGAGCGTATGCAGCCCAGCCACTTTCGGTTGTAATACCTGCTGAATTCCAGCCGTCGTTTTCCGAATAAAGGCAGGATTTTGATCATCGCTAAAACCTGCGCAATGAATCACCCCGCCAATAGGCCCCATCGTCTGTTTTATCTCGTGTAAATACTGTTTCCAAGCCTCTTCATCAGTTAAGGATACAGATAAGACTTGAACCTGTACGCCTTGCGCTTCCAAAGCTTGTACCGCCCGAATTTTCTTTGCTGTGGAAGTGCTTTGCTGCTGATAATCTCCCCATTGCTCGCGCGGCGGCAGGCTTTCTCGCCCTGTGAGCACCAGTTTTTTGACACCATAATGTTCTACAAAATGCTTGGCACATAAATACCCTAGCCCTCGTGTACCGCCTGTAATCAATAAAACATGGTTCTCAGGGAATACAAGCGCTGGCTCCTGACTGTCAGCTACCATCTCTTCCTGAAGATAAGCACTATAACGCTCACCTGATCGATAGCAAACCTCTGCTTCCTGATCATCCATGAAAAACTCTGCTGCAATCTGTTGCGCAAGTTCTTCTCCATCAGCCAATGGATCTAGATCCACATGACGTGATTGCAGATGCTTATATTCACTTTGCAGCATCCGGTACAAGCCAACACGGGAGGCACCCGCCAAATTGACAGCGTCATTTTGAAAGGCCTCCACACCTTTTGTCACACCCAATAGCTTTATGCCTTCTTTATGACCATTCTCAATGAGCTGTTGCAGCCATGGAATCCAAGCCAGCGAATCGGCCTGCTGATGTCCACAACCGATCAAATCTACGATACCATCATAGTTTTTCCACTCCGTCTCATCCTGATGGAGTCGTGATTCAAGCTCGTTGTGCTCTATGATTTCACTCTTTGCGAAATGGTTGGACAGTTGAATCGCCAATTGCTTCGTCTCATCCGTTGTGAAAATACCGATCGTTCGATGAGCTACCTTGGCTGGCATCGCTGGGCAAGCCTTCCATTGCTTTTTCAAAATGCGCATGTACGGCTGAACCGGAATCTGCTCATAAGTGGATCGGGATGCTGCACCTGTAAATGACGTATGTCCACCAGGCACCCAATAAGCTTCTCTGCTAAATGGATAGGTTGGAAGACTGATCCGTCGAGGCTTTCTCTCCCCATACAAGCTGCTCCAGTCAATGTTTAGCCCTTTCACCCAAACATCCAGCAATTTTCCGTATTTGCCTTTGTTCATCCAGGAATCAATCATTTGCGGCATATCATCATCGGCTGCAAAGATTGCCAAGGTCTCTTTATGACGTTTTACCTGTCCGTGATACAGGTCCTCAATGTCCTTCTGCCTGCCTATGAATTGCTTTAATTTCTCTTCAAGTTCCATCATCGAGCACGCGATCACAGCCAAACGTTCTTCCATCGCTTCTCGTCCCACTTGCAGGGTATATGCCATTTGAGCTAAATCCGCATCGGATAATTCCTGTTCTGAAATGGCTCCGAGCAGTCGTTGTACCCGTTCTTGAAGCTGCTCTTCATTTTTTGCCGATAAGAGAATCAACACAGGATTTTGCGGACTTGCCACTAAGGTAGGCTGCTCTTGCGTTTTTGGAATGTATTCTTCAATCACGACATGGGCATTCGATCCACCCGCACCAAAACTGCTCACACCGGCACGACGTGGAACCTCCCGTCCGTCAATGACCGGACGCTTCCACTCCGCCAGCTCTTGCTGAACAACAAAAGGTGTCACGCTGAAATCTATATTCGGATTGAGTACTTCAGCATGCAGGGATGGGGCTAATTGTCCATGCTTGAGCTGCAATAAAACCTTCGTCACCCCAGCAATACCCGCTGCACTCTCACAATGCCCGATGTTTGATTTCGCCGATCCAATGGCACAAAACTGTTTGTCATTTGTATACGCTTGGAAAGCCTTCGTTAAGCCCGTCATTTCAATGGGATCGCCTAAAGAGGTCCCCGTACCATGTGCTTCCAGATAGCTGATCGTCCGTGGATCGATTCCGGCTTTTTGGAAAGCACGTCCAATAACCCGAGCTTGGGCATTCGGGCTAGGCACATTGTAGCCATTGGTTTTTCCTCCGTGGTTAACGGCGGTTCCTTTTATCACACCATAAATTTGATCTCCATCGGCAATCGCTTTCGCCAGAGGTTTAAGCAGGACTGCTCCCACCCCCTCGCCAGGTACATACCCGTCGCCGCCAATGCCAAAGCTTTCGCATCGTCCCTTGCTAGATGCGAATTTGCCCTGTCCAAGCATCAAGTATTTATTAGGGTGAATCGAAACGTTGACACCACCTGCAATAGCAGCTTCACATTCCCCTTGCTGTAGACTTTGGCAAGCCAAATGAATGGTTGTCAGGGAAGAGGAACACATCGTATCGACTGCCATGCTAGGTCCATGGAAGTTGCAGAAATAAGAAACGCGATTCGCAATGGAGGCTGGACTTCCTGCCAGCGCCATCGGTCTGCCGAGCATCGTTTCCTGTGCTCCATAGAGCTGGTATTCTTCGTACATGACTCCGACATAAACCCCGACATTACCGCCTAGACCCATGCCAGGTGTTGAACCGAGAGATTCACGAGTATACCCGGCATCCTCTAACGTTTCATAGACGCATTCCAAGAACAAGCGCTCTTGCGGGTCCATGATTTCAGCCTCTCTTGGTGTGATATTGAAAAATAACGGGTCAAATTGATCCACACCGTCCAGGAAGCCCCCCCACTTGCTGTAGGTTTTTCCTTGTTTTTTCTTATCTGCATCAAAGAATAGGCTGTGATCCCAACGCTCTTCGGGAATTTCTGTGACACAATCCTTGCCATCACGCAGGTTACGCCAGAACTCATTCATGGTTCTCGCTTTCGGATAACGACCGGAGACCCCAATAATCGCAATGTCTAAGGCGTCGTTTGCTGGTTTGGTTTCACTCATCGTTTCCTTCAACGCATTGCCTCTGCTCCTGCGGTTATGGATGATCGGTTTTGCCGTTGCAGCAACCGTCGTCGGTGCAACGCTCGATCTTTTAGCAGGGGGTACCGTTGGTGCTTCTTTCTCATCCATACCCAGGATACTCATCATCTGATCCTGATGCGCTGCCAGGAAGTATTTCGCAATTTCTTCGATGGTTTGATATTCGAAAAATAACGTTTTCGACAACGAACCAAACGTTTTTTCTAATTCATTTGTTAATTGCATGACCATAATCGAGTCAATTCCGTACTTTTCCAACAAAGCATCTGCTTCAATGCGGTCTATCGGCAGCTTGATCACGGAAGAGACCAGCTTTTTGAAATAATAGATGGCTTTTTCCTTTGGCAAATGATAACTCGTTGGTTGTACAACGGGAGAAGCTTTGACTTCTTGTTCTGCTGTCTTCGGTCTTCCCACCACTGCTGCGTGGAGGCGTTGTAGATCTCCTTCCATTACCATCACCTGATCTTTTCGAGAAGCTACGGCTTCATAAAAAGCACGAATACCCGTCGCGGTCTGCAAAGAGGTCATTCCAACCCTTTGTTTCACCATCTCCTCAACTGCTTCATCTACTTGCATCCCGCCCTCTTTCCAGAGCGGCCAATTGATGGAGACCGTTTGACCTTGACGTTGCTTTGCCTGCACTCGTTCATTCCGATCTTTCGCATAGCCATCCATAAAGGCATTCGCGCAAGCATAGTCTGCCTGACCACTATTTCCTATACTTCCTGCTATCGAAGAAAAGAGGACGAAGAAATCGAGAGGCTGATCTTTACTCGCCTCATCTAGATTCGTAAGACCTGCAACTTTTGGCGCTACCACTTGGTTCCATTCTTCTGTCGTTTTCTTGAGGATGAAGTTATCTCGCACGACACCCGCACTATGGATAATGCCGTGAAGCCCTCCGAATTCCTGGTGAATGCTTTGGATGAGTTGGTTTACTTCCTGCTTATCCGTCACATCAACTTGACGGTAGACAACCGTTGCCCCTGACCTTTGCAAATCATGAAGGATCGCTTGCTTATCTTCGCGCAAAGGAGAACGTCCTGTGAGAATTAAGGTTGCCTGTTTCGCTTGACTCGCGATTTCCCTTGCAAAAATCAACCCTAAACCGCCTGCCCCACCCGTAATCAGATAGGTTCCTTGCTCTCTCCACGGAATAGTGACCTCATCCTGCAATGGCTTGGTTTCGCACCAGCCCAGTACATAACGTTTGCCCGCTTGATAGCGAATTCGGTCATCCATTGGCTCGCAGGCATTCTCTTGCAGCTTGTTTACGATTTCTTCTGCATGTTCACCTAGGTTTAATTCAATGAATTGACCGATGACATTTGGGTTCTCCTGCTGGGCTGTTTTCAGCAAGCCAGAAAGCCCGCTTACGTATGCTTGCTCCGCTTTGTCGGGAACGACGACCTGCACGAACACTTTGCCATGTATCTTTTGTTGAAAGATGCTTTGGATTTCCAAAAATACTCGGGAAGCATAGGCCTCGAATCTGTCGGCAATGGCATCCTGTTGGGATTGCAAAGGAATTAAGCGCACTTCGTTCATCTCTGCGGAAATACTCGCAAGCGACGATTCAAAGCCTTCCGCCATCATCACGATATGCTGTGCATAGCCAGGAGCCTCTGTTTTTTGGACTGCTGCTTGCTCTTTCCAGCAAGGATGAACCATCAACATCGCTTGTGCCTCAGTTGTTTCGAAGTCTACCGCTTTACCGTCCAGCTTACGAGACGAAAATCGCTTCATTCTGACGCAAACGTTCCCTTGCTCGTCACATAAGTCAATATCCAGCTTTTGTACATGATCAGAAGCGTTGCTACCATCACTGTAGCGAATATACGCCCACATCTGCGGCGTGCATGGACTGAAGATTTCCAGCTCATCCAGCGCAAAAGGCAAGATTGGCTTGAGCGAATCAAGCTGGTAATCGAAGCTCCTGTCATCAACCCCCATAAACAAGCCAATCGCCGCCTGTAAAGCCGAATCCATCATACTGGGGTGCAGCACAAACTGCTCTTCTGTCCCCAAAACAGCGAAAGGGAGGGACAGCTTTGCCAACACCTGCTCCATGCCCTTATGCACTTGCTCGATTCCTTGCAGCGCTGGACCATAATGGATTCCCATTCTTTTATAACCGTCATAGCATTGGCTGCGGCTCAAGATGCCATGGTCGCATGCGGCTTGTAACGCAGCGAGATCGAGCGTCGGCGTCTCGGCAACCGTATGGAATCCAGCACTTCCTTGACTATGGACAATCTCTTCTGCTTCATTTTCTGCATGCTCACTGAAAATTCGATAGCCAATCTCCCCACTATCCTCGAGCTGAAGACCAATGTGAACGTCGACTGGCTGATCATCGACAGCAATTGGCTTAGCCCACACAATATTTGTGAGCTTCAAGCTACTCTGTCCCGCTTTCAAGGCTCCCGCTGACTGATCGATTGCCTCGCGTGCCATTTCAAGATAGGCAACACCCGGTAAGAGCTGCTGACCATTCACAACATGATCTGCCAAGAAAAATTCCTGTCCACGGAAGGTGGAACTATACCGCTGTTCCAACAATTCGGACGTATTTTTCTGGAGCAATGGGTGAAGGAAGAGCGACCCTTCTGACGCCGCTGCCACTTCGCGCGCAAATTGCGTATCCATCTGAGGAATCCAATAACGTTCTCTTGCAAACGGATACGTAGGCAGGCTCATGCGACGAGGCTTCTTCTCACCGTAGAGCTTGTCCCAATCAACCACGCCTCCATTTACCCATAGATCAAGCAGCTTGGTGTATTTTCTTTTGCTGATCCAAGCACCGATGGCCTGTTTCAAATCTTCATCCGCTTCAAACACGGCGATTGTCTTTTTGTTGCCTTTCACCTGTCCACGGAATACATCTGTAATACTTTCCTGTCCATCTACAAATTGCGTCAGCTTTTCCTGAAGCTCTTGAATGGAGCTGGCCATCACACCCAGTCGCTCTTCCATCGCTTCTCGCCCAATTTGAAGCGTGTAAGCAATATCTGCTAAGTCCATATCAGAAATGGTCCGATCCTTGATCACCGCTAACAATCGCTGTGCCTGTTCGTGGAGCTGGCTTTCATTCTTTGCTGACAGGAGAATGATCGCTGGATTTGCCTGATTTACTTGGATAGCTGGACGTTTCTCGTCGTCTGGAATGTACTCTTCCAAAACGATATGAGCATTCGAGCCGCCCGCACCAAAGCTACTCACACCGGAGCGTCTTGGAATTTCCTGACCGTCAATGACGGGACGTTTCCACTCCGCCAGCTCTTGCTGGACGACAAACGGAGTCGTGCTGAAATCAATATTCGGGTTTAGCACCTCCGCATGCAAAGATGGTGCTAGCTGCCCGTGTTTGAGCTGTAACAGGATTTTCGTAATCCCAGCAATTCCCGCTGCGCTCTCACAATGCCCGATATTGGACTTCGCTGATCCGATGGAGCAAAACTGCTTGTCTTTTGTGTACGCTTGGAAGGCTTTGGTCAAGCCTGCGATCTCTATCGGATCTCCTAAAGAAGTGCCTGTACCGTGGGCTTCCAAATAACTAATCGTCCGCGGATCAATTCCTGCCTCCCTCAAGGCACGCCCAATTACGCTCGCTTGTGCATTCGGGTTCGGTACGGTATAACCATTTGTTTTGCCGCCATGGTTAATAGCGCTTCCTTTAATCACACCGTAAATTTGATCTCCATCAGCGATTGCTTTCGCCAGAGGTTTAAGAAGCACCGCGCCGACACCCTCACCGGGCACATAACCGTCGCCGCCAAGCCCAAAGCTTTCGCATCGTCCCTTGCTGGAAGCAAATTTCCCCTGTCCGAGCATCAAATATTTATTCGGGTGAATGGAAACATTGACTCCACCCGCAATCGCGACCTCGCATTCACCGTGCAGCAAGCTTTGGCAGGCAAAATGGATGCCCGTTAGCGAGGAGGAACACATAGTATCAACAGCTACGCTAGGACCATGGAAATCAAAGAAATAAGAAACACGGTTCGCAACAGATGAGAAGCTTCCGCCAAGGGCCATTGGTCTGCCCCTCATGGTTTCTTGTGCACCATACAGTTGATACTCTTCATACATGATGCCCACATAAACACCGACATTTCCGCCAAGTCCGAAGCCTTGGGACGCTCCGAGAGATTCGCGGGTATAACCTGCATCCTCTAAGGTTTCATACACACACTCCAGAAATAAACGTTCCTGCGGGTCCATGATTTCTGCTTCCAGCGGAGAAATGTTGAAGAACAGCGGATCGAATTGATCCACACCGTCTATGAAACCGCCCCATTTGCTGTAGGTTTTCCCCCGTTTGTTCTTATCCTCATCAAAATACAGACTGTGGTTCCAGCGCTCTTTAGGGATCTCCGTAATGCAATCCTTGCCATCGCGCAAATTGTTCCAGAACTCTTGGATATTCCGCGCTTTCGGATAACGTCCAGAAACCCCAATGATCGCAATGTCCAAAGCTCCTGCTCCTTTTGCTGGTTGGGTTTCCTTCTGTGTTGAGATGAACCGCGAGCCTTTGCGATTGCTTCCGCGATGGCTATTCCTTTGCATTTTCGACGTGTTCTCTTCTGTTGACACGGTTGCAGTTTCTCGGGTAACAACTGTTTCCTGCTGTTCCGTAAGACCCAAGACTTCAATGAATTTGTCTCGATAGGAATCCAGGAAATATCCAATCAATTCTTGAATCGTTTGATACTCAAAAAATAACGTTTTCGGCAGCGAGCCAAAGCTTTTCTCTAGTTGGTTGGTTAATTTCATGGATAGAATCGAATCAATTCCGTATGTCTCCATCGCGGCATCTTCTTCGATTCGATTCACAGGCAATTGCAGAACCTCGGCAAATTCCTTTTTCACAAAATGAGTTGCTTTCTCGTGGAGAACATTATTTTCCACACTAGTTGTCGCTTGTTTTTCATTTGGCTCTACCTTGGTTGGTGTGATCGATGCCACTGGTTGCACCTGTTTTACCAGCGTGTCTTCAAATTCTTCCAGTAAATAAGCTGCAAGCTGCTGAAGCGTCGGACACTCCACGAATACAGTCGGAGTTAGTCCGATGTGATATTGCTTACGGAGCTTGTTGGCGAATTCAGTCAGTAGAACCTGATTAAATCCGAGTTCTGACAGCTCTACTTTGCCATCAATATCCGTGAAAGGAACCTGAAGCAGCTCCGACACGGTTTGCATCAAGGCCAATTCCACTTTTTGCAGCAGGCTGCTGGTATCCATTGTGACCGAATCCTTGGATTGAAAATTGTTGACTTGCGATTGCAAAAACAGTGTTTGCTTGAGCTTCGCCAGATCACCTTCCATCACCATAACCTGTGCTTTTCCAGAGGCTAAGCCTTGGTACATGGCTGCAATCCCCGTCGCAGTCTGCATAGCGACTACTCCTCTGCTATGCTCCAACATGTCACCGGCCTCTGCATCAGCCTTCATTCCGCCCTCTTTCCACAGCGGCCAATTCATGGACAATGTCTGTCCGTGACGTTGCTGTAACGCAACCAATCCATTGCGATAGTGGGCAAATCCGTCCATAAAGGCGTTGGCGCACGCATAGTCTGCTTGTCCGATATTCCCCAAGCTGCCAGCCACCGAGGAAAACAGTACCAGGAAATCCAGTTCTACATCTCTAGTGGCCTCATCCAGATTGATGAGACCCGTAACCTTCGGACCCTGAACCGCTTGAACTTCCTCCCGGGTTTTCTTGAGGATATAGCTGTCACGAAGCACGCCAGCACTATGAATAATGCCATGAAGTCGTCCATAGTCCTGTTGAATCGTGCGGATCAACTCTGCCATTTCCTGTTTCTGCGTCACATCAACTTGGCGGTATTCAACTCTTGCACCATTTCTTTTCAAGTCATGGAGTTTACCTTGCTTCTCTTGATCCAATGGGGAACGTCCTGTCAGAATCAGGTTCGCCTGTTGAACCTTCTGTACAATTTCGTTGGCAAAAATATAACCCAGTCCACCTGCCCCGCCCGTGATGAGATAAACCCCACCGTCTTTCCACGGAATGCTCGTTTCTTGTGGAGCATCGAGTTCTACCCACTCAGCTACATACCTCTTTCCAGATCGATATCGAATCAGAACATCCAATGGGCAGCGTACATTCTCATTTACTTTTCCAGCGATCCCGAATTCGTCGTCGCCCGATTCTATCTCGATTACCTGTCCAACCAGGTTGGGATTCTCCAATTTTGCCGTTTTCAGCAAACCAGAGAAAGCGGTGAAAGATGGCTGCTCTGCTCGCAAGGGAACGACAATCTGAAATAATACCTTACCGCGTACTTTTTGCTTGAAAACCCCTTGAATTTCCTCCAATATCTGCGTCGTATAATCAATGAAACGCTCGGCAATGCCTTCTTTGGCGGATTGTAAAGGAAGGCAGCGGACTCCATTCAAGTTGGATTGGAGATTGTTCCAAGTAATGCGATCCGGTTCAACCATCATCACGATACGCTGTGTATAATCAGACGCTTCGGCGATGCTCACAACCGCTTTTTCCTTCCACTCAGGATGAACCAGCAGTGTTCCGAGCTTCCCTTTGGAATCTATCGCCTCTACTTCACCTTCCAGCACTCGTGCCGAGAAGCCCTGCATACGCACGCAAACCGTTCCTTGGTCGTCACATAAATCAATATCTACTTTCTGTACCTTTTCTCCCGCTCTATTGCCGGCAGCCTGTCGAATCCATACCCACATCTGGGAGGAAGTCTGGCTAAAAATGCTCAGCTTCTCCAGTGCAAATGGCAGGATTGGCTTCAGAATCGCTGTATCGCCTGTGCCAAGCAATAAACCGATAGAGGATTGTAAGGCCGAATCCAGCATGCTCGGATGCAAGACGAATTCTCCTTGCGTCTCGGCAACTTTGGAAGGCATGGCTAACTTGGCCAATACTTGTCCTTCTCCCACGTACACTTGCTCAATTCCTTGCTGGGCTGGCCCATAGGCAAGTCCCATTGTTTGAAAGGCTTCATAGAACTCTCTGGCATGAAGTGTTCGATAGCTACATTGGGCTTTGAGCGCATCGAGATTATGCGTGGGTGCAGCAGTGATCCCTGCAAACACCACACTCCCTTGACTGTGTACCACCGATTCGGCCTCTACTTGCGGTTCGCTGTATATTTCATAACGAAGGTCGCCGTTATCCTCAGGATAAATCCCGATGTGTACCTGAACAGGCTTGTCTTCCACCACTATCGGTTGCGCCCAGACAACATTTTTCAGCTCCATCGCGAATTGCTCGTCTTCCAACGCTCCCGCTGCTAGATCTGCAGCTGCTCGAGCCATCTCCAGATAAGCAACCCCAGGGAGAATTCTCTTTCCTTTTACAACATGATCCGATAAAAAGAATTCCTGACCATCAAAAGTAGAGCTGAATCTTTGTTCACGGAGATCCGAAGTATTTTGATGCAGCAAAGGATGCAGGGAAGCAGTCAGACCAGGCGTACTTTTTGTGTGAATAGACGTCTGTGTCTTCGGTTTAGGCAGCCAGTAATGCTCTCTGGCAAAAGGATACGCAGGCAAGCTGATCCGACGGGGCTTTTTGTCGTCATAAAGCTTATTCCAGTCCATATTCAAGCCCTTCACCCAGAAATCGAGAAGCTTGGCGAATTTTTTGCGTTGCATCCATTTTTCAATCGCTTCTTGCAACTCTTCATCGCCTGCAAAGATGTCTGCTGTTTCCCTGCTACGCTTTGCCTGACCGCGATAGAGGTCGGCAATGCTGTCATCACCTGCAAGAAAGCTTTGCAACTTCTCTACCAGCTCTGAAAGCGAGCTCACCATCAGGGCCAGGCGTTCTTCCATTGCCTCACGTCCCACTTGGAGCGTATACGCAATATCCACCAAGTCCACATCTGTAAAGGATTGCTTCTCAATCGACGCTAACAGTCTTTGCACTTGTTCGATGAGACGCTCCTTATTCTTTGCCGACAGAACAATGATCGCCGGATTTTGCGGACTGACCGTGATCGACGGGCGTTCCTTAACCGCAGGAATATATTCCTCAATCACAACATGTGCATTGGAGCCTCCTGCACCAAAAGAAGAAATCCCGGCAATTCTCGGGAATTCTCTCAATACTCCATTCACTTCCATTAGCGGTCGTTTCCATTCAACCAGGTCCTGCTGAACGACAAAAGGCGTTTTCGAAAACGGAATATTCGGATTCAGCTCCTTCGCATGAAGGCTTGGGACCAGCTGCTGATGCTTCATTTGCAGCAATATTTTTGCCACTCCTGCTATTCCAGCCGCCGCTTCCAAGTGACCAATATTGGATTTTACAGAACCAATCGCACAATATCCCGTATCCTGCGTATCCTTGCGGAAGGCTTGGATGAGCCCCGAAATTTCAATCGGATCGCCAAGCTCCGTGCCTGTTCCATGCGCTTCGATATAGCTTACGGTCTTGGCATGAACACCTGCCTTATCCAGTGCCTGACGAATCAATTCTCCTTGAGCAGTTGGATTCGGTACCGTATAGCCATTCGTTTTTCCGCCGTGATTCACGCTGGTTCCACGAATCAATCCATAGATATGGTCGCCATCCGCTATTGCCTTCGACAGTGGTTTGAGCAGCACTGTACCTACGCCTTCTCCCGGTACAAAACCGTTTCCGCCTTGCCCAAAGCTTTTGCATTGTCCATCCACGGACAGCATATGCAGTGCTGACAAGAAGACATAGCTGGAAGGATGCAGATACAGATTGACTCCACCAGCAATCGCCAGTTCACAATCGCCGTTATACAGATGCTCGCATGCTTCATGAATCGCGGTGAGCGAAGCGGAGCACATCGTATCAATCGGCATACTCGGACCTTGGAGATTGAGGAAATAGGAAACACGATTCGTCAGTGAGCTAAACGATGTGTGCGGGTAAATCAATTCACCCTGCTTCCATAAATCAGGTCCATACAGGCTGAACCCGGTTTTTGTAATCCCTCCAAACACCCCGACTCGTCGATTGTACTTTTCCGCAAGCTGTTGTCTCGTATAACCTGCATCCTCTAGCACTTCCCAGCACGACTCCATAAACAATCGTTCCTGCGGGTCAAAATGCATCGCTTCCCACGGGGACATATTGAAAAAGAGCGGGTCAAAGTCAGCGAATCCGTCTACAAAGCCTCCCCATTTGCCATAACTTTTTCCTTCTGCCACAGCTTTGTCTGGATCAGGCTCGAAAAAGCCATCCAGTGACCAGCGTTCTTCCGGAATTTCCGTAATGCAATCTTTTCCGGACTTCAGATTCTCCCAATACTCATTCAACGATCGCGCTTTTGGATAACGTCCGCTCATGCCGATAATGGCAATCGGCTCCCGTGCTATCTGCTTTTCTGATTGCACGGCTACACTGCGAGTCGGTTCATGACTGGCTATATCACGTTCGTTTTGCACCAGTGGTGTTGGAGTTTCACGATTGACCGCACGCTGACGATCTAGCCCCGTCCACTTCATGCATTCTGGCAAGTGATCAGCGACGAGAAAATCTGCAAGGGTGTCAAGCGTCTGACATTCATACAGGATGGTCTTGGACAATTCGCTAAAGACATCGCCTAGCTTTTTGTTCAGCTGGATCACCATAATCGAATCAATTCCGTATGTTTCGAACGGTTCATCGACAGCGATTTTACCTGCTCCAAGCCTCGTCTCTTGACCGAACATCATTTTTAGCTGATAGAGCGTTTTCTCTTTTAACACGCCTGTATCGACTGAAAGCTTCGCATCCTGCATCGATGTGGAACCGAGCTGCGACACGGAAGGAGTACCTAGCAGCTGTTCCTTGAGTGTTGGCAGATCGCCTTCGATAACCAGCATCTGCACAGAGCCGGAAGTCACCCCTTGATACAGCGCCTGTATCCCGCTTGCAGTCGGCATAGCTACCATGCCTCTAGTCTCCATGATCTTCTCTGTCGCTTCATCCACACGCATACCGCCCTCTTGCCACAGCGGCCAATTGATGGAGAGTGTTTGGCCTTGACGTTCACCTGCTTTCACCAAATCATGACGATACTTGGCGTATTGATCCATAAAGGCATTGGCAGTAGCATAATCGGCCTGCCCTGCATTACCAAAGCATCCCACGCCAGAAGAGAAGAAAATAAAGAAATCAAGCGCCATATCCTTGCTTGCCTCATCGAGATGCACCAGTCCAGATACTTTCGGCGCCAGCACTTGCGCCACTTCATCCACTGTTTTTCTAATGATAAAACTATCGCGAATGACTCCCGCACTATGAATGATGCCTGTGAGGCTACCAAACTCTTGCTTGATGCCTTGGAGTAAATCTTCTACCGCTTGCTTTTGTGTGATGTCAGCTTGGCGATATTGAATATTGGCTCCCAGTGCTTTCAACTCGCTGTATGTGGCTGTCTTTTCTTTATCCAAGGAAGAACGACCCGTGATAATCACTGTCGCTCCCTTCGTTTGCTGAGCGATTTCCTTGGCAAAAATCATGCCTAATCCGCCTGCACCGCCCGTAATCAGATAAGCGCCATCATCTTTCCATACATGCTCTGGTTGCCCGGAAGCTTTCATTTCTTTCCAGCTGCTCACCCATCGCTTGCCATCCTGATAACGAATATGCTTACTTTTCTCATCGGTGCTGTTTTGTTGCAGCTTATGAACCAATTCCGCTGGATTGTCCTCTGCCTGCACTACAATCAGCTGTCCAATCAGCTTGGGATTCTCCAAGTGCGCCGTTTTCAGCAAACCAGAGAGGGCGGAGAAGCATTGCTGTTCCTCTTTGGTAGGCACAACAAGCTGAAGCAGCACTTTTCCTTTTGGTTTATTGGCAAGGATTCGCTGGATTTCCGTGAATGCCTGGACGGTATAGGCATGGAACCGTTCCGCGATACTTTCCTGCTGCGATTGTGGTTGTAAGACCAGGCAGCGCACTCCGTTCATTTCGGATTCGATACGCTCTTGGAATTCCTCTGTCCATTCACAAAGGATCACGAGATGCTCTGCAAAAGCAGGTGAGTCAGCTTTTTGGCTGATCTCCTGTTCGTTCCAGCACGGTTGGAGTAGCAGGGTTTCTGGAGTTGTTGAAGAGACTGGCGCAATCTGTACAGAAGCCGCTACCGACTCCTTGTACACATTCTCAGGAACCCCGTAGGATTCCTCAGCAAAAGGATAGGTAGGCAGGCTGATGCGACGCGGTTTTGCATCGCTGTACAGGACTTCCCACTCGATATCTAGACCCTTGCTCCACAGCTCGGCTGCTTTTTCTCCATTCCCTTCTGCAAACAGCTTGGTGATTAACTCACGATTAGACCCATTCTTTTTCAATAGGGAGACTTCGTGGCTTGCTTGTCTTGTATTCCCTTTAAAGCTACCCGCTGTTTGTTCCGCTCCACCCAAAAGGTCACTCAGCTTTTGAATGAGTTCCGCTGTATCTTTGACAATAAAAATAGCCCTGCTCTCCATCGCTTCCCTTCCTACCTGGAGAGTATAGGCCAAATCTGCTAGATGGACTCGCTCCTGATTCCCTCTAAGGAAATCAACGAGTTGCTGGGCATATGCCAGAACACGATCATCGTTTTTGGCTGATAACGGCACGAAATAAACGTGATGATTGTTATCATCACTCACGTTGATACGCTTAGCTTCTGTCCCAACCTTCCATTGTTCAAAAATCGCATGAGCATTCGTCCCGCCAAGGCCAAATGAACTTAACGCCGCTCTGTGGGGAACAGGTGCATCCTCCCATTTTTTCAGTGTATCAACCACATAAAACGGCGATTGATCCAAATTGATATTCGGATTCGGCTTTTCATAGTGTAGCGAGGGAGGAATTTCATTATGGTATAAGCTCAATGCTACTTTAATGCAGCCTGCTAACCCTGCGGCTGTATCGAGATGTCCTATATTGGTTTTCACCGATCCAAGTCCGCAGTACTGTTTATTGGATGTGTATTTTGTATAGACTTCATTGAGCGCCGCGAATTCTATTGGATCGCCTAAATAAGTACCCGTTCCATGGGCTTCGATATAGCTAATCGTTTCAGGATGAACCTTGGTGTCCTCTAATACTTGCTGAATCACCTCAGCCTGACCTTTTATACTTGGCGCATAAAATCCGACTTTATCTCCCCCGTCATTGTTGATGCGAATTCCTCTCATGAGGGCATAAATATGATCGCCGTCCTTGATCGCATCGGAAGCTTTTTTGAGGACAACCACGCCGACTCCCTCTCCACCGACCATACCGTCTGCTGACGCATCGAACGTCTTGCAGTGACCATCACTGGAAAAATTCAATCCAGCTTGATAGACATACCCTGAATAAGTCGTAGGGAAAATCGTTGCGCCCCCTACTAAAGCCACCTTCGATTCTCCCGATTGCAGACTGCGATAAGCCAGATGCAAGCCAACCAACGAGGACGAACAATTGGAATGGACGGCAAAGCTCGGTCCCTTCAGCCCCATTTTATGAGAAATCATCGTCGGAATGGTTCCACCTTGTGCTAAAACCCACGAGACATATTCATTGGGGTCTTTCATGACATTCGGTGATTCCTTAGTGAAATGCGGCAAAAGTGCTTGATAATAACTATTGCTCGCCGACATAAATACACCCGTCTGCGGAACCTGCTTTGGTGTATACCCTGCATCCTCCAATGCTTTCCATGAATGGGTCAATAACAGCCGAAACTGCGGGTCCATAAATTCTGCGTCTCTGGCTGAAAGGTGAAAGAATCCCGGATCGAAGTGATCCTTTCCTTCTATGGTGGACTGCACCGGAATAAAGTTCGGATTTTGCAAGTATTCATCAGGCAGGTGTAATTGATCGATTTCCTCATCAGAAAAGAAACGTACGCTTTCTACGCCGTTTCGTAAATTCTCCCAAAACTCTCTATGATTTTTCGCTCCCGGGAAGTGGCAGGAGATTCCAATAATTGCAATGCTATCCTCATAATAATCAGGATATGACTCCTCCGCTTCTCCATCGCTATACGCCGTTGTCTGGTTCGAATTGGCAAAATCCATTTGCTCATCCGATTCATTCTCTTTCCTTGCCGCGATATATTCGCTAATCTCTCGAATATTGACGTACTTAAATAGAGTAGTCACATTTAGATCGCACTGAAACTCTTCCGTCATTTTGGCAACAACCATGGTAGCGAGAATCGAGTCTCCGCCCACATCGAAAAAGCCATCTTCTGGACTGATCCCCTCTACATTCAGCACATCCTGCCAAATTTTCAAAGTCCTTTGCTCTATATCAGATTGCGGAAGGCTCTGCTTCTTCGCCTGTGTGACCACAAGCTTTTGATTTAGCAGCTCTGTGCGATCCACTTTTCCATTAGCGGTTAACGGGATTTTATCCATGGAAATAAAAAATGCCGGGAGCATATACTCTGGCAAATTCTTCCTCAAGTAATCCCGTAATTTTGAAGGCTCAAGCCGTTCATGGTTCGGACCTGCCTTCGGAACATAATAAGCAACCAACCGTTTATGATCTCCCTCTTCTTTCACCAACACGACAACGCTTTGAATCTGTGGATGAGCCATTAGTTGGCTCTCGATCTCACCCAATTCAATCCGAAAGCCTCGAATTTTTACTTGATGATCAATTCGGCCTAAGTACTCAATCGTTCCATCAGGGAGCCAACGTGTTACATCACCTGTTTTATACAGCTTGGTTCCCGGTGTAAACGGGTTATCTACAAACTTCTCTGCGGTCAGCTCCGGGCGATTCAAATACCCGCGAGCCAAGCCTTTTCCTGCAATACAAAGCTCTCCTGGCACACCGACCGGCACGGGATTCATATGGCAATCAACGATGTAGAGTTGCGTATTTGCGACAGGTCTACCAATCGGTGTATTGCTGCTGACCAGTTCATTTTCAGAGCAGGAGAACCATGCCGCATAAATAGAGGCTTCTGTTGGTCCATAAATATTTTCGATCTTCGCCTTTGGAAAAGTCGCAACCGTCCTTTTCACCAACTCTTTTGGAAAGGCTTCTCCTGCAACCATCACATATTTAAGCGGACAATCCTTCAGGAATGGCTGATTCGCTAAAACGCCGTTGACGAAGACATTCAGCATCGCTGGAGCAAAATTGACATGCGTCACGCGTTGCTTCACGATCGATTCCGCTAACATTTCTGGTGACTTCTCGCCATATGGCGGGAGAATGACCAGACGCCCTCTACCAATGAACCAACCAAACAGCTCAGACAACGAAACATCAAACACATAGTTGGTTTTCAGCAAATAAACATCGTTCTCCATAACCGGATAACGAGCTTCCAGGAAAAAGAGGGTGTTGATGATACTTTCATGACTCACCATGACCCCTTTGGGTTTCCCTGTGCTTCCGGATGTATAAATCACATAAGCGAGATTAGTTGGGTTTACTACCCGGTTGAGCGTTGTTTGTCGCTGGGCTGTCTGCTCAACTTCTTCCCAATCCCTGTCTAGCACGATGCATTTCGTACTTTCTCCTGCGGCTGAAGCTACCTTGTCCAAAAGGCGAGCCTGGGTAAGCACCAAAGTGCTCTTGCTGTCTTCTACCATGTATGCCAACCGCTCTGTGGAATAGGTTGGGTCCAATGGAACATAGGCTGCGCCAGCTTTCAGAATGCCTAAAATGCCGATGACCATTTCCAAAGAACGTTCGACACAAATTCCTACTGTAGCTTCCGGGCCTACTCCCTTCGCCTGCAAAAAGATCGCCAGCTTGGTAACCCGCTCATCTAGTTCACGGTAGGTCAACGACTGCTTTTCATAAACAACTGCCACAGCATTTGGCGTTTGTTGAACTCGCTTCTCAAACAAATCATGGATGCACAACGCCTGTGGGAATGCCTCTTCCGTCGCATTCCACTCAACGAGCAGCATGTTTCGTTCTTCCGCAGAAATAAGTGGAATCTCACCCAAAGCGATGTCAGGATTTTTGATGACTGCGTTTGCGATATTTTGATAATGCGCGGCCATCCGTTGTATCGTCGCTTGATCAAATACATGCGGATTGTATTTCAAATTTAGGACAAACTCGGCTTCCTGCTCAAACACCTCTAACTCAAATTCATACTCACCCTCTTGATGAACGCCGTCAATCAATTCGATGGCAAGCTTGTTTTGACATTCATCATAAAAGCGCTGCAAGTTTTGCGATTGCAGAAAATTTTGGTACGTAAAGATGATAGCGAATACGGGTGAATTTCCATGAAGTCGAGGAATATTTGCCTCGCGAACCATCGCTGGAAAAGGATAGACAGCGTGATCCATCCCGTCGATCAGCGTAAGCTGCAATTCCCGAACGAACTGGGAGAAAGACTTTTCCCCCGTTACCTGACTGCGAATGGGAATCATATTGACAAAATAACCAATCAGAGAATCGAATCTCTCTTCTGGACGTCCCATCGTCGGCATTCCGACAATCACATCCGTTTGACCTGTATAGCGATACAATAAGGCTTTAAATATCCCTAACAAAAGAACAGATGGGTTCATACGGTAATGCTTGGAGAGCTGCTTCACCTGCTGACTCACATCTCGTGAAAATACGTGCGTATAAACCTGCCCCTCAAAGCTTGGTGCGGAAGAACGTGGGCGATCGGCAGGAAGCTCCAATTGTGGGAGCGTCCCTGACAATTGCTCCAGCCAGTAAGAACGATGTTCTCCACCTTCCGCACTTGCCATCATGTCCTGTTCCCATTTTACGAAGTCAGCGTAATCCGTTGAATTCAGTGTTACTTTTGGCTGCTTTCCTTCAACCAGCTCGATATAGGTTTGAACCAAATCTCGCAGGATTAACAAGGAGGAATGTCCGTCAAAGATCATATGATGGATCGTAATCAGCACATAATGCTCTTCTTCCGAACGAGACAATAGATGAATGCGAAGTAAAGAACCCTTTTCCAATGAAAAGGGCTCTTTTACTTTTTGTCTGAGATACGGCAAAACATCTTGGGACGTTAGGCTTGAGATGTCCTCCTGCTCAATGGCAAGCAATTGCTCTAGACGTTGAATGAGATACGGAACACCCTGCTTTTCCATAATCGAACGCTGTAAAATCGGATGCTGTTTCCAGACATGGTGGCAGGCCTGTTTAAATAAGGCTACGTCCCATTTCTGGCGGATGCAAAAGCATAACGGAACATTATACGCACTCATCGTAGGGGACATTTTTTGCAACATCCACAATCCTTGCTGCCCGACGGACAGAGGACTTGTAAACGATGGGTTTTCCACCTCCAGAAGCTTCTCTTTGACTTCCGCAGCAGACAGCTTACCTTCTTTGTAAGCCATGAGGATTTCCCGTCGCATCATATTATCCCTCCTTTGTCGATTAACTGTTCGATCTCTTCCAGGCTTAGCAGGCCTTCTTTGAATTTTTGCAACATATCGACTGCGATATTCTCCGTCCGTTCCCCGCTATCCGGAGACATTGTTTCGAAATCTGTCGTGGAAGCGATCTCTTTATGACTGCACTCTTTTATTTTTATCACAAGGAGATGTGCCAAGGACTTCATCGTCGGGTTCTCCAGCACTTCCCGCCCTCTGATCTTGATATTCCAGCGCTGCTCTAAATGACGAATCAGCTTGGTCACCATGATCGAATCCATGCCATAGTCCAAGAAATATTTGTTTGGCTTGATTTGCCCTTCCGAAAGAAGTAATTCCCGTGCGAGAAATTGTGCCATATCCCGCTGGATGTTTTCCTCTGTTGGGCTGTCCCGGTTGATATCAATCGTGAACGTCTCTTTTACCATAGGTGGAGTGACCGTTTCAGTGCCGAGCCAATAGCTCTCTCTGGCAAAAGGATAGGTAGGCAGAGACATCATGCGACGTTCTTCTGGATGCAAGGATTCCCAAGGAATTTTACCTCCCTGCGTCCAATGAAGGGCAAGCTTTTCCAGATTATTTTCTGCTAAAAGAACCTGTAATACGGTATCTCCTACCTTGCCAGAAAACAGATTTCTCACTCCTGCATGGTCTTCTTCGAGGTCTCCTGTATAGATAGGAATCGATGCAGTTGGCTCGCTACCTAGTTCGACCGCTTCCAAATACGCCTGTAATCCATGAACCAGTTCATCTCGATCTTGAACCACCATAGCCAGCCTGCATTCCATGGCCTCTCGTTTCACTTGGAGCGTATAGGCAAAATCCGCTAAGGAAAACGCTTGCTGCTGGGCAAATGCAAGCATCTGCTTCGCAACGGCACGCAATCGCTCCGCATTTTTTGCCGAGAAAACCACGATTTTGGGTGAAGTGTCAGCAGAAATAGATTTCATTTCTTTTTGCACCGGAATATATTCTTCGAGGATCAAATGAGCATTTGACCCGCCTGCTCCAAACGAACTGATCGTCGCTCGGCGCGGAACCTCTCGTTCTTCCCCATTGATTCTTAGTACGGGCCGCTCCCACTTTTGTCGAGCTTTTTGCAGATAAAAAGGCGTTTCTGCAAAATGGATATGCGGGTTCAACGGCTCCGCTTTTATAGAGGGAACCAACTCCTGATGCTGTAGCTGCAAAATTACCTTGGTCAGCTGAGAAATACCAGAAGCTGCTTCGGCGTGACCGATATTCGATTTCACTGACCCAATCGCACAAAATTGAACATCGTCCGTCTGCTTCGAAAAAGCATTTGTTAACGCCTTCAACTCAATCGGATCTCCCAGCAACGAGCCATTAGCGGCGGCTTCCACATAACTGATCGTCCGTGGATCAATGCCCGCTCTCGCAAAATTTTCTTCTATCAATTGCGCTTGTGCGTTGGGATTAGGCACGGAGAATCCATTGGTACGTCCGCCATGATTGGTCGCGGCTGATTTGATAACGGCTAAGATGGAATCTCCATCTTCCACCGCTTTGGCTAAAGGCTTCAATAGTACAGCGCCTACGCCTTCTGCTGGCAAATATCCGTCTCCATCACCAAAGCTTCTGCTGTCTACGTGGCTTCCAATCATTTGGGCCTGACTTAAGCCTAGGTATTTCTTAGGATGGATCGAAACATTCACGCCACCCGCGATGGCAAGCGTGCTTTCACCTTTTAACAAACTTTCGCAGGCATGGTAAATGGCAATGGCAGATGAAGAACATGCTGTATCAATCGCCATGCTTGGACCTTGCAGATTAAAAAAGTAAGAGACTCGGTTGGCAATCGAATGGTAGGAAGACAGGGAAATGATCGAGCTCTTTTCCATATCCGTATCAAATGCGTGATACGGCTGATACATCGCCCCTACATAGACGCCGACTTTATTCTCATATTGACTCTGTAATACCTCTCGCGTGTGTCCTGCCTCTTCAAGCAGATTCCACACGGTTTCCAGGAAAAGGCGTTCTTGAGGGTCCATCATTTCCGCTTCCCGCGGAGAAATATGGAAGAACAGCGGATCAAATTGATCGACACCATCTATGAAGCCGCCCCATTTGCTGTATGCTTTTCCTTGGCTGTTCCGAGCCTCGTCAAAAAACAGGCTGTGATCCCAGCGCTCTTGCGGAATTTCTGTAATGCAATCCTTGCCGTCCCGCAAGTTGTTCCAGAATTCTTGTATAGTGGAAGCCTGCGGATAACGACCAGAAATACCGATGACCGCAATGTCTAGGTCAGATGTCGTTTGTTTATTTGCCTGCTCACGCGTAACAAATCGTGAGAAACGACGGCGCTGGGCTGTTATGGAGTCAGCAGTAGGCAGAGCATTAGGAACATTCTCTCCTGTACTTGTCTCTGCGGTTTTCCCAGTCCCCATGATTTCGATGATTTTGTCTCGATGATGAGCTACAAGATAGCCTGTCAAATCCTCGATGTTTTGGTATTCATAGAGCAACGTTTTCGACAGCGAACCGAACACTTTTTCCAATTGATTGGTCAATTGCATCGCCATAACCGAGTCGATCCCGTATTTCTCCAGTGGGGCTTCCTCATCGATTTTATAGGCAGGGAGCTTGATAACAGCAGAAACTTCTTTTTTCAGATATTCCCTTACTTTTGCCCGAAGCACATCTTGTTGCCCACCGGAAATTGGCTGTTCCTTCTCTGCTGGGTGGAACGATTGTATGAACCGATCCTGGTATGCTTCCAACAAGTATTGCGAGACAGTAAAAAGCGTCGGGTACTCTACCAATACAGGTGGAGTAAGCTCAAGCTGATAGGCTTGATTCAGCTTGTTTGTAAATTCGGTTAGCTTAATCTGGTCAAAGCCGTACTCATGGAGCTCCGCGTAGATATCTATATCCTCTTTCTCCACCTTGAGCATATCAGCGACCATTTTCCGCAAAGACGCTTGAACCTCACTTTGCAAGCTGTTCGAATGAGCTGTTGCGGTCACGGAGGTTGCCGTTGCTCCCATCAGCCTCTGCTTCATCCGTACACGATCACCTTCCATGACCATCAACTGATCTTGTCCCGAAGCTAACCCCTGATACAAGCAGTTGATACCCGAAGCTGTCTGCATTGCAACCATGCCAAGATCGTCCCACAATCTCTTTTCTGTCTCTTCGCCTACCTGCATTCCACCCTCTTTCCACAGAGGCCAATTGATGGAGATGGTCTGCCCCCGCCGTTTACCTAGCGCGATCTGCTCGTTGCGGTAAGCAGAGTAGTTATCCATAAAGGCGTTGGCCGTCGCATAATCTGCTTGGCCCATATTGCCTAAGCCTCCAGCGGCTGAAGAAAAGAGGACAAAGAAATCCAAATTCAGTCCCTTAGTCGCTTCGTCTACATGAAGGAGTCCCGCAACCTTTGGCGCGAGAACTGCTTGTACTTCTGCTTTTGTTTTTTTCAGGATAAAGTTGTCGCTAGTCACGCCCGCCCCGTGAATGATCCCGTGAAGATCACCAAAGTCTGCTTGGATTCTTTGGATCAAATCCTCCACGGCCTGTTTCTGAGTGACATCCACTTGGCGATATTCGACTCTGTTTCCGTTGTCCGCAAGCTTGTGAAGCTGTGCTTGCTTCTCCTCAGTCAGCGCAGAGCGTCCCGTCAAAATCAAGGTGATGCCACGGGCTTTCCCCGCCATCTCTTCGGCAAAAAGAAGTCCCAAGCCACCTGCTCCCCCTGTGATCAAATAAATCCCGTTGTCTTTCCACGGCATACTGACTTCAACCTGGGGAGCAACCTCACTCCATCCCGCTATATATCTTTTCCCTAACTGATAGCGAATCTGGCTGTCTGTAGGGCAAAGGCAGTTTGCTCTCAACTGCTCCGCTAATTCCACTGAATCTTCTGTTAAATTAATCTCAATCAACTGTCCGATTACTTTCGGGTTTTCGATCTGTGCGGTTTTCAACAGACCAGCTAATCCAGCAAACAGTCGTTGTTCCGTTTCCAAAGGAACTACAATCTGAATCAGTATTTTCCCCTTTGGTTTTGCTTGAAGAAGGGTTTTTATTTCTTCAAACGCCTGAACAGCATACGCTTGGAATCTTTCCGCTATGCCGTGCTGATCCGATTGCAACACGAGGACTCTCGCACCGTTTATCTGAGATGAAAGGCTTTCCGATGAAATCTTCCCTGGTTCGCAAAGCATCACCACATGCTGTTCATATTCAAGAGCTTTGGCTTCCTTGGGAATGCCTTTTTCGATCCAAACAGGCTGCAGCATCAACGTACTAGTGATTTTGCCTGCTTCACCTGTACCCTTGTTTTTTGCAACCCCGGCAGCTTTTTCACCTTCGAGCACCCTCGTTGTGAATCCCTTCATGCTAACGCAAATCGTGCCTTGCTCATCACACAAATCAATGTCGAGCTTCTGTACTTTTTGCGTAGTTGCATTGCCGTCACTGTATCGAACTAACGCCCATGCAGCAGCTGTAGAAGCACTGTAAATGTTCAATTCCTCCAAGGCAAAAGGCAGGGATGGCTGAAGATCGGAAGTGCCCATCATGAAACCGAGCGATGCCTGTAATGCGGCGTCCATCACACTCGGATGAAGGACAAATTTTTCTGCTGTACCCGTAACAGAAGAAGGCAAAACAAGCTTCGCCAGCACTTGATCTGGCCCGACAAACAGCTTCTCAATCCCTTGGTGTGATGGACCGTATGCTAGTCCTATCCTATGGAACGTTTCGTAGCATTGGCTAAAGCTGTAACTGCTCTCTGTGCACTGAGCTTGAATGGCGGAAAGGTCGAGCGCTGGCGCCTCCATAGCTGATCGTAGTACTGCTCTACCCTGGCTATGTACTACTAGACTCTCCTCGGCTTCTCTTGGGTGGCTATAGATTTCAAAAGTGATTTCACCATTCTCTTCGGGGTATAGCCCCTTGTGTACTTGGATGGGGGCATCTTCCACGATAACTGGTTTCGCCCACACGATATTTTTCAGTTGAATCGCCGAGTGGTTATCCGTTCGGACACCTGCTGCCATATCCACAGCCACTCGTGCCATCTCCAGATAAGCTACCCCAGGCAAGACCTTTTGTCCGTTCACGACATGATCTCTAAGGAAAAACTCCTGCCCTGTAAACGTCGAGCTGTACCGTTGTTCCGATAGTGTAGACGTATTTTGATGCAGCAAGGGATGCAGGTAAGCCGGCTCCCCTGCGGTCAAACCAATGGCTTGTGACTCCACCTTAGGCAGCCAATAGCGCTCTCTTGCAAAAGGATAAGCAGGTAAGCTGATTCGACGAGGCTTCGTATCACCGTAGAGTTTGTTCCAGTCAAAAATCAGTCCCTGTACCCACATCTGCAAAATCTTTGCGTATTTCCCTTTGGTGATCCATGTATCGATTGCCTGTTGTAAATCCTCATCTGCGGCAAAAACATCCATCGTTTCTTTATTCCGCTTTACTTGACCCGTGAACAGGTCTGGGCTATCAGCCTCATCTTTCAGATAATACGTTAGCTTTGCTTCAAGCTCGGAGATCGACTTGACGATCACAGCGAACCGCTCTTCCATCGCTTCACGTCCTACTTGGAGCGTGTAGGCAATCTCAGCTAGATCGTTGTCCGTCAACACTTGCTCCCGAATAGCAGACAACAACCGCTGCACCTGCTCCCGGAGACGGTCTTTATTCTTCGCTGACAGTACGATGACAGCTGGATTTTTTGACGAGATGCTGCTTGGTGGGCGGTGTTCCGCTTCGATATATTCTTCTATGACGAGGTGAGCATTTGCCCCTCCCGCCCCAAAGGAGGATATCCCCGCAATTCTTGCATATTCTCTGGTTACTCCATCGATTTCAATGACGGGTCGCTTCCATTCCGCCAGCTCTTGCTGCACCACAAATGGAGTCTTGCTGAAATCAATGTTTGGATTAAGTGTGCGGGAATGCAAGGACGGAACTAACCTCTTGTATTTCATTTGCAGCAATATTTTGGTTAACCCTGCGATCCCTGCCGCACTCTCGCCATGTCCGATATTTGACTTGGCCGAACCAATCGCGCAGAACTGATTCTCCTTCGTGTATTCCTGAAAGGTCTTCGTCAATCCGGCAATTTCAATGGGATCCCCCAAGGAAGTCCCTGTACCATGTGCCTCTATATAGCTGACCGTTCTCGGATGAATTCCTGCTTCTTCAAAAGCTCGGCGAATCACCCTTGATTGGGAATGAGGATTGGGAACCGTATAGCCGTTTGTTTTTCCACCATGATTAATGGCGCTTCCTTTGATCACACCATAGATGTGGTCTCCATCAGCGATTGCTCTTGCCAGAGGTTTGAGCAATACGGCTCCGACTCCTTCGCCAGGTACATAGCCGTCGCCACCTTCCCCAAAGCTTTCGCATCGTCCTTTGCTGGAGGCGAACTTGCCCTGCGACAAATACAGATATTTATTTGGATGAATAGAAACATTCACACCACCTGCAATCGCAACCTCACATTCGCCGCGCTGTAAGCTGTGACACGCTAAATGAATACCTGTCAACGAAGATGAACACATCGTATCGACCGCCATACTCGGACCGTGGAAATTGCAAAAATAGGATACGCGATTCGCAATGGAAGCTGGACTCCCCGCAATCGCAAGCGCTCTGCCCAACGCCTGTTCAGCGGACGCATAGAGCTGATATTCCTCGTACATAACGCCTACGTAAACACCTACATTGCCTCCCAAGCCTTCGTGCTTGCCCAGCGTTTCGCGCGTATACCCTGCATCCTCTATCGTTTCATAGACACACTGTAAAAATAACCGCTCCTGCGGGTCCATCAGCTCTGCTTCCCGTGGGGAAATATGGAAGAACAGCGGATCAAATTGATCAACACCATCTATGAAGCCGCCCCATTTAGAATACGATTTACCGAGCTTGTCCTTCGCTTCATCAAAGTACAGACTGTGATCCCAACGGTCTTTTGGGATTTCGGTAATACAATCCTTGCCATCACGTAGATTTTTCCAAAAATCATGGATATTCCTTGCTTGCGGATAACGTCCGGATATCCCAATAATGGCAATGTCCAACGCCCCTTTTGGTGGCTGGGTTTCCATACGCAGGGACGCGAATCGTTGAGACTTGCGTTTTTTGCTCCTGCGCTCTGTCTGTGCTTTCACCTCGTCCACCATCGTTGCTTCTGACTCTTGCGTGAGAGAGGCTTCCGCATTTTCCCTCATCCCCAGGATGTGCATCAGATTTTCACGGTAGTTTTCAAGAAAATACCCGGTTAATTCTTTTATCGTTTGGTATTCAAAAAATAACGTTTTTGGTAACGAACCAAATTGCTTTTCCAGCTCCTTGGTCATCTGCATAGCCACAATGGAATCGACACCGTACTTTTCTAACGAGGCGTCTGCTTCCATTTTATTTGCTGGCAATTTGATCACGGAGGAAAGCAGCTTTTTAAAATAAGGGGTTGCCTGTTCCATCAGTGAGGAGGAATCTATTGCCTTCTCCTCTTCGAGAGGAACGGAAGCTTTTGGCACTTCTACTTCTGATCTAACAGATACATTTGCAATCTTGCGCGTAGAAAAGCCCTTCATCCGCACCTGGACATTCCCGTTCTCGTCACACAAATCGATATCAAACTTCTCCACTCTGTCTCCAGCCTTACTGCCTTCCCTGTAGCGAATGAGTGCCCACATGGAAGAGGAGCAATCACCTACGATCACCATTTCTTCAAGAGCAAAGGGAAGGATCAGCGAAAAATCACTGGTTGCCATCATCAAGCCAAGTGACGACTGTAGAGCTGCGTCGAGCAAACTCGGATGCAGACCAAATTGGCCTTGAGTCTTCACCACGGAAGAAGGCAGAGACAGCTTCGCGAGCACCTGCTCCTGACCAATCAAAATCTGCTCGATCCCACGATGTGCAGGCCCATAGTCGACTCCCATCTTTTTGAAAGCGTCATAGCATTGTTCCGCACTGAGTGTGCGTAGGCTGCACTGTTCCTGCAATACGGAGAGATCGAATGATGGAATATCTGGAATGGAACACAACACGGCACTTCCTTGACTGTGTACAATCTCCGTCGTTTGATCTCGGTCTTGCTTGCTATCGCTGTAAATTTCAAAAACAATCTCACCATTCGCCTCAGGATAGAGTTCGATATGTGCCTGAACGGGCTCTGGCCCAACAGCCAAAGGTTGCGTCCAGACCACATTTTTGAAACGGAGTCCTTCTAGTTCTCGCTCCGAATCAAGCCCTCCCGTCGCCTGCTGTATCGCTGCCCGTGCCATCTCCAGATAAGCCGCACTCGGCAAGACACGTTGCCCCTTAATGACATGGTCACTCAGGAAAAACTCCTGGCCCGTAAACATGGAGCTAAACCGCTGCTCCATGAAATCGGATGTATTTTGGTGTAAGAAAGGATGAATCACACCCACACCTGTGCTGCTGCTAACAGACCTGGCGTGGGTCCAATAGGATTCCTTGGCAAAAGGATACGTCGGTAAACTGATACGACCCGGTTGCTCTTCCTGGTAAAGCTTGTTCCAATCGATAGATAAGCCCTTCACCCACAGGTCGAGAAGCTTGCTGTACTTTCCGCGTTCCATCCATCTCGCAATCGTTTCTTCTAATTCATCATCGGACGTCAAAATATCCAGCATTTCCTGATTTCGGTTTACCTGACCACGATACAAATCAGCAATGTGCTCTTGTCCTTTTACATAGGCTGTTAGTTTTTGTTGCAGCTCCTTCATAGTGCCTGCGATGACAGCAATGCGCTCTTCCATGGCTACACGTCCTACCTGAAGCGTGTACGCCATGTCTGCTAAGTGCTCATCAGACAAGGAGTGTTCCTGGATAAAAGCTAACAACTGCTGAACAATCTCATACAGCCTCTCCGCATTCTTTGCTGACAAAACAAAAATAGCGGGGTTCTGAGGTGTGATTTTCAGACTGGATTGCTTTTGCTCTTCCGGAATATATTCTTCAATAATCACATGGGCATTGCTTCCCCCTGCACCAAATGAGGAAATCCCTGCAATTCGTGGATATTCATTGGTTGTGCCATTGATCTCTACAATCGGTCGTCTCCATTCTGCCAACTCTTGCTGAACCACAAACGGCGTCTTGGTGAAGTCAATATTGGGATTGAGCGTACGGGAATGTAAGGATGGCACTAATTGCGCGTGCTTCAGCTGCAATAATATTTTCGTAACGCCAGCAATCCCTGCCGCACTTTCACAATGTCCAATATTCGACTTCGCTGATCCCAATGCACAGAACTGTTTGTCTTGGGTGTCTTTTTCAAAGGCGCGAGTAAGTCCAGCAACCTCGATCGGGTCTCCCAGCTCCGTTCCTGTTCCATGTGCTTCCAGATAACTGACCGTTCTTGCATGTACGTTGGCGCGTTGTAGGGCATCCGCCACTAACTGCGCCTGCGCCTGCGGATTCGGGACGGTATAGCCATTCGTTTTCCCACCGGCATTCATCATGCTTCCTTTGATGACTCCGTAAATATGGTCACCATCGGCTATCGCCTTATCCAAGGGCTTCAAGACGATTGCGCCCACACCCTCTCCATCCACAAAGCCGTCTGCTTGATCGCCGAAGGACTTGCATTGATTCGAAGGAGAGAGCATCGTCAAAGCTGACAATTTCATGTAGTGGACGGGATCGACAATGAGATTGACTCCCCCTGCGATTGCACACTCGCTTGTGCCGCTGTACAAGCTTTCCAAGGCGAAATGAATCGCGGTGAGAGAAGCGGAGCAAGCCGTATCTACCGCCACGCTCGGACCTTGAAAGTTTAATAGATAAGAGAGGCGATTCGCGATCGACCAATAAGTGGCTCCCGTTGGGTAATTGCCATTCATCACGCCGACAAAAACGCCTACTTTTCTGCTTTCACACAGAGTTGTAGGCGTATATCCAGCATCCTCAATACTCGCATAGGCTTCTTGTAAAAATAACCGTTCTTGCGGGTCCATCTCCTCGGCTTCTTTTGGAGAGATTTGAAAAAATAAGGGATCGAATTTATCCATATCATCGATAAATCCACCCCATTTTGTATACATCGATTCCTTTTTCCCTTTTTCTTCGTCAAAAAAGCTCTGCCAATCCCAGCGATCCTTAGGGATTTCAGAAATGCAGTTTTTCCCCTCTTTTAAACGATTCCAGAATTCATCCACATTTTTCGCCTGCGGATAACGCCCGGAAAGACCGATGATCGCCACATCCCGCACCACCGATGAAGGCGAAATGGATTCCTTTCTTTCTTGTTCCCGAACGGATAAAAAGCGTCTCGTGCTTCTCACGGGAAGATCGGTGTACGCCGTTGAAGCAGCGACGGGCAATGCTTCCTCAACTGCTTCTTGTGCTTCTACTCCTATTACCTTGATCAACGCTTCCTTTTGCGTCTCGATGAGATACTCTACCAAGGCATCAATCGTTTGATACTCGAAAAAAATCGTACTGCTCATATTCGCAAAATCTTTGCGAAGCGAATTAGTCAATTGCACAACCAGAATCGAATCAATCCCATATTGCTCGAATGGCGCAGATGATTTTATCTGGTGGGTCGGAATTCTAAGCGTTTCACCCATTAACGTTTTGATGTAAGCCGTGCTTTTTTCGCGAAGTAATTCCTCCGTGACTCTGCCTGACTTTTTCGCTGGTGTCGTGCGTACAGGCACTTGTTTTTGGAGTGGCATCGCCTTCAGCTTTGAGGCTTGCTTTTTTGCAGGCGAATACGCAACTGTTACCGCCGATTGCCTCGGTTGGCTGTTGCGACGAATCACCCCATCGCTTTCTGCCACAATAATTTGTTGGCATAAATCCAGCTGGTCTTCTGCTGGCAAGAAAACAGATTGGTATCCTGCCTTTTTCAACGCCTTTTGCCATGTTTCAACCGTTAACAGGGGGCAGCCAGGAATCCGCCATTCTGGATCATCATAGCGCCACCAGCCATCCAGCAAGCCAAACGTCAAGTGAGCAAACAAGGTATTGCTCGTTAATTCATTCAGAATCAGCAAGCCATTTTTCTGTAACGTTGTTTTGGCGTGGAGCAAGGTTTGGCTAATATTTTTTGTCGCATGCAGTACATTTGTGGCAATCACGAGATCATAGGTGTCCGCAGCGATCCCCTGCTCCTCAACAGGCTTTTCCACGTTAAAAATCCGATACGTGAGATATGGATTTTCTGCTCCATATTCTTTTTCGGCGTGAAGCAAAAAGGCTTGCGAAAGATCGGTATAACAATATTCCTCGATATGCTTCTGAAAGGGCTTTAGCCTTGGCAGTACGATCGCACTCGTTCCACCTGTACCTGCCCCGATTTCCAAAATGCGAATCCGAGCAGAAGGATCTTGCTCCGTACGCAGCTTCACATAGGTAACAATCGTATTGGCGAGCACTTCGTTAAAGTAGTCCGCAACCTCATTGTGTTTATAAATCCCTTCCACCAGTTCCATCGAGGAATTCGGGAACATGATCTCTGTAGCTGGAATCTTTCCTAACAAAATATCTGGCAGTACGCGCATGGTTGCCTCTACCAGAATCACCTGCGCTTTACTATTCGGATCGTTCAGCCATGCTGTTTTTTCTTCCTCCCATTTTTCCCATGCGGTTTCGAGATTGATAGGGGTAGTATCGTTTGCGATGAGTGACTCTCCATCGTACGCAAGATACTGGTTTTGTACGAGAACGGCTATGCTTTCCTCCAGCCATTTGCCGTACCTGTCATGCAATTTGGCTTTGAGTTCTCCTATCGTCTGGTTTTTTACCGTGAACAGCCCGATTGACTGTAATTGACCATAGAGTAGTTCACTGAGAAGCTTATCCATTGTATTCATTTATAAGCCTCCATTTCAGATTGTCTGCGTTGAGACGAAAACTCTAGTTTGGGCATCTCATTCTTTACACGTTCGATGTGGGATACTAGCTTTTCAGGATAGATGTAAATGGATTTATCCGGATTTACTTTAACCAAGGCCTGTGATTTCGTTGTTTTCACCAAAGCGACTTGATTGATCGGTCCTGCAAGCAGGTTTTCCAAAGCCGCCATCGCTTCACGAGGTTCAATGGAGCCTAATCCTGCCTGTGCCATCCTCTCCTGATAATCCTTGGTGGCAACAATGCCCACGTTCGCCCAGTATCCCCAATTCATTACCTTCACTGCACTAAGGCTATGCAACGATAGCTGGTGCGCGAATATATCCTTAAACGTACAACCTGACGCATAATTGCTTTGTCCAGGCGACTTGGTAAATGAATTGATCGATGAAAAGAACATGACAAAATCCAACGGCTCCCGATCAAATACTTGAGCAATCCGCACACTTACATCTACCTTTGCCGAAAGCCCCGCACGGAAGCGCTCCTCGTCCATATTCGCGAGACTTTTATCTAGCAGAACAATTGCGGAATGAATGACTCCGTTCACTTGTTTATATCTTTTTTTGATTTCTTCATAAGCAAAATACAAGGACTTGCGATTCGTCGCATCCGCCGCGATATAGACAGGAGCAGGTCCGAGCTTTGCAAGTCGATCCACTTTGGCTTGGATCTCTGCATTTTTTTCTCGGCGTCCAATCCAGATGATTTGGGCTTGATAGGTGCTGATCATGTACTCGCTCCAGACATCGCCAATACCGCCAGCGCCTCCGATCACCACATAGACTCCCCCCTGCCTGCAGGAAGCCTGTTCCCTTTCCATTTGACGCAAGGGAATTAATTCCTGACGATACCATTTCCCTCCGCGATAAACCGTTGCATTCCCCTCAGCATCTGGCGGAAGTGTGAAAACATCCTCTATAGGCCAAGCACGACCCGCTTCCAGATCAACCAGTCGGATACGCCAGTTCGTGTATTCTTTTGCCATCGAACCAACTAAACCGTAAAGACTGGCATGAATAGGGTTCACCACATCGTTCGGATGAATCGGTTGAGTCTGGAAGGTTACGAGACTCCATCCTAGCTCCTTGGTATCGTAGCCCAGCTTGAGCAGCGCTTTTAGCAAACGAAATACATGAAATACACCGCGCTCCTGCTCGATGATCAGGGCCTCTTCTGCGAGGTATTCCAAATCAATCCATGGCGCCATCCAGATGATATGATCAATCGAACCAATCTGCTCCAGCTTCACAGCTAGTTCATCTATACTTTCTGCAGGCGTAATCTCCATAACAGCTGCCTGCGGATAGCGTTGTTGAACAAGGCTTCGGTTCTCGTCATCTGCACAAACAATCAGAATACGATCGCTTGCAAGTGGCGTTTCCGAACCATGAGCGACTACAACCTCTTCCCAAACAGGACTCAGCAGCATGGTTCCAATCAGCGATTCGCTTGCGGTCTCAACTGCCCCTTTTGCTGCTGTACGATCTGTTTGGATCTCTCTTTCCAATACCCGAGATGTAAATCCCTTCATCCGTACACAAATTGTTCCTATGTCGTCACATAGGTCGATATCGTATTTTTCTACCTTATTCCCTGCTTGGCTACCGTCGCTGTAGCGCACGTATGCCCACATTTCAGAGGTGCACGGGCGGATGATTTCCATTTCCTCCAGGGCAAAAGGCATCACTGGCTTGCGTTTTGCCAAACTGTCAGACGACATCACGTGACGAGAAGAAAGTGTCAACTCCACAGATGCCTGCAACGCTGAATCCATCAAGCTTGGATGCAAGACAAACTGATCCACTGACCCGGTGACCGATAACGGTAAAATCAGCTTTGCCAAGACTTGTCCAGGCCCGACATATACCTTGTCTATTCCTTTATGTCCGGATCCATAATCAATTTGAATCGCACTGAAGAACTCATAGAATTCCTCGGATGAAATCACCTGCTCGCTGCACTGCTCTTGCAAAACGGGTAAATCAAGCATGTGCAACTCTGAGCGAGGAGTAAGCACAGCATTACCTTGACTGTGTACCACGATCTCGGCATCACTGCCCTCTGCCTCGCTATAAATTTGGTAGGATACCTCACCATCTTCTTCGAGTACGAGGCCCGTATGTACCCGAACAGGCTGATCGCCTACAACGATCGGACGAGCCCATATGACATTCTGTAGTTTCATCGACGTATTCCCGTGGACGTCTTCTCCTACAGCGTGCTCCATCGCGCTTCTTGCCATCTCCAGATAGGCAACTCCCGGTAATACCCGCTGCCCTTTGACTACGTGATCCGCCAAGAAAAACTCTTCTCCTGTGAAGGTAGAGCTAAACCGTTGCTCGGAGAAAGTAGACGTGTTCTGATGCAGCATGGGATGGATCACGGATGCTGTGATGGTATTTGCCGCTCTCCTTGCAGCAATTGCTTTTGGTTCACTCTCCAGTACCCAATGGCGTTCCTTGGCAAAAGGATACGTGGGAAGTGGAATACGCGAATACTGATCGTTCGCAAACAGCTTGTCATAGTCTAATCCATATCCCTGCACAAACAATTCCGCGATCACAGATAGCTGCTCCAAATATTCGCTCGTCTGACTCGTTACATGTAGATTCTCGATGCTTTGATTTCCGTAGCGTTTCAAGGCGATTTGTTCACGATGATCTTTTTCATGTAACTCAGAAACATATGCCTGTGATGCTTTTCCTGTTTCCAGCCACTTTTTCAAAAGCTGGACAAGCTCGGCTGTATTTTGAACAAGGCAAGAGAAGCGGTGATGGAAATGCTTTCTGCCTACTAACAGCGTATAGCTGATATTTCCACAATCCGTCTCCGGTGCTTTTTCACAAAACGAAAGCAATTGGGCAACCTGCTGACGCAACTGTTCAAAAGTACGCGCCGACAGCACAAGTAAATAGCCCGGTTTTTTTGCATGATTCCGCTCTACCTGCGGCGCCTCTTCGATTACCATATGCGCATTCGTACCGCTGGCTCCGAAGGAACTGATCGCAGCACATCGTTTGGCTTGCGGCTCCACTGACCATTCCTGCAGGCTTTTATTGACATAAAAAGGGCTGTCTGCAAACTTAATGTTGGCATTCCCCTCTTCAAAATGCAGGGTTGGCGCGATTTTTTTGTGCTTCAATGACAAAAGGATTTTGATGACCCCTGCAACACCTGCTGCGATCTGGGTATGACCAATATTTGTCTTGATCGATCCAATCGCACAAAATTCTTTTTTATCCGTATAGGCTCGAAAGGCGCGGGTAAGTGCTTGATACTCAATCGGATCTCCCAGCTTGGTCCCTGTTCCATGCGCCTCGACCATTGTAATTTGCTCAGGATTGATGTCGAATGTATCATATACATTGCGTTCCAAGCGTTCCTGAGACTTCGCACTCGGTGCAGTAATCCCATTCGTCGTTCCATCCTGATTGATTCCCGAGCCTCGAATGACACCATAAATATGATCACCGCAAGCGATCGCTTCCGAGAGACGTTTCAGTACAACGACACCAGCGCCTTCCCCCGTCGCAAAACCATCTGCCCGCTCATCAAACGTGTGGCAGCGCCCTGTCGGTGACAGCATCCCTGCTCGCTTGGCAGACAAATAAAAGCCTGGCGTTGATTGAATGAAGACACCACCTGCCAATGCCATGTCGATCTCACCTGTCCGCAAGGCTTGACACGCCATATGAATCGCCACCAAGGAACTGGAGCAAGCCGTATCAATCGTGACAGCAGGTCCCTGCAAGTCCAGATGATAAGCAACCCGGGCAGGCACAATAGACTCCATATTTCCCCAGAAGGCTTGGGCAGGAGGATTCTCTCCCACGAGACGATCGTAATCACCTTTGGCGCATCCCGCGTAGACGCCGCATTGGATTCCTTGCACACCCTGACCCGCATAGCCAGCATCCTCCAACGCCTTCCAGGATTCCTCCAAAAAGAAGCGTTGCTGCGGGTCCATATAGTCAGCTTCCAAACCGGAGATATTGAAAAAAAGCGGATCAAACAAGTCAATATTTTCTACAAGCCCGCCGTATTGATAGCCCTCTGCCTCGTCCAAGCCGTACGCTGATAAATCCCAGCGAGTCACTTTCCGAAGCAAATCCGAGCCGTTCACCAAGTGATCCCATAAGTCGTCAGTGTTGCCAGATGAGGCGAACGTACCACTCATTCCAATAATCGCAATGGGTTCCGTGGGGGACGAAGCTTTTTCTGACACACTCCCTGTTTCCTCTGAAAGCACAGGTGCTGAAAGGACAGATGTCTCGGTCTGAATAGCAGGGACGGAATCTTCCCTCTGCTCGGATAGACTGATCTTCTGCCCTAACGCTTGAGCAATAACCTCTTTGTACGCAGACAAAATATAGCCTGTAAGTTGATTTACTGAACTGTAATCAAAAAGAATCGTCGTCTCAATTTCGATCATCAACGCTTGATTGATCTCTTGCACCAATCGAACGCCAAGAATCGAATCCAATCCATAATCTCTGAAAGGCTCTTCCACATCGATCGAATCAACATCGACTTCCAATGCGGTACCCAGCTTTTCAATAATCATATCCTTCACATAATCCGTCACCGTCTGCTCGGTCACTACAGATTGACTTGGAATGTTTTGCGGTGCAGGCTGCGAATAGACTTTTCCTTCTACTTTTGCCTGCTGTACAGTCTCGCGTACGATCGGCGAAACAGTCGAATCGATACGAACATCAGGGTGAAGGACGCCATCGCTTTTTCCAATGACAATCTGTTGTCCCAGATCATGCGCTTCCCGAGCTGGAAAAGAGATCGTGTGAAATCCTTCACTTTCCAGTACCGTTTGCCAACATGCCGGAGTTAAGGCAGGAGAACCAGGAATACGTACATCTGTATCTTCAGACAGCCACCAGCCCTCCAAAAGACCAAAGGTCAGATGAAGGAACAAGGAATTACTGCTAATCTCATTTAAAAGAACCAAACCGTTCTCTCGTAAAACAGCTTTGGTATGGCGCAAGGTTTTGCGAATATCTTTGGTGGCATGCAACACATTAGCCGCAATCACCAGATCGTAGTAGCCCTCTCGAACCCCTTGCTCCGCAAAAGACGCTTCCACATTAAAAATTTGATAGGTCAAATACGGAACATGCGGTCCATATTCCTTTTGTGCGAACATCAAAAATGCTTTGGAGATGTCGGTATAGCAATATTCTTCCATAAACGGCTGATAAGCCTTCAGCTTTTCAAACACAAACGTGCTCGTTCCGCCCGTCCCCGCCCCGATCTCTATGATGCGAATTTTTGCAGAAGGATCTTTTTTCACCCGTTCTTCCACATAGGCTGCGACTGTTTCCGCGAGCACTTCATTGTAGTGATCTGCCACCGGGTTATTTTTATAGATAGGTTGTACCAATTCCATAGAAGAGCCTGGAAACATGACATCTGTAGCAAGCTTCTTTCCTGTTACAATGAGCGGCAGAGATTTCATCGTGGCTTCCAGCAATCTGATCCGCACTTCCAGATTGGCATCTTCTCGCCATGCCACCTTACGTCGATCCCATTCTTCCCATACCGCTTCTACTTCGATCAAAGTCGGATTGACCACCAGGCATTGTTCTCCATCAAAGCCATCGAGATAGCCGTGACGGGCTAACATCGCCATGCTCTCTTCCAACCATTTTTCATAACGCTGAGGGAAGCTTGTTTTTGCCTTGAGGTCAGCGACATTCACGCTCGTGTCAGTAAACCAACCGATGGACTGCATTTGCGCCCATAACAGCTTGGCGAGAAGCTCGTCCATCTCCTTCCACAATTCGGGATGAGTATTGGGCAAGCGATTCTGTCTCTCGGATTTGGGCAGCCAATAGCGCTCCCCTCTAAATGGATAGGCGGGCAGAGGAACCCGGTTGTATCTGCCGTTTTTATAGAAAGAACTCCAATCCAGCTTGTATCCTTTTACAAATAAATCTGCAAGCGTGGACAGCTTTTCTTTCCTTGTCTGGTTGGATAGCGAACGGTTCTCTGCTACTTCTGCCATTAATTTTTCTCCGAACTCTTTCAAGCTCTTTTCTAGCCGCACGTCTGTTTCATCCTGGACAAAATAGTCAGCAGCTGCTCCTGTTTCCATTACTTCCGAGATTTTTTGCCGTAATTCATCTACGTCCTTGGCAATAAACATGCAACGATGCGAAAAATGACTTCTCCCTGTGAACAAGGTATAAGAAATATCTTGTTCGTGAAAACGTCCCGCTTCTTTTGCTAACCATTGGGACATTTCATCCAGTTTTTGCGTGAGAGCTGACTGGCTCTTGGCTGAAAACGGGAACAAGTAATAGGCTCCTGCTTGCTGATAGCCTGATTGCGGTTGTAGCGTAGGTGCTTCTTCCAAAATCAGATGACAATTGGTTCCGTTCGAGCCCAAAGCGCTCACACCTGCTCTTCGCGGAGTGGCATCACTCGTATTCCACTCCATGAGCTCCGTATTGATGAAAAAAGGACTCCCGGTCAATTTGATATGCTTATTGACTTCCTTGACGCTGATCGTCGGAGCGATCTTCTTATATTTCATCGCCATGACCACTTTAAACAAACTCGCCAGTCCCGACGTCATCGTGGTATGACCGATGTTGGGCTTATGTGAGCCAATCGCGCAAAATTGTACTTTATCCGTAAATGAACGAAACGCTTCAATCAATGCTTTCACTTCAATAGGGTCACCCAGCTGCGTGCCTGTCCCATGCGTTTCGATATAACTGATCGTCTCTGGATCAACCCCTGCATTTTCATAGGCATCCACAATCAATTCTTTTTGGGCAAGCATGCTCGGTGCGGTAATCCCGTTTGACTTTCCTGTCTGATTCACCGTTGAGCCCTTGATGATTGCATAAATATGGTCGCCGTCTTCCACTGCTTTCGCAACTGGTTTTAGTACGACCGCCCCAACGCCTTCTCCAAACACCATGCCATTTGCATCATTGTCAAAGGTGTTGCATGTTCCATCCGGTGAGACCACCCCCATTTTCGAGGACATCATAAAAAATTCAGGGGAGCTGTGAATCGCGACGCCGCCTGCAAGAGCCATTTCGGTTTCTCCCCTGCGAAGACTGTCGCAAGCCAAATGAATGGCTACCAAAGCAGAAGAACAAGCTGTATCTACAGCAAGACTGGGTCCCTTGAGATTTAAAAAATAGGAGAGTCTTGCTCCTAGCATCGACATTTCATTGCCTAGCATCGTTTGTGAAGAGACACCTTCGGCCAGCATGGATTTCTCTTGGTAGTCTGAACGACGCCCTCCAACAAACACACCTACTTTTCTCCCTGCTAACTGGTCAACCGAATATCCGCTATCTTCAAAAGCTTTATAGGATTCTTGCAGGAACAACCGTTGTTGGGGGTCCATACTTTTTGCTTCATCGGCGGAAATGTTGAAAAAGGATGCGTCAAATTGATCAATGTCCTTGAGAAGCCCACCGTAATATTGATCCGCTTCCCAACCGCTGCGTGTTATTTCCTCGATACAACTGTCGCCAGATGCTATATGCTCCCAAAACTCTTCCACTGAATTCGAGCCAGCAAATCTGCCTGCTATACCGATGATCGCAATATCAGAGTGGCGAATTTCGTTTTCGAAAACAGTTGGCGGGATTTGGCTGTCGTTTGCTGCTATCTCCGTTGCAAATTGCAGAGAGATATATTCCGCCAGCTCCCCCACCTCTGGATAATCAAAAATAACTTCTACGCCAAGATGAATCCCCAAGTCAGCATTGATCGCTTCTATTAATTCGACCGCCAATACAGAATGGATACCGAGCTCAATGAAGCTTTTATCAAAGTTCAAGGTTTCCACAGGTGTATCCAATAGCTGAGCCACGATTTTCCTTATCTTGCTCGCAATCGTTGATAAACCGCTATCGGACTGGGTACGGCTTGCTGACTGATATTTCTCGAAAATGTGCGCGGCTAGCAGCTTGGTATTCTCATGATCAAAAATGGCCTCAATCCCCAAGTCTATGCCTAGCTTCTCATTCAATATCTCTACCATTTCTACAGACAATACCGAGCTGATACCTAATTCCACAAAGCTTTTATCGAAATCCAAGGGATTCGTCGTAGCTTTTACTAAGTCGGTCATTACTTCTTTCACTATCGTTTCCACATCATGAAATGAATGAAAAAGTACCTTCATACTCGACTCCCCCCGATCTCTACACCGATTTCTCACCAACAGCCATGTAAAGCTGTCTGAGAATAGAATGTCCTTCCGTATTCAGCATGTTTCGCCATGCTACAGATAACTTACCCAACGCCTTGCTGGATAAATAACCGTCACGCACCAGCTGCACTGGAATGCCTACACCCTCCGACTTTAGAAACATTTCGTACCCGAGTAGCTCACTATGAGCGCCAATAACTTCGAAATCTATTTTTCCAAGTCCGCCTTGCTTGAGCACTGTTGGCAGTTCACGACCGATTTTTGGGTTGCCGCCTTCCGCATAGCGTGCCGCACAGTAGGCATCATACAGCTCTCTCAATTCTGGTACATGCGGGGTGGTCATAATGTGCATCTCGAAATCATTGTCGATGAATACGGCCCTGCCACCTGGCTTTAACAACCTCGCCACTTCACGAACCGCACCGACTGGGTCGGGTAAATGCTCCAATACGAGGCGCGTAATGGCAAAATCATAGGAATCGCTAGGTAAACCCGTTTCCATAATCGATCCCGCGACGATCTCAAATCGATCCGAATGCTTTTGCGTCAAATAGTTTCTGGAATAATCAACGAGAAGAGGATCAATCTCCAATCCCGTCACTCTGCCATTTGGAAACGCCTGCATGACCTTTTCCATCACGAATCCCGGGCCCGAGCCCAGCTCTATGACCGACATCCTATCTGTCAGACCAAACTCGATATAATGCTTCAGCTCTTTCTCCCAAAACAATTCCACCTGCGATTTCAAGCGTTCTATTTCTACCTCAACATTCGTTGCAATGTTTGCGATTTGATAAGAACCTTCCATGTTTTTCCTTACCTCCGCCGTTCAGATATCGATTTGTTTAAAAAAGCCAAAATCTCGCCAGCAACAGCTTCCCATTCAGGATCAAGCATCATATCATGACTGATATTTGGGAACAGAACGGGCTCGATTCCGTATGTTTTGCCAATTCGGCGCGTTGTTTTCTCCGAAATCATCCGATCCTGCTTAGAGCCGAGGACCAGCATCGGAGCTTTCGGACTGATGGTTTTGGGAACAATTTTTCCATTCATCTCGGTTCTTGCTTTCAGTGATTCAGGCTGCAAGAGCTTCACCCACTCGTCCTTTTTTTCCATCGGTAGCTCCTTGGAAAAAAAGACATTGGCAAGCAGTGAGGCATCTCTTTTTTCGTTATATGTAAACAGCTGCATAGCTTCTTTAAAGTTTTTGAACATCAATCGGAATAAGTCACGCATCCCGCCATGCGGAGGAATTGAGGCAACGAGAACGGTACCCGAGATGATATCTGGGTACTGATGCAAGATCTTTTGCGCGATGCCTCCGCCCATGGAGTGCCCGATCAGCACTGGCTTGTTTTTTAGACGCCCGATCACTTCAAGAACATCATCCGTGTAATCCTGTAGTGTATAAGTATGAAGATTGTCAAAGCCGTCACTTTCACCGTGTCCACGAAGGCTCACCGCATAAGAAGAAAAACCTTTGTCCGCAAAATAAGGAAGGAAGTTTTTTTCCCAACACCATGCTCCATGACATGCTCCATGCACAAAAAGAAGAGGCGCTTCGTTAGAAACGCCCTGCGGATGGTATTCTACTAGTTCTAGTTCCAAATTCATTTTCGCCGTTCCTTTCTTATTTGAGAGTCATTCCTTCTTTATTTGCTCGAACCTGTTAAGGCGTGGATACGCTGATTCAAGAGGTTGGCTGTCTCCTTGAGCAGCATTTCACCGATGAGATCAACATGACGGTCTCTCCAGTTTTCAAAAGCCGTTCCCTTCACCCACTGATTAAAAGAGCCTAACGCAGGTCCGCAGTAAATCTGATAATCCACTTTATAGCTTTCGGCTCCATCCAAGGCCCAGTCAAAACAGCGGTTAAAATACCATTTGAAAAGGAGCGCCATTTTGTATTTCGGCGTCCGTTCCGCTCTTTTCAGTTCCTGTGGCGGGCAAGTGATTTTCAGCTGTTCATACACTTCTTCAAAGCTGCGTTTAAAATACTTTTCCTGGAGCTGCTGCTTGGTTTTCTCATCGATTTCATCAAGCGAGTTGTATTGACGATAGAGGTCGTGCAATTTGTTCGCTCTCGCTGGAAAGAATAAGCCTTTTTTCAACACTTGAATTTTGGCTCCCATTTCAAACATTTCACCCGCTGGAGCGTACTCTGTGTCTTGAACATTGGCCAACTGCAACGAATCCTTCACCGACTCGCTGGTCGCCGCCTCCACTGTGCACTGGTTAATCGAACCTGTCACAATATAATCCGCCCCAAGCATGAAAGCGACCGCTGCAGCTTCCGGAGTTCCAATGCCGCCCGCAGCCCCTATTCTGATCGGCTTACGGTATCCATACTTGTGCATCATGTTATCTCGGAGCCTGATCATTGCAGGCATCAAAGCAGAAGCTACACCGTGATCGGTATTTCCGCCTGAATCGGCCTCCACCGTTAACTCATCCGCCATTGGGACTTCCCGTAACAGACTCGCTTCTTCCCTTGTAAGCTTTTGTTCTTGCAGCAATTTTTCTATCAAGTACTCAGGTGCGGGACTTAAAAAGGCTTCCGCTACCTCAGGCTGTGATACCTTGGCAAAAATTTTGTTTGCCGCCTCCACTTGCCCGTTCATCCCCCGGCTTAATCCCTTGGCCCGATAGATGATCAACGCAGGGGTAATCGCCATAAACCCAGAGGCTTCAATCACCCTCACTTGATAAGCCAGATACAGCTCGACAGTTTTTTCTTCCATGGACGGGTCACTTGGAAGATGTAACAAATTCATCCCATACGGCTCGCCTTGCTGTAGTTCACGTTGAATCTGTTGGATGGCTCGCTCGATTCTATCCAGCTGTAAGCCACCGCTCCCGAAAAAGCCCATCATCCCGGCTTTCCCCATTTTAATGACCAGCTTTTCCGAGGAAATTCCCTTGTACATCGCTCCTGCTAGATAGGGATATTTCAGATTGTAGTCCTGTTTAAATGACTGATCTCCCAGCGAAAAAGCGGTAATCTCTTTTGGCTGCTCCATGCTGTTTGCTCTCTCTTCCGCCTGTACGGTGAAAGCAACCGGCTTTGCCTCTTGCACCATGCTTTCTTTCTCTTCTTCCCCTTCTATGATCAGCGGCTCTGCTTCATTTCGGATCGTAGTAACTAACTTGGTCAACACAGTACCAGGGCCGACTTCTTCTATTTCGTTTTCCCCCACGGCCAGAAGATATCGAATGGTGTCATTCCACTTCACTGGGTGTGTAATTTGTTCAACCAAATTTCGTTTCACATCGCGCTGTTTATAGGGTCTCGCGTGAACATTGGAAATCACCGGAATGGTCATATCAGAAAACGCAAACTGATTCAAATAGTCCTCAAAGCTCATCTTCGCATCACTCATGTAACGGGAATGAAATGCTCCGCTCACCTTTAGCGGTATGTATACTTTTACGCCCGCTTCCTGAAAAACAGGGTTGGCACGCTCGATATCTTCTTTCCGACCCGCTATCACAAATTGGGAGGGAGAATTGTGATTGGCAATATCAATGCTGGTCAAATGATTTTCATGTAATACGCGTTCCACTTGCTCCAAAGTAAACCCAATCACAGCCGCCATTCCTCCACCGACGGCCAGACTCATCAACTCACCTCTTTTTTTCACCAAATGCAGCCCTGTTTCAAAATCAAACACCCCTGATGCAAAAAGCGCATTGTACTCACCCAGGCTGTGCCCCGCCACATAGTCAGGCTTTTTCCCGGTTTCCTTCACTTTCTTCAGGTAGCTAAGCGCATTGACCACATATAGAGCTGGCTGGGTAAATTGCGTTTTACCTAGTTGCTTGTCTGGATCATAGAGACATAGTTCTTTGATGGAATAACCTAATATCTGATCCGCTTTGGCTGTTATTTCTGGAAACTCATCAAAAAGAGAGCCCCCCATTCCTTTTATTTGGGAGCCCTGCCCTGGGAAAACATATGTGGTCATTTTTCTGCCTTCCTTTCTATTGGTTTTCAAACTTTTATTTGCGAAAAGCTGCTTGATGCGCTCTACATTTTCTCCGTCCTTTTTAAAAGGCGTGATGATGGAATGGCATTCTGACTGAGAATCTTGCCGCAAATTTCGCTTTGTAAAATTACTCAAATTGCCTGCTGGTCCCAAATCCAAATAGATGTAGCTTTGCTGCTTCTCCAGCCCTTGGACAGCTTTTGGAAGCTGCATTGGTTTTCTTACCACTTGCCAAAAGTAGTCAGCAGGTAGCTCCTTCATGATTTCACCATGAACACCCGATACAAAGGGAATCTGGGGAATTCCAAATGATTTCTGATTCAATACCTCGCGATAATGTGGTTCAGCCGGATCGATGTAAGAGGAGTGAAACGCATATGATACAGGTAGTCGTTGACAAATAATCCCTTTGCCTTTGACGTAATCCTCCATGCGTTGTAGCTGATGACTGCTCCCAGCAATGACAAAATGCGAATGAAAATTCACCGCGACCAGCTCACTATTTCGATGCAAGAATGGCTCTTGATCATACAAATCGGGATTGTGGAGAATCGCAAGCATACTCCCTTTCTGACAATACGCTTCGTAAAGGGTGGCTTGTTCAACCACGAGTTGCAGCAATTCTTCCACAGGCATGATTTCAGACACTGCCGCCGCCACAAACTCCCCCAAACTGCTCCCCAGACAATAGTCGGGCTTTATTCCGCTCTCCATGAGAACCTGGGCCAGAGCGTATTCCACCATAAAAATAGCAGGATGCGTATAAAGGGTGCGATCAAATATATCGTCTCGTCGCTTCGTGTCATCGTATAACTGGGCAAGGATAGACTCCCCGATCAGGGAATGTACCTTTTCATCTAACCGAAGCATCCATTTGCGAAAGACCGGGTTCTGATCAAAAAGGTCTTTCCCCATCTGATAGTACTGTGACCCTTGTCCAGAAAACATAAACACTACAGGCTTTTCCATGTATGATGCACCCCTTGTTTCTATGAAAGGTTTTTATAAAGAAAACTCCCCACAGCCTGGTCAATTGACCGCTTATGGGGAATTTTTATCCGTGATTTGTTATGGATTGTTCTATCTCCCGAAGTAGATTCTTTACTTCAGCAGCACTCCATTCTGTTTTTTTCGGATAGGTGATCGAACACACATAGTCACCTAGGATGTAAGAGGCAGTACGGTATTGAGGAAAGTTTTCAAATAGACTATACACAACCCCATCCCTTATCTCCACTTGGCTTATTTCATAGATATGAAAAGAAGTTGTTAAGCCAGTCTTCAAAACTTTGGATAACGCTTCCTTGACTGTCCAGAAAAGAGTGAGCGTCGTTTCATAGGAATAAGGCAAGCAGGACAACAAGCTACTCTCCTTCACAGTCATTTGCGTCTCCAGAACTTTATTTCTATCAACGCTAATTCTCTCCACATCAATCCCCATCGGTAGCTCCTCCGAAAAAGCAATAGCGGCTGCAAGATCATCACAGTGAGTGATACTCACTTGGAGATTGGCTGGATTCGGTAGGTTTACGACAGGATGATGAAAAATGCCCTGTTCAATCCATATTCGATCTAAACTGTCTTCTCCAGTCAAAAACGAAATGGCTCTTTTGGCGACATATCTCCCTGTCAGGTAGCTTTTTACTCTCCGTTCATACTCCAGATGAAAATAGTACTCGAATTCTCTTGGGTGCAGGAATTTTACTATTTTTAAAAAATCTACGGGAACAGAAAAGTAGCCCATGCATAAACTAGCACGAAACTCTCTATCTATCCCTTTGATAACGAATTCATTCGTAAAGGTCTGTGGAAATACATGCAATCCAATCTCCGCCTTCTCTCGTTCTACGACTATGCCAAAGGGCAGAGCTTCCCCGGTTCGTGGGTAAATAGTTCTACACACTACCATTTCTCCGTATGACCTCCCTCGTTCCTTTAACGTGCCGAAACATCGATTAAATTCCCTGAGAGATTTTACTTTCGATAAGAAGCTGATGTAGCTCACTTTTTCTATTTATACAGAATCTTTCAACAACCACATTTATTGCATAACGCGAAAGAATTGGATATATTTAGTATAATACCACAAATTTTGTGAATTCATCTACTCAATCATTCCCATTTTTTTGGAAAGCAATTAGCACTCCAGATACTTACGAATCCACTTCATAATGAAAGGATTGCTCACCTTGAAATGGTATGCCATCTTTGTAGAATCCGGTAAAGAAGAAGTCGTTCAAAAGTACCTCAGACTCTATTTTAATGAGCAGTCTTTAAAATCCATTGTGCCGAAGAGATTGGTGCCTGAGAAAAAGTCAGGCATCGTGTATAACGTCCTGAAGAATTTTTTTCCTGGATATGTACTTATTCAGACTGAAATGACTAACGAAATGTTCCATAAAATCAAAAAAATTCCTAGAAGCTTGCGTTTGGTCAATAACGGTAGTTACTATTCGCAAGACGAAGGCGCTTATTATTCGAGCATTGAAGAAAAAGAAATCACCCCGATACTCCAACTCATGGGAAACGGTGAGGTTGTCGATTATTCAAAAGTATATCTGGAAAATTCAAAGGTGATCGTAGAATCTGGTCCTCTCAAAGGACTGGAAGGCATTATCAAAAAGGTGGACAAGCACAAAAACAGGGCTAAAATATTTTTAACCTTCATGGGAGTAGAGAAAACCATTGATGTGGGAATTGAAATTCTCTCAAAACCTTTGTAATTGGGGAGCGTCGCGTACGCGCCCCTTTTTATTTTTTTCATACAAGCACGCATTCCGTCGTAAAAACATAGGCTCATGGTAAGTAACATTCAAATAGGATTGACCTGTTTTCATTTGGGAGGGACAAACAAAAGTTCGATGCACGATCTTACAAGTGTTTGTTCCTTATTCTTGTTTGGAAAGGAATTTGTCTACATGGTTTTCTCGGACGAAGACAACATGTTTACTAGTCAGGCTGCCATTTTCCTTGCAGCCATGAGCTATCAGACTTATCTACTATTTTTTAAAGGCGAGCTTATCTTACCCAAAGGTTTTCAACTCCGATACACCATTCGAGCTTCTGCTGACGTAGAGAATCCAACTGAACATATGTATGGCTTTGTAGCAGAATCAAAAGATCAAATCATCATTGCCTTCAGAGGGTACGCAGCCTATCCGGCAGACCTTTTAGCAGCCTATGACATCCTACAAATTACCTATCCTTTTGTTACAGATGCAGGGAAAACCTCACGTGGATTTACTTGCCTGTATCAGTCAACACGCGATCGATTACTCAGAAAAATAAATCAGTTTTCGGAATCAAAAAAGCTGATTATCACTGGACACAACTACGGTGGCGCTCTGGCTGTGCTGGCAGCTTTAGATATAGCAGTAAACACGCCGTTTAGACACCCAATTGTTTATACCTATGGCAGTCCGCGTATTGGTGACCCCCACTTCGCTTCACGGTTCAATAAAGTCGTTCTAAATAGCCTGCGGATTGTCAATGTTCACGACCCTTTTCCTACCTTCCCCGACCAAAAATATCCACCTCCTTTTACCCAGGAAGGTATCTATTATCAACATGTAAAAAACAAGTTTCCGATCTCGTTTCAACTGAATAATACGCCTCGCAACGATAGTATTGCCTGCTATTTTCATAGCCTCACTCAGTTTGACCCTGATTACGCCCAAACACTCTGTGTGGAAAATCCGGGGTTTTGTCCAGATCCAGATACGTGTATTCCGTTTCAAGGCAAATGCTAGCTTTTACAGCCTTGAAACCGAGAAAGGGAGACACATGAATGATCGATCGTATTTATAACAGTGAAGATGCGATTTTACTTGCGGCCATGATCCATCAGGCCTATCAGCTTTTTGAAACAGATTCACTTGTCTTGCCACAAGGGTATCGTCAGCGCTCTGCGATTCGAGCATTGGCTGGTGTCGAGACGCCGGAGCCCGAGGTATTTGGTTTTGTAGCCGAGTCACCAGACAGTATCGTTGTTGCTCTTCGGGGAACACGCACGTTTAACGACAATGAGTCAGATCAGGATTTGTATCAAGTCCCCTATCATTTTGTCAGAAAGGCCGGAAAGACCCACCGTGGGTTTACTTGCATTTACCAATCCGCGCGAGATGAATTGATTCGGGAGTTGAGCAAGCTCTCTAGATCGAAAAGACTATTTGTTGCGGGGCACAGTTTAGGGGGAGGGTTGGCCACACTTGCCGGCTTGGATATTGCCGTGAATACGAAGTTTACGCGACCTTTTGTGTATACGTATGGGAGCCCTCGTGTCGGAGATCCTGTCTTTGCTTCGCGGTTTAATGAGACTGTAAAGAACAGTGTTCGGATCGTGAATGTTCATGATATTATTCCGACTTTGCCCTCCAAGGTGTACCCTCCTCCGTTTACGAAAAAAGGGTTGTACTACCAGCATGTCGATCGGAAGCATTTGTTGGATTTTCAGTTGAATAGCTTAGCTGTAAGGAATCATGAAATTGTTTGTTATTTTAAGTTTCTGGCGCAGGAGGACCCTGGATTTACGGAGAGGTTGTGCGTGGAGAATGAGGGGTTTTGTCCAGATACGGGGATGTGTGTGCCGTTTTTAGGGGGATGTTGATTCCATTGAATCACTCTCTTTTTTATGTCCTGTTTGTCACGCCGGGCGAGTAATCCCTGAAAAAACTTATTGATAATCATTTTCATCGAGGCTATAATGGTTATAATTTCCAAATATTTACTTTCGCTCATGAATGAGCAAAAAAGGAGGCATTATGATTATGAAAAAAGTCATTTTAGCTGGGGCATTAGGGATTGCAGTACTTTCGGGTGTATCTTTGCCAGGAGTGGAAGTCTCAAAAGCTAGCGCAGCAACAACGGCTTTAGACATGCAAGAGGTTACGAAATACTATTCTTTGAGTTCATACGAAGTGACGCAAAAAGAATCTTTTTCGCTGAAAAAGGGAGAAGAACTTACGATTTTTGTAAACAATTCAGGATTCCCGATCTCTTATACAGTCTTTGATGCGGATAACCAAGTGATTGGTACATACCAAGCGAATTCACCTTACGGCCGCGTCTTTCAAGCAAAAAAAGACGGCAATATTTCTGTCCAATTTCAAGCTGGAGCGAATTCTTCCTATATGAAAAAAATGAATTTTACAGCTAAATTCGCTATTTCCAAGCTTCATTAAGCGTTAAGAAAAAGGGGCTGTCTCAAAAGTCGATTTTCCGACTAAACGACAGTCCCCTTTGATTCAAAAAAAATAAGAAAACCCCTTGTCTACCAAGGGGTTGAGATAATTGGTAACGCTCTGAAAGAAGCAGTCTATAAGTTCTATACCATCTCTTACTAAAGTTAGGATTCACAAAAACTCAGTGAGGCAACCAGTTTTCCCCCTTCGATATGAAGATCGAGTGAGAAATGGTCTGTGTCATTCATTGCTTCTTATTTCTTTAATTCTTCTGGAATTTCAGGTTTTCCCACGAAACCGAAGGATGCTGTAGATACTGCCAGTACTGCAACAAATGAAGCAATTGCTGAAACATGTTTCGCTACGAACATCATCGCTTTATTTTTCATCTTTTCCACCTCCTTTCAGTGGAATTAGCGTCAATGCTTGCACAAAGAAGGTCTTAACCAGTGTCTCGCTTTCTATGAAAAATAATAAACTAACGATGAGAATTGAGATGATCTTGAGGAGCAAAGTCTGATTCTGTTTGAATAGTCGTGATTGCATTTCCATATCTTGTGGAGCAAAAAGTGCTACTAGAACTACTGTGATGATAATAATCGGGGTGATAAAATCAGTAGGAAGGGTAATGAGAGGGATGAATACCGCTCCCGAAATACTTGTTATGGTGCAGTAGACAGACGATGAATAGTGAAATCCTCCTGAAAATTGGCGTAGTACTAAAAATCCGGCCAATGTGAGTAATGTTCCTTGAAATGTCCCTATGATGAGGGAAAGGGTAAGGCTAATCGTAATGATGAGCAGCATGTTGATAATAAGGATTAGCCCAAATTTCATGGTAGGAACTGACTTCGTTTCATGTGGATTGATCGACTTTAGTTGTATGGCTATTCTTTCAGCAAGAGTTTCAATCATATTCCCCATCCCTTTTTATAGCCAACCATGCCAGTATTGTGATTCCGATTGCCATCCCAAAGAAAATCCACACTAGGGAACCAATTCCATATGTACTTGCTAATTTAAACAAGACCGTTATCAATACACCTGTTACAATGATTAGTGATAAAATCACCATGTTGACTCTGTGGTAAAGAGAGAAAGGCGCTCCGTCTCTGACGAATGTAAATTGCAGTCTACATTTCCGAAGCCCGTAGCATAATGCAAAGGTGAGTACTGCGGAGATTGTCTGGAATATGAACCCAGTGTTGATGGTTCGATCCCCTAACGATTCAATTGTCTCTAAGGTTCCTATGACAGTCAGGAAAAACACTTCCACCATCTGAATCCCCAAGTAGATTCCTGATGTTATCATTGTCATTAAGGCAGCCTGTCCCCAATTCACGTTCCATACCAGGATTAATGCCCCAAAGATTATGACGACTTGGGCTATGGTTGCGTAGTCTCCATATGGCGTAAATTGGCGTAGCCCAAACGAGAAAAGCATTAATACCAAACTCACAAAAAGAATCCGGTTGATATGCACCAAAAAACCAAACCGGAATAGCGTAGTCATAAGAGCAAAGATTGCAAGGTATTCCAATGTCGAGAATAGGACAAACAGCATGGAACTTTTTCACCTCAATTACTTATATGAGGGTTATATTCTACTAGAAACGACAGATTCCTTCTTTAATTTACCAGATTTGACATTTTAGAGACCGTATACTTTACAAAAATTCGTTTTCAAGACCTAAGACATTATTATGCTGCGCTTCTTCTTATTCAAGGTGTTAATTCTTAAGTGGTAAGTTAAAGATTAGGACATGCAACCATCTGATTGGCTCAATGCTCTTAGTCCTTTCAAAATAGTGAACCCAAAACAAAAACTGCCTGGCATTTACCTGGGCAGCTTTTCATCGTACATAGCTTAAGTAAAGAGTGTTTTTCGATCCACTTTTAAAAAACGTCTACATCAGATATGTCAACCTGTTAGATAACCTCAACAAATTTACTACTTGTATGAGGAATTGACACCATACTGGGTATTCCTCAGGAGAGAAAAGCCCCATTATTAGTAAACTTCGCAATCAATTCTTAATCGTAGCTTACCAGTCTTTTTCCTATTAAATCCTCGGCATTATAGTCTCCAGGCTCTAATTGAAGAGTTATGGATTCTAAGGGACTAATGTATTCCCGCCCATTAACCAATGCAACTCCTTTTACATTATAAGACTTTGAAATATCGGTTTCGTCATGAAGAACTTTACCCTTAAGATCGCCATTGGGCTTTCCATCGATAGCGACTATATTGGCAACCTTGATAAAGAAAGCAGTTTTTACCTCAATTGAAAACATATTCTCGCCTCCTCAATTCCCTAGTTCATCAAATTGTTGTCTCAAATCTCTCAATCTTTTAATTGTATCCCTTGTTTCAATATTAGGAATGCCGTAACCTTTTCTGTATTTTATTAGTTTTTCGGCAGCTTCAATTTCTACGGTCAGTACTGTTCTTGGCGTTTGGTCGGGTATTTTCCCTGCTCTATATTGCGCAGTATGAATAAACTCTTCAAATACCGCAGAAGTCGTTGGATTCTGCCTTAATTGTATTGTTTTCTCATTCCAAGTGACAGCCTCTGCCCCACGGTAATCTAAATACTTATTGCCTCTTCTGACTGGTCAATTATTCCCCCCTGTTTTTCAAATGCCTTTTTCATCCTATCAAATTTTACTGGATCTATAGAACTAGTGGGATCCCCGACACTTCTTGTAAGACCTACACCTGTCCTCTTCTTTCCTTTTCTTGCAGCGTCTACTAAATCCTTAATGTTTTTACTTCTGCCCAGCGTAAGTGCACTCAAGACAAGTCCACCAATTGCAATTCCATCCGCAAGATCAACTTTACCATCCCGCAACGTATCTAAGTCTTCTTGCATTGGCTCGATAAAGCCTTCCTTCACGAACATCTCAATACCCTTTGGTAAATCCTCTGCTGCCTTTTTCAAACCTTTTGGTAGATCATTAGCAGCTTTCTCCAATGCCCCTGGCAGTTCACTTGCCGCTTTTTGCATCGCGGCTGGAACGTCTCCCAGCATCGAGATTCCTTTGACGAAACTATCCCACATGCCGGGCTTTTCGCAAGCTGGTCCTTGTCCAAAACCAGCAGTAGACGACTCGCTATTTGTTGACGACTGATTTCCTATCGTCACACCACCCAAATCCTGCCCGTCATCTTCTATCTTGATCTGCCCACAATAGAAACACATATTTGTTGATTTATTAAGCAATGCAGGATGGCCACCGACCATTTTGTCCGCTTTCCCATCTATCCATGGCATTGTTTTCAGAGGTATGCACGGCATTGGCGTAAGTACACCGTTGTTAGCTGCCGTGGCTGAAGCGACTGTGGGATTTTGTAAGCTGCTGCACTTTCCAAAGGGCATGATATTTACATTTGGAACAAAATCCATGATGTTCATTTGCGGTTTTCCTTTTACAAAAACACCATGGCTGAATGGCATTTTCAGCCGACACTGTTTACTTCCGCTGCTGCAAGATAAAATAGCTCCCACAACCACGTAGCTCTTGCGTTCCGCACTTGATTGTTGGATGTTGATACCTTCAATATTGGGCATTCAGTCTCCTCCTCTCTGTAAAGGATTCAATACAGATGGAAGACTCATGGTGATCGATATGCTAGATATCCAATCTATATGTAAAAAGGAAATAATACCCACATTTTGAGGTATCGGATGTAGAATGGTTACGAGCGATAGGTATAAAGTTACAAATACACCTTTATGTACAAAAAAAACACCTTATTCGGTTTTGAGTCTGCCCTGCTCGATATACCTGCAACATGGATTTAAATAAACGAATATGGCCATGTGGTGCCAAAAATGCAAAAAGAAGCTTCCGACAACTTCGAGAAAGCTGAATGCTTTTATTGAATCAAGGTGAAAAAGAATCAAGCGGCAACCTCTTGGGGTTATGTAATCAGGAAGGATGGTTGAGGGCATAAAAAAACCTTGTTTCTCAAAGGTTTTACAAATGTTTTTATAAGTAGATACTCGAAAACATCCCAGTTCCTTTCGTCTCAAGCAACAAAATAATAAATAGACCGTGATCGGCCTATTTTCTCTTCACCTGACAAAAGCTTTCGGTTAAAGCTTTTGATGGACACACTCTGCTTATTTGACAATTACTTTGATGGTTTTGAGATAAACTCCGTACTGGTCATATTGATACAGATAATCCGTTCCCCTAGACAATCCTGCCACCAATTTATACTCAAAGGTGCCTTTATCATAATCGAGCCAGACATGCTTTCCCTCCTTTAATGCATACGAGTAGCCCGGGTACGTTTCCAAGTAAATCACTTGAGCCATGCCGATTTCGATGAGTTCGATCTCCTGCTGTTCTACCATAGCTTCACCATTCTTTTCCTGTGCCAAGCTAACTCCCTGCGAGCTAAATAGTACAGAAGTTATGAGAGCTGCATGTAATACAGTTGTGAATCGGTTCATTAACTAATACCTTCCTGTATGGGATTTATTGTAAATTGCGTAAGATTATAATCCATACGTTATATATTTTCAATTCCGACTATTCGGTAGGCCTTTCTGAAAATGCAAAAATACCGTCCGTAGACGGCTGGTGATTAACTTTCTATGCTATTACTATACACCGGGAAAAGCGTCTCATTACACCGATCTACGTTTTCGGGATGACTCGAATGATTTTACAAGGCATTAACAAGGAACATGAGTGAAACAATAGCTTTTCTGGAGCCCTGCACCGATGAAAGAGAAGCGGTTTTAATAAATGCTGATCAATATGTCATGCCCCTTGGCAAGGCTTTGTTCATGAAAATGAGTAAACTGGTTGAGTTCCGTTATAAGTTCTGCGAAACGTTCCTCAGCTTCATCGTCCACCCAAATATCTGGATAAATCTGTTTCGCTCTAAAATCCGCTGGCTTGTATTGTTGCTGCAAGACGGTCCTATCCATAGAATGAAGAGCTTCTAAAATGCGAAGAAGCTCATCAGAGCCAATGACGCTTACGAATTCTTCAGTATCCAGGACGTGGCCTCCGACAATAGCCTCACTTTATGGGTGGTGGTCCTCAATCGGCTGTGAGGTTGAGGTCCCTGTTAGCAAATAATGCAATCTGTCCCACACTTACATTTCTTTTCTTTTATAGCAAATGTCCCCGCTAGATTCTACATAGTCCACAATCACAGCATACGTTTTTGCAGCCATCTCTTTAATGTTAAGTAAAGTATCCCATCGCCATGGTATTAATCATCGTCTGTATCCATGTTAATAAAATGAAATTACATTTTTTGTCTACATATGCACATTTGATTTTTCATGTGTATTTCTCCGAATCTTATATTTTATCCCAATCATTACCTTTCGAATCAGTGTTTGTATTTTTTTATTTAATATAAGATCAACAGACTGTCATGGGGCAACAGTCTGTTGATTCTCCTTGAATCTGCTATCCTATCTAATCCAAATATATGTGGAGGTCACGTTCTCTTTTGCTTGAAATACGCCTGTATTTCCTGAAGCTATGGTATTGCTGTTTTTATCATACGCAACAACGGAAATAATGAAATTCTTTCCTACATAAAGATCCCCAGTGGTAAAATCACTAGTTGCACGTCTATTTCTTTCATACACGTAACTATCAGTAAGATTTGTAACAGATACTTCGTAAGTTTCTGCGTTGGGAACATCATTCCAATCTACATACATTCTCACATAGGATGCCAGAGCTTTGTTAGATGCAGAAATTTTTGTAGAGACTGTGGTCGTTGGAGCTTGCTGTGCTTCTTTTGCAAATGCAGGAACTGCTGAAGTCATAATTGCCAATGCTGCAATACCAGTGATTAACTTCTTCATTCTTACCACTCCCACTTTTTCTTTGTGCCCGAAATCATTTTCGATTTGGGCAATTTCAATATACATTAATTACCATATATTGTAAATAATTTCGTTCATTACAGTTTCTTAGTACGAAATAAAACAAACTGGGATTCGGTTTATAAAAAGAAAAGACTGCATTCGGCAGCCTTCTTACATTCATATATGAACCATCCATCATCAACAGATTTAGCAAGGCAAGTACATACAAATTAAGATTTCATATGACTTCCTTAATACCACATATGTTCTAATAGAAGTATAGTGTATTTAATTAAGGTAAAATCATCATTTACTTCAAGCAGTCCTTTCCAAATCGGAGCATTGTGCTTATGTTCTATCGAGTTCTTATATAATTTCGCTAAAAATTGCCTTATTCCATTAGCAACTTCTGGTTCTCGATCTGACATTAACGTAGACCGGAGAAAATCCTTAGTCAAAATTAATACTTTCTCATCCTGACCACCATCATAATTTTGTTCAACAACTTCAAAATAAATCGATAGTTCTGTCCAGTCTATGCCTTCAAACTGCATTACAGCCTCCCAAAACACTTTTAATCATTTCCCGCTCGCGTTCTATATTGAAAGCAGTTCTTTAATGGCTCTCTTATAGCGTAGCAGTCGCTCATGGTCTTTCTCAGTTGGCTCTGGAATCCTTGACAAATCACTATTGTCCTCTAAGTCACCCAACTTCACTAACCTTGCGATTGGATTTTGCTTTGTTCTTCCGACGAATTCCATATATGTTTCGTCATCATTTCTAGTCAAAGCAATAACTGCCGCAATGATTTCCTCAGAGAACCCTTCGTTTCGAAGCTCTCCCACTGTAACATCTGTATCCTCAAGCACATCGTGTAAAACAGCTGATATCATAGTTTCTACAGTCGACATCTTTAACATGATTCGCAAAGGGTGGAGTATATATGGGTTGCCACCCTTATCGACTTGTCCAGCATGAGCTTGTGTTGCAATCACAATTGCTTTTTCTAATGTACTCATTTGCATTCCCCTTCCTCATGAATTCCCCAATTTAAAAGGAATCATCTCAAATATCCTTACTTGGTTCAGTAAGCAATAGTCCTCGCCTAACGCCTACCTGTTCATTCTTAGCCCCATTACGTTGGAGCAGCTCAATCAGTTTTTTATCCTTTATTTCCATTGCTGTTTTGAGTGGTGATTGTTCGTAGTTATCTTTCTTGTTCGGGTCAGCCTTATTAAGAAGTAAGTAATCTACGACTTCATATTGTTTTTCAATAACAGCACCTAAGAGGGCAGTCCTTCCGTCACTATTAGTTACATTGGGATCGATATTTTTCTCAATGTGGAACTTCACTTTGTTCAGATCGCCGCTTCTTGCTGACTTAATAAACTCCTGAGGATTAAAAGACTCATCATAAACGCTGTTAAAATTAGGTACATCTTTAGCGATACCACCAGTTAACTTATAGAAAAAAACTCCAAATATAAACAGAAATACACTTAAGAATATATAGCGTTTTTTCATAACTGGCACCTCGATGCTATTTTTTCATAATAACCTATTCGACTAGATATTTAGAAAACCTGTTACATAGTAGCAACAGGTTTCAGATTCAAACAATTATTTATACCAATTTCCATTGTACACTTTTTTATAGTCAGAGGATTGCACTTTACTTTCAGCCAAAATCAAGAATGGCTTTGCTTGTTTAAATGCATCCTCTTGATCATCCATATAGGAATAGTATCTGCCATAATAATTATTGTTCCAATCCATTACATTGGAATCATCAACAACCCTCTTAAGTCTGCTGACCATTCCGCAGCAAAACAGTTCGATAACATTTTACTGCCAAAACAGAATCATAGTAGTCGCGAGACTGTATGACCCCCATATTCCCCCGATGTAAGTATTCCGTCCCCAATCCGTCCCCAGTATAGGTAGCAACGAAGAAAATTAAAGGGAAGTAAAATAAGAAAAACCCTTGATTACCAAGGGTTTCAGCAGTTATTCTATGGTGATCCGGACTGGGTTCGAACCAGCGACCCCCACCCTGTCAAGATGGTGCTCTCCCAACTGAGCTACCGGATCATGGAATATGTGTGTGATCGTTTAATGGTGGGCCCTGTAGGACTCGAACCTACGACCAATCGGTTATGAGCCGACCGCTCTGACCAACTGAGCTAAGGGCCCGAATCGTATCGGACGTCGATCACATTTATTACTATACAGCATCGTAAAATGGATTTCAAGAGGAAATGAATAATTTCTTGTAAAAATTTTCACTCGTACCAAAAGAACACTAAGAAACCCAGTGAAATCAGGCTTGTTTTCCCTTGTAAAAAGCCATTCCCCACCGCTGCTGCCCACATCCCCCTACAAAACAGGGAGATCACCTACCTGATGGCATCACTTCTTACATGGCTGCATCAAGCATATGAGCTACACCAGTGGAGAATTGACTCTGTCAGACAAAAAAGATCCAATAAAGCTAACAACAACAAACAAGATAATTAGGTAACGATTGAATCAAACACCCTCATCCCAACCCTAACCTACCTCGCCTGCTCCGTCCCTTTCGCTTTCTCCTCGACACGCAGCTCGGCTTTCTATTGCTTCGACGCCTCATTTTGTGCCAACTCGGCCTCCTGCTCATCTCTCATCCGATGGGCCATGCGGCTAGACGCATTGGCCGCCACACTCGCCACGAGGTCGTCCAAAAACGTGTGAACACGTCCCTCTCCCGACTTGGTATCAAGCCTTTTAATCACCCCGACCTTGTGCTTATCCAAATGCCCAAAGGTGGTCACCGCGATACTTCCATATCCAAATACGGAGCCTAGCGCCAATGTTTCGTCGCATCCGAATAGTCCTTCATCTGACGCAATGATGGATTGGAGCGGCTCGGACAAGAGGCCTTTCTCTGCTAACGTATCCAACTCAACGCCAACCAGGATGGCGTGCTGCATTTCCCTTTTTTCCAAGACCGCTTTCACGCTCTCGATGCACTGCGCCATTGTGAGATCTGGATGGTACGGCGACTGCATGAGATAGACGATCTCTGCGATATCATCCAACGTCACTCCGCGTTCTGCCAAACGTGCGAGAGCAGCGTTTCTGACTTCGATGCTGTGTACTTGCTTCTTCATATAAGAGACAACCCCTTCCACAAATCGAGTGAAGTCGTTTTCCTACCATAGTATCACACACGAGCCAAATTGCGACAATCTTTCGCCCAATGCCGAACTCTACACCCAAACTATTGGGCATGCCCGCTCGCTCCTGTATAATAATGAACAGGAATATCCCAATAAGGAGGACAACGCAGTGGCCCTTGAGGAAATCATCTTGGAAAGCCGGCATTTGGGGACGCCGGAAAAGCTGATTGTCTACACACCCCAACGCTACTCGCCACTCTACTCGTATCCAGTCCTCTACGTACAGGACGGGGAAGATTACTTGGCGATGGGTAGAATGGCTTCTTTGCTTGATCAATTAAATGGGGACAAAGAATTGCCTGATATCATCGCTGTCTTTCTCCCTGTCGAGAAAAGCAGACGGAACGACCGTTATCATCCGGATGGTAAGGAGCACATGGCCTACCGACGCTTCCTCGCCGAAGAGGTAGTGAGCTATGTCGATACGCATTACTCCACACATCCTTTGGGAAACGCACGAACACTTCTTGGCGAATCTTTGGGCGGGGTTGTCTCTCTATTCACTGCGCTTAACTATCCACATACGTTTGGACAAGTTGCCTGCCAGTCGATTGCCATGGACGCAAAGCTAAATCGTCTGGTAGCGGACGCTGACTTTTCCGTGCCACAAACCATTTATTTGGAAATTGGGACGGAGGAAACGGCAGTAAGCACGGGGCGTGGCACATTGAATCTTCTTGCGGCCAATGAGGAATTGCGCGAGATTTTGGGCACGAAAAAAGCCACCCTCATTTATGAAACGTTTGAGGGTGACCATACGTGGGGCCACTGGCAGCGCAATCTACCGCGTATGCTAAAGACGCTTTACGGGTAAACTTACCGTGGCTGTTCTTCTTGTGGACCTTCATCCTTGATCGTCGATACGAGAGCCTCTTCGAATTCTCCTTTTCGGATCGCAGTCAAGATCGTGAAGGTCAGCACAGACAGTAGAAGCAGGACGAGAAAAATGAATGTGATCATCATAGCCGTATGCATGCCATGCGGCACCTCCTTGCACTACACAGTCTTTCCTTTGGCGCAAGGAATATACGGACCCACGCTTAACATTACACAAATGAAGAATTTTCTGTTAAAATAATATCTTGTAGAGCATGATAGATAGTAAGGAGGAGTGGTTCTGATGATGTACAGTATCGTAATATTCCCATCTAGCAAAGTGCAAGAAGTAGCCAACTCTTACCGGAAACGTTATGACCCGGGCTATGCTTTGGTTCCTCCGTATATCCGTTTGAAGGAAGCCTTTGAGCTGGACGAAGCGAAGCTGCCTGAGCTGGTGAGCCATCTGGAGCAGGTTGCCTCCTCTACTGACAGTTTTTCGGCTCATTTCCATCGGGTATCTTCTTTCCACCCTACCACCAATGTGATCTATTTGGCTGTGCAAAACAAAGAACCATTTAACGAACTGCATCAAAAGATTGCCAATCAGTGTGTGAATGAAAAAGAAACCTACGCATACGTACCGCATCTGACCATCGGGCGTGACCTGTCCGACGATGAGCTGCGTGATGTAACCGGTCAACTAAGCATGGCAAAAATTGACCTAAACAGCGAAATTGATCGCTTCCACTTGGTTTATCAGCTCGAAGATGGCATCTGGAGCGTTTACCAGACTTTCCTTCTCAAAAAATAAACACCCTATCCTCAACCACCAACCCTCCCTGCGTCTCCATCGTAGGGAGGGATATTTTCTAAAAAAGGACGAATACGATGAACCTTCAAACCTACCAGATCCAAAGAGTCACCACGGAACAAGAATTGGCGGATGCCCTGTCGGTACGCCGAATCGTTTTCATCGAGGAACAGGAAGTACCAGAAGAATTGGAAATCGATGAGCATGACACCCTTGATGGCGGGACGATTCATTTTGTGGCCTACCGCGATGGAAAGCCAGTGGGCGCTAGCCGTATCCGCACCTACGCACCTGGAGTGGGAAAAATCGAACGGGTGGCGGTTGCCAAAACAGAACGCGGTACCGGGCTGGGCCGCCAAATCATGCTTGAGATGGAAGAGCTGTCCAAACAACACGGGTATGACAGCCTGAAGCTGAATGCACAGACGCAAGCCCAACGGTTTTATGAAAAGCTCGGCTATGAACCTTTTGGTGACTTATTTGACGATGCAGGTATCGAGCATATTGCGATGGTCAAATCCATTCGCGCATAAGGGAAACTGCGTGCAGCTCCATTCCCTCTTTCAGAAAAACAACCTCGTTTTCGTTATGATCAGCATGCGAAACGAGGTTGTTTTTCATTTGCCCCAGAGAAAAGAATTATTTCACCAATGGTTTCCGGATGGCCTCAATGACGCGATCAAAAGAGTCAGCACCGTAGCCCTCTGCTACTTTCTGTGTGGCCAATGTTAGCAATGGCATTAACCACTCAACAGTGATTCCCTGTTCCTGGCTGGCATGGATGATGTGTTCAAGTCCTAGTTTGTTCGTATTCAAATTGGACACATCTGTCGTGAAGTTTCCTTCATCACGTGCCCGTGCGGCAACCGGATCTGTTAAGAGCGGGGCAATCAAGTGATTTACCCAGTTGGTTGCGTATGGAAGAAACTCTGTTCCTGTTATGTTTGCCGTACTTAATAGGGCATGTGCATGCATGGAGCCATACCAAGCCCCATACATCATGGTAAGCAGCGACAAATCATAGATCAACGGAACACCATAGTCTTCACCGAGATAGGCAGCGTTACCTCCCAACAGTTTCAATGTCGGTTCATATGCTTCAAATAGAGCCTTCGACCCACCGTAGAAAATGAGTGTTTCGGGCAGTCCAATCATTTGAGGGATAGCCATGATCGCTCCATCCAGATATTGCCCACCGTGCTCGCTTACCCACTTGGCTGTCTTGCGTGCATCCTCCGGTGTTCCTGTAGTGAGGTTGACGATGACACGCCCTGATAATTCATTTTCTAAGGGCGCAAGCTGCTCTTGCATGACTTTGTAGGTTGATAAGCAAACAACGACCAAGTTGCTTGCCGCGATTGCCTCTCTCACACTGCCCGCCAGCACTGCTCCCTTCTCAACCAGACCGTTGGCTTTATCTGCTGAACGATTCCAGACAGTCGTTGGATGACCGCCTTTTAGAAAAGCATCCGCGAGTGCTACTCCCATATTGCCAAGGCCAATAACAGTTACAGACGCAGGAATTGATGCTGAATTCACAGGTCGACACTCCATTCGTTTTATTTTTCCAAGCGAGAAGATCCGGCGCTACATGCAAGGTCTACCGCTCTTGATTGCGATTCTATAGCTTTACACTAGTGTGAATGTCAATACAAAAATCAACTCTTCTTGACACTTCACACCCAGTGGAATAACATGGAACCAGAAACATACGATACCGTATCTTTTGAGGTGAACCATGCAATACGTACGTGAAGATTGGATTCGGGCGGGGCTCGATATGTTGGCTGAAGCAGGCATTGACGCTGTTCGTGTGGAGCCTCTTGCCAGAAAACTGAAGATCAGCAAGGGGAGCTTTTATCATCACTTTCCCGATCGTCAAGCACTGTTAGACTCCATGATCGATTATTGGGAGGAGCATGCCACGGAGCGGATCATTCGAGCGCCACACTCGGACAGCATGTCGTTGGAACAGCTTTTGTCGAGCGCTTTTAGTAGCGAGCGAAAAACCGAAGCCGCTATCTACAATTGGGCAAAACAGCATCCTGCCCTTTCCAAACGTCTAGTGGAAATCGAGCAGCGCAGGATCGGTTTCGTAGCCTCCCTGTATGAGAAAAAAGGGCTGGCTCCCGCTGATGCAAAGGCACGCGCTCAACTCGCGTACCTCCTCTATATTGGTTGGCTGGTTCGCCGAGAGCTGGAAACGCCTTTTGATATGTCCGCACCCTTGGAACATTTTATGACCTGGATTTGATTCCCACCTCCCCCTTTCTACCGGACAGATTGTCTCGTGCAGGGGTTTTTTACCCAAAACATACGGATGCGTATCTTCCAAAAAGACCTTACAAATCAATAGGAGGTATTTCTATGACACATGTTTTTCCCATCTCATCTGCTATCTTCTTGGTCATCGTGTCCTTGCTGCATTTTTATTGGGCCTTCGGAGGAAAATGGGGGATCGATTCCGTTATTCCCACAACAGCCGATCATGCACGCCGGACTTTTTCCCCTGGGAAAGGCGGAACGATCATCGTTGCCTGCTTGTTGGCTTGTGCCGGTTACATTTTGCTCGCCCAGAGCGGCTATCTATCACCCGTACTCTCCCCTTCTTTGATTCAATGGGGATGCATGGTCTGTGCTGCTGTATTTGTCCTGCGCGCTGTGGGAGACTTCAACTACATTGGCTTTTTTAAAAAAGTAAAAAATACGAAGTTTGCTCGTCAAGATACGGCATTGTATACTCCTCTTTGCTTGTGGTTAGGGTTATCCTTTCTGCTCGCATTGTTTTGAGCTCACCAAAGACCCTCTTCCCATAAAAGAGAAGAGGGTCGCTTCCATTATGTTTAGATGTATTACGCCTTCCGCTTCTCCGCAATCGCCCGTAGCTGTTCAACAGCATCCATCCCTGCGGTATGAGAGCCAAGCATCGCATGAAACGGCTCCTCTCCACGCCATCCATGGAAATCAGAACCGCCGGTGACAACCATTCCGTATTGCGCTGCCCACTTGCTGTAGCGCATTTTTTGTACCTCATCATTGTCCGGGTGATTGACTTCAATCCCATCCAATCCGAATACAATCAACTCCTGGACGAGCTCATCATCGTCATACAGACCCGGATGAGCCAGCACCGCCACTCCGCCAGCCTCTTTGATCATCGTAATCGCTTCCTGCGGGGTAATGCGTGGAGGATTGACATAAGCCGCTCCCCCTTTGCCCAAGTATTTATCGAAGGCCTCTGCAATCGTTGAAACGACACCCAGCTCCATCAGTTCTTCTGCAATATGCGGTCGCCCGATGTTTTTGTCCGTGCCCTGCTTGCGGCGGTATACCTTTTCCAAGGAAATGTCGATACCGAGTTCCTGTAGCCGTGCGATCAACAGTTGGTTACGCTCATGCCGCGTCTCTCGCAGACGAAAGAGACGCTCTTCAAAAGCTGGGTCTTCATACGGGACAAAATAGCCGAGAACGTGAATATCCTGCCCCTTCCCTACGGAGCTCACTTCCACTCCTGGAATGATTTCCACGCCGAGTGCACGGGCAGCCTCCATTGCTTCTGGAATCCCTGCTACCGTGTCGTGATCCGTGATCGCCAGTGCAGCAAGTCCTGCCTCCTTCGCCAAGCGTACGTTTTCCGCCGGCTCGCAGGTACCGTCTGACGCTTTTGTATGGGTATGCAAATCTGCCATAAGTTCCATTCTCGTCCACCCCTTCTTTTCTTTATTCTACAAGTCTGAATTGGTATTGCCGCACATAGTATGAGACTAAGCTTCGATTCCCAATGGTTGAACCGAGGAGGATGTCCATGCGGTTAAAAAACAAGACCCTTACCGGTGTCGTTCAGCCACTCTCTTATGTTGACAAAATGCTGCGGCAGCAAGGCTTTCATCGTTCAGGCGGGGACAGTATGCTCACGTACGATGTCGTCATGTACGATTCCGCCAGCAGCAGCGCGTATTTTTTGCGCATCCCTACGAACTACACCAGCACAACAACCGGAAAAGGGGAACTGAATGTCAAACTGGGTCATCCGTATTTGGAAGCAAAGTTCTATATGAACACCACGTCCGAAGAAGTTTTTTTCATTCCCAAGGCCGTCCGCGAAGCTGCAGAGCATAAGCTAGCAGAAATCGCCGATTACCTTTCTTCTCCCTCGGCTCCATCCTGAACAGTTCTCCACAACCACCGATTTTGTTCAAACCGGTATGCTACCCTCTTTGTTTTCTGCAGCCCGACCAAGTAACCCATAAACGCCGTCCGAAACAGGACATAGCTCGAAGCATTTTCTATGGCAATGTGTAAACGCTCACACAGGAGAGCTAGCGCTTCTTCTGCTGATCTCTCCTCTACGAAAATGTCGCAGATCACCGAGAAAATCCGCTCATGCCAAGCAATATTTTTATTCACGGCATCATGAGAGGTGGTGGTATATGCTCCGTGCCCAGGCAAGTACCCCTTGTAGTTGGTTGCAAGCAGTTTATGAAGACTGAGTAGGGTCTCATGCGCATCCACAAGAAACGGCAGCTTGTGCTTTTCCAAAACCTCTTCGCCTAAATAACTGTCGGCAGCGAAGCATATCTCGTCACAGACGACACCAACCTGTTGCCAGCTATGCCCCGGCAGAGAAAGGATAGAGAAAGGTACGCCACCAATTTCGATCCCTTCATCCAGTGGAAGGAGGTGGTCCACCCGAGAAGGCTGCGCCAGCAAAAACTTGTTTTTGAGATCCTCAAGTGGGGCTGCACCCATGTTCAAGTAAATGGGCTCAAGTATCGGATTCCGAATGATCGCCTCTTCCAGCGGTGGCGCATAGACCCTTGCTTCGGGCCAGCATCCGAGCAAGTAGGCGTTGCCACCGAAATGGTCGGCATGAGCGTGCGTTTGAATAATGGCACACAAGGGCTGGGCGATAGCGTCCAGTCCTTTCTTGATTTTTTTGGCGGTTTGGGTATCCAGACCAGAATCGATCAGGATCGCTCCATGTTCACTAATGACAAGTCCTATGTTAACATGACCAGGAAAATAACCAACACGCTCCGTTATCATTTGAAATGCTTGTCCAGACAAAACAGTCCCTCATTTCATCCTTTTCCTATTTATTTTCTCCAAAACATCGTCTTCCCCTTCCCTATTCCTATATCTCGTGCTCGTGTTTACATTGTGCCGCGATGAGCGGTCATCCATTTTATGTGAAAAAAGCGGGCCAATGATCGTATACGGTGGCAGAGGTCGTCCGAGTCCACTGAACATATGCGTGGTCGCCGCAATGGAAATGATTGTAAGAAACGAAAAAACCATCCTCTCCATCCCAATGGTCTGAATCGAGCAGAGTACGATCAGCCCATCAATGAGAAAAATCAACAATGCAACGCGCAGCTTGTATCGTCTGGCAAGAAATTGCGCGAACAGGTCTGTCCCACCCGTATTTGTCTCGTAGGCAAGCATCAAGCCGACACCCATTCCGATTAATACACCGCCAGTAACTGCGGAAAAGGAAGTTGACCACAGATTCCAGCCACGCATATCCGAGAGAATGTCTATAAAAAAAGCAGAAATTAGCATGCCGTGAAAGCTGTGAAAAAACAAGCTGCGATCATAAAAAAAGACGATGACATACACAGGGATACTGATCAAAATCATCATGAGACCGGTCGGCATCTGCATGTAATATGTCGCCAACAAACCGATCCCGATCATGCCCCCTTCCATTAGGCGATGCGGAACCAAAAACAGATTGACTCCAACGCCTAGAAGCACGCTTCCTGTGAGAATCGCTACACTTTTTTGCAGCCAGTACATGTCGCTCCCCTCCTTAGACCGTGCTCGTTTATGTTTATGATCAGAAAGAAGCAGGTATGTCCAAGCAATGCTTCAGAATGCGCTGGTTCAAATCGGAACGTTTTGACTGTTCGGTTGACCTATTGGTATACTTACGAGTAACAAGAAAACCTGTAGCTTGGCTCATGAAAAGCATATCCATTGCAGGTTTTAGATCGAATATTTATCCATTTTTGGTCGTACATGTAAAATACCATTATCGTATCGGAGGTGAATTCTCCCCCTTTCGCACTGCGGGAGGCGGAGGTGTGCTTGGAGAGTCCGATAGGGGAGATTACGCTGAATCTGCTGCTCGTGGTATTTTTGGTTCTTCTGAACGGCTTCTTCGTCGCAGCAGAATTCTCGTTGGTAAAAGTTCGCCAAACTCGTCTGACCCAGCTCGTCAGTGAAGGCAATCACAAAAGTGCCCGCTACGCGCAAATAGTCACACGAGAGCTCGACGCCTATTTATCCGCCTGCCAGCTAGGAATTACACTGGCTTCGTTGGGGTTAGGCTGGGTCGGTGAACCTGCCGTCGCCCATTACGTCGCGCCCGTCATAGCATTTTTTCATTTCCCATCTTATTTGGTCGGTCCGACCTCACTTGCGATCGCCTTTGCTATCATCACATTTTTACATATCGTCTTCGGAGAGCTTGCGCCCAAGTCTTTGGCGATTCAAAAAGCGGAGGCCACTTCCCTATGGACTGCCGCACCGCTCATGTTTTTCTACAAGCTGAGCTATCCGCTCATCTGGCTTTTAAATGGAGCAGCCAATTTACTGATCAGACGCCTTGGAATCGAGCCTGCCAACGAAAACGAATCTGCTCATACAGAAGAAGAAATCCGCCTTCTCATGAACCAGAGTCATAAAAGTGGTCACATTGACAAGACCGAAATGGCACTCGTCGACAATGTCTTCGTGTTTTCCGAGCGTCTTGCCCGGGAAATTATGATCCCACGGATTGATATGATTTGCCTCTACGACGACAACACGTTTGACGAAAACCTCGAAATCATGAGAGAGTCTCGCCATTCACGCTTTCCCGTCGCCCATGAGGATAAGGACAGGCTGATTGGCTTTGTGCACATCTCAGATTTTTATCTCTCTGCGCTGACGACAGGGAAAGCAGAGTTAACTGATTTTCTCCGCCCATTATTGACGGTGCCGGAGTCCATGGAAATCAGCCACGTCTTGCGCTTGATGCAAAAGCGCCGTTCCCAGCTTGCCATCGTGATTGACGAATACGGCGGAACAGCAGGGTTGCTAACGATGGAGAACATTTTGGAAGAAATCGTCGGTGACATTCAGGATGAGTTCGATGAAAATGAACGCCCTGAAATTGAAGAAAGCTCCAGCAACACGCTCTCGGTTTCCGGCAAAACTCTCTTGACAGAACTAAATGATTACATATCGATTGAAGTCGTTTCCGACGAAGTCGACACCATTGCCGGCTGGCTCTACAGCCAGTTAAATGAAGAGGTCGCGAAAGGCAAAACCGTCACATTCCAAGGCTATCTTTTTGCGATCAGTGAACTGGAAAACCATCGCATTACACGGGTGAGCATCACGTATTTGGGAGCAGAGGATTCGTCCGCTCTTCCTGGGGACATCGTGTCGCTGCACTCCTAATCGAAAAGAACAACCATAATGGCAAGTGTCCCCTGCCGACAGGGGGCACTTCTTGTTTCCGAGGTGTCCTGATGAACTACGCTTTACTAGACAACAAACCCATCCTGTTGCTACCTGAGAACTACAACCGCATACCGTTTTGGCGCATGTCTGCCCGGCAGGACAAGGTACGCTGTCCAGCCTGTGCATCGGCGCTTCGTCTTCATGCTGGCATCAGCTTTGAGCCGCATTTCTTCCATCCCGAAGGAGCAGAGTGCCCGCTTCTGACGGAAAATGGTCCTGCTCCGCTTGACTCACTGCAAGCGATAAATGAAACGGCAGCCACTGCCTTTCAAGCTGCTTTGGCTGCTACGGCCGCAAAGGATCACAACGACGATAACGCGAAAGAACCACTGGCTTTCTCATCTAAGGAGCACAGCGAGGCATCCATAGACGTAGACGAAGCAAATACAACAACCATCGGCTCCTTTCGCCTTCCGAAAAAGAGAACGATTGGCGCGAGCACGACGCCTCCCCCGCCAGCTCCGAAGCCACCGGTTTTCCGCAAACGCTTGATGCCGAAGAAGACTATCTCTTACATGGCTGAGCAAATGCGCGATCAATCGCTGCACCCGGGACAACAGCAAGCGGTGCACGCTACCGAGGGGCCTTTTCTCATCCTCGCCGGAGCCGGAAGTGGCAAGACGCGCGTCATGACTGCACGCACGACTCACTTGATCTCAGATTTGGGTGTAAAGCCGAATCAAATCATGGTCGTGACCTTTACAACTAAAGCCGCCGATGAAATCCGCCAGCGTATTGCCCGGCAGCTACCCGCTGGACAAGCACGTGAGCTGATTGCCGGAACGTTCCACAGCATCTTTTACCGAATGCTCCTGCATCACCAGCCAGAACGCTGGGATCAGCAGCGCCTTTTGAAAAAGGATTGGCAAAAATGGCGGTTGATGCGCGAGACTGGTGCACTGCTCGGTCATGACGACCTTGCCACGTTAAAAGAAACAGAGATCACCGAAGCACTCGGCATCATCAGCCGTTGGAAAAACGAATACATCCTCCCCCATGAGGTCGCGTATCGGGAAGCAACGAGCGATGCAGAAAAACGGGCGATCCAGCTGTATCCTCTCTACGAGGCCACAAAGAAAAAACATCAATGGTTTGACTTTGACGACATGCTCATTGGCTGCTACGAAATGCTGCGCGATGATCCAGGACTCCTGCGCCGGTATCAGGAACGCCTCACCTATGTGATGGTCGATGAGTTTCAGGATATCAATCGCATTCAGTATGAGACGGTCAAGCTATTAGCCGCTCCGCAAAACAATTTATGTGTCATCGGGGATGATGACCAGTCCATTTACGGGTTTCGTGGCAGTGATCCGCAGTACATCTTGGGCTTCACCAAAGACTTTCCGCAAGCGTCGACATTTACACTCGAGGTCAACTACCGTTCCCATTCGTCGATCGTCAGTCTTGGCTACTCGCTGATCGGTCACAACCGGGAGCGTTGGGCAAAGGAATGTCAGTCCTTTCATCGCGAGGAAGGTGACACGTATTTATTCGAGCCGGAAGACGAAGAAGAGCAAGCTTCCCGGATTGTCGATGAAATTATCCATCGTCGCGAGCAGGGTGCCATTTTGGGTGAATGCGCGATCTTATACCGCACCAATGAATCGGCACGCCCCATTTTGGAGCGCCTGAGCGAAGCCGGGATTCCTTTTCATTACACACAAGAGGAGGAATCCTTTTACCAACGCCAGACGGTTCGCTGGACGCTGAATTATTTGCGGCTCGCGTTAAACCCGGATGACACAGATGCGCTAAAAGAGATATTGTCGACCCTCTACATCTCAGCGGAAATGTGGAATGCCCTGCGCAGCCAAGCCATCATCGAGGACAAGCCGATTCTGCACGTTCTTCCGCATCTGACACAGCTCAAACCGTATCAGCGCAAGCACATGCAGCAAATCAATGAGATACTCACCGCGTGCAAGGATGTTCCACCTGCTCAGGCGTTAGAGCTCATCTATGAGGACGGCAAACTGCGCGATTATCTAAAAAAACGCGCGAAAGACCGGGAAGATGGCAGGGAACGTTGGAGCGATGAGCTGCAGCAAATACTGGCAGCTTCCAAGCGCCATGCGACGATCAGCGATTTTTTGGCTTATATCGATCAAATGACGCGACAAGAAAAAGAGTGGCGCACGATGCGACCACTCCCGGACGAAGCTGTTCATGTTTTAAGCATCCATCGGGCAAAAGGTCTCGAATACGACCACGTCTTCTTGCCCGATCTGGTAGAGGGTGCCCTTCCTCATGAGTACACATTGGATGAGCTGCGAAAAGGCGGCTCTGGTGCGCTTGAAGAAGAACGCCGTCTCTTATACGTCGCGATTACCCGGGCCCGTCACAGCTTGTGTATCGGTATCCCCCGGGAGCGATTCGGACGAAAGACCCGCACCTCCCGCTTCATCGCCGAGATGGGAAGGTAAGTACTGAAAGCCACCGCCCATATAAATCAAGAATTCTTCCATGTTCGTAATCAATGGAAACATAAAAAACAGGCCCCCTTTCACGCATTCATTTTGGAATAGTATGCGAGAAAGCAGGGCCTGTTATTCTTTTTCGGGAAATTTGCTTCTGGTTAGCCGCCCATAATGCTGTAGCCAGCATCGACGTGCAGAATTTCACCCGTGATTCCTCGGGAGAGATTGCTGAACAAGAAGAGAGCGGTGTCGCCTACTTCCGATTGGTCAATCGTACGGCGCAATGGCGCTTTTTCCTCAATTTCCTTCAGCACGGAGTTGAAATTGCGGATTCCTTTTGCGGCAAGCGTACGGATTGGACCAGCAGAGATCGCATTGATACGAATGTTCTCTTTGCCCAGGTCGTTTGCCAAATAACGAACAGAAGCATCAAGCGCAGCTTTGGCTACACCCATCACGTTGTAGTTTTGAATCACGCGCTCACCGCCAAGGTAAGTCAACGTCACGATGCTTCCGCCCTCCGTCATCAACGGACGAGCAGCACGAGCAACTGCTACCAGGGAGAATGCGCTAATGTCCTGTGCCAATGCGTATCCTTCGCGGGAAGTGTTCACATACTCACCTTCGAGCTCTTCCGTTTTCGCAAACGCAATGCAATGCGCTAGGCCATGAATCACGCCCACTTTTTCTTTGATCACAGCAAAAGCTGCTTCGACGTCCTCATCCTTCGTGACATCGCAATTTACCAACAGCGACTCTACTCCCATTTTTTCCGTGAGTGCCGCCACGTTTTCACGCAGACGCTCCCCTTGGTACGTAAAAATCAGATTCGCTCCAGCATTATGTAAGGATTGCGCAATTCCCCAGGCAATACTGCGGTGGTTCGCTACGCCCATGATGACGATGTTCTTTCCTTGCAACAATGTATTCATTATGTATCTGCCCCTTTCCCAACTTATTCCCCTGCATTATAACCGATCTTGTCCATGGATACGAGTGGATAAACGAGAGAGGCAGTGTAAAAAATTTAATCGGTACTTCCGGCCTGATCGGTTAGCGTTGATAGAGCTTTAGAGGAAGCCCACGATTCCTGCAATGGATTCAACGATGTCCCCATGACCGGGAATTCAGTCAGTGACTGCAAATGATCGTCTGTTTGCATTTGTTCTTGATGGTTCATACTGTAAGTCCACACTCCCTTCCTTCAGACTAGACTGGCTAGGAATGGACCCTTTTATGCATGCAAGTGGTTCGCGTGTAAAAAAGCAGATAAAATCAGATACACGGCCATCGCGCCAACAAAATAAACCCCGTACTGTGCCTTTTTGGTTTGTCCGATATAAGGGACGAGATGGCTGGCGGATACATATAAAAAAATACCAGTCGTCATGGCCAGCATAATGCCAGACCAATTCGATGGAAACATTCGCTCAGCAAAACCAAAGCTGAGAGCTCCTGCAATCGTCGCAATCCCAAGGGACGTCGCGCCCCAAAATGCTTTCTTTCTCGAGTTGGTCGCTGCCAGCAACAGAGAGGCTATGGTTACACCATCCGGAATTTTGTGCAGCAGCATCGCCACCAACACGGATACCCCAACTTCTGAATCCATCCGCAAGCTCGCGACTAAAGAGACGCCTTCGACAAATGCATGTAATAAAAAACCTGTCATGACCCCAATCATTCCCGTGGAGCCAAACTCCCCACTCGACTTGCTGATTAATTCCAAAGCAAAAAGCGTAACAAAGCCAACGAGCACAAATGGCATCAACCACAAGCTCTTATCAGAAAAGACATGTGGCATCAAATCTAGAAGCGTAATCGCCAGCAGTAGCCCAGCCCCTGCACTGATCATCGCAAACAATGCCTCGGACGACCAAGCACGCAGACATAACAGCAGTCCTCCGATACTGCTCGCCAAGGCAGCAGTCAAAAGGACAATCCAGAAAACAGATTGCATCATCCGGTCCTCTCCTCACCCAACGAGCAAAAAACATGCTTACTCCTTTCATATGTACGCGCCTGTCCCGGTCATTATGAGCAGCCTAACAAATTTGACAAAATACGACGACCTGTCCGAATCGGACGAAAGATCACTAGTTTTTAGAACCTTTGTCGATTCTCTCTTACCCGGAAAATTTTGGTGCTATAATGAGTCCACCGGGAATACCGAGAGGAAAAAAGGGAGTGATTCGGGATGGATGTACAAGTTTGGATGGCTTCAAAAGAGGTAGCTGATCGCCTTGATGTGCATGTTCGTACACTACGTAACTGGCTGGACTTGTTCGTACCTGCTCAGGAACGTCTGAAAAATCCGCAGGGTCACTATTTGATCAGCGAAGCAGGCTTTGAACTGCTCAAGGAAGTGAAAGAAAGAAAAGATAACGGTAACAGCTCGTTAAAAGATATTCAGCGCCAACTGATAGAAGAAGGTCGCCTGTCCGAGGAAATGCTCATGGAAGAAGAACTCTTGGGTGCGGAAGAAACCGCCGTTACGCTCAGCGCCACAAACAAGCTGGGTACGGGCATGCGAGAAGTGGAAATGACAGTCCACGAGACACTCGTCCAATTTCAGCAGGAGCTCACTCAACTCTCCTCCATGAATCATATGCAGTCGACCATTCTGCAAAAGATTGCGGACATAGAAGAAATGCAAGAGTCCCTCCGCTTGGAAATGCGTCGCGTTACTTTTGAACTGGATCTCATGCACCAGCGCTTGACTCGTCGTAAGGAGCGCTATGCCCGCTATGAGCCTCGCTGGTCACTCAATCCATTCCGCTGGTTTACACGTTCAAATCGCGCAGCCGAGCAATAATCGTGTTTTTTTCACAAGGTAAAAAATGACAATTAAGAGAAGTACCTCGACAGCGCTAGTCTCCCCATGTTCTACTGTGATAAAATGGCACTACATGAACTGCCAGAAAATCAGGACTATTTACATTCACAAAAAAAAGGACTGGGGCTTTCGTTGTGAGAAAATTGCATATTACTTCGGTAAAGCCGGGCGATGTCATCGCCAAGAGCATTTTCCAGGAAAATGGGAACGTTCTGTTGGGGATCGGGGTACAACTAACTCCCCGTTACATTGAACGCCTTGTTCAATTGGGAATTGATAGCCTTTACATTCAAGACAAGCACACAGAAGATATCATGCCGGAAGATGTAATCCGCGATGAGACGCGTAAAGAAGCCGTGGATGCCGTGTACAAAACGATGACCACCCTCATGGACCAGCCGCAGATCAAGCGCCGTACGTCCGCACCTGATTTCGGAAGCAGTTTTCAAAAGGTTTTTCGAGAAATCTTTCAAGACTTGAGCAGTCGCAAAGACATCTTAGTCAACCTGTCCAGTCTTCACGTGCTGGATGGTTACCTTTTTCACCATGCTGTCAATGTCGCCATTCTATCTGGTGTGGTAGGGATGGCCAAAGGCTACAACCAGCAGCAGATGATGGAATTGGGAATTGGTGCGCTTTTGTTCGACATCGGCATGACACAGGTTCCTAAGGAGCTCTGGACCATGCCTACAGAATTAAGTGCAGAAGAACGCCAACGTGTCCAATACCATACCGAAGAAGGCTTCAATATTTTGCGGAATCAACATAACATCTCGGTCGTCTCCGCACACTGTGCGCTCCAGCATCACGAGAGATACAATGGAACAGGATATCCCCGTCAGCTCAGTGAGAATAACATTCACGAGTATGCACGAATCGTGGCAATCGCCGATGTTTACGATGCCTTAGTTTCCCCGCGCCCATTTCGGAAAAGCTACTCGCCAAGTGATGCTACCGAGTACTTGTTCGCTACAGGAAACACCTATTTCGACCTCGACCTGCTCAAGCTATTCTTGCAGCACGTCGCGATTTATCCAATTGCTTCTACGGTATTGCTGAGTACAGGACATAGCGGCGTCGTTTCCAAAGTAAATTCATTGGCTGTGAATCGACCTACCATCCGTATTCTTACCAATGAAGATGGCTCTGAAGTAGCCAGCACCTATGAAATCGATCTCTACGATAAAGAATGGATGAGCGTGACGATCGTCAAAACCTTATAGGCCCACGACAAAGCTGAGATTCCTTATTCATCTCAGTTTTTTCATGCGTGGGTCCGTGTCGTTTTTGTACGTTGCAAATATCCCCCTATTACTACGAGAGCGACCAACCCAATTTTGATCGCATATTCGAGCCAACTCCTCCCTGCGATCCACTCACGCATCGTATTTTCCATGAGAATCATATTCGCCGCTGTCACTGCCAGGACACCTGAACCAACATAAACAAGCCATAAAAAGCGCTCCATTGCCCCTAAAATAAGCTGGCTACCAAAAACCATGAGAGGCACGCTGATCAAGAGGCCCAGCACGATAAGAACGATGTCTCCTTGCGCTGCTCCCGCAATAGCGAGTACATTATCCAGTCCCATCATCACATCCGCCACAACAATCGTCTTGACCGCTTGAATCAAGTCTTCACTTGAGTTGAATGCTTCCTCTCGGTCATCCTCGCGCAACAGGTTGTAGCTGATCCAAAGCAGAATAATTCCGCCAATCAGGTATAAATACGGGATTTTCAGCAAATAAACAGCAAGAACCGTAGCAATCACGCGTACGATGATAGCAAGAAACGTCCCCCACAAAATGGCTTGTTTTCGTTGTTCGACAGGGAGCTTCCGGCATGCGATGGCAATGACCACGGCATTATCTCCACTTAATACGAGGTTGATGGTAATGATGAGTAGCAGCGACGAAAAAAAAGCAGATTCAAACAAAGGATGCACCCTCCCTAAACTTTTTGAGCCCTACTCGCCACCCTTGTACGGTGCCCCTGATTTTTTGTATGATGGTAACGAGGAGGGTTGTCGAAATGTCGAAACAATTCGTTATAGAAGCGATCATGTTGGCTATCTACGGGGAGTTGATGGTCCCATCGCAACCAGTAGAATATCTGATACCCGCGTCGACAATCTATGAATTGGACGAATTTATCCAGAGTCCTGAACCTATCATGCCCTACTCTGCTGATGATCAGTATGTCCGGCGGATTATGAAAGAAATGAGCCAATTTTTTGCCGATCCATTCAACCGCAAACGAATGGAAAAAGGACTGATAGCCCCATGGTCCAAGGTTCCCTTTTCTTTTCCGAACGGCGTGACCCTGACGGTCGTAAAAGTAGAGGACAACGCCATGTGGGGGGAAATATTTGATCCCGTAGAGACACAGCTATTGTTGACGGCCATGAAATTTGAGGCCCCACTTCTCACAGACCAGCCTGATTATCAGGATCGGATATTGGAATATATCGTGCCTGTTCAATTTTACGATGTGGATGATTTTGATTTTGCTCTCGAGCAAGGAATTTCATTGAACGACCTTCGTGAACCATAATCAAGAAAACAGACCGACGAGCCTGACGCTTGTCGGTCTGTTCTAAGTCTTTGCCTGAGATAAAAAAACGTCCTGAGTAGGTTTGCCCATGGTACAATATGGGTAAAGACATGGAAAGAGGTTCGGGGAGGAATCATGTACGATGGAAATGACGAAAAGAAGCAATGGTTCGGATTCGGAAGCAGAAGCTGCTGTTGACCAACAGATTTTGTTTAAAATGGGGAATGAATATTACGGCCTGTCGATTTCGCTCGTACGTGAGATCATCAAGCCGCTGCCCATTACACGTTTTCCAAAATCTCCACTTTATGTCGAGGGAGTCATTGATCTGCGTGGACGGATCTTACCGATCATCAACTTGCGGAAAATGTTTGATTTGGAACCTATGGAAGAAACGGATGACACTCGCTTTGTCGACTTGCAGATGGATGGGTTGAACATCGGAATTATCGTGGATGCGGTCTCTGAGGTCCTGAATATTCCACAGAGCTTGATCGAGCCTGCACCACCCATTATCGCTGGTGTAGAGGGCAAATATTTGCAAGGCATTGCCCGAATGAACGACAAGCTGATCATGCTGCTTGATGTGGATGAAATTTTTGGACAGTGGAAAAAGAAGTAACGAACAGTGTAAAGCCCAGTGCGAAGAAGATGCACTGGGCTTTTGTTCTCTTTATTCGTTATTTCCTACTCTCTGCCTCCGCTTGCTAAATAAGCGAAGTTCACCCACACCATCTCTTCGATTCCCAAAATTTCTTTGAACAGGTCAACCGAGTCGTACAACAGTGAAGCCCCTGTGTCGTCATCGACGTTCGTCAACAACTGCAAATCAAAAAGGGAACGCAACTGCTGAATCTGCTTGGGACCCACGATCCGACTAAATGACTGCGGCTTGATACGTGTGATCCCTTTACCTACCTCTCGCCGATACAACTCCGAACGCACTACCCTCTCCAGTATGTCTTCATACTTTTGCCGAACGTCCTCACTGTCTACAATTCCTTCCTGCAGGTCAATCTCTGGATAAAGCCTGCCGAACTCGGCTTCCGCCATTTCCACATCGAGCGAGTAGCTGATTGTCGCGGACGCAACCTCGAAGCCTGCATCGAACAAGCGAAAGCCCCAGCCGTTGTCCTCAGCGTCATGAAACCAGAGGAGGGGAACGAATTGCTTGGACAGTCTCAGCAAAAAATCAAGCGTCGTGGAGGTTTCCAGCCACTCATCCTGCAGGAAAAATGCATTCCAGTCGCTGTTGACGTTTCTGTGGAAGTGTGGCTGCTCTGTCTTGGATAAGGCAATCAGTACTTTCGGTTCGTATTTGCGTGGATAAAGAATGCCGGTCGTGAACTCACCCATCCGTTTTCCACCGCTTTCTGGAAGGCTTCCCTGATCCTTTCTTCTTAGTCTATTCAGGCAACGCTTGTTTTTTGCTGTGATCTTTATCAAACGTGCTCGTGTGGATAATCGTATGTACCGCACCCTCTGGCAACAGCTCGGAACGATACAAATGGAAATGCCGCGCCTTCCATTGTGGCGGCTCCTGCGCTAAATAACGTTCATTCCAATCCAAGAGGGCAAGCTCATTCCCACTGCGATGCGGACCTCGCGCCAGCGTAATATGTGGCCGATACTGCTTCCGATCATAGGACAAGCCTTCGTGCAATTCGAACCGTCTGCCCAACAACAAATGGAGCTGCTTGAGAGGGGAAAGTTGACCGCGCAGTCCCAGCCATAGCACACGTGGATGCAGGGCATTCGGAAAAACCCCAAAGCTGCCAACACGCAGGGTCATTGGCTGGATGATCGCGCTGACAATATCCATGTCCTCGCAGATAGCGGGTACGAGTGACTCATCCACTTCTCCAAGGAAATGCAGAGTCAAATGCAAATTAGCGAGAGACTGCCACCTGTCTGCCGTCACATCTTGCTTCAACCGTTTTTGAACATCGGCAATATAAGCGGCAGCCTCAGCTGGAATATCCAATGCGATGAATAAGCGCATTTCTGTCCTCCTTCCAAAAAAATAGCCCTCCTGTGACGGAGAGCCATTCTCTTACATGCCGCGTTAGGCAGCCATCATCTTTCCGGTTACGATTCCCAAAATACTCCTGACATATTCGGCAAGAAGGTTCGTTCCAGGCTGGTAGGTAAAGCGTAGGGTCAGCTCACTATGACCCACATGGCCAGCGGGAGGGATATTCCAGAAGTACTCTCCTTCCCCGTATAAAAACTCTTCAATGCGCTGCTTTTTTCCTTGGATATCGACTTTCGGATCATGCGTCAAGGAGAACTTCATCATGACAGAAAACGAATCTGTCCAAACGTGATCGCGCTTATGTAATTTCCCATGGATAACAACTAAACCGGCTTCTCCCCACAGATTGTACTCGAGCAAAGCCTGAAACTGCGGATGGACCTGCAGCTCCAACGCCGGAAGCCCTCCTTCGATTGTAAGTGCATGACGTTGTGCCAGTTGCTCAATCTCCCCTTGAAAACGGTGGGCGCATTCAGAAACAGCCTGGAACAAATTGGGTTCAACAGCGTACATCGTCGTCACCTCTCCCCAATGGAATGTCTGTCTTACCTAATTCGGATTCGCGCTTGTCGTATCCTTTGTTGAAAAATGACTTATTTACCCATATTTCATCGAAGACAAAAAAATTCCGGGGAGAGTCCTTTTTCACAATCTCTCAACAATTACAGGTAAGGGACAGGCATTCCTGGAAACGCTTTCGCAAACACCTGCGCAAGATACTTCTGTACCTCTTCATCCAGCTCCAAATGATAGAGGCGACCGCTCTCATAACGCAGTAGTGGATAGGCACCCAACTGTAAGGGAGAAGCGTCCTGCGTCTGTACGTACTCCGGTAAGGTCATCAAAAAGCGCGAGAACGGATTCGCTTCATCCTCTGACATATGAACGACCTCGAATAAATGCGAGAGACTTGGCGTCAGCACGATCATTGCGTAATCACCCGCTTCCGCAGCCCATACGGTAAAGGACGTATCCCGGACCTCGCTGCGAGCGTGCCTGCGTATGACCCATACTGCTTGCTGCACAGTACTCATCAATAAATGCTGGGCCCCTTCTTCACCATGGACATCTCTCATGTGCTTGTACCGCAATACGAAGGCCATCCCCGATTCTGTAAAAACAGATGCAGGCAAGCTCATCGCTGAGATGCTTTCAGTCTCTTCCTCACGCACCTGCACCTCTTCTGGAAGTGTATCGGGTGTCCCCTCATAAAGCGCCTGAATCATCTCACGTGTACGAGCCACTTCCGCTGGGGAAAAAGTGAGGGACTCGGAATAGATGTGGGTAAGCTCACGATCCGCATAAGCCAAGTAGTGCAAAGAAATATACGGCTGCTCGATCAATCTCAAGGCCATGCTTCGCTCATCAGCAAGCGCTATGTCGAACGTCAAGGGAAAACCAAGTGGATTCAGTGGGTCCGACAGGGTCCAAATGACAGCGAGCAGTTTATTTTGATACGTCTTGAATTCGAGTGAAACGGCATCTCTCGTCTGCTCGCTGAAAGCATCCACCGATTCGAATACCAAATACAGCTCCACCTCGCCAGTGCCACTAAGACGGACAAAGTAAGGAAGCCCCTCTTCTTCTGCCAGCTTGTACAAATCATGATAAACCACGGGATCGAGCACCTCTCCCTGTGTTGACTCTTCCGGAGAACACAGGGTGTCATCGGGGGTTAGCGGAGGAAAAAAATCGTCGTTCATACGTTATTCCTCCTGTTTTCCCCAAGCTTTTAGCAATGCCCAATTGTCCATTTGTTTTAAGAGAGTCCGGTCTGTCGCGTCAATGTGGACAGGGGTAATTGCAATATAGCCATGCTTGAGCAAATCATAGTCCAGCGGCTCCGCCAGGGGCATGACCTGAGGATACTCGCGGGCTAAATAATAGCCTTCTGCTTCTTCACTATATTTGTCTTCATAGTGGTTCATGGACAAAGTGGCCGGGACCATTCCTTTCACCTCAGCCAGCGGTACATGCGGGATATTGATATTCCAGAATACCTCTGACGCCAGTTCCCCTTTGATCGCACGGTCGCTGAACTCTTTTACAAGCGGACGAATCATCTCGACTACATCGCCGTAGTTGTCTTGATCGAACCAGTTATCATAGGACAGGGCAACACCAGGAACACCCAAAATTACCGCCTCCCTGGCACCGCTGCACGTACCGGAGTAATAAATATCACGTCCGAGATTCGTTCCAACGTTAATCCCCGAGAATACGATATCCGGTTTTTTCCCATGTTCAAACAGGAGATGGTAAGCAGCTTTTACACAGTCTGCAGGGTTACCATTGACCGCCCACGCTTTCACCGGCATTCCGTAAAAATCACGCTGTTCAGGCGAGAGTGCACTCCGATAAGTGATTCCGTGTCCAACCCCGCTTTTCTCTTCAACCGGTGCTACTATAGAGACTTCCGCTCCTTCCAGAGTGAGCAAAGCTTCTACCAACCGCTTGATACCAAGAGCATCAATGCCATCATCATTCGTAACCAAGATCCGCAAAATAGGGTCTCCTCCTTCATCCATAGCGTTGCCACTTGTTGGGACGTATTTTTCTTATTGTACTGTAGAAAAAGAGGCTGCGCCAAGCTTCCTCCTAAAACGAAAGGACCCCAATCATATTGGGGCCCCGGCTATTCTTCTACAATATCTTTCCATCGTTCGCGCCAAGCAATCCCTTCGCGAATCCACTCTTCTACTTGACGCTGCTTTTCCTCCGAGATTCCGATCAAGCAAGCGATGCGAGCAATCTCTTTTGTCTCCGATGCGGATAGCTTCCGATCAATCAATGCCATGTGGTAGAGCTTGCGCATCATCACGAGCTTTTCAGTCTGGGTCATGGCTACCAGGTCTTCCACGATGACTTCCGGACGTTTCGGATAGTCCAAATCATCCATTAAAATTTGTCGTTCTTTCAAAGTAAAATGCTCCGAATTAACGATTTCATGAATACGATCTATTTCTTTGTTTCCTATATAACCGTCGGCGTGCCCGACGCAGATCATCAAGCGAATAGACGCAAACAAAATGTGTTTGTCCTTTTCGATTTTGGTATACACCGGCATAGTTCCTCCTCAAAAAACTTTATGAGCATAATAGATATCTACATATAATAATACGATGAAAAACGAAAGCGGTTTCACATCATTATGTGACAAATTTATGCTATTCCCTAACAAAAATGCGCCTGAAATCAATCCAACCATAGGCATCCAGACTTACACCAGATAATCGCGGATGTGCAAGCATTTCAACCCGATTCGAATACAGCGGGACAAACGTGTTGCAAGCCGCAAGCGTATGCATGATGCTGTCTACGCAAGCTTGTCGGTCTTGTGCTGTTCGGGCGCACGACAGACGATTCATCCAATACGCGATCTCTTCCTTTCCATGCGGATCTAAATGATGAGAAATACTCAACGCACCAGCGTGTAGAAATTCTCGTAAAGACAGCTCCGCCCTTTCATCTACATTCGCACTATCCACAACGAAATCAGCCTCTTGTAATAACGAAGGCGAGGCAAGCTCCTCGGGGGATGCATACCTAATCTCTATGGCAATTCCGTATGCCTTGCACGTTTTCTGAATCCACTGGGCATCTTCTATATGATCGGAATCTGGATACGTATAGAGCGACAGCGCCTCTCCCTGATACCCGCTCTCTTTGAAAATACGAACAAACTCCTGTGAACCCGGCACCTTTCTTTGTTCTTGGAACGAATCCGTTTTCCCCCAGATGACTGCATACTCCCTCGTTCCCTGTAGCTCTTGTCTCAAGTTTTGCCCACAAATGATAGCCACCACGAGACTCCGAAATTCACGATGTGACAGCGGGCCATTCTTTGCTCCATTCATGCTGACGTATTGAAAACAATCTTCCAATCTGCCAACGTCACTCCATGCCAGAAAGCTCGTTTCCCGATGATCATCCAAAGCCGTGACAGATAACAAGCTCTCATCTGCTGCCTGCGCTTCTGCTGCCATTCCAGGTACGCACCAGATTTCAATTCGGTCCAGGAACGGCCTTCCCCCAAAATAAGGCATGAATGCTTCCAGCACGAGCATGGAATCATCGTTGCGGACTACACGAAACGGCCCCGTTCCTACTGGCATTTGTGCAAATTGCTCCCCCATCTCCAGAACGTAATCAGCGGGGACTATTGCCATGTATTCCTTGCTCAGCGCTTGTAAAAACAGTTCATCCGGCATATGCAAAGAAATCGTTATTACGTATTCATCTTTGACGGTAATCGACTCGATTGAAGCGGCTAGCCAGCGATGTTTATAGGAATGCTCCATCAAACGGAGGAAGGAAAAGCGCACATCATCGGCAACAAGTGGACGGCCATGATGGAATAAGACACCTTTCCGCAAGTAAAAAGTCCATTGCTTTCCTTCTTCACTAGACTCCCAATAAAAAGCGATAGCGGGCTCAATCCGTCTCGTGACTGGATCAAACTGGACGAGAGAATCAAAGAGCTGCTTGACCATATGTGACTCGGAGCGCAGGAGAATATGAATCGGATCAAGCCCTGCGAATGGTCGACTGTAAAACAAACGCAAGGTATCGACTCTGCCCTTACTTCCTTTTTCCCGCTTCACACGATGTCCAAACTGACTATTCATCCATCGTGAAAATTTTTCACCCAAAACAGGCAAATTTCCCCCATATTCGTCGATCATGTCCCGTGCAGCACGAATTTCCCCTTTTTGCACGAGTTCCTTGGCTACGCTCATGATCAGGTCTTCGGGCAACAGCAAGCATGTCAGTACAGATCGATTTCCTCGACCTCTCCCCGGATGCCAAACTACCCATCCCTGGCTTTGCATTTTTTTCAAGGTCAAGGTCGCATTCCGCAACGTACAAAATAAAATCGAAGCAACTTCAGCTAACGATATGTCAAGCGGATGCCCGATCGTTTCATTCGGCCGCCCCGCGCATAAACGCATGTATTGCTCAACGAGTTGCATCTTGTCACCACCAATTCGCCCATAAAACATGAAAAAGCTATTCGCCTAATCGTACGCTTTTTCTCTGGTCTTTGCTACCTTACAATTCTAAAAACACCAACTAACCGGAAAAAGCCGAAAGAAAGGACTTTCTTATGCCACTCATTCCTCATGCACTTAGTCGATTCATTGCTGCGTATCCGACACTCCTCTGGGTCCGCTTGTTCGGCGAAACGCTCACTTCACTATCCAGCGCCATGATCGCTCCGTTTCTCGTATTGTACTTGAGCGAGAACATCGGCGGCTCTGTCACCATGACCATGCTCGTCATAGGTTTGCAGCCCTTCTCCGAGATTTTGCTGACGCTATTTGCTGGTGGCATCACGGATCGCCATCGTCGAAAAACAATCATGCTACTCGCCCTTTTCCTGCAAGGCTTCGCTATGTTGGGAATGGCTTGGGCCGACTCCATGATGGGGTTTGCGATCCTGTACATCATCAACGGTGCTGGCCGCTCCCTGTTTATCCCTGTCAGCCGCGCGCATCTCGCTGATACGATTTCTGCAGCACAAATGGCTGGTGCCTTTGCCCTTCTCAGTACTTCTAGCAGTATCGGGGCTGCATTGGGCCCCTTAGTCGGAGTCATCATTTATAAGTATGATCCTGCTATGGCATTTTTGTTTACTGCGATCTCTCTATTGATCTATGCTCTTGCCGTTTGGTGGAAAATCCCGCAAACTCCGCTGCCGGAGGCTCCCGTCGAAGAAGCAGCAACCGTACGTTCACGCAGCTCCTGGCATGCTTATCGACCAGCACTGGCCATTATGCTGCTGGCTTTGCCGATCAGTCTGTTTTACGCGCAAACCGAAACAAATCTCCAGCTTCATCTGAAATACACGCTGCCCAACTATTTGCAAACACTCGCCTTGCTCATTGCGGTAAAAGGGGTCCTACTGCTCCTGTTCGAGTATATACTCGTCAAATGGACCCAGCACTTGCCTCCTCGCCTGTTGATTAGCGGCGCGTACATTTGTTTTCTCATCGTATCCTTGGGTTACGCCTTCATCGACAACGTACCTGGCCTTCTCGCCTTGCAAGTGTTGCTAGTCATCGGAGAGAGTATTGGGCTGACGCAATTGATGGCTTTCGTCACCCGGATATCACCTGTCACGATGCGCGGAAGGTACTTCGCGATCACAGGAACACACTGGGATATTTCCCGCATGTGCGGACCGTACTTGGGCAGCCTTGTCTTGCTACATTATGGGGGCACGATCCTTTTTACCATTGTCGCAGGCATCCTTTTAATCGGTGCCGGATTCATGTACGTATATCTTTCCACCAACGAAAAAGCCTCCCCGCTTGAACAGGAAGGCTGATTCGATCCGATTAAGTTAACAAGAAGCGATCTTCGCTGAAGCTTTCTCCACCGCGGGCTGTTTCGAATGCCCGAAGCAGATCCTGTGGCTTCATCGTCCGTTTTTTCTCATCCGGAATATCGAGAATGATTCCCCCATCGTGGAGCATCAACAGACGATTCCCCATGTTCAACGCTTGTTCCATATTATGCGTGACCATGATTGTCGTTAGTTTATAGCGCTCCACGATTTTTTCTGTTAAATCTACAATCAACTGCGCCCGTTTCGGGTCAAGCGCTGCTGTATGCTCATCGAGGAGCAAAATCTTCGGCTCCGTAAAGGTAGCCATCAACAGGCTCAGTGCTTGACGCTGTCCTCCTGAGAGAAAACCCACTTTGGTCTTCAAACGGTTCTCCAGCCCTTGATCCAGTTGCTTGAGCTGCTCACGGAACTGCTCCCGCTTCTGGTTATTCACCCCAAATCCAAGTGTACGCCGTTTTCCCCGCCCCAAAGCGATTGCCAGATTTTCCTCAATCGTCATGTTCGGCGCTGTACCTGCCATTGGGTCCTGAAACACACGGCCGATCAGACCTGCACGCTGGTGCTCCGCCAGGCGTGTGACATCTTTCCCGTCAATCTGAATGCTTCCGTTATCTGGCGTCAATCCGCCGGAGATCATGTTCATCATCGTCGATTTACCGGCACCATTACTTCCGATAACGGTGATGAACTCTCCTTTCTTCACGTGCAGATTGACGTTTCGAAGCGCGATCTTTTCATTCACAGTTCCTGCGTTGAATACTTTGTTGACGTTTGTAATTTTAAGCATCGCTGCTTCCTCCCCTTGCCGAGCGTACCGCTTGCTTTTTCCAGATGCCTTTTGCCACAGTTGGGACAGTCAGGGCAATGATAACAATCAGGGCTGTAATCAGCTTCATGTCAGAAGGATTGAGTCCTGCATCCAGTGCCAGTGCAATGACTAAGCGGTACACAATCGAGCCGAGAATGACAGCAAGCGTCACTCGGAAAATCGAAGAGCTGCCAAACAAAACTTCCCCGACAATAACGGAAGCGAGACCGATGACGATCATCCCGATCCCCATTCCTACATCCGCAAAGCCTTGGTATTGGGCTACCCACGCACCAGCTAAAGCTACCAAGCCATTGGAAAGAGCCAAACCGATAATCGTTGTCGAATCTGTGTTTACCCCAAAGCTGCGGATCATCTTCGAGTTGTCACCTGTCGCACGCAAATCCAGACCCATATCCGTATGCAGGAACCAGTCAATGATCAGCTTCAACACCAGAACACCTACGATAAAGATGATTGCTACACCAGACAGCAAAGTAACTCCACCTACGGTCAGGTTTGGAATGCCCATATCCTTTACATAAGTGAACAAAGTATCTTCCCGCAAAAGAGGCAGATTCGCTTTTCCCATGACACGCAAATTGATCGAGTACAAGGCGATCATCGTCAAGATCCCCGCCAAAAGTGCGTTAATCTTTCCTTTGGTATGCAAGACTCCCGTAAAAGCTCCTGCTAATGCACCTACAATGAAAGCCAGCAGGGTGGCCAAAAACGGATTGGTGCCATCGATAATGAATTTGGCTGCGATTGCGCCTCCCAAGGCAAAACTACCATCTACGGTCAAGTCAGGAACGTTTAGAATCCGGAAGGTCAGATATACACCGAGAGCCAAGATACCAAATAGTAAACCTTGCTCAATGGCTCCCATTACTGCCAGTTGATTCATAGAAGAAATCCTCCAATTACTACATTTATTACTCGATCACTTGTCCAGCACGGTCGAGCATGGCTTTCGGAATCGTCACACCCATTTTTTCCGCTGCTTTCTTATTCAATACGAGCTTCATGTCTGCTTGCACTTCAACAGCCATATCTGCCGGCTTCGCTTCACCCTTCAGGATTTTTGTTGCCATATCAGCTGTTTGCTCACCAAGCTTCGTGTAGTCGATCCCGTAAGTGGCAATCGCTCCGCTCTTCACAGAGTTTTCTTCACCAGCGATGACCGGAATTTTCTGTGCTTCAGCGACTCCGATCACAGCTGCAATCGAAGATACAACCATGTTGTCAGTTGGTACGTAGAAAGCATCTACTTTGCCCACCATGGACTCAGCTGCTTGCTTCACTTCTGTCGCGCTCGTAATTGCCGCTTCTTTAATTTCTAAACCAAGTTTACCGGCTACTGCTTTTGCCGCATCTACTTGTACTTTGGAGTTGACTTCGCCAGAACTATAAATGATTCCAACAGATTTCGCATCAGCTTTCATTTCTTTGATCAGCTTCAATTGCTCTTCGACTGGATTCATATCCGATGTACCGGTTACGTTCGCTCCCGGCTTGTCCATCGCTGCAACCAGACCAGCTTCTACAGGATCGGTTACCGCAGTAAACAGGATCGGAATTTCTTTACTGGTTTGTGCGGCAGCCTGTGCCGTTGGAGTTGCAATGGCCAACACCAAATCTACTTTGTCAGCCTCGAATTTTTGGGCAATCTGAATGGCTGTATCCATGCTCGCTTGAGCGGATTGCACATCGATTTTTACTTGCTTGTCTTTTTCGTAACCGTTTTTAGCCAGTTGGCTGATAAAGCCCTCTCTCGCTGCATCCAAAGCAGGGTGTTCAACGAATTGGGCGATTCCAATTGTCAGCTGCTTGGTTTCAGTAGACGGGGCAGATGCCGTCGTAGTAGCAGGAGCGGGTGTAGGATTGTTTGCAGGAGTAGTGCTTTGCTGTCCACAAGCGGTAACAGACAAAAGCAATAAAGGAAATAAAAAACTCTGAAAAATTTTAATACTCTTCTTTTGTTTGAACATTTAGTGAATTCCCCCTCGTGAATTTTTTCTACAGTTTAACATGGATAAAACAGTTTTAAAAGAATAAAAAGAGAGCATGACGCTCTCTTTTTACTTGATGATTTCTTTCGCCTGTTGTTTGAGTGCCTCAGTAATAGTGAGCCCAAACTTTGCAGCAGCTGTTTCATTAATATACAAATCAGCTTGTTTCGAAATCTCTACAGGGGTATCAGCAACACTCTGCCCTTTTAAGATACGGGCAGCCATATCGCCTGTTTGTTTACCGATTTGGTAGTAATCAATCCCGTAAGTAGCAACCGCTCCACGTTTCACTGTATCGGTATCAGAAGCAAATACAGGAATTTTGTTTTCCTCTGCTGCTCCGAGCACCGCTTCAAAGGAAGATACGACGGTGTTGTCAATTGGGATAATAATGGCATCTGCTTTACTAGCAAGACTTTGAGCCGCCAGCTGCACTTCAGACAGCTGCGAAATGCCCGCCTTGATGATTTCTACGCCTTGTTTTTGCGCTGCGTCTTCCAATTCCTTGACCTGTACCTCTGAGTTAATTTCGGAGGTTGTATAGATCACACCCAGCTTTTTCAGCCCAGGCAGGAAGGTTTTCACCAGCTTCAATTGTTGTTCCATGGATACTTTATCGGACGTCCCGGTCACGTTTTTGTCTGGCTTCTCCAGACTGCCAACCAGTTGAGCCGAGATCGGGTCTGTTACGGAACTGAAAATAACAGGTTTGTCAGCAATCGCCTTTGCTGCAGCCTGAGCGGATGGCGTCGCAATCGCTACGACAAGATCCTTTTTATCTCCGGCATACTTCTGTGCGATCGAGACTGTATTGTTCATGTCACCATGGGCGTTCTGGGAGTCTACCTCCAAGTTCTTGCCCTCTTCGTAGCCAGCATCCTTCAGACCATCTAAAATTCCTTTATGAATGGCATCAAGCGCAGGGTGCTCCACGAATTGCGTCAGCCCCAGCTTCACTGTTTGCCCTTGGCCTGTCGTTGCTGCTGTCTCTGTTTTCCCACCTGTTTCGTTACCACATGCTGCCAAGGAAAACGCCAGCAATGCGGTCAGTACCATACTGACTGCTCGTCTCATCTGTACTTCCTCCTCTAGTCTCTACTCTCAGCTGCTCTAATCACCCTAAGTAATTAGGCTCATTGCCATCTATGCAACTTGTGTCCCATTATAGCAATTATATTACGCATTGAGAAGCCCCCTTTCTTCCCTTACGTGGAACTGATTTCTTCCTCTGCTTTGCCGACTTTCTTTACATAGACCCGGGTGATTCTGTAATGATCGACCTCTCCCACGATAAATTCGTACTTTCCTTCTCTTACCCGATCCCCCACGCGCGGCGGATGGTCGATCTGCATGTAAATCCAGCCAGCAAGCGTATCCACATCGCTCGACTCCAATTCGATGTCCAGATAATCGCCCGCTTCTTCCAATAACATACGCCCGTCCAATGACAGCATGCCGTCACTACGTTCTACTTCTGGGCGTTCATCGTCAAACTCGTCCTGGATGTCTCCAACAATTTCTTCCATTATATCTTCGAGGGTCACCAGTCCGGCAGTGCCTCCATACTCATCAATGATAATCGCCATTTGCCCTCGTTGTTTTTGCAGCATGGTCAGCAACCGGCTGATCGAGATCGTCTCCGGTACCGTCAAAATCGGGCGCATGAAGGTCTGAAGATCATGGCTCTCTCCTTCCAGAAGCCCCGTCAGCATATCCTTGATATGTAAACTACCGACAACATGGTCCTTGTCACCATCCACTACTGGATAGCGGGTAAATCGTCCGTTTTGGACATGCTTGACGTTCTCGTCAAAAGGATCGCGCAGGTTCAAGACAACCATATCTGTACGCGGAACCATGATTTCTCTCGCCATCGTCTCCGAGAAATCAAAAATATTATCAACCAGCATCAGCTCGGTTTGATCAATCAAGCCGCTTTTATGACTTTCATTGACAAGAATGCGTATCTCTTCTTCTGTATGTGCTTCCTGATGCGGCTCCAACGATATATGAAAAAGCCCAAGAAAATGACTCGCGGACCAGTTCAGCATTTGAATAAAGGGATACATGATTTTGTAAAAGAGTTGGATCGGCTTGGCTACTGCCAGTACCACCTTCTCGGAGTATTGAATCGCCAATGTCTTCGGAGCCAGCTCCCCCAGCACGATATGCAAAAACGTAATCAACGAAAAAGCGATAATAAAGGAAATACTGGTCACAACCGTTTCATTTAAATGGAAGTAACCAAAAACTGGATGCAAGAGATGCGCGATAGCAGGCTCTCCCAACCAACCGAGTCCTAATGAAGCCAGCGTAATCCCAAGTTGGCACGCGGAGAGGTAGGCATCCAAATTGTGCAGGACTCTCTCGACGTCAACAGCGCGCTTGTTTCCTTCTGCTGCGAGCTGTGCAATGCGCGATTCCCTTACCTTTACGATCGCGAATTCAGTCGCAACAAAGAACCCGTTCAGGAGTACGAGGATCATGACCAAGATCAAATTAAACAAGCTACCCCAAATTGCCATGCTCCCCGCCATCCTTTCCGTCCATGCTTTGGGATATTGTTTCCCATCATAGCCAAAATGTTACCTGTTCGTTTTTCTTTCTTTTTGAGATTGTGATACCATAGTGCTGATTCCTATGCCTTTTGCAACGAGGTGAGTCTATTGTCCTACCGTCCAGACCTGCCCTTGATCGTTCAAAGCGATCGGACGATATTGTTGGAAACACAGCATCCTTTCTTTCACGAGGCCAGACAAGCTATCAGTGGTTTTACTGAGCTAATCAAAAACCCAGAATACATCCATACCTATCGGATCACCCCTTTATCGCTTTGGAATGCAGCTGCATCCGGTCTTACATCACAAGAGGTAACAGACGTGCTTGGCAACTACAGCAAGTACGGTGTCCCGCCAACCATCGTTAAAGAAATTGAAGATACGATGCGAAAATACGGCTTGTTTCGTTTGGAACGCATTGGTGATCAACTCGTATTAATGAGTGAAGACCCACTTCTTTTAACAGAGGTAACCAGTTATAAATCAATCGCTGCTCTTTTTGAGAATGAGTTCGTCATCAAAAGCTATGCGCGCGGACTAATCAAACAAGAGCTGATCAAGCTCGGGTTTCCTGTTCAAGATTTGGCGGGCTATACAGAAGGCGAATCCTGTGCAGTTAGCTTACGGGAAACGACATCCCGAGGCAGAGCATTCTCTTTGCGTTCTTATCAAAAAGAAGCTGTCGATGCCTTCTATTCCGGAGGCGCTGTGACTGGGGGCAGCGGCGTTCTCGTCCTCCCCTGTGGTGCTGGAAAAACAATCATTGGACTCGGTGCCATTTGCCAGTTGCAAACAGCCACCCTCATATTAACCACGAATACGACATCGGTTCGCCAGTGGATCGCTGAGCTCTTGGACAAAACAGGACTTGATCCAAATATGGTCGGGGAATACACTGGTGACAACAAAGAAGTCAAGCCAATAACTGTGGCAACTTATCAAATTCTTACATACCGCCCCACCGCCGAAGATGATTTTCCTCATCTGAAACTCTTTTCAGAGCGCGACTGGGGGCTTATTATTTACGATGAGGTGCATTTGTTGCCTGCACCCATCTTTCGTGTAACTTCTGGGATTCAAGCCACTCGCAGACTTGGGCTGACGGCTACTCTTGTTCGGGAAGACGGGCGGGAGGAAGATGTTTTCACGCTGATTGGTCCAAAAAAGTACGAGGTTCCGTGGAAAGTCATGGAAGAGCAAGGCTGGATCGCAGAGGCGCATTGCCGAGAAATTCGACTCCCCTTTGAGCCGAAGTGGCGGGAGGCTTACGCACATGCAACCGCCCGCCAAAAGTTTCGCATTGCAGCGGAAAATCCAAAAAAACTGGAGGTCGTCCGCGAGCTCTTGGAGAGGCACGCCCACGATCGCGTTTTGATCATCGGGCAATATATCGATCAGCTTGAGCAGATGGCAACGGCCCTCCAACTGCCACTCATTACAGGAAAAGTACCGGACAAAGAACGTGAGGTTTTGTACACGCAGTTTAAAAAAGGGGAAATTACACGCCTGATCGTATCTAAGGTAGCCAACTTTGCGGTTGATTTGCCGGATGCCAACGTCGCGATCCAAATCTCCGGGACGTATGGTTCCAGACAAGAAGAGGCACAGCGCCTGGGACGTATCTTAAGGCCCAAAACAGACGACAACACTGCCCATTTTTATACATTGGTAACACGAGACACGAGAGAGCAGGAGTTTTCGCTCCATCGCCAGCTTTTTCTGGTCGAACAGGGCTATCCATACGATATTATAGAAATCGAAACGCTGGTCTGAAACGTTTACGAATAACCAGCGTCTCATAGAGGGAAGGGAGGCCAAAGATTCAATGCAATCCGACGCCGAAATCATTCAGCGGATTCTTCAAGGCGACATCGAAGCGTATCGCGACCTCATCCAGCGATATCAGCATATGATCTATGTTTTCATTTACAAAATGGTAAACAATCGCTCTGATGCAGAGGATCTTACTCAAGAAGTATTTGTAAAAGCGTATGAAAAATTGTCGACATTCCGTGGAGACAGCCAGTTTTCTTCTTGGTTACATACGCTCGCCCGAAATAAGAGCATCGACTTCTTGCGTCGCCGAAAGTATCATGACTCGGATGAACAATTGGCCTATGTGCCATCTAATACACGGGACGAATCCCCTCAGGAATCGCTCATGACAAAAGAGCAACGTCGAGAAATTCAGGAAGCCTTTGCCTTACTGTCAGATTCTTATCGAGAAGTGATCGTCCTTCGCTGTACGCACGAATATCCGTTTGAAAAGATAGCGACACTTCTCGGCATCGCCGAATCTACAGCTCGTGTCCGTTACTTGCGTGCTCGTCAGGAACTCGCAAAATTGTTATCCCGCAAGGAAGGGGGGCTCGTACATGAACTGCCAGGCATTTAGAAAGGCATGGCTAGATGACACAGATAGCGATTCGCACTCACATATTGAAACCTGTGACGAATGCATCGCTTGGATAGAAACGCAAATGACAACAGAAGAGGAGGTGCAGTTCTTGAAGGAGGTTCCAATACCTCAAGCGAACCTGGAAGACAGAATCATGCAAGCAATCTACCAGACCGCCGGAAAAGGTGTACCCCCTCACGCCGCTACTGCATCTTCAGAGCAACAAACGAGCACAGTGATTTCAAAACCAAACAAGCGTTGGACCAAAGGCTTCCCTTCATACGCCTGGGTTAGCGCAGCGGCTGTCTTGCTCGCAGTTGGTTTCGTCGGCTACCAACAACTGGCACCGAGTAGTAATCAAATGGCTGCCACACAAGAAAACGGGATACAAGACGATCAGATCAACAAGAACATAGTTGCATTCGACGCGGAATCAAAATCGGCAACACAGGCTCCAGCACCTGCAATCGCTTCTCAACCAGTAGCTGCTGACAGCCCTACGATGAAAAAGGCAGAGAGCAATTCTGAGTCTGCTGCTACACAATCGCAGGTCGCTCCAACTGCACCTAAAAAAGATACACCTCCTACATCACCTCCCCAATCGAACAATGCGATTGCGATGGTGAAACCAGAGGAAAAAGCAGCCACACCAGAGTCACATACGGTAAATAAAGACGGGCAGAACAGCGTGGCATCTCGGGGATTACAGGGGAACACAGCTGATCAAGCGGCTAAAGCGAAATCAGAAGTTCCAGCGGAGTCAGCAAATACTGGTAACCATATAGCCGCTAAGGAAGCCAATGGCGCTGCTGCTGAGAATCCTATGACCTTTGGGATGGCTTCCCAAGCGGAACCAGACACGGCTGATGGGGGTACAACTGAGAACGCATTAGTGGGTCCAGCGTTGCCAGCGGTAGCGAAGCAGCCCATTACACTATCCTCGTTCACTGATTTGAATACCGCTGTACAAGCATCAGATATGCCCGTACCTGCCCTGTCGCAAGCACCGAATGGGTTCTCGATGAGTACAGTATCGGTCCAATATGAATCGGAAACCAGCCAGAAGGTGACTCGCTTAACTTCAGATTACAAGCGGAACAACGACTGGATTCGCATAGATGTTGTGCGTAATACAGAAGGCAAGCGTAGCCTCTCTATCCCAGGTACTTTCTCGGCTACTCAGTTGTTTGCAGTCAACGGAGAGCAAGCCATCGCTGTTTCATTTGATCAAACGGATTCAAAAGCATCAACTGCCCAGCACGCGGCTCATTTTAATGCTAAATCCGACAATCAATCGTTGTATGTCGTAATGACGGCACACGGTGTCACCTTAAATGAATTAATGGATGCTGCCAAGCATATCACGTGGAATCCGTAAAACTGACCAAGGAGAATGGATGCCTCCACGCTGGTTAGCCTTTTGATTGAAGTAAAAAAACGCTGCTCTCTTTCAACAAGAGACAGCGTTTTTCTTATCTTTAGTGCTTTTGATTTTTCTCCTGATTCCACTGCTTGATTTGCTCGATGATTTCCCGAATTTGATTTCGTGCTTCCATATGTTCAGGCTCGCTTCCCCAATGCTGAATCAGCGGCGGCATCGCTTTTGCCATTGTCGTGTACAGGCACCATACTTTTACCATTTCTACGCGCTCAGGAGTCGCTTCTCCTGTCAACAGCTCTGTAAATTTACGAACTAGATCCTCCAGTTCAGGGACCAACGCTTCTTTTTTCTCGTCCATGCCAGTTACCTCACTTTCGGGAACTCTTCTATTTGTATCCTTGGTTTATTTTACGAAAAAACGCCCACGCGGAAAAGGAAGATTTTTCAGGTGGGATCGGTTACGCTTAAGCTATCAAGATGAACGAGGTGAAGACTTATCAAAGACATGACTATTCGATTAGTTCCGACAACCAGAGATAACTGGCAGGATGCATTACGCTTGCAGGTTCAGGACGAGCAGCAGCGCTTCGTCCCCTCTGTTGCCGTTTCGTTGGCGAAGGTTCATATCCGTCCTGACGGTGACAACTGCGCCTATGAACCATTCTGTCTATATGACGCTGATAAAATGGTTGGGTTTGTCATGATTGCTTATGACGCCTCCACAGATTGGTGTTACTGGTTCAATGGTTTTTTGATTGATCACCAGTACCAAGGCAAAGGATATGGCAGAGCAGCCCTCTCAGCGATCGTAGATAAAGTACGGAACCGTTTCCCGCAAAGCCGATTTGTGAACTTGACCGTATGCCCGGACAATGCAGGTGCAAGACATTTATACAGTCAATCCGGTTTTGAAGAAACTGGCGACGTATACGGTGGAGAGATTGTTTACAGACTCTCATTATGAACAAAAACCGCCAGAATTGGCGGTTTTCATGCATCTAGCTATTTTGTTTCTGGTACCATGAATTGCAAAAGACCAAAAGCCACTCCTGCCGTCAATAGCGCACTCCAGATAATAATGCCCACGGACATCCACAGCATAAGCTTTTTCGTAGGGGCTCCCAGCGAGATACCAATAGCAGCTCCTAGTGGGGCTCCCGTTAAAAGCGGCGAAGTCAGACCTAGGCCGACCACTCCGTATTTATCCCAAATCTGCCACATGCGCCCTTGACGCTTGCTGCGATTCTCTACACGCTTTAAAAGCCAATTGCGCAATGAACCTCCCACGAAAATAACAGCACCTGCGCTGATAATTGCACCCACCGCACTAAAGATTCCGATCAGAACCGGTGGTAGCTGCAACATAAAGCCTACAGGGATTGCTGCCCACAGCTCAAACATGCCAGATAGTGTCACCGAGCCTGCTTTCCATAATACATCCATTCTGTTTCGCCTTTCCCCTCTCGCTGTCTTTTTCTTTCGTCATGGTAAAGACGAGCAGACTTGGAGAAAAGTAACGAAAAAAGTCAAATTAGGATGTGACATCTCTACGGATAAAGGCCGCGTACGCAATGATCAGTGCTGCGATCGCCCATACACTCAACACGGTCAACGAGAACGGCAACGTCATCCCCTTAATCGGAGGCAGTGTTCCATTGAGATAATCCGTCAGCTGCAAGTTTACCACGAACAAGTATTTGGACGATTCCCAGGAGGATGCCATCTGCGTCAGGATCGTTCCGCTAATTAACGCTGCCATCATAATTCCCATCCCCGCAGCCGCACTCCGAACCAAAACTGAGACCATAAGCGTTACCGTAGCAACCACGATGCAGACGAACCAGCCTAGACCATACTGCATCAGCAAAAATTGCCATTGCGGCAGCATGAAAGCCCCAGATGTCTCGAGCTCTCCTCCCGATACTTCAAAGCCAGTCAAAATAGGAAGATCCCAACCGGAATAGCCAAACACGACCCCAGAGAGCAAATAAGCAAGAATCAGTGTCGTAAGAACCGTGAGAGAGGTAAACAGCAGAAGGGTGATGTATTTGCTGGTCAGTACCTTCCACCGCCTTACGGGTCGCGTTAATAGCAGCTTGACCGTCCCCTCGCTAAACTCAGAAGATACAAGGTCAACCGCGAGCACGACGATAATCATCGGCAAAAACATCGAAATGGCTTGGTCCATAAAGCCACGGGCGAAAGTAGGCCCCCCCGGTGCCATCGGGTTAATGTCATGATCCAAATAGTATTGCTGCTGCGCGATCCTGACCTTGATAAAATCCCGCCACTCCTCGGGAAGACGGCTTGATGCCAGCCTGTTTTGCATATCGACGATTTGTTGGGTTAATAGCGGACGCCAGTCGGTTGTCCCCATTCGTTCTTGTGCAGTAACAACCGAACGGTACTGTGCGTATGTAAAAATCGGGATCAGAATCGCCAAGATCAGCACGACGACGAGAAAACGGCGCCTGCGCAGCAATTTTATGGTTTCATTCTGTACGAGCCCCACCATGTTCTGCTCCATGACTTCCCCCTCCTCCCGTCAATGTAAGGAACAGGTCTTCCAGTGTAACCGTCTTCGTCGCTATTCCCATCACAGGTATACCGCCATTAACCAAAGCTAGGTTAGCCTCGCTCACTTTTTCTACATCCATGCGTGATTTCAGGCGCTCTTCACTGACCACCCACACCTCTGTCACTGCTGGTAGATTTCGCAGGATTTCCTCGGCCTTTTGTATATGGGAAGACGGGATTGTCCAATCGACCTGATCAGCAAACTGCTCCATCAGTTCTTTGACTAATCCAACCGAAATGACCTTCCCTTGGCTGATAATCGCCACCCTGTCGCACATCATCTCGATTTCACTGAGAAGATGACTCGAAATGAAGACTGCGAGCCCTTCTTCCTCGGCAAGCTTGCGAATAAACTGGCGCAACTCACGGATCCCCGCTGGGTCCAAGCCGTTCGTCGGTTCGTCCAGGATCAATATTTTCGGCCGGTGCAAAAGTGCCTGCGCGATCCCCAGGCGCTGCCTCATTCCGAGTGAGTACGTTTTTACCTTATCATCAATCGCCCGCTCCAAATCAACGAATCGGACGATTTCCTCAATACGCTCAGCCGTTATACCGCCACTCATTCTCGCAAACTGCTCCAGATTCTCTCTGCCCGTCAAAAACTTGTACAGCTCCGGGTTTTCGACGATACAACCAACCTGCGCAATCGCTTGTGGAAACTGTTCTTGAAGGGAGATGCCTCCAATGCGAATATCTCCCCCATCGGCCTTTGCCAATCCAACGAGCATGCGGATTGTGGTGGTTTTGCCTGCGCCATTCGGCCCGAGAAATCCAAATACCTCTCCGGCGAAAACGTCAAACGTAATATCATGAATGATCGGCTTTTTGCCAATCGCTTTTTGCAATCCTTTTACTGAGAGGACCGTTTCGGCCAATGTACGCCCTCCTATCTGAGTCTCCCCTCGTCAACTGACGATGGCGTTGTGTTTATGATACACTGTCATAAGATGTCCATCCACATTATACCATGACCATACACTTTACAACGAATAGGAGGATACCTGATGCGCAAATCCGGCCAATTACTTTGGCGCACGGCAGGTCTCTTGTCTTTACTCTCCTTTCTCTTATTTGCGACAGGGTTTGTCCTCGCGATGAATCCACAGCAGTTAGCACCGTCCACAGCAAGCCCACCTGTGCAAAAAGAGCAGCCACCCTCACCTTTACCAGAAAAGGGCGTCCACAAAGTAGTCGCACTAGGGGATTCTCTCACGCGCGGTGCCGGAGACGCAAACGGCCAGGGCTACGTCGGACTCGTTCGCCAAGCATTGGAGAAAAAATCGGGCCATTCGATTACGTTCACAAACCTCGCGATTAATGGTCAGGAATCATCTGAGCTGCTCAAGCAAATGTCCCAGGAGCAAGTGAAGAAGCTGCTCGCTGAAGCCGATCTGATTCTTTTTACCATCGGCGGCAACGACTTGTTCAGGCAGACGGGCGGGCTGTATACCATTGAAAAAGAAAAAGTGACCACGGCTCTTAATAAGCTCGCGGTCAACTATGAAGAGATTCTCAAACAGATTCGTAGCGTCAACAAGACGGCTACAATCGTTTACACTTCCCTGTACAATCCTTTTGGCAATACCGAAGCAGCCGTCGACACCATCGGGCCTGTGCTCGACTGGAACAATCACGCATCCCAAATCGCCTCACGGTACCCACAAGTTTTCGTGGTGCCGACCTACGACTTGTTCTTGCGTAAGGAACAAAACTACTTGTATACAGATCACTTCCACCCGAATGCTGATGGCTATAAACGAATGGCGGATCGTATCTTGCAAGCGTTAGAGTGATTCACCCCTCGCTTCATGAAAGGATTTGCCTCGGGTTGCCTCAAAGGCCCGAGCACCCGCCCATTGGAAGGCACTGCTCATCATCGAAGTCGCTGCTACCACCAGGAACAAGGTCGTACCTCCGTAATGTGCTAACAGCAATCCACCCATCCACGGACCGATGAACTGACCGAGGTTGCTGAAGCTTTTCGCACCGTAATAGCTGCCCCGCATATTCTCTGGGGCCATTCGGTCGATCAGGACGTCCCCTGCGGTAAACGTAAGGATTTCGCCAATCGTGAAAAATACCATCGCCACAATGAAAATCAGCCACGAATTGGCAAAGGCATAACCTACGTCACCAACCGCATACATGACGTTTCCCACCAATATTGCGGTGAGAGGCGTCTTTTTTTCTGCCCAAGTCGTCAACGGAAGCTGCATCATGACAACGACGATCGCATTGACGGTCATCAGGATGGCAAACAGCTCGGTTCCATTCACGACCGTCATTTCTGCGAATTTGGCCAGCGTAGAAGACATCTGCGAGTAGCCAATCGCTCCTAAAACACCAGCGAGCATATACAAGCGAAACGCTTTGTCATTCACGATTACACTGAATGCACGGCTGAATGTAACGACTTCTTTCTTTTGACCTTCAATTTGTTTAATGCCGAACTTGTTCAATAATCCTTGCAGGCTAATCACATAGATCAGATAAATCAGTGCAGTCACCAGGAAAGGCAGAGCGACAGAGCTTTTGGCGAGTACTACCCCTGCGATAGGCCCTACCGCTACCCCAACATTAATCGCCATGTAGCGAATACCGAATACACGAAGCCTCTTCTCTTGTGGCGTTACATCTGCCATCAACGCCTGTGAGACCGGTTCGTAGAAGGATCGACAGAGTCCCCCTGCTATATTGAGAAATAGGAGAACCCAAGGATCTTTACTAAGCGCAAACCCGACAAACACGAGCGTCCACACGTACAACGCGCCTAGCATGACTCGCCTGCGCCCTATTCTGTCCGACCATGCTCCCGCAAAAAAGCCTCCGATTGTACCCGCGAGCGGTCCTGCTCCAATCGTCAATCCGATCATTGCCAAGCTCATATCTGTTTGATTGGACAAGTATAAAAACAAAAACGGCATGCTCATCGAGCTGGCGGCCCTAACGAACACGGTCCCGACGACTAATGACCAGACGATCGGGTGAAACTCCTGTAAACGCATCTTGATCCAGCTCATTTTCTCTCTCTCCCCACTACTGTTATGCACTCCCACCTCTGCCAGAACAGATGCTCTGTGATGTTCCCATTGTAGAGAGGCATTGGTCGTTCGTCAATGAGCATTCAAAATTTTTTGATTATGAAACTTTTCTATGAGAGTAATCAAAATTTCGATAGGGTTGGACACATTTCTCGTAGACAACGCAAAAGACCGCCAGAAAACACTGACGGTCTTTGCCAATCCTTTTTACAACATCACTTCTACACGATCAATCAGTTCTCCCTGTTCGTTCCATTTCACTGCACGGTAAACGCTATCGTGGTAAAACGTGAACCAAGCGCCTTGCTTGATCCCGTTGATGATCCATTCTTCTTTTGCATAGATGGAGGTCATCGGGTAGTCGTCGTAGGCCATCACCCATAATGGATTTTGGTGAGCGTGTGTAGGCATGATGTCCGCCAGATGCAAAAGCAGCTGCCCCTCTGTCTCCATCCGGACGATCGCATGTCCCTGGCTGTGCCCTCCTGTATGATGAAGCGTGATTCCCGGCACAACTTCGTGCGAAGCGCCGTACGTCTTCACCTGCTTCTCAATCGGACGCCAGTTTTCTTCCCAATATGTATTCTTCGAGCGAACATTCGGCTCTCTCATCTCCGCCCACTCCTGCTCCTGAACGTAGATGACGGCTTGTGGAAATGTAGAAACAAGTTGTCCATCACGTATAGAGACAAGTCCGTTGGCATGATCGTAGTGCATATGTGTCATGATGACAATATCAATATCGGCAGGAGTCAACCCTTTCGCAGCGAGAGATTCCACCACTTGAGACTCTTCCTCCAAGCCAAAATTGCGCTTCTGTTTTTCCGTAAGCCGATCATTTCCCATACCCGATTCAATCAAAATACGCTTGCCATGAGCCTGTACCAGGATCGGGTCAGCACGCAAAGGGATTTGATTCAGATCATTGGATGGGTATCTTTTGCTCCAAAGCGGCTTGGGCACCACTCCAAACATTGCGCCCCCGTCCAGCTTCGTGAGTCCACCTCTCAGCCAAGACAATTGAAACTGACCTACCTGCCATTCGTTCCCTACCATGATCCTGACGCCTCCTCGATTGCTCGGAATGATGATTGAAGTTCGAAAGCGAAAAGCACCCCGTTCAGGGTGCCTACAGCTTTTCTGCTACACTTACAGTTCTAGTCGCCGGGGCGATTTCTAACAGGAGATCACTCGATACAGCCTGCACAGTGACATCTGAATCACTACGTCTATGATGAAGCACGAGTTGCGCTACCTTTTCATTCTCTCGGTAAACGCTGATTAGTGTCTGTAACGGATTGGCACTCCCGCCCGCGATCAACTTAAACCCCGGGGCTATCGTAAACGTCCATCCCTCCACCTCTACTAGCGGTGCTAACGAGTACAGGAAGTAACGTTTCCCTAAGAGAATGCCATTATGGTTCATCAAGGCGAGAGCCCCCAATCAAATGAATTTGAACAGTATAACTTCATTTTGCAAAAATTAGCGGAGATTGAAAAGCGATTCGACAAAACTTCTAAAAAGACGACATCCTTTTCTTAATCATAGCCGATTCCTTTTGTTTTCGAAATAGAAAATCTTTTCAGCACCTTAAATCGCTCTTCCGACGGTCGCACCCTCCAAAATAGCTCGCTTGGCATCGAGCTCTCCCGCTTCTTTAGCCCCACCTATGAGGTGTACAGGCAGCCGATTAAGCAATGCGTGGTATAGCGAATTGTTGGGGGTCGCTCCAGCCGCTACAATGACCGTATCAGCCGGTATCATGCGTTCCTCCCCGTTCTGAATGAAATATACCCCTTCTTCTGCAATTCGGCTGTATTCAATTTGTGTCAGCATCTCTACGCCACGTCGCTTCAGGTTGGCGAGAACCGCCCAGCGCGTCGTTTTGCCCAAGCCCGATCCGACATGCTTCCCACGCCGCAGCATGCTGATTTTTCGTTTTCTTTGTTGCAGCTGCTGTACAGCTCTTCCGTCCAGAATCCGATACTCCTGCAAGTACTCCGCTGCCTTCGGTGAGATCGTTTCGTCGTGCATCAGTAAATGGGACAAATCACACGCGATTCCTCCCGCACCGACGATAACCACTTGTCTACCTACTTTGGCGCGCTTTTCAAATACCGCATCATATCCCTTCACATGTCCGAGCTCCACACCTGGAATCTCTGGACGCCGCGGAATGACTCCCGTTGCCACGACAACTTCTGCAAAACCTTCTTCTATCAGTGCCTCTGCCTCTGCCAGTGTTCCCAGCCTGATTTCGACACCAAGACGCGCGAGCTCTGTCTGATAATAGCGAAGCGTTTCATTAAACTCCTCTTTACCTGGCACCTGTCTGGCGTAGTTTAATTGTCCACCGATCTGTTTTTTGGCCTCCATGATGACCACCTGATGCCCTCGCTCTGCCAGCACGCGAGCTGCCTCCAAGCCAGCAGGTCCCGCACCGATTACAGCTACCTTCTTGCCGTTTTCCGCCGGAACCAACCGCCACTCTGCTTCCCTGCCGACAAGTGGATTGACCAGACAGGAGGCTACCTTCCCATCAAAAATATGGTCGAGACAGGCTTGATTGCATGCAATACATGTGTTTACTTCATTAAAACGTCCTTCTTTACTTTTTTGAACGATATACGGGTCCGCTAAAAATGGTCGGGCCATTGAAACCATATCACTGTATTCTTCGTACAAAATCGTTTCAGCCTGACGCATGTCGTTGATTCGATTGCTGGCGATAACCGGGATGTTCACGATCTGCTTAACTTGCTGCGCCACCCATACATATGCTCCACGCGGCACCATCATGCCAATCGTCGGTACTTGTGATTCATGCCAGCCAATTCCGACATTGAGAGCATCAACCCCTGCCTCCTCCAGCATTTTGGCAAATTGCAATGTCTCTTCCATCGTCGTACTATCTGGCATCAAGTCCAATCCCGACATCCGGTAGATGATCGGATAATCCAGTCCCACTGCTTGGCGGACACGCTTAGCCACCTCGATGCCGAAACGCGCTCTGCGTAAAAAGTCCCCACCCCACTCATCTTCTCGCTTATTGGTCACAGGGGACAAAAATTGATTGATCAAGTATCCTTCCGAACCCATAATTTCTACAGCATCAAAGCCAGCTTTTTTGGCGCGGACGGCACCATCAGCAAAGCACTGGATCGTCGCTTCGATTTCCTCAGCGCGTAACTCTCTCGGCTTCCAACGGTTAATCGGCGCCTGCAATGGCGATGGTGCTACCGGGTCTAATCCTGTCGCTTCCTTGTACGCATAACGCCCGGCATGGAACAGCTGCAACGCAATTTTCCCATTGGCTTGATGAACCTCTTTCGTGATCAGGCGCAATTTCTCGATATCCTCGTCTTGGTATACATTGCAATACTCGTTGCCCATGCCGCCCTCTGGATGTACGGCAGCCCCTCCTGTCACGATCAGACCAGCCTCTCCATTCGCACGCTCTGCGTAAAAAGTAGCAAGTCGCGCTACACCATTCTGCAGCTTCTCAAACCCGACGTGCATGGACCCCATCATAATCCGATTTGGCAACGTCATCGACCCAATTTGGATCGGTTCCCATACTTTTGAAAGTTCCACGTTAAACGCCCCCTAACGAGTGAATGCTCATTCATTTTCATTATCTATACGATTCTCTCTCTTCTCTTTATATTCCTTCTTCCTCACTATAAAAGCGGGAGTCGTCAGAATGAAGCCATCCACGGATCTAAACTCAATAATAAAGTTTTCTTAGTGTTTCCATGGAAGACGGAAGAAGAGTGGATATTGCTTTCGTCGATCAAGGGAATGAGACGAAGGTCATTGAAACGTTCCACGCGGAAAGCTCCAATCCCGTCGAGCTCCAGCAAGCAGGCTGGCAAGCGATCATGGACAATTTCAAAGCCTCTACCGAACAAAACTAATCATCGCGAAGAAGACGCCGGGGAAGATGCCCGGCGTCTTTCTTTTTGAACCCCTAGTACGAGCGTGCTCTCCGTTAGCCTTAACCTTGTGCCGCATCCATGTTCATGTAGTTAATGGCCCACAGATGGCCGTCCAAGTCCACGAAGCCCCAATGATACATGAACCCATGATCCTCAGGTTCAGCGTGCAACTTCCCGCCCAAGGAGACCGCAGTATTCACGATTTCATCGACCTTTTCCCGGCTCTCGAAGGCCAATGCGATCGTCATCTGCGCATACTTGCTCGTATCGACGGATTCCTTCTCCGTGAGCGTATTAAAGAATGCTTGATTGATCAGCATGACCTGTAGGTTGTCGCCGATCACGATGGCTACCGAATTCTCGTTCTCGGGGAATTGCGGGTTGAGCTCGAATCCGAGTCCGGTGAAGAACGCTTTCGATTGTTCTACGTTTTTTACAGGCAGGTTGAAGCTCGTGAATGCGGACGTTAATGCCATTTTCAAAACACCTCTTCGTCAAATTAGTTTGTGTTCATTTTTGCCTTCGTTTATATAGACGACAGCCGAGGGACATGGTTCCAATCCTAGTAATGCGTGAGTTGTTCATACTATCCTGCCCGCTATTTTAACGTGGCCCCAGTCTAGAACTTTATTATCTCTGGACATCTACCTCGAAGAGTGCCCTACCACAAAAGTGTTTTGATTAATTTAGTATCTGTACACCTTTGAACCATACGGCTTTAATGGACAGGGTATCTGAGATGTTGGTTATCGGATCACCGTTTACGAGTATAAGGTCAGCGCGCGCACCCTCGGCAATACGGCCGCGATCGACAAGACCAAAGCAACGGGCTGGTTTCGAGGTAGCCGACTGAAGCGCTTCTATCGGAGTGAACCCGGCCTTCACCAGCAATTGCATTTCATGATGGACGCTGGCTCCATGAGCAAGGCCGCCAAGACTCGGAATGGGAACCGGAGCGACATCCGTCCCTACCAGAATATCAACTCCGGCACGGTGTAGGTCCATCACATTCTGAAAGCTGTTCTCCATATTGCCTTGTGGAAACGTATTGAAACTGGAGTTCAAGATATCGATCCAATCCGGACTTAATTTGGAATGAACACGCGGATCATTCGCCAATTCCGATGCTGGATTTCCAATAATAGATGAATTCAATACCAAGCACGGTGTAACAAAAGCGCCTGAACTTGCTATAGAGTTCACTAGCGCGGACGTGTACGCGGGTCTGTCGATAAACAAGTGACCCAAACCGTCGACTCCAAAATCGATGGCTTCTTGCGATGAACGAGCCGTCAAGACGTGGGCGATGACCAACTTATTGAGCTTGTGGGCTTCTGTCACGGCTGTTTTCAGAATCTCGTCGCTTAGTACAGGCAGGCCAGGTGCACCCATGACCGTTCCTTCTTCAATCATGATCTTAATATAGTCGGCTCCATTTTCCACTTGCGTATGCACATGTTTAATCGCCTCTTCCACCGTCGTCACTTGCGGTATTTCTTCGTGATTGTGAGCGTATGCAGCCAACATCGCTTCTCGGTCTTCCTCCGATAGCTTCTCTAGTTCCTTTAAAACGAATTCTGGTATTTCATCTCCATCCGGCAGTAATTCATCTGGGTGTCCGCCCGGAGCGGTGATCGCTGTGCCAGCAGAACGGACGTCTGCGACGCCATTCACATTTTTCAACTGAATCTCTCGCCCTCTTTTCGTAAAATCGCCGTTCATTTCGAGTTCTGTTGTAACGCCGAATTTTAGGGCATCTCGTAATCCTCCGATGGAGGTATGGACATGTGCATCAATCAGACCAGGCATCAGTGTCGCATTTTCTCCATCGATAATCGTAGCATCTGCCGGAATGTCTCCACCCACTGAAATAATGGACTCCCCTTTCATGACAACATGTCTGGGGGCAATCATTTGATTTCCATCAAAGATCCGTACATTTGTAATCGCCGTAACTGGTTCTAACGCAGCATGTTGAGCTACCTTCTCCATTTGAATTCCTCCCAAGTGTTTGCCATTCAACAATTCGGAGTATAATTGTTAGTTATCTAACTGTCAATGAACTAACTTTTATTTGACACGAAAGCTGGATCTCTGTATAGTTTATTTGCTTACAGTTAGTTTTCTAACAATATAGGGAGGTACGATCATGAAGCCTCGCAAGTATACGCCTTATCTGGATTTGTTTCAGATTATTGGCCTTAAGTTAAAGAAAAAAGCGGACGATAGCATAAAAGAGTTAGGATTAAACGCCCAACAAGGAAAAGTAATTGGCTATATCTACGAGAAGCAAGAAACTGGATTAATTCAGAGGGATCTTGCTGATCGGTTTCATCTGCGCGGGGCTAGCATTACAAGTATGCTTCAAGGTCTTGAGCAAAGAGGATTTATCGAGCGTAAAATCCCAGCCAATAATGAAAGGCAAAAAAATATTTATGTTTTACCAAAAGCCGTTGAATTGATTGAAGACTTTAATGAATCCTTCCAAAAGGTGGAGGACGAAATCACTCAAGTCCTTACCGAAGAGGAGAAGCAAACCTTGAAGGAATTGTTGATTAGAATTAATGAACGCTTATAAATTCGGTTGGAATCTGCATCGAAGGTCGCTTGGAGACAATAGTTGAATGACAAGAATGGCAGACACATACTATACATGTATAATATATGTCCGCCATTTATTGTTTTTTTCAATTTAGTTCTTGATAAGATTAAGCCTGAGCTCTTTGCATGGACAACCTATTTATTCTGTGCCGAGTTTGACGAGTATCCCCAAATCCGCGGAAAATTTTGCGATGGTTTCTGTAAATGCCAATTCCTCCGCTTCTGTTCGCGGCATTTCCACGACAAAGTGATAATCCAGCACGACATTCGCTCCTATCTGCTTACCAGGCTCCACAAAGCGGCGCTTTTCTGTCAACGAGCACTCCGCTATCAAGCTTTTTGCTTGCGTCCATAGCTGTTGAATCTCCTCATCTTGCAAGCTATACGGATAGTCAATTTCCACTTCAATTTCACAGCTGTCCTCTTCTGCAAGTGTAAACAGATGGATGGTAGCCGTTGGTTGCTTCTCGTCCTCCGCCTCGGAAAACGTGATCAGAACCTCTTGCCCTTCCGATTCTTCCAGCAACGAATGATCCGAGCGCAAGACGATATCCGAAATCATTCCATGCGTATGTAACTGTTGATTTAGTTTTTCCACCATGAATTGTAGCACGTACTTTTTCCTCCTGTTTCACCATATTCTCTCGTAGCAGTATAGCACGAGTCCTACAAATGCGAAAAACCCCTTCACGAGGAAGGGGTCGGTGTATTGTTGATATTTTTTTGATTCATGAATTCGGACAGCCACGCACGACGTACTTCTTTGTTTGGACAGTAGCCTAAAATGTAGCTTTCTCCGCGCATATATTTTTCCTTAATCCACTCTTTATGCTTGCGGAAAAAGGCGTGCTGGAAATCAATCGGCATCTGCTGATATTCTTCCAAAGCTGAAGGGTTCTGGAGGAAAAAATCTTCATCGTACACAAACTCTTCATTTTGTTGGCGGCTGATCAGGTACACAAAAGCAATCACCAAGAACAGGTTCACCAAGAAAATCGTCATAGAAATCCCTCCAGTCAGTAATAATTATCTGATTAATCTGTCTTATCAGCATATTATTATTGTACCACGAAATTGGTGTTTTCTAAACCTTTTCCATAAACGAATTTTTAAAAATTTATGATGAATCGACAAATAAAAAACACCCGCTCGTGATGAACGGGTGTTTTTCGTACTCGTTAGGAGTTCGTGCTCGGACCATCTGTAGTTGTGGGACCAGCATCCTGACTGGTCGGCGGGATGATATCCGGCGGTGGAGTAGCGTTATTACCTGGTACAGTTTGTGTTGCACCAGTCGCAGGCTTCTGTGCTCCCTGACCTTGATCTGTCGACTGACCTTGCCCCTCTGTGTTTACGACATCAGGTGGCGGCATTGCGCCTTCATTTGCCATACCGTCTTGATCGTCGGTCGGATTCATCGGCTCTTGTTCTTTCGGAGCCTCCGTTTTATGTTTCGTTGACGCTGCTGATTCTGTCGTTTTCTTCTTGACGCTCTTCTTGTTGCTAGTCGCAACCGCTTCACCAGTACCGAGTATCGGGGAATTGTTGAGCGACGCTACGACGCTCCCTGTCACTCCCATCTCTGATTGCAAGGAATTGCGAACAGTCTCGAGCTTTTCTTTTTCGAGATACGTATATCCTCCGCTCCAATATGCCCCATTATCCAATGCAGTGACCGTAGAGGAATTAAATCCTTTGAAATCGTAGGCCAAGCCTTTGATCTGATCCTTGGAAAGATCGGTATGTATATTCTTGGCGCCTACGTCCATGACATTAAATATCTTTGTCAAGCCTTCAAGAGAGGCCGTTTTGTCCACGACTGCCTTGATGACTTCTTGTTGGCGACGGTTGCGGTCGAAGTCACTGGAATAGTACTTCGTTCCACGGTTGTCGTGACGATGTCGTACATAACCAAGTGCTTGCTCGCCATTCAACTTTTGAAGTCCTGGCTGGAGATTGATGTGTGTATCGTCAGTCGGATCATCGTATACCAGTCTGCGATCCACATTGACTTCCACACCGCCTAATTCGTCAATGACGGCTTTGAAACCATCGAAATCAATGGCTACAAAATGCTCAATCGGAATACCCAGTATTTCATTCAACGTTTTCTTCGTTAAGGAAATACCGTCTTCAGTAACCGTCTGGTTTTTGCGCTCTGCTTGCCTGCGTTCTGCTTCGCCATTGGCATAGACAGAATTGATCTTATGGTAGTCGCGATAGCCCGGGATCTTGACTCGTGTGTCCCGCGGGATCGATACCATGGTAACCTTCTTCGTCTTCGGGTTGGCAACTGCCACGATCATTACGTCTGTATTCATGGAACCTGTTTCAGGACGGGAATCAGAACCAAGCAATACGAACGACATTGGCTTATCCGAGTAGTAAACGGGATCGGTATTTTGGGATACTGGCGAAGTAAATCCGCTGTTTGCAGGGTTCGTTACTTCCGTCAGAGTGTCTTCAATTTTCCAATAAATCGCTCCAGCCACACCGCCAACCAGCAGCAAGGTCATCAATGTGATGGATACCACGAGTTTACGTATTTTTCGATTACGGCTCGGCTGTTTCTTTCGAGAAGCTGAAGCGCGTGTTTTCACAACAGTATCTGGCATATGAATCAGTCTCCTTGTTCGCGCACGCTTTTTGACAAAGTAAAGGGAGGCACGATTTTGAATTGTGCCACTCGACAATATGCACCACTATTTTCTTCAGTTGGCAATACTCTGATTCAGGTATTGTACCATATCGTTGTCTGCATTTGTAGAAAAATGTTCCTTTAAACGAAAAGTCCCCCATCTTTTTGTCGATAAGGGGACTTTAGTTGCATATATCATTTTTGGCTTATTGCAAGCCGCGTGGTGCCTGACTAAATCCTTGTACAGGACCCTCAGGACGCTTGTTTTTGGAGCGGTGTGAATCTCCGCCCTGCCGAACATGGCTCTCTTGTTTTCCATTCACATCATTCGATTTCTTTTCCATGACATACACTCCTCCTCTGTAACTAACGGGTAGTGTACGTCAAGCTATGTATTTTCATTCTCTGCTGAGGATCTGTCTTTCTTTTGCGGCATAGTAATCTTTTCGTGCCAAAAGGACATCGATATCATATCGTCCGTTTCCCTTTGTTCTCATCTCGGCCAGAGCAACGCCGAAAGCAGCTTGTTCTACAAGGGACAACGCTTTGTTTTGCGCATAAATGATACCCGCAGCAAACGCATCCCCCGCGGACTCTCGGATCGGCATAATTGGTGCAGCAAGCCATTTTTCCTCCTGTGCGGTGCACAGCCACAGCCCTGCTTCCCCACAAATGACCATGACCTGATGAATACCTTCTGCCACTAATTTTTTCGCGCATTCTTCCACATCATTATAAGAATGAAGGGTTTGGCCACCTAACACTTCCAGTTCATCAATGCTGGTGACAAGTATATGAACGCCTTCAAGCATCCCTTTCCATTTTTCTGCTTTTTTCACAGAAACAGGATCTACGACGATCTTTTTGTCGAGTCTTCTGGCTTCCGTCAAGAATACCCGCATAACCTCGACGGGAAGATTGGCATCCAGAAACAAGCCTGCGGCCTGTGGCAAGCGTTTGAGACCTTGCTGGATAATATCGGCTGGCCACTCTTCATTTAGTTCCATATCCGCAACAGCCGTGTACAATTCACCGTCACGATCACGAATAGCCAAGTAGCGACCAGTCGATTTCCCTGCGATTCGCAACATGCCATGAGTAGCTACTCCACTATTTGCAGTGACCTGTCTTAGCCACTCGCCGTCTGCGTCTTCTCCTACCAGAGCAAACAGCTGCACTTCTTCTCCTAGCCATCCCAGATTTTCCGCCACGTTTCGAGCTACGCCGCCAGCCTCTTGATGCACTTCACCCGGATTACTTGTTCCAGGCAACAGTCTGGCAGAGGTGACTCCCTGCACGTCAACATTGGCTCCTCCCACGCATAGCCAGTATTCTGTTATACCTTCCAGCATTCCAGCATTCCCCCTAGCGTTCTGCTCATGGTCTAGTCCATTGTGCTTTTCTCTTTTGTTCGACAGCGTCTCCCTTTTTACCTACCTTTTTAAAAACTTCCTGACAGATCAAATCCTTTATTTTCGACCATCATATTCCCAGTATTCATGGATGACGTTCTGTAGAATCCGTGCTACATTGAAAAAACAAAAAAGTAAGTTACGAAAGAAAGGTTGGGGATGAACTGACATGAGTGCCTCGTCGACACCCATTCACTCAACACCCGCAGGGACTGCGGCACCAACTGTCTATCGCATGCTATTTGCCATTAGCATTGCGCATCTGTTAAACGACAGTTTGCAAGCGGTCATCCCTGCACTGCTCCCTATTGTGGAGAAGAATCTAGCATTGACGTTTACACAAGTCGGAATGATTTTGCTCGTCATGAATCTTACTTCATCTGTTTTGCAACCATTTGTCGGTTACTACTCCGATCGCAAATCGATCCCTATATTGCCACCACTGGCTTTGATCGTATCGGGATTGGGGATGCTGGCACTCGCTTTCTCCGGCAATTACTATTTTGTTCTCGCAGCAGTTGCCTGTGTTGGGATTGGTTCAGCTATCTTCCACCCAGAAGCCTCACGCTTCGCCCACTTGGCATCAGGTCCTCGCAGAGGGCTGGGGCAATCCATTTTTCAAGTGGGGGGAAATGCTGGGCAAGCTCTCGCTCCCTTGATGACCATCCTGGTCTTTGCGAACCTGGGACAGACAGGGGCCGCTTGGTTTCTGCTGCCCGCGCTATTAGCTAGCGGCATCTTGCTCTATGTTGCTCTCTGGTATCGTGGGCAACAGCGTTTGAAAAAGGCTACTGCCGCACCTGTTACGTATACGAATCTGAACAAGCGGCTGATTGCCTTAGGCCTCCTGATTGTCATCGTCAGTGTGCGTTCCTGGATGAATGCTGGCTACCAAAGCTTTTACCAGTTTTATTTGATGTATGTGAAAGATATGGATTATGCCAATGCCCAGCTCGTCATTTTTGGTTTTCTTTTCGCGGGAGCGATTGGAACATTTTTTGGCGGACCGCTGTCTGACCGATTCGGAAAAAGAAACTTGCTTATCATTTCCACTCTCGGTTCACTTCCACTGACATTACTGACGCCTTACGTCTCTGGATTTTGGGCCTTTCCATTGCTCGTGATCAGCGGCTTTATCATGCTTTCCAGCTTCTCCGTCACAGTCGTATATGCGCAGGAGCTATTGCCTGGCAAAATAGGTACCGTATCCGGGCTGATTATCGGGCTTGCCTTTGGAATGGGCGGCATGGGCGCTCTCGTATTCGGCTATCTCGCCGATCTCTACAGTCTGAGCTTCGTCATTCTGTTATGCTCGTTCCTCCCGTTGACTGGATTTATGGGCTTTTTACTGCCGAAAGACAAGACACTCCGCGAATGGGCTCACTAATCTAGACCAAGAAAAAGTCAAAACAAAAACCCGAGGACACGAATCCTCGGGTTTTCTTCATGTTAAGGGCTCTAAACCAATACACCTGTTGGTGCGCCCAGCACTTGGGCAATAACTGGCGGATACACTTCAGGCGTACCATACAGTCTCCAAGTACCGTCCTCACCTTGACCGAACACGCCATGGATCAGCCAATCTGCTGCCAGCAAAGCACCCAATTCAGCGCCAATCGACAGCTTGATTGTCTCGCCATTCGCACGTTTTGCCGTACAGCCAGATGAAGTGATCTCTTGCACGAGCATGGATTCTTCCGTGATATCTTTGATCGCCATCGGGTTGCTGTAAAGATTTTGAGTCGCTTCTTTTTCCAGCACACCACGTAAGCGATAGGACTCCGGCAATGTTTCCTTCAACTCGACGAACAATGGCTGCATGACAGGATAAAGCGCGTATGGTCCTTGCTTATCCAGCCACTTGAAGAACGCCGTCAAAACAGACATCAGATTGGTTGCCAACGTTTTGGTCGTTGCGTCCGTGCGCGTGAAAATGTCGTGGACGAGGAAATATACCAGGTCCTCTCTGCGCAACTGCTCCCATGTGAAAGATGGGCCAAACGCTCCTCTGACGAATGAACGGAAATTGTTCATGACCTCATCGTACTTTTTGACGGTTGCTTCTGACTTGCCATCGGTCATCTCTTGTACGAAGCGATTGATGTCCGCAAGTCTGTCAGGATGTACGGTGTACACACTCTCCGGCAATCCCTCGATCAACGGACGGCGCAACAGGTTATGCACATGCAGGCTGTCATTTGACAACGAGAGGCGCGGACGAAGCATGTCCATTCGGATAAAGCGAGCCAAGCCTTGTCCGATTTTATGATCCTGTTCCATTTGCTCCATCAGCTTGTGGAGTTTTTCATGCAGCGCCTCGTTTTCAGTAGCCGCAACCAAAAGTGGAGCCAAATCATCGAGCTGTTCATGGGAAGTAACCAGCCATTTTTCAGCAAAATAGGTTTGGACTGCCCACTGCAACACTTTTGGTGGCAAAGTAGGCTGACTCGTGATAAACAGAGTTCCTTTGGACAAACGAGAGCCAGTTGAAGTAAGAACGCGAATCTCCTCTTCGTTCTCAAATGCAAGCAGCAGTAAAGTCTCAGCGACTTCGTCCAACTGCGGTGCGAACCCTTCCAGAATCAGGCTGTCATCCTGCAAAATCACTTCTGCCTGTACTTCATAAAGCTCTAGCAAGGCATCCTTTAAATTCGGGAACAAATGCTCTTCCTTGCGTGTCGCATATACCCATGTCTCACGAGCACCATCCCGCTTTTTCAGCTCAAATGCAGGGTTCGACTCGATTACTTTCAACAGCTGTTTACGATCTGGCATCGCATAAGTACGACGCAGAAGCGACTCTTGCTTCGGTGCTTCTGACTCGCTTGCCGCTTCACCAAATTGAACGATGAAGTGATACAGCTCTGTCGTATAGCTTCTCTTGCTCGTATCTGCCTTCGCTGCTTCTACTTCTGGATGCTGGTGTAACCACTCGAGCAGACTTTCCTTGACATGTGGCTGCAAAATGATGCTGCCAGAGAAGAGCATATCACGCAGACCGAGATTCAGCAGACGCCCTACGATCAATTGTCCAGGGACAACATCCAACGTATTGGCACGAAGCAGATAGTGTTTTTCTTCCGAAATCGGTTGTTGAACTGTGATGACATCACGATCCACTTCCACGATTTCATAAACATTCAGGTGCAGTCCAGCAAACGCACGGCGAAGATCGGGCTCCATCCGACGTCCATGCTGTTTGATATAGTTCTCAAGCAGCGTGCTTCCACCTGTTTTGACGTCCAATACACACCAGTTGAAGAAATGCGCTGCCCATTCAGGACGTGCGACACTCTCTTGGGTCAAGTCGACTTCTTCCGCAAAGCGATTCCGCGCTTCTTGAATCGTCTCGCTGGTTACATTTGCGCCGACAAAATGGTTCAATCTTTCGACCCAGCCAGCGTATTCTTTTTGCAGCTTTTGCTCGTGGCGGCTACGCAGCTCCGTAATAGGAGTGACTACCCCACAGCATTTTTTGTATTTTTTTCCGCTCCCGCAAGGGCACAGTTCGTTTCTTCCTACCGACATAGAGGGTTTGGATCTCCTTTCCATCCCACGCGGCATGCGCGGGGAATCATGCACAATCCCCCTATTTTACCGCATTATTCGTCATGTGTTCAAGTGTTCTCGCTTTGGTTCATGTGCGATACCCACATCCGTGTTGTTGGTTTCCCATTGGACAATAAATTGTTCCAGTCGATTCATCAACCTGACGATGCGCTGCTTCTCGCCCATGCATGCTGAAATAGCAGAGAGTTGGTTCGTGGCAAAAAGCTCCACTACTTCCTTCTCCATTTCTTGAAGGCGAATCCGATAGCCCGCGATAACATCGCGCAGGATGGCAAATCTCTGCTCTAACCGGATCGTAGCCTCAAGTTGACTCATTGTTGTTCACTGGTCGCTAGTACCTGTTGAATGCCAAGTACGATCTGCTCATGCTTATGTTTCTCTTTCATCAGCACTTCTATAGCTTGCATATTGCTTTGTTGAAAATGAGCGACAACTTCTTGGGACATTTCTTGGTTTCTTGTCTCCAAGCGGCTGATAGCTTCTTGCATCAGTTTTTGTACTTCCTCGAGAACTTGCTGGTTGGTAATGGTAGACATAGTAGCTTCCTCCTTGGTAAATAGTTGTTCTGGTTGTTGTTCCACCTGGTGTAAGGGATTCGCTGGTTCTTCCGATGCAATTTCTTCTGAGACGGACTCGCTGTTTCCTATCGATACAGAAGGGGCAGCAACAGCAACCTCGAGGGCGGCCTGCTCTTCCTTGGAATCTTCGCTACGAGCAATGATGTACATGGTATCACCGTCAATGCGGAAGCGGTCATCTTGCGCAGGGAGAAAAGCAGCATCTGAAGCAATTCCAACCTCCTGCTCCAGAAAATGGACTAATGTGCGAGCAGCTACCTGTGTAATACCATTGTCGCGGCAAAACGCATACACTTGGTCATTGCCCAAAGTCCACTCTGCCAAAAACCATCTGCTGTCGCCTTGATATTGCACAAAGCGAGGATCGCGTTCCAATTGCAGCATACGAAGAATCTGATTCCAGCCAAACTGCGTTTGTCGACGCAGCTCTGCGACGATTTGCTCAAGCTTTTTTGGTGTTTGGCTATCGCGCAAATAGCGATGAGCCAAGTCGTACACTTGATGTGGCTGGTGAGTGACCTCTACGATCGCCTCTGAGCTTCCAACCCGCACTGGAGATTGCTCCATTTTCAACACTTTATCCAGTACTGTCTCGCAGTCCAGCTCCAAAAAAGCATTCAGCTCATTCGCTTCCATCCGGGAGCAGATCTCCGTACGTGGAAGGGAGCGCTCACCGGGCCGGAATACCTTTTTTACAATACTTGGTAGGGTATAAGTTGGCCGTTTCATTGCACTTTCTCCTTCTCGTGATCGGCATTGTATGCCAAATCAAATGGGAATCAAGAAGTTATTCTACAAAAAGAAAAAAAATCCTACCTACCTTGAAGTGTTTATGAATTCCGATAATGATGAAAAGGAAAACCCGACATGGCTTCTACACCATATCGGGTATCGGTTATTGGGTAGCTTTCCATTCCAGCCAGGTTTCCTCCACCGCCCCCGTTGCGGCATCGATCTGCAAAGACTTGGTATTCGTTGTCGCTAAATAAGCCAGTTGCGGCAGTTTCGCTGAATGCGTCCCTACCCTCGGATACCAGTATGCCAAGCGTAGATTTGCTTCTTTGACATACGCGTTCTTTGCTTTCTCATCCTTGATAATACCGTCTTTACTGATGGTAGCTGGCATGGACGGCAGTTCATTTACTTGCGCAAGGACTACGTTGCCCTTCTTCGCGTCCACTTCCAGGTAGAACAATGGTCTCTTGGTAGGGATCCCGTCAATCTCAGGATGAAAGGCAAAGCTGCTAATTGGCCGCACCAGATTTTGATCTGCCCAACCCGGCAGATTTTCTACAAGACTCGTCTCCTTTACGGAGAAGGATTGTTCTTTAGACAATAAGTATTTTTTCACAAATTGTACGGCGATGTCTTTTGCCTCATCATGCGTGAGCGGCTTCTCAAGCTCCTTTTCTACGGGACCATCCAGCTTGAATTCAATGGGTGATTTTGTTTTACGGTCGAGCGTAATCCACGCGCTTTGATACGAGTTCGCATTCCATTCATGGCGATCGATGTCGCTGTTTTTGTACTTTTTGTCCTCTTTTACATTTTTGTACGTGCGTTGATTCAACCTCAAGCCAAAATCCTTTTCGAGCATCTGCTCCATTTTTTTCGTATCTCGCCAGACGCCCATGTCTGCTGTTCCTTTGATTTTCATCGTCTCATTCGTTGTTTGATACACAGACGAAACTTCTTCACCAGTCAGAGCATCTATCGTTGGCAATTGGTTAGGCACGTAAACGAGCTTGCCCGCTGACTCATCGTAGACCAATTCTAAGGATACCTTGTCTTGCCACTCCTTCATTGCCTTTTCAAGCGGTACAGCCTTGCTTGGGTCCGCTACTTCTTCTGCGGTAGGAAGCTTTCGCTTTTCTTGCTGAAAATGGACAACCTGCCCCTTTGCGTCAACCATGACCCGTGCTGTCTCTTTGTCCACCCATGTGTTGTTCAACTGTGGGTAGACACTGACAACCGCCAGATGATCCAGCTCAGATGCACGATCGTAAGAAAGCATCGCTTGTGGGGAAATAACATGGTCAACTGCTATGTAATTCCGAATAAAGTCCACAGCCTTTTGATAGGCTTCCTTTTGATTAAGTTTGGTTGTTTTGTCCCGATTCACATCATGCAGGACAAAACTGGTCATATCTCCCTTTGCATTTGTGGAGATGGTGAGCGTCGTATTCGTGGTAATGACACTCTTTCGATCCGAAAGATGAATGACATACCCCGAATTGCTTGTCCCTCCGTAAGAGTCCACATGAAGACCTTTCATGAGAGGCACGTAGTCCTCTTTCAATTCCGTTAACAAGTGGACGATGTCTTCTGGCAACTGAATAGGCTCCAGACTTGATTTGCCATCATACGCATAAGAAGACAACGGATGCAAAAGTGCCACTGGTGTCGTGACCATGCTGACTGCCAGCACAAACATGGCAGCTCTGTTTCGCTTTTTCACAGGAATACCTCCTCATTACAAGACATTACTGGTAAGACGAGCATCTTGCAAAAACGTTTCTGATTTATCTAAAAAAAGCCAACTGCTTTGTTTTGCTTAGCAGTTGGCTTTTTGTTCTATCGATTAATATCCGCGCCAGACTTTTCGTCTAAGCACGCCAGCGTACGCCCATTCCTCTTCTTCCGGCATGTCCGCTAGTGTTTGGCTCAAAGCGTTCATTTTGCTGTCGATCTGGTCCAGGTAATGGAACATGACAGCTGTAGGCGTTTTTCCAGATACAGCACTGCCCCAGCCGTTCTCTACCTCTCCATGATGACTCAAAATGCAATGCTTCAAGTGCAGAACCTCTGCGTCCCCTAAAGAAATATCTAGCTTACGGCAAATACCGCTTACCATCTCGACTCCCATGACCAAGTGACCAATTAACTGACCTGGCGTGGTGTAATCCGGAGCGATGGGATCAGATAGCTCGTACAGCTTTCCGATATCGTGCAAGATACAAGTCGCAATCAGTACATCCCTGTCTACTTGCGGATACAGTGGCAAGAGACTCTGCGCCGCCGTCAACAAAGAGACAATATGCTCGAGCAAACCGTGATAATAGTTGTGGTGCATGCGAACTCCAGCCGGATAATGGCGAAGGCGATCGTGAATCTCCTCTGTTGCCAGCGCCTCTTGAATAATGGCCTTGAGTGTGGCACTCTGCAGGCTGTCGACTGCATGGGTCAGCTTTGTCCACAGTTCGTCCACTGGAACGGGCGAGATCGGAATGAGCGACTCCATCTGAACTTCGTCTGATGCCGCAGCCGGTCTGATTCGTTGAATCACCAGTTGCTTTTTCCCACGGTACATTTGGACAGCAGCATCGATCTTCACAACAGATTTGACGTTAATCCATTCCTTCATTTCTGCATTGACATCCCACAGCTTTGCCATGATCGTACCGGAGCGATCTCCCAGCTCCAGATTCAAGTATTCACTCTGATTACTTGCTACGCCCGCTTCCTTGCTTTTAATCAGGCAAAAAGCGACAACACGCTCTCCCTCTTGATAATCCAATAAATATTTCATCTATATGTCCCATCCTAGCTTATTTTTTTCGGAACAGGGTTTCTTCCAGCTTTTTCACTATTTTCTTGCCGACTAAATCATCCGCTGATCGAACCACCTTCGTAATGACAGCCAAAAGGTCTTCTTCGCCATTCCAATGCTCACGTACAATCGATTCATCGATATCCACCAAAATCTTGCGCAAAGCATAAACAGCCAAAATAACGTCATCCACTAGTCCGAATCCGCCCACTAATGCCTCTGGAATAAAATCAATCGGGGTAATGAAGTAGGCAACCGCTACACCCGCTAACGCTTTTGATTGAACTCCTACGCGCTTGTCTAGCATAAGACGGGCCAAGAGAACAAACAAATCTGGTGCAAGCAATATAAAGTTGGCTACAGAATCATTGATTCCCTTGTCTCTAATGAACGTTTCGATTTTCTCACGCAATTTATCATAAAAACGCTGGTGTTTTTCCGGTAATACGACAGGTACCAGTTCCGTTGGCTTGCGAACCACAGGCAGTAGATTTTCGTTGCGATTTTCTTCACTCATTCTGATCCCTCCGTAATTGCTTTTTTACATTCGCCTTGTGCCTGAAATACGACCAAGCTGCGATCAATGCCAGCAAAGCGATAAAGAAAATCGCAAGGTTACGGGCAATCAAATCAAACAGCTCATCCCAACGTTCTCCTAATTGCCAGCCAAGCGTCACAAAAAGCAAACTCCAAAACAGCCCTCCCAAATAGGTATAGAGCATGAAAGTCGGAAATGGCAATCGCGTGATCCCGGCAAAATAGGCCGTAAACTGACGGACACCAGGGATGAAATAGCCAAGCGGAAGCGCCCATTTTCCGACGCGATTAAACCACTCTTCTGTTTTTTTGTAAACGGTATAGCCCATCCCTAATCGTTTCCCATATCGCTCGAGAAAAGCGTAGCCTAGCGTTCTGCCGATCCAGTATGCTGCCGTCATCGCTGTAACGGAACCGAGAAAGCAGACAAAAAAGGTAGGCCAATATTCCAATTTTCCCGTTGAAACAAGGAATCCTGAAAAAACAAGCAGCGTTTCTTCTGGCAAGGGCATCCCCAAAATTCCTAGAAAGAACAATCCAAACAAGGCGCCATACCCATATTGCGCAATATAATCACCGAAGGTTCCCATTACACCTTCCACAAATGTCACCACTTTTCCAGCAAGCTACCCTCTTCCATTATGCCAAAAGAAAGGCGCATTCACAAATAAGAGCTCATATGACAACTATTAATTTTTGCCAACTTGGAGATACTCTACAACATCAACAAAAAAAACGAATCCAGCCTCACCATTCGCCATACCCTTAGGGGATTTTACGGACAAATGACTTGGAACAAACGAGGGAAGCACGGATGTGGAAAAAAGCATATCGAAAGCTAAAATTCGAATACTACAAGGTACTGAGAATGAAAGGGGCGCCAGCTTTCGTCGCCCGCGGATTTTCGCTCGGAATCTTTATCGAGTTTATTACCCTGCCTACTTTCGGCCTCGCGTTCCTATTGCTTTTCCCACTCTGCAAGCTGTTTCGCGCCAGTTTTCCCGCTGGTTTGGTTGCGTTTGTCATCGGAAAGCTCATCTTACCGCTCTTCATTCTTTTCAATTACAATATTGGATACGTGTTGATTGGCAAACCGTTACAAGGACATTTGAACCATCACGAGTCTGGGATGCCATGGCTTGTCTGGGTGAAAGAAAAAGGACTTGTCTATTTTACAGGAAGTGCCATCATGGGGCTGATTGTCGCGTTCGCGAGCTACTTTCTCGTTTTAACTGGCCTTCAATTATATCGTCGCAAGAAATTACGGCGCTCATTACCTGAGGAAAGTCCTCCCCCTTAATTGCTCGAACGAAAAAGACCGGTCCGACATTCGCTGTCAGTCCGGTCTTTTTTGCTCGCAATGTTATGCAAAGTAGCCTTGATCGTGCAGGTACTCCATGATTTCGGCAACAGTTTTTTCTTCATTCAAGAGCTTCACGGTTACTTCCACTTGCTCTGGGGACAAACCGTTCGCTCCGAGGCTTTCCTTGATCAACACGTCGTTAGGGCGACGGAAGTACGTTTGCAACGTACGCTTCACACGTCCTTCCAGACTAGTTCTCAGCATCAATTCAGTCGTAGACATCTGTTCGACCTCTTTCCTAGAAAGATTTGCGTAACCCCTATTATCTTATAAAACCGTGGAATAATCAACCTTTCTGCAAAATAGCTTCCTTGTATAGTTGATCCCGGTTTTGTTCATGGGATGAACGAAGATGTTCATCGATCGATACGCCATCATACGTCAGTTGGGAAAACTGCTCTTCCAGTACGTCTTTCTCTACATTATTAGCGATACCCTCGAAAACAACTGCACGTGCATCCAATAAGTACTGGCGATCCCGTTCAATTCGATGCAGGATTTCCTCGCGTCCTTTTGCAGGTACTCCGTGTCCAGGAATGACTTCTTCCACTTCTCCTTGATGAACCAACCGTTCGATCTTTTCCAGACTCTCCAAATAGGCACTGCTGTCGTCGATAAACGGGAACTCCAAATTGGATAGCATGTCACCGACAACAAGCAGCTTTTGCTCCCGGAACAAGGTCGCCATCTGATCGGGTGTATGTCCTGGTACAGGCAGGAAAAAGACTTCCTGCCACTCTTGTGCATCCTCCACAAGCTTCGTGAATCTCGGCATTCCTACTTCATACGATCTGGCCACGTAATACGACCCGTCAAACTTTTTCGCCTTGTTCAGCATACCCTCGATCCGTCCATCGGTCAGGATTTCCTTTTGTGCAATAACTGTGGCGTCCGGAAATTTTCCGACTCCGACTACATGATCCCAATCACCGTGTGTCAGGACGAGAATAAGCTCTCTCCCATTCCTCTCACGCTGCACATAATCAGCAATCGCCTCTACCTCATGGGGAAAATAGGCCGGATCAAACAAGTAAATACGTTGCTCGGTTGAGACGACTGCACTTGTCGTTTGCCACAGACAACTTGTAAACAGCCTGTAGGTCTCTGCCATATTTTATATACCTGGCATGATGTTGCGCTTATGCTCAGAGATTCGATGCAGGTAATCAATACGTTCTTTGGCTTCCGGTCGAGTTTCTCCTGTAATCAGCAAACGATCCAGATCCTCATAAGTGAAGCCCATCTCCTGTTCATCCGTCTGCCCTTCCCACAAATCAGCAGAAGGCGGCTTCGTGATGATCTCTCCAGGCACCCCGAGCTCAGCAGCAAGAATTCGCATCTCATGCTTCGTCAGGCTAGCTACTGGGTTAAAGTCAGCAAGACCGTCTCCGCCTTTTGTCATATAGCCAACATGAATCTCGCTGCGGTTGCACGTATCCGCTACCAAGTATCCTTTTTGGTTAGCGATGGCATACAGCACTGTCATGCGCAAGCGAGCCTTTGTATTTCCCTTTGTTTTGTCATCAAGCCCAAGTACACCTTCGATAGCAGGAACCAAAGCGTCGTAGGCTGCCCCTACATCTACCGTGTGCAAATTCATTCCAATCGCTTCAGCAAGTTGCTTGGAATCTGTTTCATGAACGGTTTGCGAGTATGCAGGCAACCAAACGCCAATGACGCGTTCAGAGCCTAAGGCACGCACACACAGCGCTGCTGTAACGGCACTGTCAATTCCACCAGAAATACCGACGACTGCACCGCCGAGGCCATTTCCATCAATTTGCTCACGAATAAAGGCAATACGTTTTTCCACGTCTTCTTTTACATGAATCTGGTAGTTCGCCAGATGTTCTTGAAACTTGTCCACGCTACCTACCCCCAGGGTTGATTATTTCTTCCTCATCCTACCATGCCGTTTTCGGTGTGGCAATTGGCGCAGAACGGCACTACACTATATACTATAGAGAGATCTTGACTAACGAGGAGAAGGAGAGAGTCGATGATTATCCTCAAGACACCTGAAGAAATTGAACTCATGCATGCAGCAGGCAAGGTTTTGGCTGCTTGTCATCGTGAGATTGCCAAGATGATTCGTCCAGGCATTTCTACCTGGGAGATTGATCAATTCGTAGAAGAATTTTTGGCTAAAAATGGCGCGACCCCTGAGCAAAAAGGGTTTCATGGATATCCCTATGCCACATGTGGTTCAGTCAATGATGTCATCTGCCATGGCTTCCCGAAAAAAGAGCCTCTGCGTGATGGCGATATCGTCACAATCGATATGGTTGTTCGAAAAAATGGTTGGCTGGCTGACTCCGCTTGGTCTTATGAAGTGGGAACTGTGTCCCCGGAAGCGAAAAGACTGCTGGAAGTCACTGAAAAATCGCTGTATCTCGGTATTGAGCAAGCTGTCGTAGGCAATCGGATCGGTGACATTTCCCACGCCATCCAAACGTATGCGCAAGAACAAGGCTACTCCGTCGTGCGCGATTTTACCGGACATGGTATTGGTCAGGAAATGCATGAGGAGCCGTTCGTTCCTCACTTTGGCCCTCCTGGCAGAGGACAACGCCTTAAAGAAGGCATGGTTATTACCATTGAGCCCATGCTGAACATCGGGACGTACCATTCGAAGGTCGATGAAGATGGTTGGACAGCACGTACACGCGATGGGAAGCTGTCCGCTCAATACGAGCACACCCTCGCTATTACCGCGAATGGACCTGTTATCTTAACAAAACAATAAGGAAGTACGAAGAGCCCTTGCATTGTCAGGGCTTTTTCTTTTTCTCCCAATGTGCTTGGTCGCACATCCAAGTGTTGACATCCCTTCTGCCGCTCCGTATGATGCAAGTACGTTTTGTTACTACCCAGTAACAAAGTTATCCGACCAGCAACCGCTAAGCACAAGGAGGGTTCCAACCCATGTCCGATACAATCTCGTCTAAGCCACTTCGAGAGATTCCATTGTCCGTTCTCGATTTAGCACCCATTACGGAGGGTAGCAACGCTGCTGAATCGTATAAAAACAGTCTCAATCTGGCGCAACAGGTGGAAAAATGGGGCTTTACACGTTATTGGCTCGCCGAACACCACGCAATGCCCAGCGTAGCCAGCTCTGCTACTTCCGTTCTCATTGGTTACATTGCCGGCGGCACCAGCAAAATCCGTGTAGGTTCAGGCGGCATAATGCTGCCCAACCATGCTCCACTCGTGATCGCCGAGCAATTCGGGACACTGGAGTCCCTCTATCCAGGCCGGATCGACTTAGGTCTAGGACGCGCACCCGGGGCGGACCAACGAACAGCACGTGCGCTGCGCCGCGATTTGCGGATTGGTGGAGAGGATTTCCCGGAGTTATTGGAGGAGCTGCGTGAATATCTTCGTCCACGAACAAGCGAGTCGGCATCTGCCATCCGCGCTATCCCTGGCGAAGGTCTGAACATCCCGATCTGGTTGCTCGGCTCCAGCGATTTCTCAGCGCGACTAGCAGGCATGCTCGGATTGCCGTTTGCTTTTGCCGGGCATTTTTCACCGAACTTCACATTGCCTGCCCTACAGACGTATCGCCATTGTTTCCGCCCATCGGAAATGCTGGATCAGCCATATGCCATGGTTGGCGTCAACGTGATGGCAGCCGATACGGATGAGCTCGCGAATCGACTGGCCACCTCCCATTACCAGGCATTCTTAAATCTCGTCCGCGGTGATCTCAAGCCAATCCAACCACCTGTGGACAATATGGATGAGCTCTGGAGCGAATTCGAAAAACTGTCGGTCCAAGCACAGCTGCGTTCCTCCATTATTGGTAGCCCTGTCACTGTGAAAAGCAAACTACAAGAGTTGCTCGATGCTACAGGAGCAGATGAGCTCATGATTACGACGCAAATGTACCACCATGCCGATCGTGTGCGCTCTTTTGAAATTGTCTCCGACGTCTGGAAGTCCTAAATGGGGGATGGTATATGACGGAAGCAAAACGGCCTCGCGTTCCTCGTGAAAAAGCACAAGAGATCATCTTGAACGCTGCTGAAGAATTGTTTTATCAAGAAGGGATCCATGCCGTCAGTGTAGACGCTATTGTCGAGCGTGCTGGAATGAATAAGATGAGTGTCTATCGGCAGTTTTCCTCGAAAACAGACCTGATTCTCGCCTACATGACCCGTAAGCAAGACGTTTTTTGGCAAGAGTGGGAAGAGAGCATCGCCAAACATCCCAATCAGCCACGAGAGCAACTCATTCAGTTTTTTGCTGATCTGGCTGCGCGCGCGTCCAACGAGCAATTTCGCGGCTGTTGCTTTATCAATGTAGCTGTCGAGTTTCCTGATCCGGTTCATCCCGTTCGCGAGTTGGTTTGCTCCCATCAGAAACGTATCCGCGACGCTTTTTTGGAACGCACGACAGCCCTTGGCGCTGCTCATCCATGCGAGCTGGCCTATACGCTTATCTTGTTGATGGAAGGTACTTACGCGGATAGCCAGACGTACGGAACCGATAGTGCAGCGATCCGCATGGTTCCTGCCATCGTAGAAAAAGTTTTGGACCAAGCGCTTCCCAATTAAAAAAGTGGCTCCCTGCCTTCTTCTGGCAGTTGCCACTTCCTCTTTTTGTCGATCATACAGCTGTTTTAGCGCTGAGCGCTGGTCGCATACTTGTCTTGTTTCGACGTCATTGCTTCTAATTCTTTGACGTCTTGCTCCAAGTCATGGATGTCTTCTTCAATCAGTTTTTTCAGATGTTGCTTTTCCCGCAGAATTTTGCGGGTTTGCTCCAAACGCTGATTCAAATCGAACACGCCGAGATACACTGCTTTTCCCTCCCTATGTAGGTTTTCCACCTTACATGTTATGCAGCGATCGCCAGAAGTTGCTGACCATTTTTTTGTGGGATCAAAATTAGGTAAACTGGAAAGAGACTTCTTGTGGCTTTTACCTGAACGAAACGCGCGGTAATCAATAAGGCCATTCTTTCAGAGAAAGCAGATAATAACGTGGGCGGCGAGACCGAGCAAGCCGATCAAAAACATGGTACGTCTGCCGACCCAATCAGATCGGTCCGCTAATCGGCGTGTAGCTATGAGATGATTCCTGAATTTATCAGGGGTCATCTTTTTTATGTTCGATGGTCACATTTGGAATGGATATGGATTTTTCAGTTTTTCTGTTTCGACTCATTTTCCGTAACCTCACTTATTTCTCGTTAATAAATCGAAACACAAAAACCCGCTAGACAGTCACTTTTTTCAAGGTATCTGTCTAGCGGGTCACAGTTCATCTTATACATTAATAAAACATTTAATAAATGGTACTACTTTTTTATGAAACTTGACACCAAAAGCAGAATTAAACCTGGTAGGGATGTGTAGTACCACGCTTCTTTTGGAGCAATGCCCAATGGAACAACTACTCCTGAAAAAAGTAACACTATACCAAGAATTCCTATTAGTCTTTTTTTAAGAATCATTAAATTTCTCCTTTGATTCAGTATAGAGACCCAGTGCCTCACTTGCTAAATAAAATAATATTAACTTTGTTCTTTTATCAACTTTCAATTTTAAAAAAATGTTTCTCACATGAGCTCTGACTGTTGAAAGGCTTATATGCTGTGATTTAGAAATTTCAGAATCAGATAATCCCTGTCCAATCAACCGAAGTACTTCTTTTTCTCTTCTACTAAGTAGGAACAATCTTTTTACTTGTTCATCAGATATGTTAATAGGATTCTTCCAATTGCTTAAGCTGTTTGAAATAAACTTTGATAAAAGCTCAAGGAATGTTATAGCAGGAGTTGGATGTATCCACTCCTGCAAGAACATCCCAACATATCCAACAATTTGATCAAATTGATTATATATCGGACAAGCAATTGAAAGCCAGTTCTGCTTCAGGTGTGTGTTCTTTTCGGTTTTGTAAAAAACTGGTGTCCTCCGGAGCTTTGATAATGATAATGCAGTTATCCCTATCGCAGAATCAGTATACAAGTTCACGAATTGAAGATCTTGAAAATCGTCTGATACATGTGAATATTCTACAACTAAGCTCTCATCTGTAATGACAATTAGGAACGGCTTCCAATGATCTAATGAGTTTAAACTAAACAACAAGTTTTCGATATTGATATTTTTGATGAATTATATCACCTCTTCTATCATCATTTCTTCCCTTATATACATCTACTTTTCATTTTGTATTTTCTATCAAATCATCATTTACATTAATTACCTTATTATACTTTTTATGTGATTATTATCATAGAGTTTCTTGGAAAATTCAAATTATAGGAGGGATCGTTGTGTTCAAAACTATCGGCAAATATTTATCAATAATCGCCGTCTTTGCAATGCTGATTTCAATCGTTTCGGTTGAAAAAGTGTCGGCATCCTCTCCACTGATTGACCAGTATTTAAGATTTGATTCAATTGCTAGAAATAGTGATGGTTCCATAAGAGTTGATTACACAATGCTAAAGACTTGGGACAAAGATTTAGGCGGTTCAGCTACCATTCCTCTTCAAATAGGCTATAGTTGGCCATCTCAATACAGGGGCGCACTAAAAGATTACTATGTCAAAGCCAACTACTCGAAAGGTTCTCATGTCCTTACCATACCCAAACCGGGAGCTTATGTAGGTACATTGAGTGTTCAGGCAAAAGTAAATGCTAATAGATATAACGAGGTGAAGGGTGGAAAGTCAATTTTTCACTACCCTGATAGCACAAAGAGAACCAGTTATTATGAAATTTCGGGTTTTGACGCAGGCGCTTCCTTCTTTATATATTCCGCAGCTCCTGCTGTTTACTTCGAATTTTCACCTCTTGGGAAATGGGGAAAAGTTGTTGGTAGAACCTATCTCGGCTGGAGTCTTTGGGAAGGTTATAATCAATCACAAAGCATTGGATTTCCAACACCAGTTAAAGGGCATTATTATGAGACAACAAGTTGGTATTCTGACAATGGGTTAAACATACGTGTTAAAGTTTACGTTAGTAGGTCAGCGTTTAACAAAAAAGAAACACCCATTTTTGACGCGACACGCACATACAAGTTTTGATGATATGAACGATATCCAAGAAACTCTTGGCAGTCAATTTTGGCTGCCTTTTTTATTTTTATATGAGATACTGATTTCCTTGATAAAAAGGGCATAGAAGCCCTTTTTGATCAAATTTTGCTCCCCTTTTCATATCACGCTTTTTTGACACAAGTCCATTATCATTTGTTAGCTTAATACTTCTCTCCCTTGTAAGTTAAGAGACACGAACCTTCGTATGCCTAGACAGCGGCAAACTTGAACTTTTACCCTTTACTCCATGTACATTTGAAGTTTTCACCGACTATGCGTATCAATTGTTTAGTACTCAATTCTCGCTCATGATGATGAAAACGCAAAAACCCGTTAGACGGTCACTTTGTTCAAAGCATCCATCTAACGGGTCACAATTCTGCCATGGAAGTCTCTTATTTGCTTTAAAGTCCTTTGTACCTGCCCAATTCTTCGCGCAGGCGATACACTTCCTGTACCAAAGCACGCTTCTCCAGACGGTCAATTTCCTGATCCAAATCGTTCATGCGTGCATGTCCACTATATGGCCCATCATGCATCGGGAAACCGTCAGAAGCGTATGACCAATGCGGTTCTTTTGGCATGATCATCGCCATCAGCAAGTAAAGCAAAATCGGTACTCCTGTAAAAACAGTGAGAACGACAACTCCTATACGTACCAACGAAGAGTCAAAGCGCAAAAATTGCGCAATCCCACCACAAACTCCAAACAACCGTTTATCATGACGCGAACGGTATAGTCGTCTTTCCATCATTGTTTTCCACCCTCTCTACAGTATCCGCCTGCCTTGTATCTACAGGATACCCGATAGGCGATTGCGGTAAAATGGTCCGTAGAGGGATTTGTCCTCCGTCGCTGGACGGAGATCAATCATTTGACAGGTGGCTCATAAACGGGGCGGGGACGATCAAACTGTTCACCCAGAGTCGCATACGTATGGCCCGCTAATCTGCTAACGGGTGCAAACGCTGTAGCATCAATCCGTCCTGCATGATACAGCTCATCCGCTACATGTACATGCACTACTTCCCCGATAATCAAATCCGAAGTCGTCGGACTACCTAATTCCACAATCTGCTGCAGCTTGCACTCAAAATGAATGCGGGATGCACGCAGTCTTGGCACCTTGACACGAACGGATGGTGCGATTTCGAGCCCCACTGCCTCTACTTCACTGATCTCTTGCGGATAATCGGCAGAAGTCTGATTGACCGCATCCACATTGTGTACGTCTACCATATTGACCACGAATTCTCCCGTTTGGATGATGTTTCGTGCCGTATCTTTTGGGACACTTCCCGGCTTGCGCATGACGGCAACCGAAACCATCATCGGTTCAATGCTGGCGACATTAAAATAGCTGAAAGGAGCGGCATTGACGATCATTCCCTCCCCTAACGAGGTGACCCAAGCGATCGGCCTCGGGACGATACAACCGATCAAGAGCTTGTATTTTTCCTGCCGTTCAATCTCGTGAATAGCGATCTCCATTGCGTTTTTGCACCTCTTCCTATTCCTTCGGTGGCAACCAGCTTGACATGTATGCCTCATCTTCGATTTCCAACGCTTGCTTTGTAACGTGAAGCGGGTTGAATGTGTCCAGCATGACAGCTAGCTCCTGCGTTTCTTTTTTCCCAATGCTCGCCTCTACCTTGCCTGGATGCGGCCCATGAGGAATCCCCATTGGATGTAAGGTGATCGAACCCTCGTAAATACCTTTTCTGCTCATAAAATTACCATCTACGTAGTATAACACCTCGTCACTTTCTACATTACTGTGGTAGTAAGGCGCAGGGATCGCTTGCGGATGATAGTCGTACATCCGCGGAACGAACGAGCAGATGACAAAGTTTTGACCAGCAAAAGTTTGATGGACAGGTGGCGGTTGATGAATGCGCCCAGTAATCGGTTCAAAATCATGAACACTCAGTGCATAGGGATACAAATAACCGTCCCAGCCCACGACATCAAACGGATGGAAGTCAAAGAAGTAGCTGTAGACCACGGATTGGCGTTTGACGCGCACCTCGAAGTCTCCGCTTTCCACATGTGTCTCCAATTTTTCTGGCAAACGAATATCACGTTCGCAAAACGGTGAATGTTCCAACAATTGACCGTGCTCGTTGCGATAACGCTTTGGTGGCACGATCTCATTCTGGGACTCGATGACGAGGAAACGACTCTGTTCTGAAGGTACAATCCGATAGGTCGTGCCGATTGGAATGACGAGGTAGTCGCCCGGCTTGTAAGTAAGTGTGCCGAAAATCGTTTGCAGCTCTCCCTCGCCTTGATGGACAAAGACGACTTCATCCCCATCCGCATTGCGATAAAAGTAATCCATCGGCTCTGTCGGTGCGCAGACTGCCATGACGACATCGTTATTCCCTAGCATGTAGCGACGTCCAAAAATCGGGTCCCCACCTGGCTGAACATCAAACGTTTTAAAATGCTGATGCTTTAAATCAACCTGCTCCACATATTCCAAACGGACGTCTGCGTATTTGCGCGTCTCCCTCACTTGGGTAGGCGGGTTGTGGTGATACAGAATCGATTGAATCCCAGAAAAACCTTTGGTTCCCATCACTTGCTCGCGGTACAGTCCCCCATCCGCCTTGTAAAACGTCGTATGCCGCTTTTGTGGAACTTCCCCCATTCGATGATAAAAAGCCATACGTTCCTTCCTCCTTTTTTCATTCCTATTCACCAATCGTATTGCGAAGCACACCGAGGCGTTCCACCTCTAGCTCCACTACATCACCTGGCGCAAGCCAAGCATACTGCTCTGTCCCCAGCTCCAAAATGCAGCCAGTCCCTACTGTCCCCGACCCAATAACATCTCCGGGATACAAGGAGCAATCCTCCGAGGCACGGGCAATCATTTCAGCGAATGTATAGTGAATGTCTTTGAAGTTTCCTTTCGAATACTCTCTACCATTGATGCGTGCCACCATCTCCAGATCGTAGCGGCTACCCTTTTCGCCTGTGAGGCGTACATCCGCCAGCTCCTCCGGTGTAACCAGCCACGGTCCCATGGACGTTGCGAAGTCTTTACCCTTGGCAGGCCCTAAACCGACCTTGACCTCCTCCCGCTGTATATCCCGGGCGCTCCAGTCGTTTAAGATACAATATCCTGCGATGTGCTCTTCCGCTCGTTCTACTGGAATGTTTACTCCTGCTTTTCCAATCACGCAGGCAATTTCCAGCTCATAGTCCAGCCACTCGGTTGCTTTGGGTCTGCGAATATTCGCTTGCGTCCCTGTAAAAGCTGCTGCATTCGAAAAATAAAAGACGGGAAAGTGATACCATTCGGGAACCATCGGCAGTCCGCGTTTGGCTCGCGCTGTCATCACATGGGCCTCGAAGGCGTAAAAGTCACGAAAGCTGGAAGGACGTGGAAGTGGCGAACCTAGCTCGACTTGTTCCAAATCCCAGCCATCCTGTGCCTCGTGTGCCGCTTGGAGAACAGGTAACCAGTCCGCCCACTCCTCCAGCAAACCTAGCACTGTACTCGGCGCCCCCGGACAAGCATGTGCAATATCTTTGACTTTTCCTTCGTGCAAGAGCCCCGCTCGCCAAGCATCCCTTTCCCTTTCTCGATAGGAAACCAGCTTCATGAAACCCTCTCCTTCTCTTGGGCAATAAGAAAACCTATATCGATGCTTGCTCAAGGATGAGCGACCGCGTATTAGCGGAATGTTTTACGTAATATCTGGAAGAAACCCGAAGAGGTTTATGCTTTCCGATATTATAAGAAAACCCAGCTCACCCCCAAAGCAATTCCGGTGCATGACAAATAAAAAGGGAAGCCCTCTTTGTCAAAACGATCCGAAACAGGCATCAGGCGCAAGCTGGGTCTAGTCTGCTACTGAAAAAAATCTTTTCTGGATTTTCCCCCGCAGACAGCCAGCTATTCACTGTTGTGTTTCCAAAGTTTGTAACGAATTTCTTCTATCATATCGAAAACGCTTACAGCTTTCCAGAGGGAAATGACGAAATTTTTCGCTTAAGTCATTTCCTTGCACAGATAATCGGGAAAAAATTGCTGGGCTAGCTGCTCCATATCATTTGGCAGCGGCTCCTCCCAGCTCATCGCAAGACCGCTACGCGGGTGAACAAAGGATAGCCCCCATGCATGCAAAGCTTGTCTGCCGATATGCTCCCGTTCTCCCCCGTACAGATCATCTCCGGCAAGTGGGTGCCCTTCACTGCTCATATGTACGCGAATCTGATGCGTACGTCCCGTCTCCAGCTTCACCTCAACAAAACTCATTCCTTCCCCTCGGGCAAGCACACGATAATGGGTAACAGCTGTCTGCCCATCCGGCCTTACCTGTCTGGTAATAAATGAGTTTTCCGCAAGGCCAATCGGCGTATTAATTGTACCGTCGTCTGACTCCACGATTCCTTGGACGATAGCCCGATAAGTCCGCTGCAACGTCCTGATCTGCTGCATGCGGCTGAATTGTTCATGCGCCCATTGATTTTTCGCTACGATCATCAAGCCTGATGTATCCTTATCCAAACGGTTCACCGCCCGGAACTTTCTGTTCTCGCCACGCTTTTTCCAATAAGCGATCATCCCGTTTGCCAAAGTGCCACTGGGATGATTTCCTGTCGGATGAACGACCAATCCCGCTGGCTTTGCGATGACCATCAAATCTTCGTCCTCGTAACGAATGGAGAGCGGCATGTCCTCTGGAGCAACAGTCTCTTCTGCTTCTTCTTCAACCATGACTGCTATTTTATCGCCGGCTTGCAATTTTTCGTTTACAAATACGAGAACGCCATTCCGTGTAATGGAGCCTTTAAACTTGGCACGAATGAGCAAACGCCTCGATACACCATACCGCTTTTGCAGGACTTCTCGCACGGTTTGTCCTGCATCTGCCTCATCAACCGTGAAGCTAATTAATTCTTCTAGCATGTTGTCTCTCCTTTAAGTCTTCCCTCCTCCTCAGTATAGCAAAAAACGATCATGGCTGTTTGGCCATAACCGTCCGGTGTGTCTATCGGATGTTGTCTTTCACTTCGATAACAAATGCATGACCTGCATCGCCTTGCGTCCACTGACCGCGAACATCGAACAAATACCAGCCCGGCTGTTCGGGTGCCTTCCACTGATTGCCGTTTTCCACTGCTTGCTCAACTTCATTGATACCGTTCCACTGTGTTACCTTGAGCGTATTTGCAGTTGGTTGCTGGGCAAAAGTGACGGTAAGCGTTGCCCCGGGCTTTACTTGTAGGGGTGCAGGCTTATGCTCTGCGATGAGTTCCGGGGGTGCTGCCGTATCCTTGCAGACCGACTCGCTATTATAACTCCAGCAGGAAGATGAAGGTACCGTCGCTGCTGTTTTTCCGCTCCATTCAATGACTGGCTGTGGTGGTTCCGCAAGCTGTGAAGTCCCTTGCGCCGACGTTCCGTTCCCACACCCCGTCAGTAACAGTGTCGCTATTAGAATTAGTTGACCAAGTAATCCTACCTTTTTCATCCAATCACCTCAAACCTATGACGCGAGAAAAAGGGGATTCGTTTCATCCGACTTGACTCAGTCAATCATTGCCCTATGATTGCCAAACACTCGTTGGAATCGAAAAAGAAGTAGAGACCTCTTTTAAATAATCATCGAGCTGTTCTACCGGATTCTCGATCGGTTTACCATGGCATACTTCCAAATGGCGCGGGCGCAATTGGCGGATGATCAAACTGCTTTTAAGTGCTTGAGCCATATCCGCCGTAAACATCGGCATGGGACGGTGCAATCTGCCTTGTTTGGAAGTAAACAAATCTCCAGCCAAAAGCACTCCATCCTGTTCGTGATAATACACCACATGCCCCGGAGAATGACCAGGTGTCAAATAAGGTTGCAGTCCACCAATTGGAGCTACATTCCCTTCGGCATCCTCTGGCAAAGGCTGAGCCAAGCCAGGCTGGACGTTTACTTCCAGCTTTTTACGACGAGGATACAGCTCTTTTCCTTCCATATACGGAATCTCGATTCGATGGGCATAAACTGGTACGGATTCTGCTTCCGCGATTTTTTTTACGGCTCCAACATGATCCGAATGACCATGCGTCAGCAAAATTCGTTTGAGTGGTCCTGCATTCAGCTGCTTGATAAAGGCCATAATCCGCTTCGTCATAAATGGCATTCCCGCGTCGATCAGCGTAACACCATCCTCCTCCCTGACAATCCAGACCCGCAAAGGAATCAACAACCACGCTTTGATACACCAAATGTTCGCTGAGATTTGCTCTACTCTAATCATTCTCTCGTCACTCCCTGTTCATTATTTTTTGACTTCCTGCGAGAAAAACATCTACGGATAGTGCGAATGTAGGGGCTAGCCTTTCCATCAAGCTGTCCAATGGTTCTTCGGAATGTGTATACGTACCGACGATGCCATGCAGCGTGTAGAAGTAAATCCGTGCATGGGCAAGCGCTTTTTCTTCCTCGATGTCACTTGGCAAGCATCGCCTTACAGCCTGCCTCAACAAATCAAACAATTGATTGCGCAGCGTTTGCAATTCTTTATCCGGTTCCGCTACATCGATCCGAGTGGCTTTGATCATGAAGAACAAGGTATACATCGTTCGATTGCGCATGCAAAAGTGGATGAACTGACTGCTGATTTCACGCAAATTCTCTTCTGGTGTTCTTCCCTGTTTGGACAGTGTTTCTTCCATTTGTAGAGTCAAGCCTTGCAAAGGTTCCTTGGACAGATGATGAAGCAGTGCTTCTTTGTCCTTGAAATAAATATAGAGGGTTGTATGAGAACAGCCGGCTGCTTTGGCGATTTCTCTGATGGATACTGTATCAAAGCCTCGGGTAGCGAAAAGGTCTGCTGCCGCCGTCAAAATCGCCCGTTTCGTTTCTTCTGAGCGTATTTCTTGTTTGCTTGCCATGCGTGATATTCAACTCCTTACTTTTCGAAAAATTTATAACCGTTGGTTAGTAACCGTTGGTTATAATATAACCACTGGTTACTAAAACCGTCAAGATTATTTTTCCACTTGCTGCAAATAAAAAAAGCCCCCTTTTCGCCACTTGGACAAAAAGGGAGCTTCCTTATGAAAAATGCTTACTTCGCAGCTTGTGCTGCAGCAATCGCCGCTTCGTAGTTTGGATGCTCACCAGCAGCAGCCACATACTCAGCGTGTACAACCTTGTCGTTTGCATCGATTACGAATACAGCGCGAGACAAGAGACGGAATTCTTTGATCGCTACGCCATAAGCTGTACCGAAGCTCAGGTCTTTGTGGTCAGATACGGTTTTCACCTTGTCGATGCCAGCAGCACCGCACCAGCGGTTTTGCGCGAATGGCAGGTCAACGGAAACAGTCAGTACAGTAACGCCTTCCAATTTCGCAGCCTCTTCGTTGAAACGACGAGTTTGTGCATCGCACACGCCAGTGTCAATAGAAGGGATTACGGAGATGATGCGAACAGTGCCCTTGGAGTCTTCCAAAGTTACAGGGGACAGATCGCCACCTACTACAGTAAAGTTAGGAGCAGTATCTCCTACTTTGATTTCAGGACCGAGCAGTGTTACAGGACCACCTTTGAATACAAATGCGCCTTGACGCTCAACAGCAGTTGTCATGATTTCTTCCTCCTCACCAAATCTTTCAGTATGTACCTCAATTATCATACCCTATCATTCACTTTTTTTCACTATGCCAATAGTAGAAATTACAGATTCACTTGCACTTTTCCACTTCGCTTGGCTTGTACCACGGCGATTCGCTTCACTTCATGCTCATACTCCCAATCCGTTTTCGCATTCAGCTCATGACAGCGCATCAGCGCGTGATAGAGAGCAAAAGCGAAGGTAACCTGCTTCATTTCGTACCGTGTTCCATGTGCTTTCGGCAATGCCGTATTGATAATCTCAATTTGATACGTGGCTTTTTCCCGCTTGTCCCTGACTGGCACGATATACCCCATACGCTTTAAGACATGACCGTAATCGAATTCCCCTTCATCGTCAAAATCAAAGGTGTCGTCCGATGTTGCCAAATACTCCAGCAAGGTCCCCATATCCAGCGTTTCGAAGCAAGCAGGCTGTGGCATGGACAAAACTGAGCCGTCATTGTTTACAAAATAAATATGGTCACGATAATGAAAGATCAGTTCATCTTCTGGAACTTCGTCGGGAAACATCCAGTAATTTTGCGGAATCAGGTAACGCCAGATTTGTGCAGGTTCACAATGGAGTAATTCCATGGCAGGGCTCCCTCCTTTTCCCTACCAGTTTTGGCAAAACTAGCACTAGCTATTCGTCAGCTCCTGCATGTAGCGTCGCCAATTCCCATGCGAAATGTGCACCCCTGTTTGCTTGACCAGGTCTTGATCCAAATAACGATAAACATAGACGCTTACGACCTGACCTGTTCCTTCCATAGTCGCTGGCACGATGATCCGTTCGTATTCATTGCGCGGATCACTCTCGCCATAGTACGTCTCCAGCTCGTCCAGTCCAGCTAGTGCTTGCTCGTACACGTCAGGGGCAAACATGACGATCTCCCCCACGACCTCCTGCTCTCCTTTCAGCAATCCCGGATAGCCTGCCGGCAAATGATAAATCTCACCCTGAATCGTCGCAGGTGTTGACTCATGCTTATACGGTTTCACGTAAATCCGATGATTCCCAAAACCAGCTAAAAGCGTGCCGTACACAAATACAGGCAGCTTATCGTTTACATTGTTCACCTTCATCCATCCTCCTGTGATCGAAAAAAGTGTGTCTTGTGTCGAGAAAATTTTGTATATTTGTTCTATATATAATTTTACATACGTCTTTTTTCCGAGACGTTAGGGGGAGAGAATAATGAAAAAGAGAAAAATCAATCGCCTACTGGTAGCAAACCGCGGTGAGATCGCCATTCGGATCTTTCGTGCGGCAACGGAGCTCGGCATACGTACGGTAGCCGTCTACTCCGAGCAGGACAACGTTTCTATCCATCGCTTCAAGGCTGACGAGTCTTACTTGGTCGGAGCGGGAAAAGGGCCTATTGAGGCTTACCTTGATATCGAAAGTATCATCGAAATTGCCAAGCGCAACGATATCGATGCCATTCACCCGGGCTACGGATTTCTTGCTGAAAATGCTGATTTTGCAAAGCGCTGCCAAGAGGAAGGCATTATTTTCATTGGACCATCCCCTGAGCTGATCGACAAATTCGGGGACAAGGTAGAAGCCCGTCGTCTTGCGATTGAAGCGGGAATCCCAGTCATTCCAGGCACTCCGGAGCCAATCGAAACACTCCAAGAGGCGCTTCTCTTTGCCAAAGAATACGGCTACCCCATCATTATTAAAGGCGTATCTGGTGGCGGAGGCCGTGGCATGCGTATCGTCCGCAGTCAGGAGGAATTACAAGATTCGTTAGATCGTGCCCGTTCCGAGGCCCGCTCTTCCTTCGGCAATGCCAAGGTGTATTTGGAGCGATACTTGGAACAGCCCAAACACATCGAGGTCCAAATTCTCGGTGACAACCACGGAAACATCGTCCATCTGTATGAGCGCGATTGCTCTGTTCAACGGCGCCATCAAAAAGTGGTCGAAGTAGCACCGAGCCTATCGTTGGATGACAAGCTGCGTGAAGATATTTGCCAGGCTGCTCTCACTCTCATGAAAAAAGCCGGTTATTCGAACGCAGGGACTGTCGAGTTTTTGTTAACGCCGGACAAGCGTTTTTATTTTATAGAAGTCAACCCACGCATTCAGGTAGAGCATACCATCACGGAGCTCATCACTGGCATCGACATTGTTCAGTCGCAGATTCGCGTAGCCGAGGGCCATCCCCTCTCCGATGAGGAGATTGGCATCCGATCCCAGAGTGATATCCAGATGAGTGGTTTTGCCATCCAATGCCGCGTCACGACAGAAGACGCTGAAAACAACTTCCTGCCAGATGCCGGTCGCTTGTCCGCCTGGCGTTCCGGTGGAGGCTTCGGCGTAAGGCTGGATGGAGGCAATGGTTATCCGGGCGCGATCATCACACCGTTCTATGACTCGCTACTGGTCAAAATCTCCACGTATGGCACGAGCTTCGATCAAGCGGCTCGCAAAATGCTGCGAACTTTGCGTGAGTTCCGGATTCGTGGTGTGAAAACGAACCTGCCGTTTTTGGAAAATGTCGTGACACATCCTGATTTTTTGAGTGGCAACTACGATACGTCGTTTATTGACACCAAACCAGAGCTATTCATCTTCCCTGGCCGTCAAGACCGGGGTACCAAATTACTATCTTATATCGGAGATACGATTGTCAACGGATATCCCGGTCTCCAGAAATCGGAGAAAAAGCCGCACTTCGACTCGCCTCGCATCCCGCGGACACCATTTACCCAGCCATATCCGGACGGCACCAAGCAAATTCTGGACAAAGAAGGTGCCGACGGTCTGGTACGCTGGATTCAGGCGCAGAAACAGGTGCTCGTCACGGACACGACATTCCGCGATGCCCACCAGTCTTTGTTTGCAACGCGTGTGCGCACCTACGATCTCGCCTCCATTGCAGAGGCGACAGGCAAGCTCGGTTCTGGCCTTTTCTCGCTGGAGATGTGGGGCGGTGCCACTTTTGACACGACCATGCGCTTTTTGCAGGAATCTCCCTGGGAGCGGCTACAAATTCTCCGCCAGCGCATACCGAATGTCCTGTTCCAAATGCTCTTGCGCGGAGCAAATGGCGTAGGCTACACCAACTACCCGGATAATGTGATTCACTCCTTCGTCAAAGCATCTGCCGAAAATGGCATTGATGTCTTCCGGATCTTTGACAGCCTGAACTGGCTTCCTGGAATGCAAACAGCCATTGAAGCCGTTCGTGAATCTGGCAAGGTAGCCGAAGCAGCGATTTGCTACACCGGAGATATTCTCGACCCGACCAAGACCAAGTACAGCTTGGCCTACTATGTCAATCTGGCAAAAGAATTGGAAAAAGCAGGTGCCCATATTCTCGCGATCAAGGATATGGCCGGTCTTTTGAAGCCGTATGCTGCTTATTCGCTCGTCTCTGCCTTAAAACAAGAAATCAGCATTCCGATCCATCTGCACACTCACGATACGTCTGGAAACGCTGGAGCCATGCTTCTGAAAGCGATCGAAGCAGGCGTGGATATCGTCGATGCTTGCGTCAGCTCCATGTCTGGACTCACTTCCCAGCCAAGCTTGAACGGGTTGATCGCAACCCTTGCCCATACGGAGCGTGAGACGGGCTTATCTCTTGAATCGTTCAACAAGCTGTCTGATTACTGGGAAGATGTACGTCCGTACTACCAAGGCTTTGAAAGCGGCATGAAGGCGAGCAACACGGAGGTATACGTTCACGAAATGCCAGGCGGACAATATACCAATCTGGAGCAGCAAGCCAAAGCCGTTGGTCTGGAAGGCCGTTGGGACGAAGTAAAGCAGATGTATGCTGTGGTCAATCAAATGTGTGGTGACATCGTAAAAGTGACCCCTTCTTCCAAGGTCGTCGGGGATATGGCGCTGTTCATGGTCCAAAACAACTTGAATGAAGAAAACATTTGGGAGAAAGGAACACGCCTCGACTTTCCGGATTCCGTCATTCAATTTTTCCAAGGGTATCTTGGCCAACCGCCAGGCGGATTCCCGAAGGAGCTACAGGAACTCGTGCTAAAAGGCCGCGATGCCTTTACTACACGTCCTGGCGAATTGCTCGCACCCATTGACTTTACGCAAGTTGCTGCTGAGCTGGAAGCCAAAATCGGACGTGAGCCCAGTCATTTAGACATCCTGTCCTATATCATGTATCCGCAGGTTTATTTGCAATTTGAACAACGCCTGAAGGAATACGGCGACCTGTCCGTTTTGGATACAGGAACGTTTTTCTACGGATTGCGTCCAGGTGAAGAAACTGCCATTACGATCGAGCGCGGTAAAACACTGATTATCAAGCTGGTCGCAGTCGGCGAGCTTCATCCAGATGGCCGTCGCATCATCTATTTTGAATTGAACGGACAGCCACGTGAACTCTTCATCCGTGACCAATCCGCAAAAGTCTCTGAACTGATCCGCCGAAAAGCAGAAGCACAAAACCCTGCCCACCTCGGTGCCTCTATGCCAGGAAAAGTGCTCAAGGTGCTTGTAGCAGAAGGTGACAAGGTGCGTAAAGGCGAGCATCTTTTGGTGAGTGAAGCGATGAAAATGGAGACGACGATTCAGGCCCCACTCGACGGAAAAATTAAAGCCGTCTATGTGAAAGCAGGTGAAGCCATTCAAACTGGTGATCTGCTCATTGAAATGGAGTAGGCATCGTCTATAATAGGAGATAGTAAATTGTCCCTGGGGATTCATTCCATTTGCTTGTGAGGAGGTGACCGACATGAAAACGAATCGAGTCAGCCATGTTCCATTTACGCAGCGGGTAGGCCGCTATCATTCCCATATGCTTCAGGCAAAATTAAGCACGCCAGTGAATCCGATTCTCAGTTTTAATTTGCAGCCGTATTACACTCGCCAGCAGCAATGGACAACGGAGCTGTCTGATTCCTTATCGCGTCTGTACCGGTTTTCCTCAGATTTGGAGAAGAGTGCTCGCGAATTTATTGCTGCGGGAAAAGATGACGAGGCTGGAACTGACATTGAGCGATTACAGGAGCACACACACTCGCTAGTAAGTAAATACAATCGTCTGCAGCTGTTGCTTGCCGAAAAAGCAAATACGTTAACGACGCAAAAGCTGGATGCATTCGCTCAAGTCGCAAAAGACGAAGAGGAAAAACTCCAAACGTTTGGAATCAAGCTGTTACCAGATGGACAATTGGAAATGGACGATGAGAAATGGCTGGAGGCCGTACAGACCAGCGATGTGGACTATACAACTACAATGGAGCGTGTAGCCCAAGCATTCAGAGCAAGTACATTGGGATTGCAAAGCAAACCCCTTGGCTCCTTTTCACGTTACTACGAAGAAGCGATGGCCCTCCATCCTTATATCGCCTCATCCAGCTCTAGCCTTCATTATCAACATGCTGCGAAGACAGGCTTGTATGTAAACGAACGCTGGTAATGCCATACGCCTCTTATTGAAAAAACAGGTATGCCCTTATGGAGCATACCTGTTTTGTGTATGTTTTACTTTCGATCCATAAGGTCTTCCAAATCTTGTTCTTCTGCTCCGGCAATAATCGTCGTATTGGAATAAACAGGAGTATCATCCGATTTGGTAAACATCCCCTGAACCTTATCCACGATTTGCGGAACAGAATCCAAAATCCGGTCGTAGAGATGGGTCGTATTTTCAAGCGGAATCGAACGAATTCCTTGTTTGCCAACGACCAAGAAAGCTACAGGTGTGATGGAAACACCGCCCCCACTCCCCCCTCCAAATGGGTTAGCAGTATGTTCATGCTGTTGAGTGTGTTGGTGCCCATTATGATGGTGATCGTATTGGAACTCACTACCCCCGGCCGCGAAACCAAATCCTACCTTGGAGATCGGAAGAATGACACTACCATCAGGTGTCTCAACAGGATCACCAATGATTGTATTCACGTCCACCATTTGCTTGAGATTTTCCATCGCTGTTCTCATCAGGCCTTGAATCGGGTGGTCTGCCATATTTGTCGCTCCTCCTTCCTATCTGTTTCATGTTTTATCATTCCCCCAACAAATCCGGAGCATGTACCCTGTACAAAGGAATAAATATGTTTGGTACCACATTTATTTTTAGGCACGCGTCGGTGCAGCTTGCCATTTTCGCTGCTTACTTTTTCGAATCCGCAGAAAAACTTTCAACGCGTAGAAAACGAACTGCCCCAAATAAAAATGCAACACCGCTTGAACTTTCGTATGTAGAAGTGCTTGGTTCCAGACAGGCTGTACACTCATGGCTGGCATCGTCTGTAAGGAGATGGAGTGGGAGAGGATTCCTACAATCAGGCTTTTCACACCCCAGATCAGTCCTGTCAGCGCCCCTGTTTCAGCCGCCTGACCTGTGCCTAACAACGTATGCCATTCTAATTTCGTACAACGAACTTGTTTGAACAGGTCTTTTAGCAAAGGCAGCAAGTCACGAACTCTTTCCAGCACATCCCGATAATTCCGGTACCATTTTTTCACTTGCCTGCGCGTAAAATCCTTGACCTTTTCCCGAAGCTTGCTTCCATGCTGGATTGTTTCCACCTTTGCGACAAGCTCAGGCCCAGCTTCTGTCATTTTCAAAAGGAGAATGGGTATTTCGTATTTCCTGCGAATGATACCCCAAGCTGCTATCGTAATTTCCAATTGATCATCTTCGCCCTCGCGACTGTAAAAACACGTCAATTTTATTGGCGTGATCACTAGTAGGACAAATAAACCAAGCAATCCTAACAACACCCATACCATGAAAAAATCCCACCCCTTCCACGTTAGTATGAGTGGAAAGAGCAGGAAATATGTTCAGCATTTTTATTAATCAAGCACGTATACTTTGACGCCTTTTTGCAGGCCATGATTTTCAGCTTCGTTCAATGTCGGAAGATACAGATCCACATGGCGTTGCTTAACCGCACCACCGATATCAGCTGCCACTGCATAGCCGTAACCATCGATGTACAGGTGTTTACCAAGCGGAATGACATTTGGATCAACCGCTACAACACCTTCGCGCAGTGGATACTCTAAATACGACAGGATCTTGTCGTTCGTATAGCTGTAAGCAGTCGTCTGTACCGTTAATTCCTGGCGAAAAGGTGTTCCGTTGGCGAGGGCTTTTGTCGTTTTCGGCTTACCCGGAAGCAAGCCAAGGGCCGCGTATGTGGCTGCTTCGGCTCTCGTCATATACTTGTTCGGTTTTAATGTACCGTCCTCATAGGCACTCATTAACCCGTTTTGCATGGCGTAAACGAGTGGGCGTTGCTCTTTCTCGTTTACATTGCTTCCATCCGCGTATTGGTTCAATGTCTGGATCGTCGTAGACCACTTCAAGTTATTGACTACTCCGCTGTCCCCCATCGTTCTTACCAGAATAGAGGCGAGCTCTGCTCTTTTTACGGGAGCATCCGGATGTAGGTACAGGTAATTCCCCTGCTTTTGCCCATGGACAATTCCCAGTCGATAGGCCGTTTCGGCATAGGACGACAGCCAGCTGTTTGCCGGTACGTCCGCAAAGGATGATTGCTTGTTACCAAGAGGTTCAATTCCTTTGGCATTCACAAACATCGTAAGCAGTTCACCCAATGTCACGTTGTCATCAGGTCGAAAATATTCGTTTTGACCAATTACGTTGGCTATGTATAATTGATTGATTTGTTGTTCTGCCCAATGGCCGCTAATGTCTACATAAGGTGTTTCGTTCATGTGAGTTGTTTCTGCCTCGACAACTGGTGTACCTATGAGCATAAAGGCTACCAGCGAGGCAAGGATCATCCGTTTCTTCATCATCAACCTCCATAGGGAAATATGCGAATCCTTTCGTATCATTTTATCGAACTATTTTGCAAAAACAATGAACAATAGTTTCCAATGAAAAGGAAAGCCCTCGAACAGCATCATGACAAAGACTGTTTCAAGGGCTGCATAAACAATGGTTACACGGCAAAAATGTGTTTGCCGATCTTCTTCACTTGTGTACGGGACCAAATCCAATCGGAGGTCGCTGTAACAGGGTTAAAGTAGTAAAGAGAATGGTTGCTTGGGTCCCATCCTCGCACGGCATCCCAAGCTGCCCGGTAAGCAGTCTTGTTAGGAGTCATCCAGAATTGTCCATCATCTACAGCGGTAAACGCTAATGGCTCAAAGATGACACCCGCAAGCGTATCGGGGAAGTTTTTGGACTGAACACGGTTCAACGCAACCGCAGCTACTGCTACTTGGCCCTCATAAGGTTCTCCGCGTGCTTCCGAATAAACCAGCTGCGCCAGCATCTGCATTTCCGCTTTATTTACCGACACTTTCTTGAGAACGCGCCATGTATTTGGACCAGTGATACCGTCAATCCGTAATCCGTATGCTTTTTGAAACTGTCTGACGGCCTTTGTTGTATTCGCTCCGTAAATGCCATCCAATTTGTCATCGTAGTAACCCAGCATCTGCAAGCGATACTGCAAATCCCATACATCCCCGTTCACACTACCACGCTGAATCTGTGTAGCTGCCAGGGAGTCGGCCGGGAAAATAAACGCTACAGCCATAAAGGCAGCAAGCAAGGTTGTTACTACTTTCTTGCTCCACCACATAAATTGTACCCTCCTTTACCCAACCCATTCTACAAGTTGGCGAAAGTAGGTTCAATTCAATTATTTTGGCACAAGTGGCAATATGTACCTGCCTCTATCCTTTAGGTCGGAACATGACTGCCATGATAAATCCGAAGACGATGGCTGCTGAAATACCCGCACTCGTCACTTCAAAAATGCCGGTAATGATGCCAATGACTCCATGCTTCTCCGCTTCCGCCATTGCCCCGTGCACGAGTGCATTTCCAAAGCTCGTGATTGGTACTGTTGCTCCTGCTCCAGCAAAATTAACCAGTGGCTCGTATAGACCGAATCCGTCTAGCACTGCCCCTGTGACAACAAGAGAGGACATCGTATGAGCAGGTGTGAGCTTGACGACATCCATGAGAAATTGACCGATTAAGCAAATCGTTCCTCCTACGAGAAACGCCCACAAAAACATCATGGTATCACTCTCCAAGTTGCTCCGACTCAACAGCCACGGCATGCGCGATGCAAGGAATGCTTTCTCCCTGCTGGAAGGTCAATGGAGATAAGAGGGCTCCCGTCGCAACCAGCAAGATCCGCTTCCACTCTCCTTGCTTCATCCGCCGTAGTAGATGCCCGTAGGTCACTGTAGCGATACAGCCACATCCGCTCCCCCCCGACCACACATTCGGATTTTCTCCATAAATGAGTTTCCCACAATCGACATAACGCTCTAGTGGGATATGCATGTGATGCTTGGGCAGTAGCTCAGATAAAATGGCATGGCCCGTTCGTCCTAAATCGCCTGTTACGATCAAATCATAATGGTCGTGAGGGAGCTGAAAGTCACGGAAATGCGACTCAATCGTGGATAATGCGGCTGGTGCCATCGCTGCTCCCATATTGAATGGGTCTGTCAATCCCATATCGACTACATGCCCGATGGTAGCTCCCGCAATCCGCAGCCCCTTACCTTGACTGGCTACAACAGCAGCCCCTGCTCCCGTCACTGTCCATTGTGCCGTAGGGGGCTTCTGGGAGCCGTACTCTGTTGGATACCGATATTGCTTTTCCGCAGCCCCATTGTGACTGGAGGTAGCAGCCAAGACGTAATCAGCAGCTTGACTATTTACCATGAGAGCAGCCAAGGCCAAGCCTTCCATCGCTGTTGAGCACGCACCGAAAATCCCCAGGAACGGTATCGAAAGCGTCCGGGCCGAAAAGCTCGCAGATATGATCTGGTTCATTAAATCCCCGGCAAGCATAAAGTTTATTTGCTCTTTTGTGAGACCCGCTTTCTCCACCGCTTTCGAGCACGCTTCTTCCAGCAGGACTTTCTCCGCTTTTTCCCAGCTGTCTTGTCCAATCATCAAGTCACCGTGCAGGATATCAAAGTCTTCGGCTAACGGTCCCTTAGCCTCAAAAGGCCCACCAATCGCAGCGTGCCCGAGAATGACAGGTTTTAAAGGAAAGACCCAAGACTGATGACCTTGGCGCATCCGTCAGCCTCCCATCGTAAACAATGTTTTGATCAAGCCAATGACAAATGCCGCCGCCACTCCAAACACAATCACTGACCCCGCGAGCTTGAACATGTTACCGCCGACTCCCAGCACAAATCCTTCGCTGCGATGCTCAATGGCCGCAGATGCTATCGAGTTGGCAAAACCTGTAACTGGCACACTCGTACCTGCCCCAGCCCATTGGGCAATCCGGTCATATAGTCCTAGACCGGTCAACAGAGCAGAAAGAAGGATCAAGACAGCTACTGTAGGATTCCCAGCGGTTTTCTCCGTAAAATCGAAGTAATGAATGAACATTTCTTGTATCCCTTGCCCGATCATACAAATGCCCCCACCCACTAAGAATGCCCGGGTAAAATTGCGCAATAGCGGTTGCCGAGGCTCGTGCGTCTTTGCCAATTGCTGATATTCTTGCTGGACGGGGGTCAGCTTTTTCTTTTTTTGGTCTGCCATGTCTCACTCACTCCTTTTTTACCGTATCATGAACGGCTTTACTTGATCGATAATCTGTTGGAGCCGTTCCGAATCGGTTTGGTAGGTACGCTTCATTTGTTCATTTTTTGTATTGAGTGCATACAGCTCCAAATCCGCCTGACATTTTTTCAATGTAGCAAAAGCCAGCTTCATTGCTTGGGCCCCAGGAACCATCAGTTTATCGTCATAGAGGTCGAGATAGAGGTCTCCCCCTTTGTCTACTTGGCCGAGGAAAACATTTTCCAATGCCACTCCCGCTTTTTGCAGCTCCGTGCGCACCCATCTGCGATTTAGACCTGCTGTTGCTAGCGGCTCGTCCATGATCATCCCATCCATAATGACCACTTGATTCTCTTCCGAAGGAGCCACTGTCAATTCAAGGTGTTTGGGAGTTACCGGCTGACTCTCTGATTTTAAGAGGACACTGACTTCCCCGCTTGTTTCCATCAATGCAAACTCCACATCGGCTACTCGGAACACGTTTTTGATTCGTAATTGTTCCATCAAGTCTTCCGCAGTCAAACGTTCCTTTTTCAGATTGTCTTCCAAAATCTTGCCTTCCTTGATGAGAACCGTTGATTTCCCTTCAAATAGATCGCGGAGAAGCTTGCTCTTGAGGGAAAGCCACTCCATTAAATAAGGAAAAAGCGCAAATACCCCCATGCCAATTAAACTATGGTAGACCGGCCCATCCATTTCGGTTGCCATAAAGGCCGCAATCGAACCGATGCTGATACCGACGATATATTCGATATATGTAAGTTGCTTGATTTGCCTTTTTCCAATGATCTTTGTCAATAGAAATAAGTAAGCAACAGCGCCTATTGAGCGCAAAAGGATTATTAACCAATCAGGCATAAGCCACCTCCATCACCTGAGGTGATTTTTATAGAGAGTAAAACCAAGAGAGAGGAATTCCCTCTCCCTTTCCCAAACTTCCTAGAATCCCTTAAACTGCGGTTCTTCCTTTTCCAGCTCCGTTACACGCTGCTGGAGGTTATCTACGATGGATTGCGTTTGCTCTGCTGCTTGCGAATACAGTTGCTTCGCTTTCTTGTTTTGCGTGCTAAGAGCAAACGTTTCAAAATCTGCTTGTGCGCCTTTCAAGCTGGCAAGCGTTTGTTTCACTTGTGCTCCTACTGTCATATCCACTCACCTCCTAACACATATAGAATCCGCCTCCATCCATTATTTATGCGGCGATCTGCTCCATCTTCATCTGTCAATAATTTCCCTCTTCTTGGAAAAATAAAAAGAGAGACACCATAGGCGCCTCCCTTCATCCAGCTTATGAGATTAGCCACGTCCAGCCAATTGTTGCTCAGCAAAGGAGACAAGACGTTTTGTAATCTCTCCTCCAACTGAACCGTTTTGACGGGAAGTAGTGTCTGGTCCAAGCTGAACACCGAATTCGGATGCGATTTCGTATTTCAGTTGGTCCAGAGCTTGGTTTGCTTGAGGAACCACCAGATTGTTACTGGATCTGTTGTTGTTAGCCATCTATATCACCTCCTCGTCGTTGGTAAGTTTAATATGTGTGAAGTTTTGCTTGTTCATGCGTCCTATTTTTCTTCCAATTTTAGTCTGTCAATTGCAGAAGGGTGTGGGCAATTTGGTAAACCGCGTCTGGTCTCCCCAGCTTGTCCAAATTTCCTGCAAAAGCATCTCTTTTTTCGGGCTGACGCCATGACCTGATGATTTCTTTGATTTCTACCGGTGTTTCAGCCAAGATCGCTGCTTGTTGCTTAAGTAAAAAGGAACAATTATGCTTTTCTTGTCCGGGCAATGGGTGGAACAAAATCAGCGGTGTCTTAAGAGCAAGTGACTCCGCGCACGTAATGCCACCAGGCTTCGTTATATAGGCGTCAGCCGCTCCAATCCACTGCCACATTTGCGGCTCAAACCCTTTCAATAGAAAGCGATGGCCATTGCTCTTGGTACTAAGCAAGTTCTCCAGTCTTTTGTACAGGCTTGCATTCTTCCCTGTGACGACTACGATCTGCAATGGTTGCTCTTCCAACATCAACTCTCGTACAACCTGTCCCACGCCACCATAACCGCCTTCTCCCCCACCAATCAGTACTGTGAATTGATCTGGAACAAGTCCAAGCTGTTTTTTCCAAGCCGCTTTGTCGGTATGGAGCGCTGTAGTAAAAGCTGGCCGAACTGGAATGCCATAAACATGGATTTTTTCAGGCGAAATCCCATAGCGATCGATTAAAATTTGCGCAATTTGCTCGTGTGCCACCATGTACGCATCAATTTCTGGATGAATCCAAAATCGATTAATATGGAAGTCCGTGGGTACACAAACGAGCTGGAAAGGCTTGGGCACCCTTCTCTTCGCTTCTGCCAATGCGGACAAGCAGTACGCATGCGTAGCGATAACGACATCCGGCTTCTCTTCTAGCAACAGTTGATTCGTTAATCTAGCGGATAGCCACCATCCCAATGCTTTGGTCAATGCACTGCCCAGCATTTCTTCCTGTTCATAGATGCGTTGCCACACAGGTTGACCGTAGCGCAACATACTGCGATAAAAAAAATGAGAGAGCACACGTAAGCCTGGACTGGCGGTTTTCAGTCCTCCCACCACTCGAGCCGATCGTGCTCCCTCCTTTTCCAGTAAAACTTCTTGCAGAGCCTCGGCAGCCATCCGGTGACCACTCCCTGCCCATTCCTCTGTCACTAACAGAAACCTCTTTGCCATTAGTAGGACTCTCCTAGAGGCTGCTTGCCGTCAGCATATCGATTGAGTAAAAATTCCTTGGACATATAAACACGCTTTAGGGGCATTTCATAATTCCATGATTGCAATCGCCGCTTTCCATTGGGATGCACGATTCTGAGCATGAGACGCAAGTACCATCGCTTGTATCGAAAAAACCAGGTCATAGGCACATCAGAAATCGAGAAGCCCAAAGGTGTTATCCCTTTATGCAGCATGGTCGTTCCCACTATCCCTTTTATTTGATCTTTATTTTCCATCGAATCCAGGAATGTGGCTAGCTTCGGCAATGATTGGAGGATATGTCTTCGCAAAAGAAGAGCCACGCGTAGCTCATCCTTCACTCCTTTGCACAGGGTAGCAAAGTAATAATTGTGTATATGTAGCTTTAAAATCAAATCCCCATCATGAATGATGCAATTATCGGTAGTAACGAGTGGCTCTCCCCGATAGCGTAAAACAACAACCCGAAAAATATTGTTCCCTTTCTCAATATAAGTAAGTCTGGTGCAGCGCTGATAGATTTCATCCCAGTATCCCCATAGCATCAAGAGGCTTGTATTCATTTCGAAAAAGTTCCTTTCCCGCTATGTTTTCATTCAGCTGGATGTGACCACTTACATTCCGCAAAACGGTCATGACCTTTGTTGTAGTATGCCCAAGAATGCACTATCCTTTTCACCTTTTACGTCCTTTTCATCCGCCCCCAAAACATGACCACTACGGCAGCAAATACGGGCAACCACATATGGTTGAGAAGCAAAGGATTCACCCATTTCCAGACATACGGATCCTCCAGACACATATCCACTGCTGTAAAGGTAAGAATTCCGCCGCCAATGATGACCATACTGGGAAAACGATTCATCATGCGAGCGATCCACACACTTCCCCACATTAATAACGGAATACTCATCGCTAACCCCAGCAAAACTAACCATAAATCGCCATGCGCTGCTCCACCAACTGCCAAAACATTGTCCAAACTCATGACAAAATCTGCTACTATGATGGTCCTGACTGCCTGACCAATTGTCTGATTATGCGATACGTCTGTGAGCTCTTCATTCTCACCCAGCATCAGCTTACACGCAATCCACAGCAATAAGATTCCCCCGATCGCCTTCACGAGAGGAATATCCAACATCCAGGTAGTCATTCCCGTTAATACAATTCGCAGGAGGATTGCACCCAATGTTCCATATAAAATTGCCCTTCTTCTCTCCTGTTGAGGGAGTCCGCGGCAGGCCATACCTATGACCACTGCATTGTCACTGCTTAATACCAGATCGATCATGAAGATGTGTACAAGACCCAGCCAAAAATACTCGCCCATCCCTGCCTCCCTGGTCCAATAAAGTTCGTCCATTCTACTTTATGCGACTGGAATCGGACTCATGATTGAATATTTTTCCGAAAAAAGGCGGTTTTCAGCGGATTTTGTAGATAAAAACTTCCGAAAAAAATGCATTTTATTGCGAAATCAGGCTAATTATACCTTGTCTAAATTAGGCATTTTCCCTTACGATTTTAGTGGGGTGGATAAGAGATGGTGGAGACCGTGACGCTAAACCTTTATGATGTTTCAAGGAAGATTTTAGACTTAACACCAAGCATCACCACAATATGGCTGCAAGAAATTGTTCGCAGCATGGAAATTCCCGTGACCATTCCTCGCGATTTTGCAGAAAAACGAACAGTGCTCTTGGCTCGCTATCTGGTTGAGGATGTAGATCATGACATGCAGACTTGGGCATTAGATATGGGAGAGTGGCTTCGTTCTCAGGAATTCCCCTTCTCCTCCATTTTGCGCACATATCAATTGTACCGGAATGTATTCTGGCGGGTTCTCCAACCGGAATTACAGAAATGGTCCCTCTCCTCACAAGAAATGCACTATTTGGAAAGCCAACTGGGCAAGGCCATGGATGAAAGTGTATTCTGGGCTGTTTATCACTTTGAACAAATGATAAATAAAGAGCTGGTCCAGAAGGAAGAAACGATCTCCTATTTGCATAACGACAAACTGACCATGCTCGGAAAAATTGCCGCTAATATGGCTCATGAGCTGCGCAATCCGTTGTGCGCCATTGAAGGGTTCTTGAAGCTGATCGGCGAGTCTACACAGGAACAGGCCCAGCTTCAGACGTATATCCAAGTCGTCATGCATGAGTTTGAGAATTTACATCGGCAACTGACCGGATTCCTCAGCTTTTCCAAAAAACCAATTCTCGATGAAATTTTTAAAACCGTTCAAGTAGAAGAACTGCTTGAAGAAGTAGAGATGCTGATTACCCCTCGCCTCGTGGGAGAAAACATACGTTTTGAAAAACAAATCCACCCCTGCTTACTCGCATGTTATGAAGAAGGCTTGAAGCAAGTTGTCGTCAATCTATTAAACAATGCCATTGACGCCGTGCAAAATCGTACAGACAAGTATATTCATGTCATCTCCACTTCTTCAGATGGTTGGCTCTATTTGAGTGTGGAAAACAACGGCGAAAGGATTTCACCCGAGATCGTGGAAAATCTCTTCCAACCATTCTTTACGACTAAACAAAATGGGACGGGTATTGGCTTGTCCATCTGTAAAAATATTATCGAAAAGCATCAAGGCACGATCCATTGTGATTCCAATGAAAAACGCACACGCTTTATCGTTTCTCTGCCGATTGCAAATGCCCAGGAAGTTGGTCCGCGAATGGAAGCTCGCTAGGTCGCTCTCTTTTGTATCACGCAAAAAAGCCCCCTGACAACGCAGGAGGCAAGGCAAGAGATCCGTTACCAATTATTTCATCGGTAAGCGACCTTAGTTTTACTGTACACGAAAACATATGTTGCTACCATAGAAAACGTCAGACAGCTTTCGACAAACATTTATACCTGTATTGAACAAAGGCTTATCTATTCAGCTATTGGATAAGCCTTCATACTTTTGTCTCAAGTAAAAATAGTTCTGCTTTCCTAAAAGCAAAAAAACAGAGAACCTATTGGTTCTCTGCTTTATGTATGGAGCGGGTGATGGGAATCGAACCCACGCGACCAGCTTGGAAGGCTGGAGTTCTACCATTGAACTACACCCGCATCAAAATAAATGCTGGTGCCGAGGACCGGACTTGAACCGGTACGGGAGAAACTCCCGACAGATTTTAAGTCTGTTGCGTCTGCCCATTCCGCCACCCCGGCAAACCTGTAAAACGTGGGCAAATCATGGTCGGGAAGACAGGATTCGAACCTGCGACCCCTTGGTCCCAAGCCAAGTACTCTACCAAGCTGAGCTACTTCCCGACAAATTATTATCTTCACTTTTGTAGTAAAGAAGCGTGCCCTGAGAGATTCGAACTCCCGACCTTTTGATTCGTAGTCAAACGCTCTATCCAGCTGAGCTAAGGGCACATGTTATGGAGCGGACGAAGGGTCTCGAACCCTCGACCTTCGCCTTGGCAAGGCGACGCTCTACCAATTGAGCTACGTCCGCACAAGAAGAAATTTCTTGGTGCGGTCGAGAGGACTTGAACCTCCACGGTGTTGCCACCACTGGCACCTGAAGCCAGCGCGTCTGCCATTCCGCCACGACCGCATTTTCCCATCCAAGTAGCCAGAGCTATTAACTAGCTGACTTTCACTTTTCGGGTTTGTAAAAACTGGTGAGCCATGAAGGACTCGAACCTTCGACCCTCTGATTAAAAGTCAGATGCTCTACCAACTGAG